>NZ_JBMULM010000001.1:1487844-2231767 GCF_049537595.1 Fictibacillus nanhaiensis
ACTGTGCCTGCTACAGGTTTTGCGATCTCTGTTTCGTTAACTCAAAATCCAGGGGCTGTTACAGGGTATGTCACAAACCAGTTAACGGGAGAGCCATTATCAAATGCTATTGTTATCGTCTCATCGTCGGGGAAGCCTCTTGATCGAAAAGGGGTATCAGATAGTTTCGGTCAATTTACCTTTGCCAACCTGTCACCGGATACGTATCGTGCCATTGTGAGTGCTGACGGATATTCAAGTCAGAGTGCAACTTTTACCATACTACCGGACGAAACAACATCATTAAGCTTTATATTAACGCCTGAACCGGGAACTGTCTCGGGAACCATCATAGATGCTGTTACAGGTCTTCCAATCTCGCAAGTTATGGTTCAAGTCCGTTATTTATCGCCAACAGGCCCCGTTATTGCGAGTACTGTAACGGATCAGCAAGGCAATTATGTAACTCAAGGTGTGTATTCTGGTCCTTATACCGTCGTTGCTTTTACAGACGATGGCTATGGATCATCAAGTGCCTCTATCTTAGTGCCTCCAAATGATACGAGAGTAGTAGATTTTGTACTGGAACCGTTTCCGGCAACGGTTGAAGGAACAATTACTTCAGAGTTAGGCGACCTACTTGCAAACGTTGCTGTTCGTCTATTAGATATATACGGATTTACGGTTCGTGTTGTAGCCACCGATGTAAACGGTTTTTATAGAATAATAGGTTTTACGGAAGGTCAATACCTTATTACGGCAATCATTCCTGATTATCAGAGACGACAAGTATCAATCGATGCAGGACCAGGGGAGACCATTACAGCAGATATCTTCTTAGTTCCAGAACCTGGTCAGATTTCAGGTGTGATTCTTGATGAACAAACTCTTGCGCCCCTCGTAGGTGCTCAGGTAGAAGTGTATGCACCAGGTGGAGCAACACCAATTGCGAGAAGAACGACAGGTGCAGAAGGAGACTTCTTAATAGAAGGTGTAGCCCCAAGATCATACACGCTAAACGCCTATCAGCTAAACTACAACATTCGTTCCACGGGTGTTATTGTAGCATCTAATGTTACAACAAACGTACAACTTGCTTTAGTGCCAGATCCCGCATCCGTATCAGGAACGGTTACTGATAATAATGGAACGCCGTTATCTAATGCTAGTGTAAGAGTTGTTGATGAAAATGATAGTGAGATTGGAAACGGTATAACGGATCTTGATGGAAATTTTGTAATAGGGAATTTGCCAGGAGGTGCTTATACTGTTGTTGCTGGTGCTGAAAATTATTCATCTTCAACAGGAGGTGTCTCGTTGCAGCCAGGTGAGCAACTGATTGGACTCTCGGTTGTATTAACTCCATTAGGAGGATCATTCACAGGGACGGTAATAAGCGCAGATTCGGGGGAAGGATTAGCTGGGGTCCTTATCTCCATTCTTACACCGGAAGGAATTCCGATTATCTCAACGAACACAGATACAGCCGGAAACTTCACTTCAACTCTGTTAGCTCCTGGGACGTATACTGTTATCGCGAGCTCTCCATATTATATACAGAATCAAACTGGAGTAATTGTGCTTCCAAATGAAACTTCTGCCGTTTCATTTGCTTTATTAGAAGTAGGAGGATCAATCTCTGGTTCCGTAACAGACTCAGCAGGTAATCCGATCACTGATCAAAAAATTTCTGTTCGTCTTGTAAATGATAGTGGTGTGTTGCTGCAAACTCTTATTGCGTTGTCAGATGGAAGCTTTGCATTTCCAAACCTAACAGCAGGAACGTATCAAGTGAACGTAGTTGCAGATGGTTATCAAACGGCTACGGTAGGGGCAACTGTACAAAATGGGGAAGTATCGGATCTTATCATCCCTCTTGAAGAAGACCGGGGTTCAGTGGAAGGTGTTGTTCAGGACGCCGCAACGGGTTTGCTGATTTCCGGTAGTTTCATCGAGGTCACTGACGTAAGTGGTATTCTTGTCGCAACAATTACGACGGATCAAAACGGAGCTTTTAGAATAGGGAATCTTCAAACAGGTCCATTAAATATACGGGCAATAGCAAAAGGTTATGGCGCAGCTTCTGTAGGTGTAATCATCAATTCCTTGTCTTTATCAAATGCAACACTCATCCTTCAACCTGATATAGGAACAATTACAGGTACAATTAAAGATCCTGATGGGACACCGCGGGGCAATACGACCGTACAGATTTCAAACACAACAAACACACCAATCACAACTGTTATTACAGATGGGAATGGATCTTATGAGGTTGATGATCTTGCTGGAGGTCAATATACAGTAATTGGAAAAGGAACTGGCACGGGAACGGGGATCGGAAGTGGTGTCGTTATACCTGATCAAGAAACAACAGTAGACATCATCCTAATTCCAGAAGGAGGAGTCGTTTCTGGTAATATTACAAATTCTTTTACAGGTAATCCGTTAATTGGGGCTACTATTGAAGTTAGACCTATTTCACCGTTTGGTCCGGTTATCAGTACTGCTTTGTCCGATAGCAACGGAAATTTTAGCACTGGTTTTGTATCAGCTGGAACCTACACATTAACGATTACAAAAGAGAATTTTGGAAGTGCCACTGGTTCTGTCCTGATTGAGAATGCTGTAACAACAATCAGAAACTTTGTTCTCACGCCAAGTCTTTCGAACGTTCGAGGTGTCATAACGGCAAGAATTGTTCAAAATGAAATTTCCATCGCAAGGGTTTCAGCACAAGACATTGTGATTCCCCTCATCAGTACGGTTGTACGACTTATTGATGAGAATGGTGCTGAACTCGCTGAGGTTCAAACGGATGATCAAGGAAACTATCTAATAGAGAACTTTACGTCAGGAATTTATTCATTAGGAACATTCAACCCAGATTATGAGACGAATTCTGTTGGATTCTCCGTTGCACCTGGTCAAACACAGGTTGTTGACATTGAACTTACGGCACTTCCTGGAATTCTTACTGGAACGATTATTGATCAAGAAACGGGTATACCGAACGCCGGTGCAATCGTTCGATTGGTTTTTGGAACGAGTGTTCAGCCTGCTGGCCGCGCCGTGACAAACAATGCAGGTGTTTATGTGATTAACGGGCTTTCGCCAGGGCAGTATACCGTATCCATGACAACACCCAACTATAATACGTTCTCAGCAGGAGCATCTATTTTAGCAAACGCTACAACGACAGTGGACGGTTTCTTATTGTCAGATCCTGGTTTTGTATCAGGTCTAGTTTCTGGTCCAAATGGAGGAATTGGAGGCGCTGGAGTAAAAGTCGTTGATGTAAATGGTACGGTGATCGGCTCCGCTGTTTCAAATGGAGATGGTACGTTCTTTATTGGCAACCTGCCTCTAGGCACGTTTGCAGTTACAGTTGTGGCACCGAATTTCACAAGTGATACGGAAGGGGTTACGATTGCGCCAGGACAAACGGTTAACGTAACATTTAATTTAATCTCTGAACCTGGCACGATAACAGGAACCGTTACAGATGAAAACGGTGTCCCTTTAGCTGGATCTGTTATTAATGTTTTACTGAACAACATTATTATTGCATCAACCGTCACTGAACAGAACGGAAGCTATTCCTTTAGAAATTTACAGCCAAACACGTACCAAGTGACTGCAAATCGATCAGGTTACGCAGTATCGTCAATCGGAGCCGTCGTAAACAGTAACGCAGAGACAACTAGTAATCTAGCTTTGACTAGCCTATTTGGCAGTATATCCGGAACGATTACAGACGAAAATGGAAACCCAATTACGCAACAAAGTATTCAGATTAGTCTTTTCGACCTTAATAATGGCTTGATTACCACCGTACTTGCTCAGCCTGATGGTACGTATAGAATAGAGCAGATTCGACAAGGAAATTATATTTTGACCGTAACAACAAGAGGCTATAATGCTGGTGCGTTTGGTGTAGAAGTGAACCCAGGTGAAGAAACTTCTCTTAATCCACTACTTACTGCACTCGGAGGCACGTTAACAGTTAGGGTAATTGATGCAGCAACGAGTAATCCAATATCTGGTGTTGTAACGAACATTTTTAACGAAACGGGTATCCCGATTACATCAGGTATAACCGATCAAAACGGTATTTTAACAATGCAAAATGTTGAAGAAGGTACGATTGTTGTCTCAACTGTCAAACCAGGTTATAGCAATATTTCACAAGGTAGTATTATTGAGAATGGTGCCACAACGCAAGTCATTTTAGCTATTTCCCTTGAAACGGGTGACATTATTGGAACAATCTCAGATATAAATGGTGTTCCATTAGCAGGTGCAGTGATTCAGATCATTGATGCAACTCGAGCTGTTGTGACCACAGTATTAACACAGTCAGACGGTGCTTATAGAGTTTTGGATCTTCTGCCTGGCATTTATACCATGATTGTCAGTTCGCGGGGCTTTGAACAACGTTCACTTAGTGTTTTTATCGAAGCAAACGAGACAACAGTTACAAATTTACCGCTAGCCTTTGAACCAGGTAATGTGGAAGGTGTAGTAACAAATGCAGCTTCAGGAGCATTTGTAGCTAAATCAAGTGTTGAACTTCGTTTAATAAGTCCTTCTGGTCCGGTCGTTGCTTCAACTCTTTCAGATGAACAAGGGAGATATCGTTTTAGCCAAGTACAAAACGGAAACTACACGGTCGTCGCAACGAAAAAAGGTTTTGGAAACGACTCAGCAGGAATCTTGGTTGAACCAGGAAGTACTGCTTTCGCCGATCTTCAATTGGCACCTGTTTCTTCAAGTGTTAGAGGGACTGTGCGAAATGCGGACGGTTCTCAGCCGCTTGTTAATACACTGCTTCGATTAGCGGATAATAACGGTGTTGTCATAGCGGAGGTACAGACTGATACTAACGGAAATTATTTAGTTGATGGTCTTCTGCCGGGTGAATTTAGCCTTTCAGCCATAAATTCTGATTATAGAAGCAGTGTGTTGGAGTTTACTGCTGCTCCAAATACTCAAAGCGTCGTTAATTTTAACTTAATTGCAGTTCCAAGCTTGTTCTCGGGGTTTGTAACAGATTCAGATACTGGACTTCCAATAGTAGGTGCTATTGTAGAGACGTTTGATCTGTCAAGCGCCCCTTTTGAAATAGGTATTGCTAATGCTGAAGTGGGTGCACTAGCTGTAATCGGCCGCCCTGTTGCTGTAGCACTTACAAACATTGATGGATTTTATACAATCCCAGGGCTAAGTAATGGGACGTATACACTAAGAGCGTCTGCTCAAGGATATGGTACAGATGGCAGACAGTCGATTTTGTTAGTGAACGAGACGAAAGTAGAGAACTTTGCTCTGCCTGGTACACCGTCTTCAATTAGCGGTATAGTGACTATTTCAGGTAACGGACCACTAAGTAATGCTGAAGTAAACGTTTTAGACGAAAATGGTATTGTTGTAGGCAGTGCAACAACGGGTAACGATGGAACTTATTTGATTGGAAATCTTAGTGCAGGCATATACACGGTAACAGCAGATGCAGAAGGATATTTGGAAGACTCGTTGTCACTCACACTTAGAAGCGGGGAGAATCGAACAGGGGTTAACTTTGCGTTAAGTGCTGGTGCGGATGGAGATATTACAGGTCAAGTATCAGACAGCCGAACAGGCAGACCGTTAGCTGGAGTCACCATTAGTCTATTTACCTTACAAGGTACCTTAGTGAGTGAAGTTACATCTTATAAATCAGGGGTATTCTCATTACTGGGGATACCAGATGGCACATATGAACTCCGTGCTGCAGCCCAAGGATATCTTCCGTTTGCGACAACTTTAGAATTGAGTGAGGGTGAAGAATTGCTTGTTCCGATCTCCCTTGTTGCAGTTGCTCCAATTCCGCCTGTTGGCAGAGCTGATCAGTTTTATATTATTTTAGGTGGTCAACCGCTTCGTTTAGACAGCTCAACTTCACCCACATTATTCACTCTAGTAAAAATTGATGCTGGGAAGAACTGTGCAACGTTTTCATATGATGCGGTTGTTCAAGGGGAAACGAGAAGAAGATTCATCACCTTTGATCTAACCTGTATTGATTTGGTACGCATTAACTCTTAACGAATTTGAATAAAAATGCTGCTTCCTTTAGAACGATATGTTCTTTGGGAGCAGCTTTTCGTATTAAGCCTTTTCCTTCTGCCTCAAATTCTTCTTAATCAACGTTGTCACGATAAATGCAACTCCCGCAATGATTGAAGCATACACCATCAATTCAGTCGTTGTTAAAGAGAAGATCTTCGCTAGTTCCACGGAGTAAGCAAAGATTGTAGAGGTGAACAGCTTCGATAGTGCTGCAATAATAAAGAACCGTCGAAACGTAACCCCGCCAAGTCCTGCTCCAATACAAATGATTTCGTCCGGTAAAATTGGAATGATAAACATAATAGCTAAAAAGAGGAGTTCATTTCTCTGTACATAAGTTTGGTACTTTGTGAGGTGTTCTTCTTTTACAAACCTTGAAACAATGCGCTGTCCACCAAATCTTGCGATGAAATACATCACGATGATTCCAGTCAGTGTTCCGAGAAATCCTACGGAAATTGCTGTGAACGGTCCAAATACAGCACTAGCCGCAGCAACCGTTACGACTTCAGGCAGAGGCAAGATGATTGGCTGTGCGAAACAAATGGCTAAGTAGATGAATTTGGCAGCTGACTCATGTAACTTTAATAAGTTTTCAAATCCGTACATGTCTGTTAGCACTAACAGTTTTGTCACGTAAAAGATAGCAAACACGAACATGCTGACGGCAAAGAAATAGAGCGCGATCAGGCGAGTGATTTTTAAGGATTGCAGATTACGTTTACATAAAAAGAGTAAGTCAAAAGTTACGATACCGATCGCAAGCCCGATGCCGATCAATTTAAAGATTGGCTGAATGGTCGGTAGCAGCATGATCAGGGTTACAAGGGTTAATGACGTTAGTGTGATATGCAGCAAAAGTTCAAGTGTAAGTTGTTTTCTGGTAAAAGTGTCTGTCATAACTTATCTCCGTTCGTAATGTCTTTATAGTATTAGTTTAGACATAAAATGAAGACGCAGACAGTTTCTCCAGTTGTAATTTGAATAAGTCCAGAGGCGTATATGGAAGCCAGTGAATGAGTGTCATCCACTGGCTTTTTCTTTTGGCAAAGAATTAAAAGGATTGTAAATTTTACATATAGTTTATTGTTGAGACTTCACCACTTCATCACATTATAGTAAAATAAAGTTTCCCGATTCTTGAAGAGCAGGTGAATTATGTATAAGCTGGAAGATAAGTATTATGACAACGAGAGAGGTTATATTTACATACCAATTCGCTGGAGAGAAGAGTTTGCGATTAGCAATGGATCAATCGTAGGCATTGATTGTGAAGATGATGTCATTATCATAGATAAAAATATGACGAGGGAATTTACTCAGAAAATCAGTAAAAGAGGTGCATTAACGATCCCTCTCGAACTAAGACAAAAGTTGAAACATAAAATTTATAGCATATACATCGTACATGCTGAAGAGAAAGTGATTTTGGCGATTTAATAATAAAAATAGGCTGTTTTCGTAACCTTAGTTGCTTTTGGATGTGGTAGAAGAGTCTTTTTATAATGTCAAAAAAGTGTATTTCGTTTGGAGGAATAAATGTTGCTAGACGAAAGGATTCAAACATTAAAGGATCAATTGCATAAAGCATGGTCCATCAAGACAAGCTCCAAATGGACGAAAGAGAATCCAGCTAGAGGACAATGCGGGGTAACAGCGCTTGTGGTTCAAGATCTGCTAAAAGGAGATATTGTGAAAACACCACTCACCACTGGTGGCAGTTTTCGGATTTAATCTTGCAAGAATTTATCAAACATGGGCTATCCTTTACGAAATTAGAGGAAGTGAACTGGATTCTTTAACAAATTTGAAACATACACCTTTATGGCAGACGGTTAATGAAAATCCAGGCATAACCACTCTAATTGTTACGCTGCTTTTTAGTGCAATAGGTTTATGCTTTGCACATCAACTTACCAAAATCGATAAACCTTATTATTCATATAGTAATGCAGAAATCATGGAAGTCAGTGAATGAAGATCATTCACTGACTTTTTTTAATTTAGTATTCAACATCAAATATGGAGGCTGGACCGTTAATTAGAAGATTTGTAATTTGCTCCGCCATGTATTGTGAAGCATACATCATATCGTTCTGCAGCCACCAAATGATAACGCCAAGTATGGCTGAAGACAAGTAACTGATAAGAATTCCTTTAGGTACTTCCTTTTTTTGAGAAAGGTTCAGATTTTCATACTCTGCTGCAAATTTGTTAAAGAAAAATTGTGTCAATTGTTGAGTAAAATTCGGTGTGTCATGACTCGAAAGCATTGTTTTAAAAAATGTTTGTTCTGAACGTATCGCGTCAAACACGTGAATAAGCATCTGCTTCAGTTCTTCAAAATTCAGTTTGTTTTCACGAAAATGAAAAGATGGTTGAATAAGTTCTGAAAGCTTAGTAAGAGTTTGATCTGTCAATTGGTCTAATAAATCGTATTTGTCTTTGTAATGCAGATAAAAGGTACCTCTGCCAATCGTTGCTGTATCTGCGATATCTTGAACAGTTATCGATGTAAATCCTTTTTGACTGATTAGTTCTAGGAAAGCATCCCTAATTAACTTTTTTGTTCTTATAATACGAAGATCATGTTTTTCGGACATGCTCAAATCCCTCCTCATCTAAAATGTATCATACTATCAGACAGTGTGTTCAATAAAATATATTGAACAAATATCGTCATTTTGTAAAAGATTACAAGGAAACTATACAAACGAATTTAATCTGTAGAGTATTATACACTTGCTTGATTTTTGAACATTGAGTAAACCTTCACTATCTCCTATTATTTCCTTAAACAACCTGTTTGATAATGAACAGTTTGTTCAGTTTTAATAAGTGGAGGAATAATAGATGAGTAAAGGATTCAGCTTTTTAGCGAAAAAAATTAGGCAAAGCCCCAAAAAAATTATTGTCCTTTTATTACTTTTCACATTGGTACTTGGGTTTGGTGTGACCAAAGTTCAAGTTGATCTGGGGCAGGGGACGATGATCTCTCACAAGGATCCAATCTATAAAGCTACAGAAGAATATCATGATGAATTTGGTAGCGATACCCTGTTCATCCTGCTTTCAGGTAAGCAAGGTGATTTGTTATCAACAGTTAATCTCTCAGCCATTAACAAGCTTCAGAGTGAATTAGTGCAGAAGAAGGAAATTCAATCTGCATTCAGCTATTACAACATGATTGAAAACGGGACGGATCAAGCAACAAAAATACAGATGAAGATGAAAAAGCAGTTGCAAGAAACGGTTGAAAAAGCCGTTCAGGAGGCTGCTGCAAGAGGTGCAACTCCTGCTCAGCAACAAGATGCAGCTCAGAAAGCGCAAATGTCATTTATGAAGAAGGTAAACGAACAGTCAGGAGCAAATCTTACCTCCTTACGAGCAGCTGGAGCACCATCTCTTCAAAATGAAAAATTTGTAAAACTGCTAGTACTAGACAAAAACCGAAATGTAAACGAGATGTTTAAAACGTTTATGCCCCAAAACGGGAAGCACGCCTTAATTATCATGAAAGTAAAAGGGGGAATTCCCTATAACGAACTTTCTGATTTAACAGAAGAAGTAAGTAACATGACAAAACAAGCAGGTTTCTCTAATCTCCATACTAAGATATCTGGAACACCAAAGATTTATGGAGCAATCTACAATAGCATGATGAAAGATATGTCAATCATGCTTGGCCTTTCACTAGTGTTGATGGCAGCCATACTCTTTATCGTTTTTCCCGTTAAATGGAGACTATTAGCACTTCCAGTCGTGCTTATGTCTTTATTCTGGACGATTGGAATCATGGGCTATATCGGAGTTCCGATGAGTATGGTAACAATGGCAATTTTGCCGATCTTAATTGGTCTTGGGACGGATTTTGCCATCCAATTTCACAACCGGTATGACGAGGAATTAAAAACTGGTAAACCTGTAAAAGAAGCTATTCTTCAATCAATTAAGAAAATGGGGCCAGCTGTAGGAATCGCTGTGTTTGCAATGACCCTTGGCTTCATAACATTACTTATATCAAAAGTCCCAATGATTCAACATTTCGGAATCATGCTTTCTGTAGGTGTTATCGTTTCCTACACCGTTAGCTTAATGTTGATGTATTCCGTATTTATGCTGCGTGATCGTCAAGTTACACCAAAAACCATATCGACTCCAAGTAGAATGGAAGGGTTTATGGAAAGAGTAGCTACATTAACTGTAAAGAAGCCTCTACTTCTTTTGGCCGTTGGTGTGCTGCTCTCAGCTGGAGGATTCTATATAGACCACTCGCTAAAAATTGAAACAAATATTGAGAACTTAATGCCGCAAGAAGCGCCAGAGTTAAAAGAGTTGAATGAGGTTCGAAGGATCATTGGTTCGACTAACGAGATTTCATTTATTCTTAAGTCCGAAGACGTAACGGATCCAAATGTGGTTAAATGGATTGCTGCTTATGAGGAACAACAGCGAAAAGCTCATCCGGAAATCGAGACAGCAACAAGTATTGCATCCATTATGAAACAAGCAAACAAGGGGAAAGTCCCAGAAACAAAAGCTGAGATTGACAGCATCTTGGCACAAGTTCCCGATGAATTAAAAAGCAATATTTTATCAAAAGACAAAGAATCTGCAGCTGTTTCTTTTACGATTGGAAATATCGGTATGAAGGAGCAAGCGGATCTGCTGAATCAGATCGAGAAAAACATCAATCCTCCTTCTAGAGTGGAAATGAAGCCAGCAGGCTCAAATGTCATTAACATCAAATCAGTGGGATCGATGACAGAAAACCGTCACATATCTGCAGGTATTGGAGTTATTGCGATTATCGCCGGGCTATTGCTAGCTTACCGAAGATGGAAAATGGCGATGTATCCAATTCTACCTATTGTACTTGTTGTAGGCTGGTCCTCTCTCATGATGTTCATGTTAAATATTGAGATCAACCCATTAACGGCTGTACTTGGCTCACTCGTTCTTGGTATCGGAAGCGAATTTACCATCCTAATCATGGAACGCTATAAGGAAGAGCTTGAGAACGGTCTATCACGTGACGAAGCGCTAATTAAATCAATTTCTAAAATCGGAAGGGCGATTACGGCATCGGGTTTAACGGTTATGGCAGGGTTTAGTACACTTATCTTTTCTGAATTTGTGATGCTGCGATCGTTCGGAATCACAACCGTGTTTGATACTTTCTTATGTCTAATCAGCTCATTGTTCATTCTTCCTGCAATAATTATTTTGATTGATAAACGAAATAGCGCGTCAGAAATGACAAAATAAATAAAGAAAGCGGGTGAAGAAACGAATCTTCACCCGCTTAACTTATGAATAAACGAAATATTTTGAAAATCATTGGTAAAATATATAGATACATGTTTTGTTGAATGGTAAAATATTACTATGTAGTATAAATTTTTAGGGCAATTTGTACTATGGAGGGTTTAGGTTATTGGGGAATTAAAAAACATTTTAGGAGGTTATGAATGAAGCGTAGAATTGTGCACGAGAAAGTGGAAAAGTATTTAATTACGAATAGGACCATTGCTATTCAACCATTTATTAATCAATGGGGAAGGGTTTGCGCGGAAATTTATGAAGAAGATGCCGTCTTACTTGTTGAGAAAAAGCCTTTTCGAATCATCAAAGATTCTTGTCCTTATTATGGAAGTACATACGATGGCAAGAAAGATGCAGCACAGATTATTTTGGGGAGGATGTGCTTTCCTCCTATTATGATTGATACGAAGCTTGATATATTCTTCTTTCCCACGAAATCACCACGAAAAGACTCCTGCATTTGGCTTTCACAGCCACATATTGACGACATTATATCCATTGACCGGAAAAAGGTTAGAGTGATCTTCTCAAACGGAATGGACCTACCTATTGAAAGTACCTCCCGAGCCCTTAAAGGCAAACTCCATCGTGCCGCTCATTATAGAAGCGTACTACTCAATCGAACAAATCGAAGTCTAGAAAAGGATAGAGAAGAAAGTTTAGAAAGCAGTGATTTAATTTTCACGTGAATATTTTTTGGAACAGGAGCGCCTGATGGACAATTTCAGGCGTTTTTGTTGCGCAAATTTAGTTAAAATTACATATATTAGTGTGCATTCTTCTGTAAAAAAGTTTATTGAAAACCTTTATAAATACTGTTGTCGAAAGAGTTTGGGCACACTATTCATATAATTATCACTATTTATCGGCTTTCAAATAATTTATAATTATCATATAATAAAGATATTAAAGACTTAAATATTAGCAATACTAGTTGATATGGTTTTCATGGAAACAGGAAAAGCTGTAACCAAGTTGTCTCTTTTATATGTGAGACGATGGCTTTTTTCTGTAAATTTTAGGTGAAAAGGTTGATAATGATGAGCAACAGAGAAACGAACACAGACGTCCTTTTAATTGGCGCTGGAATCATGAGTGCTACATTAGGAACGATCTTAAAAGAAATAGCTCCAGAAATGAAAATTAAAGTATTTGAAAAACTTGATAAAGCAGGAGAGGAAAGTTCAAACGAGTGGAACAATGCGGGAACTGGGCATGCTGCACTTTGTGAACTAAATTACACATCGGAAAAACCAGATGGATCGATCGATATTTCAAAAGCCATAGAAATTAATGAACAGTTTCAAGTATCTATGCAGTTCTGGTCTTACCTTGTTGAACAAAAATTGATTCGTAATCCAGAAGATTTCATTATGCCATTGCCTCACATGAGTATGGTTCAAGGAGAAAACAACGTTCAGTTTTTAAAGAAACGTATGGAAGCGCTAACAGAGAATCCTCTCTTTAAAGGGATGGAATTCTCAGATTCTCCAGAGAAATTGATGGAATGGATTCCATTGATCATGGAAGGTCGTTCGTTAGACGAGAGTATTGCTGCTACGAAGATCGATTCAGGAACAGATGTTAATTTTGGTTCTCTCACTCGCATGTTATTTAGTCATCTTCAGAAGCAGAATGTTGATGTTAAATACAAACATAGCGTGGAAAATCTAAAGCGTACAAGTGATGGCTCTTGGGAACTGAAAGTCAAAAATCTAAACTCAGGTTCTGTTGAGAGACACACAGCGAAATTTGTTTTTATCGGTGGTGGAGGGGGAAGTCTTCATCTTCTTCAAAAATCCGGTATTCCTGAAGGAAAGCACATTGGCGGATTTCCAGTAAGTGGGATCTTCATGGTATGTAAGAATCCAGAAGTGATTGAGCAACAGCACGCGAAAGTATACGGAAAAGCTAAAGTCGGGGCACCACCAATGTCTGTTCCTCACTTGGATACACGATATATTGACAACAAGAAATCATTATTGTTCGGACCATTCGCTGGATTCTCACCAAAGTTCTTGAAAACAGGGTCTATGCTTGATCTTGTGACATCTGTAAAACCTAATAACGTATTAACGATGTTAGCTGCGGGTGCTAAAGAAATGTCATTAACGAAATACTTGATTCAACAAGTGTTGTTGTCAAAAGAACAGCGAATGGAAGAACTACGAGAGTTTATCCCGACTGCCAAGAGTGAAGATTGGGATCTTGTCGTAGCTGGGCAACGTGTTCAGGTCATCAAGGATACAGAATCAGGTGGAAAAGGAACCCTTCAATTCGGTACAGAAGTGATTACTTCCGCTGATGGTTCGATTGCTGCCTTACTTGGCGCATCACCTGGTGCGTCCACTGCTGTTCAAGTTATGCTTGAAGTGTTGAACAAATGCTTCCCACAAGAGATCGGAAAATGGGAACCAAAGATCAAAGAGATGATTCCTTCCTATGGTCAGCGATTGATGAACAACCCTGATTTATTAAAGAAAGTACACGCTTCTACAGCTCGTACTTTAAAACTTGACGCGAATGAACCTACTTTAGCTGATTTTTCTGAAATAGATTATACCGTTTTACATGAAAAGATTTAGGATTACTGTTCAATAGAGCCTTACTTAAGGCTCTTTTTTGCTGTTCTTTTGTCTATTATGAAGGGTTTAACTACCTTTTTATGGATTGTGTACAAGACTATTAATGACTAGGAGTTTTAGAGATGAATACGGTTAAGCACAATAGTAAGGCTTGGGACAAAAAGGTTGAAGATGGTGTGAGCTATACGAAGGTTGTATCGAATGATGAAATTGAAAAAAGTAAATCAGGAGATTGGCGTATTACCGTTACAACAGAAAAACCAGTTCCTAGAGGTTGGTTTCCAGAGTTTTTAAACGGGGTGAAGATTCTTTGTCTTGCTTCTGGAGGAGGACAACAAGGTCCTGTGTTAGCAGCTGCTGGCGCAGATGTTACTGTCATCGATATATCAAAGAAACAGTTAGAAAATGACCAATTGGTAGCAGAAGCAAACAATTTGAGTTTAAGAGTTATACAAGGAGATATGTGTGATCTCTCTATGTTGGATGATGGGGAGTTCGACTTGATCGTTCATCCTGTGGCGAATGTGTTTGTGGAGGATATTTCTCTCGTATGGAAAGAGGCATCACGTGTTTTAAAAGACAGAGGCGTCCTCATCTCTGGTTTTACCAATCCATTGTTGTTTATTTTTGATGATGAAGAAGATCGAAAGGGAAATTTAGTGGTAAGTAACAGCATTCCTTATTCCACTCTCGATTCTATGACTGAAGAAGAGAAGTCTGCGTTCCTTAAGACTGATGAAACGATAGAATTCGGACATACGTTAGAGGATCAAATACAAGGGCAGATTGATGCAGGTTTCGTGATTACAGGATTATATGAAGATGATTTTGGTGGAAGAAGACCGATCGATTCCTATATTAAAAGTTTTGTAGCAACACGCGCAGTTAAAATGAAACTGAACTAAAGAGAGGAGAACTAGCTTAGAGTTATACTCAACTAAGCTAGTTCTCTTTATTTTGGGATAGATAATGCTTTGCTAAAAAGTAAGCACTTACGGTAAACAATTGTGTAATTTTTTTATCTTCTATGAGTTCTTCCATAGCATCAAAAGAGAAAATCTTAACCGTTATATCTTCGTTATCATCTAAGTTTTGAGACGATGTTTCGAATGCATCTAAGAATAAAAACGTTATAACCCTGTTGGTTTGGGTAGCAGGGTTTACCATGAATTCTCCAAGTAAGATCGGTTTTTTAAGAGAAGAGTAGCCTGTTTCCTCTAGAACCTCTCTTATGATTCCCTCCTCATAGGATTCACCTTGTTCAACTTTTCCAGCCGGAACTTCTAAAAAGAAGTCGTTGCCAGGATGACGGTATTGTTCAACAAGTAAAATCTGTTTATCTTTAGTTAAGACGATTGCATTCACCCAGTCAGGATATTCATGAACATAATAGTCAATGGTTTCCTCTTTATTTTGCAGCTTGAAGCTGTCTTTTCTTAAATGACCGAAGGGAGTTTTGTAGATGTATTCTGATGATATGGTGCTCCGTCTTGCCAAAGGTTCATTCCTCCTCTTGCTTTACTGATTGTTTGCGTAACAGCTCTAACTCTCTTTTTATTGTAGAAAGCTCATTTTTTATATGTGTGAGATTTTTAGAGTCATTAATTCCAGTTCTCACCGCTAGATATATTACGAAGAATAAGATGAGATAACCTGATAGTGCTAATAAAATTTCCATGCGTTTATTATCCTCCTAATGTGAACAATTTCCACTCTTCTCGAAGAATTCCCATCCTGATGGAATCATAAAACTCTCCGTTATAATAGCGACATTTTCTCATTCTGCCTTCCATTTTCATGCCAAGTTTTTCACCAACTTTAATCATCCGTTTATTTCCTGACCATGTGGTATACCCAACACGCACGAGTGGAAGGGTGTTGAACAAGTGATTGATCCAAAGAATAAAAGCTCTTGTTCCGTATCCACCACTCCAAAACTTGGGATTGTAGATTCCAATACCCATCTCTAACCAGCGAGAGGGCTCGTGCTCCCAATAATAGCTCACGGTTCCAACCAACTCACCAGCAACTTCTATTGCCCACCGTTGATCTTGATTCACATAGTGATCTTTGTTCCACATAAATTCATCAAATGGAATTTGTTTGTGATTAAAATATGGAGCATCCCATTGTTTCCATTCTGGTTCCTTCTCTTTATAAATGAGTTCCCAAAGCCTGGGGAGGTCTCCTTCTATGATGGGTCTAATACATAATTCGTTATCGAGATATGACATTCCAACCTCCGTATTTTTTCAACATTTACTTTTGTTTTATGATACCATTATTTGTAAAGGGAATCTTATGAAATTTTGGGGGATTTATGAAGATAAAAATCATACATACGAACGATCTTCACAGTCATTTTGATAACTTTGCGAAAGCAGTAACCTTAATTAATCAGCATAAAGACGAAAACACTTTACTGGTGGATGCAGGTGATTTTGCAGATTTTAAAAGCATCGAACTACAGGGAACAAGAGGAATGGCCGCGGTTGAACTCCTAGATACAGTTGGTTACGATGCCTTAACGATCGGCAACAACGAGATGTTTAATGGGGCAGATACGTTGGAACATATGGCTACAAAAAGTACAGTTCCTTTTATCAGCAACAACCTTTTCAAGAAAGATAAGAAGACGATTCCTGGCGTTCATTCGAGTGTGCTCCTCACTAAAAATGGACTTCGTATTTTTGTAACTGGCGCTTCACCTGACTTAGGAGCTTTTAATGAAGGGTTAGGATTTCATAGTGAGAACTACATTATCGCTATAGCTGAAGAACTGGAGCGTAACCGTGGGAAATACGATCTGTGCATTCTTCTGAACCATGTTGGAACGCTAGCGGATACCGAATTAGCTAAAGAGATATCTGGCATTGACGTGATCGTTTCTTCGCATGATCATGTTCTATATAATGAAGCACAAGTAGTTAATAATACATTCATCGTAAGTGCAGGGAACTTTGGCGAACATATTGGTGTATTAGAACTTGAAATAAACGGGACACACAAAACACTTTTACAATCTGCGGTCTATTGTACAAGAGATTCGAAACCAGACGAAGAGATCTTATCCATTCTTAAACGAAGTAAAGAATCTGCCATTGAGATTTTAGGGAAACCTTTGTATAGAATTGATGAACCGTTATGGCACGATGTAATTGGTGAAAATCCGATCACAAACCTTATCGCAGATGGTTTAAAAGATTTGCTCAATACCGATATAGGCTTGATAAACAGTGGGATTGTTAACGCTGGTATCTTTTCTTATCTTTCTCATAAAAAGTTGATAGAGATCTGTCCATCTCCCTTGAATCCAACCTCTTTCGAGATTCAAGGTAAATATATTATGGAAGCCGTTCAACAATCCCTTGATGTCCAACATTGTTTACAAGATGGAAGAGGGCCAGGATTCAGAGGGAAGTATGTAGGGAGACTGCACATTTCAGGCGCAGAAGTTGTTTTTGATGGATTAAAAGTGGTTGAAATGAGGATAGGCGGTGAACCAATTGTTGAAGAAAGATGGTACTCTGTTGCTTCATCAGATTATCTTCACCGAGGGTCAGGCTATCCTTCACTTGCTAACAACCGAAACGAGTATTACCGACCAGAAGAGATCAAAGAAATAATCAAGATTTATGGAGACAAAAAAGAGTTTGTAAGAAGAGCTTTTGATTCTAGATTTACTGAACTAGAGAAAATTAAGGGGTGAACATCGTGGAATGGTTAACTTTTTTTATGGCTGCGACAGCCTTCATTTTTGTGTTCCAAGAAATAGAAAAGCGAAAGAAAATTGAAAAACGACTTCAGCAGTTAGAGGAACAAAAGAAATAAGTTCAATCTTGGACTAGGAGGGTTGGTATCATGGAGAATTGTGTGTATTTTAAAGATACATTTTTCTCATCAGGCAAAACTGACATATTCAATAGTGAGCAACAGAAACGGGGAGTTCTAGATCTAAAAAGTGCATTTTCATCTGGAGTGAGTATTGAGGATGAATCAGGAAGAGTAATCGTTGAAGGTAGCTTTCCTTTTTTATCAGGAAAGTGGGTCGTTAAACAACCTGATGGCAAGGAGTTCGGCGTGGTGAAATCCTCATTCGCGTTTTTTTCTAAAAAATATCGTTATATGACGAATGAACAAAATTATGAAATTGAAGCTCCTGCTTTTTCAAAAGAGTATATCATTTTAGATGAAAATAAGGCGGAAGTGGCGACATTTAAAAAAGTGAATGGATTTTTCCAAGCTTCTGCTTATGAGTTAAAACATAACTCGAATCATTTATTAACTGAAGAGCTGATTGCTGTTGTAATGGGTGTAAATGCGATCGAAAAACGTAACTCATCATCGGCAGGTGCTGGTGCGGGAAGCTCTGGCAGCTGAAATTAATCATAAAAGAAGCTTTTACTCAATGGGAGGAGAATGTTGAGAGAAAGCTTCTTTTTTATTTATGTGATGTCCATTTCAGATGGAAAATGCATTTGAATGTGCGCGCGAAACATACAGGAGAAGATGTAAAAACATATATCCACGGTAATTCCAAATAATTTCACGGTAAATGCTTATATATTCACGTATAAGCTCGAAAATTTCACGGATAAAATTATTTAACCAATTTTCGACAAAACTACATTCAGTGCCTAACACTAAACTACCGCCATATATGTCTCTAGAAACCACGCTACTCCGTAATCCCTGCTTGCGTAATCTCCACATTCACTTTAACGTTGATTGGAATATCTGGATACTGATCGTCCCAGCGTTTATAATCAAAACCTCGTGTTCTGCTTCTAGCCAGATCGCCTAATCCAATCGTATCTACCTTTGCTTTTTGTAACTTCTTGACGATCTTATTGGTTCGTTTATTCATTGCTTTTTCTGTAGCACGCTCAAGTTGTTCGATAAGAGATGGATCACTGACGGGAATTTTGGGTGCTTCACTTACGCGTCCTCTAACATTAACAAAAATGTCTACTGATGGCGATTGTTTTACGTCTTTAAATCGATATTCTACTTTAGACTTCAGGTTTTGAATCGTGAAGAATTGATCTTTTTTAAATTTCACTTCATAGATGCCTTTTTCAAAGGGTTCCATGAGAAGTTTTAAAAGAAAGGAATCTTCGAGCTTCAATTGTCCAACCATTTTATCGTCTTTTAAGAGAGCTGTTCCTACTACTCTAATTCGATCACCTTGCTTCTCTAAGAGTGGCAAGTTTGGATCCATTCCTTTTCCGTAATATCTATACAAAAAATCATGTATGTTTGACTTTGGTATGTTTGCGTTCATATTTTGATTTAAAAGCTGAAGCAGATATTTAGATGGCGTTTCACTAAGAGGATACTGTTGCTTTAATAATGTTTTTGTACTTCCATTAACGATTGCCATATAAAGATCGCGACCTAAGGAAGGGTCACGCTGAAGTGTGTCTACTAGATCATAAATTCCTTTTTCAGCTAACCGATCATTATAAAGAGCAATTTCTAACCTTCCGATTTCAAAAGGTTTGGGTGATTCTGCTTGTTCTAATGCTCTTGCCATCTTGCTCGTATTCGTAGTGGCCGTGAATACTTGTGAAATCGGAGGGACATCTTCACCTCGCTGTGGAATGGCTACCATCCCGTTCAACTCTACTTGGTTGTTCGACTTATAATCATAACCAACTGCAGAAACGAGCTGAATGTCTTCGAGAATCTTTTTGCTCGGAAAACAGCCTGTTAACAGGAATAAAGTGAAAACGATAAGAAGATGTTTTTTAACCATTTTTTGTTTTCCTTCCTTTTCCTAAAATTGGTTGGATAACAAATAGAAATGGAATATAGGCATATAGAATATAAAAACCAATCTGAGAAACTATCGTATTTAGTATATCTACTTGTTGCCGATCAATGATTAAAATGCTACATATAAAAATACCGAGAATCATGATACGAAGTGCGCTCTTTTGCTTGATTTTATACAACCGATGAATACCACGGCTGACTGACCATAAGCCGATACAGATGTTAGGCAGAATAACAAAAAGCCAGAGCGCGATACCCGCATATTCAAATCGCTGTGCAAAAGGGAGGTCAACAATTTTCCATAGTGTTAATGTCGCCCAAATTGTATGTTGAAGTTGCTCTTGATTGTAATAAACAAAAGATACAAACACCGTGATAAGGTAAGTAAACATCGTAAATAAATTTCCAAAATGAGCCCACTTCTGTGATTTTTCTGGTTGTTTTAAAAAGGGCATGTATAGCAAAATGAGTTCAAATCCTAAATAATCAAGGGTAACTCCTCTTGTTGCAGCCATCAGTTCGCTAAAGGAATGATCTAAAATGGGTAAAAGATTAGTATAATGCGCGTTTTTTAACGCGTAATATTTTAGTAAAAATAAAGGAAGAGAGATAAAAAAGCCTAAAACGGAAAGACCTGCAACAACACGGATTCCTCCTATTACGTAGGAATATGCCAAGCCCAGCAGAATAATGGAAATTATCGGTGTACCTAGTTCAGGAAACACCCAGATTTGAATCACTTCAATATACGTCCTAAGTACAGTTAGAATCGTTGAACTAAAATAAATCAAGAGAAGAAAGCTTAATGCACCGCCGATCCATCTACCGAATAAGTTTCTATGTACGCCAATGATATCAGCGTTCTCTTTTGTAAGGAGACGATAGATCATCCAGATCAATACATTAAATGAAAGACCTCCAATGATTACGGAAATCCATGCATCATGTCCTGCTGATTTAGCGATATAACGCTCGAACCCCAGAATACCTACTCCAATCTGCATTGTTGTGACCATATAAAAAGCCATGTAAGGTGATATCTGTTTGTTTACACTGATCTGAGACATACATACCCCTCATTTTTTAGTCCTCTATGTCATGCTTTGCTGTTGCTCGTTTTTTATTCATTCTTGCCTTATCTTGTGGTCTTAATAATGACGGACGGCTATTTTGCATACTGAACGGCATTCGTATTAGTGCATCTTTTAAGTCATTTGCACGAAGTGGGTATAAGGGAGCAATGTAAGGTCTTCCAAGAGAAGTAAGTTTCAACAGATGAGAAACGATAAAAGCAAAACAAATACCGACACCGAGTACTCCTAAAAACTGGGCAAACAATAAAAATGGGAAGCGAAGTAAACGAATCGTGTTACCCATCTGATAGACAGGTGTTGTAAAAGAAGCGAGTGCAGCTAAAGCAACTATAATTAAAAGAACGTTGCTCGTTAACCCTGCTTGTACTGCTGCCGTTCCGATTACGATACCTCCAACGATACCGATCGTTTGACCGACCTTAGATGGTAGTCTCGCACCAGCTTCACGAAGTAACTCAATCGAAAGTTCTAGTACGATAGCTTCTAATATAGGTGGGAACGGAATATCGTTACGTGAAGCCACAAGTGTAGCTAGAAGGTTTTCCGGGATCATCTCATAATGAAACGTTAATACAGCTACATAAAGCGGCGTAGATAACACGGAGAACATAACCGCCATCAATCGGATCAATCGAAAAGCAGAAGCGAGCGTCCAATTTAGAAAGTAATCTTCAAAAGCCGAAAAGAATTCTACGATCGTAGTTGGGCCAGTCAATGCATGTGGTGATCCGTCAGCCATTATGGCCACTTTTCCTTCAGATAAAACACTAGCTACTCGATCTGGTCGTTCTGTATCGATAAGCTGTGGAAAAGGTGAGTTCTCGTTGTCTGAAATCATTTGATTGATATAAGAACTATCAACGACATGGTCGTATTCGATATCGTTAACACGCTGAATAGCAGTATTCACATTTTCTTCATCAGCAATTCCGTCGATGTAGATAATTGCAACTCTCGTTTTTGAAAGTTTTCCAACACGCACTTCTTTTACTGTAAATTCAGGAATAGGAAGTCGTTTACGAATCAAGTTTAAATTGGTGTCCAAAGATTCAACGAATGCTTCCTTTGGACCAACAACGCTAAATTCGGTTTCAGGGATGGAGATCTGTCTGTTTTCAGTCGATAAACTAGGAACGAGCAAACTTTCCGGGTCGTCTTTGTTCATTTGAATCAGAATGAAGCCTTCTGTTACTTTGTTCGCGATATCTTGAACATCATCCGTTTTGACCATTCCATCTAACGGTAGATGCTTCTGGATATCGTCTAAGTTTTTAAGCGGGATTTCTGTTATATACGGTAATAAATCACGATGAACAAATTCGGGATTTACAAGAGTTTTATAATAAGAGATGTAGAAAGTGCTAAGAGATGATTGCTTCACAGTTGAGAAATCAGCTGAAGCCGTCAGTTTTTTCATGAGTTCTGGAAATGTCAATGTACCTTTTGTAGAAATGGAATTAGCTTCTTGTTGTTGTTTTTTCTTTTTCTTCTTAAAAAATATCATTGAAATCACCCGTTCGTTATTACGTCGTGAACTACTATATTTGTTTAGCATTTCCTAGGTACATAAATATATTCTGTAAGGTGGAATGTGCGGTTATGGTATATAACATTGACAACCATTGGCAAGTAGCCTATGATTATCATTAAATTAATATTCAAACTCTTATTAAGAGCAGGCGGAGGGAATTAGCCCTATGAAGCCCGGCAACCATCGGAAGAACTTTGTTTTGACCGAAACGGTGCTAAATCTAACAGCAGTTACTGCTGAGAGATGAGAGAACGAACGGATCTTATGTATGAAGCCGTGTTCTCTAAATGAACACGGTTTTTGTTTTTATTAATCGGGTTTATGGATTGGGTTTAAACGTATTCTTAGAGAGAAAAGGAGTGGGTGATGTGGTGACATCGGATTGTATATGGTGGAAGGGAAGAAAACTGGCTCACACCTTACATATACCTCATCGGAATGGAGAAGGTGAAAAGAAGTTTCCGTTGATCATAATTTGTCACGGTTTTACAAGTACGCGAATTGGAGTTGATCGTTTATTTGTTAAAACGGCTCAAGCACTCGTTAAACTTGGGTTTGCTGTATTGCGATTTGATTATTCTGGGTGTGGTGAGAGTGAAGGGGAATATGGAGATAATGAATTTGCTTGTTTTATTGATCAGACGAAGGAAGCGATTTCCTTTGGAAGCAAACTGACAAATATTGATAAGCATGCCATAACACTAATCGGCCATAGTTTAGGTGGGGCTGTTGCGGTTTGCACGGCAGCGGATGATGAAAGAATTAGTAATGTGATCACTTGGTCCGCTGTAGGGAATCCTTTTGCTGATATCAAAGAAATCGTTGGTTACAACGGTGAGCATCCTGTAATTGACCATTTAGGATATGCCATAACGGAGGAATTTTTACTTTCGCTTCAAGCTTATTCACCTTTAGAAGCTATCAAAAAGTTTAGGGGAAGAGCATTATTTATCCATGGAACGGGTGACCCAGTTATTTCTTCAGATTACTGTTCTGACTATTATAAAGAATCAAAGAAGATTACGGGCGTTACAACATCTATGGAGTTAATAGAAGGCGCAAATCATACGTATTCTTCAATCAAGCATTTTGATCAGCTCATAAGTTCTACTTCTGAATGGTTGTTGAAGAATGTTAACGTATCTGTTCAGAATACTTTGAAAAAAAGTGTTTGACATTCTGTTGAATACCTGTAATAATACAAAGTAATTTGATAGGAATACTCTTATTGAGAGCAGGTGGAGGGAATTAGCCCTATGAAGCCCGGCAACCATTCATGTTGAACAGCCAACATGAAAACGGTGCTAAATCTAACAGTGGTCACACTGAGAGATGAGAGGATAATCGGAAATGTTTTTTCGAGAAGCCTTCTGTCTCTTTTAAGAGAATAGGAGGCTTTTTTGTATCACCTCTTACAAGAGCTTTTATCAAAGAATATAAAGAAACTAATGGATAGGGGATCAGAACATGAAAAGAATCATCCAAGTATTACTCGCAAGTTTGGCAGTATTCGTATTAGCAGCTTGTGGCTCATCTACAAGTGGTGGAGAAAAAACAGAAAAGCTTGTTGTTGGAGCATCAAACGTACCGCATGCTGAAATATTAGAAGAAGCGAAGCCGCTTTTAGAGGAAAAGGGCATAGAATTAGAAATTGTAAAATTCCAAGACTATATCTTACCGAACAAGTCACTTTATGAAAAAGAAATAGATGCAAACTATTTTCAGCACATTCCATATCTGAATCAACAAGTGAAAGATAACCCGAAATATAAGTTTGAAAATGCTGGAGCTGTTCACTTAGAGCCAATGGGTGTTTATTCAAAAAGACACAAATCTTTAAAAGACATTCCAAATGGTGGGAAAGTAATCTTGAGCAACTCAATTGCTGAACACGGTCGAATCCTTTCAATCTTTGAGGCAGAAGGACTAATCAAACTAAAAGAAGGAAAAGGGTATGAAGCTCAAATAAGCGATATTGTAGAAAACCCGAAAAATCTAGAGTTTGTAGCAGACATCGATCCTGGTCTTTTAACTAAGGCGTATGAGAACGATGAAGGCGATGCGATCGTCATTAACACTAACTATGCGATCGATGCAGATTTAAACCCAAAGAAAGATTCTATCGCCTTGGAAGGATCTGATTCACCATTTGCAAATATAATTACGGTTCGTGAAGGCGACAAAGATAAGAAATCGATTAAAACGTTATTAGAAGTACTTCATTCAAAAGAAATTACCGATTTTATCGATAAAGAGTATAAAGGTTCTGTGTTAGCTGTTAAAGAGTAAATAAATGAGCTGTCTTGATGGGGTAAAGTACTCATCTTGGCAGCTTTTCTTATGAGTTGAAGTGTTTGGTTGGGAGTATTGGAAGTTTCAATTTACGGAATTAAGTCTTAAAAAGAAAAATTAAGTCTAAATTTGAAAAATTAAGTCGTGCTAAGCTTCTATTAAGTCATTCTAGGGGAAAATTAAGTCTAAATTCAAAAATAAAGGCCGTTCGACAAAACTGACATCATATCATACCCAACTAAGCGCGGTATGATATGATGAAGACGGAAAAATAAAGCTTATAAATATGGTGTTAAGCGGGTGGAGAAGGAAATGGCAATTGATTTTTGGTCACCTGTCAAATTATCACTCGGCATAGCGGTGACAGCTTCTTTGATCGTGATTCTTGCAGGTATTTTCTTTGGGAGGATCATGGCTCATAAAAAGTTTAAGGGCAAGACCTTCGTTGAAACAATTTTCTTACTTCCGCTCGTACTACCCCCAACGGTTGTAGGTTTTTTGTTAATCGTTTTGTTCGGTCGAAATGGTCCAGGGGGACAGCTAGTAGAATGGCTCTTCAACCAACCGATAATGTTTACATGGTGGGCAGCCGTTATTGCGTCTGCGGTTGTGGCATTTCCACTCATGTATCAATCCGCAAAAGCGGGGTTCGAATCGATTGACGCAGACATCGAGAACGCAGCGCGAGTTGATGGGGCAAACGAGTGGGATGTTTTGCGGAAAATTTCAGTTCCACTATCTGTTAGGGCCATCACATCTGGTGCTATTCTAAGTTTTGCTCGAGCATTAGGTGAGTTTGGTGCAACACTGATGTTCGCCGGAAACATACCTGGAAAAACACAGACAATATCCACTGCTATATATATTGCAATAGAATCAGGACATATGGATCTTGCATGGATGTGGGTAGGAAGTGTTATCGGTATTTCATTTTTAATGCTGATTGCTGTTAGTCGAATAAGGACTTAATATGAGAAGAGAACCCACACCTGGGTTCTTTCTTACTTTTATATAGTAAAAACCGCGTGAGCAGTAAATCACTCACACGGTTTTTTTCATTAAAATGGTTTTTCATTAAAAATAGCTGACTCCTTGTTGATATTCTTGTGCTTTAATTCTTCTTGATGTTGATTAACTGAGTTGTCACATGAAATACATTTTAGCGAGTTAAAGGGATGATTATCAACGCAAGAAATTGGCAATGAATGAAGGTACAAAGTTCAATAGTTTATTATTAGAAATATTTGAAAATTTTAATATTTACATAAATATAAAATGCTTGTAAAATTACAAAAGCATTATTCGGTTTTTATCGACACTTATTGGAGGCCTTATGAACTTATTTAGAAAAAAATTATTAACTACTAATCAAAGCAGTGAGCAATCTTTAAATCGTGTTCTTGGTGCAGTCGACCTAACGATGTTAGGAGTAGGGGCAATAATTGGAACGGGGGTCTTTGTGCTGACTGGGGTAGCAGCTGCAAAATATGCGGGTCCAGCTCTTATCCTATCTTTTATCATTGCAGGACTTGCCTGTGTATTTGCGGCACTTTGTTATTCCGAATTCGCATCTATGATTCCACAATCGGGGAGTGCCTACACCTACAGTTATGTAGCATTCGGGGAAATTTTTGCTTGGATTCTAGGCTGGGACCTCGTACTGGAATATGGGCTCGCTTCATCAGCTGTAGCGAGTGGTTGGTCAGGATATTTTCAAAGCCTTTTAACCGGCTTTGGTATACATCTTCCAACAGCTATTACAAGTGCTTTTGACCCTTCAAAAGGAACTTATATTGATTTGCCTGCAGTTATGATCATTCTGCTCGTCACACTTCTTCTATCAAGAGGTGTAAAAGAATCAGCAAAATTTAATTCCATTATGGTTATCGTGAAAGTTGCTGTAATTCTCTTATTCATCGCTGTGGGCGTTTGGTATGTAGAACCTGCAAACTGGGAGCCGTTTGTTCCATTTGGATTCTCGGGTGTAGTGACAGGGGCTGCAGTAGTTGTTTTTGCATATTTTGGTTTTGATGCAGTATCCACAGCTGCAGAGGAAGTGAAGAATCCTCAACGAAATTTACCGATTGGTATCATCTCTGCATTGGCAATCTGTACAGTCATCTATATCGTTGTTTCACTCATTCTTACTGGGATTGTTCCTTATAACATGCTTAATGTAAAAGATCCTGTAGCTTTTGCTCTGCAATTTATCGGTCAAGATTGGGCAGCAGGTTTTATCTCATTGGGTGCAATCGTAGGGATTACAACGGTGTTAATTGTTATGATGTTCGGTCAGACTAGATTGTTTTATGCAATGAGCCGTGATGGGCTTCTTCCAAGTAAACTGTCCGCGGTACATCCAAAAACGAAAGTACCTCTCCCTAGTACATGGACAACTGGATTGCTTGTGGCCTTATTTGCTGGATTCGTTCCATTAGACAAACTTGCAGAACTTACGAGTATTGGTACTTTGTTTGCTTTTGCAACAGTATCTTTAGGTGTTGCCGTTCTTAGAAAAACTCGGCCTGACATCGAACGAGGCTTTAAGACTCCTTGGGTTCCATTGATTCCAGCCTTAGCGATTATTTTCTGTGTTTATCTCATGCTGCAGCTTTCAGCATTTACATGGAAAGGTTTTGTGGTTTGGCTAGTGATCGGACTTGTTCTTTATTTTAGTTATGGTTATCGTAACAGTCGTTTAAATACAGTGAAATAGAACGAAATTGATAGTGAGAAAAGCCGCCTTTTTTATATGTAGCTTTTTCACTTTACTTTTACTTCAGAAAGAACGTTGTTTCTTGGTTTATGGATTATTAAAATTTTCAGATGAAAAAAAGCAGAAAAGCCCCATCTTCAATAGAAAGCAAATTGATTATGTATGAAGAAAACACAGCGTCTCTATCAAGAGAGCTGTGTTTTTTCTTAATCGCCTTTTTCAATAGTTACCGCGAACTTACTATGAGTTAGATAAGTTAATCGTATGGCTTTTTCTTTAAAGTAACCTTTGTAATGTTTAGCCGTAATATTTAAATGAGATACTTTAACTTTCTTATGATGAATCGTTATAGAAGAAACATAATTGTCACCATTCTTAGAACCGTCATACGTTAAGGATGACGCAATGCCTTCTACCACGTTGAAGTTACCAGCTTCATAGTCGTCAATGTCTTCGTATAACTGAAAAGTAGTGTGTGTAAAGACAATGGATGCTGCAATTGAGCCCAAGATTACAAGCGGAATAAGAATACGTTCTAATATATTATTCATTCTTGAATAACTCGCGACTATGCCCATCAAAAGTGATAGCAGTGACATGGATAAAAACAGGAAAAGCTCTGACAAAACAAGGTGATCTTGAAACATTGTCGAAGATAAAAATAAACTAAAAGCAGAGAATAGCAAAATGACTACGAGTAAGATGAGAGGAAATGTACCCGGAGTTTTAAAGCTCCTTGACCCTGTGATTCTTTTCTTTTTTTTAAGACTCATGATCATCCTCTCCTTTATAAAATGTATTCAATAAAGCTAAGCCACTATTCATGAGAGTGAAATTCCAACTCAATAGTGCTTGAATAAAAGTATTTGCCGGTGGACAAGGAGAGTAATGTATGAAATTAACTCAAGCCCAACAACTTGCCATACATAATGTTGAGCGTTATGCAGCACAACAAAAAGATGATGCTCAAGCCACAATTCAACACTTATTAAGAATGTCCAACATAACAGATGATGTTTTTCATAAGGCCATCCGTAAACTTAAAGAGCACGCTCGCATCGCCCTTCACTTTCACCCAGATCGACCAAGCTCAACTATGGAAAGTATCGCAGAAGCCTTATATCAAGAAGGAATCTATAAAAGTCAGTTTGAAACGCTGCTCTCAAACGGTAGTGTTTCTGCGTATCCCGGAGGATTGCGCGATCAGTGGGAAGAACAATTATTTGGGGGAGCTTACCAGATAAAAGGTACGACTCTTAAGGAACGAGCAAAATATGGTGCGTTAAACATCATGTATCATTCAGATGGACCAGCGCCCCGTTTTGGTTCATGTTACTTCTTACTCAAACCTGAAGTTTCGAGACGAGCTACCTATACATACCTGGACTCTCATCAAAATCCAAAAGAAAAGGGAACTTATGAAGAGTTCGATATGATAATTGCTGGATTGTTTGAAGAAATCTTTACGAGAGATTATGCGTTAGGAGAACCTAATCTTAAGGTGAGTTCTTTGATCCAACATCTTTTTCATAATATAGAAATGCCTTTTCAAGATCCCGCTAATAAACAAGTCTATCGAAACTTAAATCATTATATTGAAGCACAAGTTCACGGTAATCTTTCGCTAAAAGAAGATGTGGAAATCCTAGTTGCAGACCCTTCATTTATTGGAACAAAGGTCGGAGGTACGCTAACAAACCTTTGTACAAAATATGGTATTCAGCTTTATTATCATTCTGGTTTTCAATTGTCTGTAGATCAAGTTCCTTCAGATTTTAGAGGGTTAGAAATGCCGTCATTAGCAAAACGAATCGCTAAAAATCAAGTGATTGATACACATCTTATAGGTGAAGCTGTAAGGGATTTAACGAAAAATCCAGCGACTTGGACTGACAGAGGAACACGAAGTGAAGTCTTACAAGAGTTGAAGCTTCTTTGGCACGTGTTAGTGAAGTATGGAAAACCATTTGTAAAAAAATAATGGTTATTCAATCAACAAGACCTTGCATTATGCATGTTAATCTGTTAATATCGTTTCAATGCTAACGATTATGAAAATTGATAAGGAGTGGATCATATCTATTCTTTTGATGAGTACGGTGAGTTATTGCCGGAAGAGAAGGACACCATCAATCAATTGACGAAAGCACCGATTGAATCACTCAATCTACATTCTATTACGGTAGTCACAAACCTGTATAGAGCAGCCCAAGGACTACGCAATAAAATGGAACGTGAAGTACTAGCCAAGCATGGGTTGTCTTGGACGTCTTTTTCTATTCTTTATGATTTGTGGATATGGGAATCTGTTGAAACAAAAAAATTAGCACTTTCTGCAGGGGTTTCAAAAGCGACCATAAGTAATATCACGAATACATTAGAAAGAAAAGAGTTGTGTTATCGTAAGGTGGACAATCGAGATCGACGCATCACATGTGTTGTTTTGACTGATAAAGGCAGAAAAGTGATGGAAGAACTATATCCAAGGTTTCATGAAGGTGAAGTTGAAGTCGTTTCTTCCTTGTCTGTTGATGAGCAGAAATTAATATCAAGTTTGCTGAGAAGAGTTATACGAGAGAACGATTTTTAATTTCATATAAAAAATGCGATGACAGGAAACGAAGTAGCAATGATCTCCCTGTTTCTAGAGAGCTGATGGTAGGTGTGAATCAGCACAAAGATCATGTGAATTACATTTCCAAGAGCTTTCTTCGTCATATCTATATGACTTAGAACGGGAAAACCGTTATTTACATTTGAGTGGAAGAATGATTTCTTCAATTAGGGTGGTACCGCGTGTAAAAGTTAGACCACGTCCCTTCAGTATAGGGATGTGGTCTTTTTTATTTTATAAATGACATTTTGAGATCTTAAGAGGAGGAAAACAGGGTGAATCAGATTATGGCACAGTTGAATGAGAAGCAACGAATTGAAGTGAAGAGGCAAATGGACATCTATAAACAAGGCGTTCAAGATATTATTCCGACAGAAGAGCTCGAAACCAAAGTAGCGAAGTCTAATTTAGAGAATTCTCCTTTAAAAATTAAACTCGGACTCGATCCTTCAGCTCCAGACGTTCATCTTGGTCATACGGTAGTGTTGAACAAATTAAGGCAGTTTCAACAGAACGGTCATATTATTCAATTGATCATTGGTGATTTTACAGGAAAGATCGGTGACCCTACAGGGAAATCTGTTGCTAGAAAACAATTAACGACAGAAGAAGTAGAGCACAACGCAAAAACGTATTTCGAACAGTTTGGTAAAATTATAGATATGGAAAAAGTAGAGCTGCACTACAATTCCAAATGGCTTTCAAAGCTGAATTTTGAAGATGTGATCAATCTTGCTGGTAAAATTACGGTGGCAAGATTGTTAGAGCGAGACGATTTCGATGAGCGAATCTCAACAGGAAAGCCGGTCTCGCTGCATGAGTTCTTCTACCCGCTTATGCAAGGCTACGATTCCGTGATGCTGGAGTGTGATATTGAGCTCGGCGGGACCGATCAGCATTTTAACATTTTAATGGGTAGACACTACCAAGAGAAGTTTGGAAAAGAAAAGCAAGTTGCTATGCTGATGCCGCTCCTCGAAGGATTAGACGGTGTTGAAAAGATGTCGAAATCCAAGAAGAACTACATCGGAATTGATGAAGCTCCGCAGGACATGTACGGAAAGGCGATGTCTATTCCAGATTCACTCATGACGAAGTACTTTGAACTTGTGACGAATTTTTCGCCAGAAGAACTTCAACGTGTGAAGGGTGAGATCAAGAGTGAGAAGATGCATCCGCGTGATGCAAAGATGCTTTTAGCAAAAACCATTGTGGAGATGTACCACGGCGAGAAGGCAGCTGAGACCGCGGAACAATACTTTATCACTGTTTTTCAACAAGGAACTATGCCTGATGAGATTCCAACGGTAGAGTGGAGTGGTGCAGCTGAAGTACCGGTTGTTGACTTAATTGTTGAACTGAAGATGCTCACTTCAAAAAGTGAAGCACGCCGAATGATTGCCAACCGTGGGGTTAAGATCAACGGGGAAAAGGTAGAAGATACAAATCAACTAGTTTCGGTTGAAGACGGGTTAGTTGTTCAAGTAGGCAAGCGTAAATTTGTGAGAATAAAAATAGGATAATGCGAGATTAGAAGGAAGGACCATTTGGTATGGTTCTTTTTTCATGTTGTTGTTAGGGCATTTGGCTAGAAGTATTGTTAATTTTTGTGAAGTTGCCGATAAAGGCGGAAAGTTGCCGATAAAAACGAAAAGTCGCCGATATAATCCAAAAGTCGCTGATATAACTTTAGAATCAAGCTATAAAACTACATCACTATTTTCTTGAAAAATAGACTCCTAACGTGCCAAATCAGACAAATCGTGAATATTTATAACATATAAGGCTCTTTTCTCAAAATTTGTTGTATTTAATGGTTAGATTGATGTGTGGCCTGTGTCCTGAACATCTTTCTTACTTGGCGTGCGAGCATTGGTATTCACATACACATGCTCCCATAACTACTTCACTATAAAAATTGCCAATAGATAAATTTAAGGAGTGTAAAAAATTTATATATGCCATTTCCAAGTAATATTCAATTTACCCCACTTAGTGTCGGTGGACAACCTTATTTTGATGTTGTAGGTGATGAATCTCCAGCAACCACAGACCTTGTTGGTAATGCGCAATTTCCCTCATTTTATGTTGCGTATGATAGCACAAATGTTTATTTTAGAATTCGTTTGAACGATGATCCGAGAAATAATGCCTTAACGGCTTTTCGTAACTTTGCTTGGGGTGTTTTGATTAACACAACAGGTGTGCCAGGGACATATAACTGGCTTTTGACGGTTAACGGAAATCTGCAAAGACTCGAGCTTATCCAAAATACGATTGTTCAGTTTAACTCGTGGACAGATCAGGCAGAAGGTACGAACGGGCAAGGTGCACCAAACTTTTCACAACCGATCGTGAACTTTGATTATGCAAGGGTAACGCCAGCTGATTCGAGCTTAGGCGGAAACCCGGATTTCTTTTTAGACTTCTTTCTTCCTGTTAGCGTTTTGTTTTCTTTTTTAGGAATCAACGCAAGCAGTCCTCTTCAACTAATATCCTTCACTTCAGCAAATGCCAACAACTACAATAAAGATTCTCTTCGAACCTCCGAAGGTTTTCAATTTCAGAATGCCCTTTCCAACCCTATAACGCCTGAAGAGGTGAATGTCCAAGCAAAACTAGCCGTTTCTAAACAGCTGATCTCAGGACCTACCACCATCTTGGCTGGGGAATCTGCCACATATACGGCTAGGATTACCCTTTCCAATTCTGGTAAAAGTGCGGCAACCACTGTATTTGTACGCGATGTTCTAGGTCTCGATCTAATCTCGAATTTTACACTGATTAATGTGGGAAGCGGGAATGCCGTTTATGATTCTGTTTCGCGAACACTTAGCTGGAACGTTGGGAATTTGGCTGCCGGGACGCAAACAACGTTAACATTTTCGGTAACCGGTATCTTTACAACTGCAGGATCTAGGACGCTCGAGACGGCAACAACAAGCGGAATTGATAACTTCACAGGTAAGACATTGCCGGTATCTGCGGCAACAACGGTGATTTCTGTTCAAACTACCGGCGGTATCGTGGGAAGTGTAAAAGACGGTTCAACAGGATTGCCATTAACGGGTGTATCTGTTCTTCTTCAACAAGGTGTTACAACGATTGGTATTACAACAACAAATGGAAATGGAGAATATAGTTTTACAGGATTGATTCCGGGTTCTTATACAGTGACATTCTCTTATCCTAACTATGCTACGGCCGTACGCGGTGCTACTGTTACAAGCGGCAATATCAGCCGAGTTGAACTGCTCTTAAATCCACTTCCAGCAACAGTAAACGGGACAGTTGTTGGGACAGGATTCGGTCCTTTGCAAAATGCGGTTGTTAGACTGACGGACACTTCGGGTGTAGAAGTAGCCACTGCAACGACCGATGCTCTAGGTCAATACAGCATTTCTGGAGTTATTCCTGGACACTATACGGTCAGTGTAACGGCAACGAACTTTCAATCTGCATCAAGAGGAATTGATCTTGCTCCCAATGAAACGGAGACAGCTGATTTTACGTTGGCTATTAATCCAGCTGGAATCTCAGGAACTGTAACCGATACAAACGGCGGTACGATTTCTGGTGCAATCGTTGAAGTTTTAAATGAAACGGGGATCGTTATTGCAAGTACGACGACTAATGGTGCGGGACTTTATTCCTTGAACAATCTCGCAGGTGGCACGTACCGTGTCCGTTTTTCTGCAGCAAGCTTTGGCACACAGCTTCTAGGTACAACGTTAACAGCAGGACAAACGACTACGCTGAATGCAGCGCTTCCGCCTAATACCGGCATACTAACGGGTATTGTTCGGGATGCAGGGACGAATGCGCCTCTTTCTGGAGCTAGTATTCGTGTGATCAATTCGAGCGGGATTATAATCGCACAAACTTCCTCTAATGGAGGAGGAGAGTATGTCGTTGAACAGCTGCCTCCGGGGGTTTATTCTATTACGTTTTCTGTTAATGGCTACGGTACGGTTATAGTTGGGGCAACCATTCAATCTGATACAACGACAACAGTCTCAGCAAGTTTATCAAGAATCGTAGGGTTAGTTACTGGTACAGTGACGTCCAACGTGGGCTCACCTATTTCAGGTGCCGTTGTAGAACTCTACCAAAATAACATTCTTGTAGGATCTACCGTCACAGATGCTAATGGCTTCTATACGATCAATAACTTAATTCCAGGTTCATACACGCAAGTTGTTACGGCGCCAGACTTTTCGAGTAATACGACGGGAGTTATCATACAAGAAAATAATACGACATCTATTCAAGTGCAGCTTCAGCCTAATCCAGGAACGTTGACAGGACTCGTCGTAACGAATGGCACGCCACTTGCCGGAGCTACGATTGTGGTGAGAGAGAGTGGTTCGGGAACCGTTGTGTCAAGAACGGTTGCTGACGACCAGGGCAGGTATACGGTTACAAACTTAGTCCCAGGAACGTACGCTGTAACAGCTTCTCAAGACAACTATCAAACATTGGCGCTAGGAGCAATTATCAATTCTAACCAAACAACAAATGTTTCGTTTAATCTTGCGCCTAATCCTGCAGCGATAAATGGAACTGTTTTTAACAGTGTGACAGGAACCCCCATTACAGGAGCTTCTATTGAGATAAGAATTCTAAATCTTAACGGAACGACGATTGCTTCAGCATTCACTGATCCAAGCGGAAATTATACCGTTTCAAATTTAGCAACAGGCACATATGCGGTAGTGGTTAGTGCTGCTGGTTTTCAGACGAATACGGCAACGGTTTTATTAACAGCTGGAGAGACAGAGACAACGAATATTGCACTTGCACCGTCACCAGGCAGTATTTCTGGAAATGTGACAGGATCTGGTGGACCAATCAACGGCGCTACGATAAGAATTACGGATCCGAACGGATTAACCATATTGACGACCATTTCTGACGCAGAAGGCAACTATTTAATCACTGGTTTAGCGCCAGGGTCTTATAATGTGGTCGTTTCAGCAACCGGATTTCAGACAAACCTAACAGGTGCCATCGTACAGCCGAACTTAATCACGATATGCAATGTGGATTTGCCGCCAAATCCGGGAACGATTGAAGGTCAGATAACACCTGCTTTTGGAGGCGGAACGATTCAGCTTTTTACAGCGGATAACATTTTAATCAGTTCTGCAACAACCGCTCCTGGAGGCGTGTTTCGTTTCGATTCAGTTGCACCTGGACAATATACGATAACAGCGTCACTAGCAAGTTACCAGACAGCCGTTGCCGGAGTGAGTGTTTTTGCGGGTCAGACCTCTGCTGTTTCACTAAACCTTCAGCCTAATCCTGCCTCTGTTTCGGGACAGATTAGGAGTACATCTGGTACACCGATAAAAGATGCAATCGTGCAAATTTTGGATGCGAACGAAACGATTATTGGCATAGGAACAACTGACAGCAACGGCAACTATTCCATCGGAAACCTGCCTCCTGGAACTTTTCAGGTTAGTATAACAGCTGAGAACTTTTCATCGCTTATAGCAGGGGTCACGACAACGCCAGGACTCGTTATTTCCGGAGCGAATTATCAGCTGACACCAAATCCGGGCGCGATTGCCGGTCAGGTGACCGATGAAAACGGAAATCCACTTAGTGGTGTGACAATCATTGTGCGAACTACAAATGGTGCATTCATAGGATCTGTTGTAACATCGCCTGCAGGAAATTATATTGTAAGCAATCTTGCACCAGGCAGCTATACGGTTACGGGGAACAAAGATAACTTTTCCACGGTAACAACAGGTGCTATCGTCACAAGCAACCAAACGGCAGGTGCTAATATTCGGCTATCAAGCATCGTTGGAGACGTTTCAGGCCAGGTCGTTGACCAGGACGGATTTCCGGTTACGGGAAATAACATTCAAATCCGTCTTCTGCATGCATCAGGCCAGCTGCTTCGATCATTTCTTGCCAATCCGGATGGCACATTCATCATCTTGGGTTTAAGTCCAGGCAGGTATTTTATTAACGTTACCGCAGACACATACAGTGCAAATACGGTTCCAGTCGATGTAGTTGCAGGAATAAACGTGCAAGTGACTGTACCTTTGACATTATTGCCAGCTACTGTAAATGGTCAAGTGGTCAATGCCAATTCTGGTGCACCGATACCAGGTTCTGTCATCTTGGTCACGACCGTAAACGGAATCTTTATCAGTCGTTCTGTTAGCGGCAGTAACGGAGAATTTACAATCTCAAACCTTCCTCCAGGAAATGCGATCATCAGCACATCTGCAGATAACTTTGGATCGAATACGGCCACATTATTTCTTAACCCGAATGAAACGAAAAACATTACATTGCGTTTGTCACCAACACCTGGATCGTTAAGCGGATTTGTTACTGATGTTATAACGGGTAATCCGATACCCGGAACCATTGTTATTGTTTCTACGGATACGGGTGCAGTCATTACGACTGCTGTAGCCGATCAATTTGGTCAATTCTTGGTTCCTGATCTTAATCCAGGATCGTATCGTGCAACAGCAACGGCAGACGGATACACTACAAATCTAGCAAGCTTCACCATTCTACCTAGTACGACGAGTGTACTGAGCTTTGCACTGTCTCCTGTACCAGGTGCCATTTCCGGTGTAATCAGTGACAGGCAGAGTGGTCAACCGCTAGCGGGTGTATCGGTTATCGCTAGACAGCTTTCCGCAGCCGGTCCAATTGTCGGAACGACGCTTACAAACAGTGACGGGCAATATGTGTTCGCAGCACTTTCACCAAACTCGTTTACCATCGTGGCGTCTTTACAAGATTATGGCTCAGAAACAGCATCTACCGTTGTTCAGCCAAATCAGACATCGACTTTAAACATTCTGCTTACAAACAGTCCAGGTGCTGTTACAGGTATTGTTACGGATGAAGATTCAGGGGATGTTCTATCTAATGTACTGATTCGTTTGTTTACCAACACCGGTGTTCTCATCTCTTCTGTACTAACAGATCCAACTGGAAGTTACTTTATCAATGGTTTTTCAGCGGGACAATACAGGTTAGTAGCTGTAGATCCTCGATATCAAAGAGAAGAAATAACATTTACAGCTGGACCTGGGATAACAGCTTCTGTAAACATTACTTTAAATCGTATTTTAGGCACCATTGCTGGAAAGATTACAGATGCCCAAACAAATGGACCGCTTGTAGGAAGTGTCGTCTTAGTCTTCCGTACATCTGATACAGATCCAATCGCGAGGGCAATAACAGACAGCCTCGGAAACTATGTTGTGACGAGTCTTCCGCCTGACACGTATAACGTTGTGGCGACTGCGGTCAATTATGCGCGTAACTCTACTGGAGCCACCGTTTTAGCGGAACAGACCACGATTACGAATATCGCTCTCATTCCAAACCCCGCAACCATTCGGGGAACCGTTCGAAGCACTTCGGGTGATCCGATCATAGATGCTACGATAAAAATTGTAAACTTAAACGGGGTAGTTGCTGGAACAGCTACATCAAGCGCAGACGGAACGTATGAAATATCTAACCTTGCGGAAGGTACGTACACACTTGTTGTTACAGCTCCTTTATATGCAAACGTCAACGGTGGAATTACACTTAGACCAGGGGAAATCCGGTCGAATGTAAACTTCACACTTGAACCAAATCCAGGCAATGTGCAAGGTGTTATTCGGAACGCAGAGACAGGTGATCCCGTTTTAGGTGCTGTACTTAGCGTGATCAATTCTATCGGAATCATTGTCCGTACGACTACGACCAATTCAGAGGGCGCATATCTGATTACTGGTTTAGCTCCGAATACGTATACGATAAGTGCTGATAAATTCGGATTCGCGCCTAACACCGTTGGAGCAATTGTCACAAGCAATCAGACAACAAATGCTTCAATTCTTATATCTGCCATTAAAGGAGATATACAAGGTTCGGTTGTGGATGCGGCTGGAAATCCGATCATAAATCATCAAATTTCTATAAAACTGACAGATACAAACGGTGTGATCATCAGGACGCTTATCACAAATAACGCAGGAGAATTTGCGTTCCTTGATGTGCAGCCGGGTGAATATTTGCTCAACATTACCGCACAAGGATATCAAGCAAAAACAGTACCTGTTATAGTTGTAGCTGATCAAGTAACACAAGTAATTATTAATCTATCATCTGCATTTGGAGCTGTACGCGGAACTGTTGTTGAAAGAGAAACTGGAAACCCGATTAATGGAGCGAGAATAACAGTAACAGATATCGCCAACATCGTAGTTGCAACGGGGATAACAGACAGCAATGGACAGTTCTTCATTACGAATCTAGCGTTAGGATCGCTAAATGTATCTGCTTCAAAAACAGGATTCGGAAGCACAACAAAAGGAGTAATCGTTCAAGATGGTCAAATTACGGAAACGCGTCTAGAGTTAGTATCAGAACCAGGAAATCTAACCGGTGTTATTTTAAACCAGCTCACAGGCAATCCGATCCCGGGAGCATCTATCCGAGTCATTGACAGCACACAAAGTACCGTCATTTCCTTACTGTCTGCTGATAACGGACAGTACTCGGTCTCTGGTTTGGCAACAGGACGCTATCAGGTGAATGTAACAGCCATAAACTTTAGTTCAAACTTATCTGGAGTAATTATCTTAGCGAATGATACGACAGTAGACAACGTAGCGTTAAATCCGGATCCAGGAAGCTTAGCCGGAAACGTCACAAGTCTTACTACAGGTCAACCGATACCAAACACATCTATAGAAGTCCGTGCGTTTGGTGTTGCCGGTCCTGTTATAGCGGTAACCGTAACGAATAACGAGGGCAGATATCTGGTGAGCAATCTTCCACCAGGGGTATATACCATTGTTGCAAACGCACTAGGTTTTGGAACAGCAGAAGCGAGTGAAGAAGTACTCAGCAATCAAGTGAGGATTCAGGACTTAGTGATGCTCTCACAAATTTCAGCCGTTCGGGGAAGGGTAACGGACGAAGGTGGTCAACCACTGGCAGATACACTCATCTCTCTTGCGAAGGATGGAGCTTCCGTAGTCGTTCAGGTTCAAACAGATATAGATGGCCGATATTTTATCAGTCAGATCGATGCAGGATCTTATACCATTGTTGCGCTCAATACAGACTTTCAGCAGTCACTTCAATCGTTTACAGTCGCGCCTGGAGATACAGCAACCATAAACTTTGTGTTGATCGGCAATCCTGGCACCATCGCGGGAAGGGTGACTGATCGAGAAACGGGTCTTGCGATACCTGGTGCTGTCGTATTTATTTTTAACAGCAATAGTGAGCCGATCACGAGTGATGTAGCAGATGAAGGTGGTAATTATTCTGTAACGGGATTGGCACCAGGAACGTATTCCGTTCGGGCAACAGCCACTCGCTATGCCAGCAATGCAAGATCTATAACTGTTACCGCTGGAGCCGTAACAACCGCTGATTATCAGCTCGATGGAAATCCTGTAACCATTAGGGGAAGCGTCACATCCGATACCAATTTACTTTTACAGGAAGTTCTCGGTATGGGCAGCGATGTTTTGGGCATACAAGCAGTTCCTTCAGCAGATCAAGCCGTCATTCTTGCAGCGTTCCCAGTCATAAATGCCGTGGTGTCTGTTTTTGATGAAAATGGACTACTAGTTGGCCGTGGGGCAACCGGACCAAATGGAAACTATGTTATTGGATATTTGCCGGCAGGTACACTTACCGTCACTGGATCAGCACCTGGATACGAGGATTCTACACAAACCGTAACCGCGTTGCCAGGGGATGACTTAACGGTGAATTTTGAACTGAGTTCAGGCTCTGTATTTGGTTCACTACAAGGAATAGTCATCAATGCATTTACTAGACTTCCAGTTTCTGGAGCAACCGTAATTTTGCGGGAAGGTGTGTCAACTTTCGAAACGGTAACAGGAGCAGATGGAAGCTTTAGTTTCGTAAGATTAGCAGCAGGTGTGTATACCATTACAGTTGCACAGAATGGTTATAGATTGTTCTCAGGATCAGTGACAATTGTAGGTGGGGAAACAACGGAACTGACCATTATTCTTTTACCAAATCAAGTGTCGAACGGTGTAATTGTACTCATAAACGGTTCGCCTCTCTGCATCCCTGGAAGCGGCTGCCCGACCATTTTTACACTTGTAAGAATCGATCAAAATTCAGGTTGCACCGTATTAGCCTTTTATGTTGACAGTTCAGGAGGTCCAGTCCGCCGAACACTTGTCATCGGTTTGGATTGTGCTTCTCTAGTAACCTATTAACAGCCTCATCAAAAAGAGATTGACCTGCACACCATTTATTAAGTGCACAAAGGTCAACCTCTTTTTAATTTTTTACGGATTTGATATTCGTGAGAGCAGAAAATGAACTTGAATTTTATCTTTTAGGGCCTTACTGCCGGTTCAATTACGGTCAGTGAACGGTTGTATGTATTCATGTTCACGTTAACACCGAGTGGAACCGCTGCTTTATAGAAGCCATGCGAACTTGCAAGGTTTACCAACAATGGCTTTCCTAGTGGAACGATGAATTCATCGATTACATTTTCAAACGTCTTACCATATGCAGGCTGACATTGTGTGCATTCTCCTATAATGATTCCGATACAATCATCAAATTTACCAGCGAGCTTTAAATGATTCAAATATCGAAAAACGGTATTTACCGGCTCGTGTGTATCTTCAAGAAATAGTATTTTTCCCTTTGTGTCTATTTCATAAGAGGTTCCTAAACTATCGACTAATGATGTAAGATTTCCACCCACTATAACCCCTGTAACATTGCCTGGAACTTTACTTATAAGCGGGATATCTGGAGGATTCATAATCTGCCATGGTGCAGTTGTTCGTGTGATGCTGTTAAAAAACTGGTTAAAATTATAGGATGGGGTACTTGAACGGAAATCTAGAAGCATCAGACTTTGGAACGTAACGAGATCTGCAAGTTGATATAGAACATTGATTAAGATGGTAACATCACTGTACCCTGAGATGATCTTTGGGTTGGTTCTGATTATATTATAATCGAGATAGGGAAGGATGCTTGCTACTCCCACACCACCTCGTGTTGGAAGGATCAACTTTACCTGTTTGTTCTGAAACATCTTCATCAAATCTGAAGCTCGTTGCTGTGGTGTTCCTGACAAAAAACCATTCGTTGCGTATACATAATCTCCCACGAGCACCTGAAAACCCATATTCTCTAACATTGTGATTCCTTGATTGATGATATTTGCTTCGAGTGGGCTACCTAATGTAACAATTCCAATGGTGTCGCCTTGCTGTAATTGCTGCGGTTTGATCGACATCGTAACAGCTCCTTTCGGAGAACCTAAATCTTATACGCTATTATATTGAGTAAAAGAAGATCATATGAAAAAACGTCCAGAAAACACGCTCTGAACGTTTTGATGAAGTGCCTATATATCTTTTGAATAAGGTTTATCTTGGTAAAAATAATTGGGTTTCACAATTTCATTGTTGTATGGCTTATGAAAGATGTGTGTTGTTGCAGGACTCATTGGTGGAATGAGCCAAGCCCAGTTACCTGTAACATTCCTGCCATTCTCTGATTCTTTCTCTTCAAATTTTTTGAACTGTTGAGCTGCCGTATGATGATCTACGATACTAACACCATCTTCTCGGAATGAATGCAATACAGCGATGTTCAGTTCGACAAGTGCCTTATCTTTCCATAAAGAGATTGAGCTTTTTGTATCTATACCCATGCATGAAGCAATCTTTGGAAGCATGTTGTATCGCTCTTCATCCGCTAGATTTCGAGCACCGATTTCAGTCCCCATATACCAGCCATTGAATGGAGCTGCTGTGTAACGAAGTCCGCCTATCTCTAAAGCCATATCGGATATGAAGGGAACACCGTACCATTTTAGCTCTAGATCTTTAAACCATTCAAACTCAGGGTGACGGAGCTCCACTTCTAAAGTTGAAGACTGTGGAAGTTCAAATAACCTAGGACGATTATCGTTTACTTGAATTACAATGGGCAAGATATCAAAATTTCCGTATTTTGGTTCCCAACCGAGTTCTATGCATTTTTCTGTAAATTCAATAGAAGAGGGGTCTCCAATCACACCATTCTCCATTTGATAGCCCGCATAACGAATCAACTGATGATTCCATATGCGCACATGGTGTGTCTTTGTTTGCGGAGGGAAAATGGTTATCGTTGGCCGAATTCGTCCATGGTTAGTCGCATAATTCATGTGATCTATGATTACCCTAAAAATTTCTTCTTCTGTTTCAACATGTCTCCGATCGAACGTATGCATCTGGTCCCAAAATAATCTCCCAATACAGCGATTGCTGTTGCGCCACGCTACTTTCGCACCATAATCAATTTCAAAAGCTAAGTGTTTATATGTACCATCTATTTGAATTTCTTTTGCTATTTCAGAAATCCGATCATCTATTTCGCTCTGTGTTTTATTTAACTCCTGATAACAGGATGTGATGAATGCTACTGCTTCTTGTAAAAGATTCATTTCCAAAATAAAGCCCCCAACAAAAATAAGTGTATTATTATAATAGCCTAGTTTAGAAGGAATTACCGCTTGTAAGTGTTACAAAATAAGAACAGTAAGAAAGGAAAAAAATTCAATGAGAGCGCCTTACCAGGTTCTGGTTATCCCTTTTATATGTAGTGAGAATGGTGTAGAGTATGCTATTTTAAAACGTTCTGATATGAAATATTGGCAAGGTATTGCAGGTGGCGGGGAAAATGAAGAAAATCCTGAACAGACTGCTAGAAGAGAAGCTTTTGAAGAAACAGGTCTAGATGAAGACTGTAGGTTAATCCCATTAGATACGGTAACTTCATTGCCTGTCGAACACATTGTTGGCCACTTTCTCTGGGGAGAAGATGTTCTCGTCATTCCAGAATATACTTTTGGTATAGAAGTCATTGATCAGAAACTAAATCTTTCCAAAGAACACTCTATTTACAAGTGGGTTAGCTATGAAGATGCTCTTAGTGCGTTGAAATGGGATAGCAACAAAACGGCACTATGGGAACTACATACACGATTAAAGAATAGAGACCACCAAAAGGAAAATAATGCTAAACTATAAAGGTTGAAGGAGGAGGTCATAAGAATGACTCATACAGATTGTTTAATATGTGAACGAATCGACATGATTCAAAAGGGTACCAATCCATATTTCGTAGCGGAATTAGAGACTGGTTTCGTCGTGATAGGAGATCATCAATATTTTAAAGGTTATACACTTTTTCTTTCCAAACAACATAAGACCGAACTGCATTTTTTAGAGTCAGAAGTGAAGAAGACGTTCTTACATGAGATGAGTATAGTAGCTGAAGCGGTTTATAACGCATTTTACGCTGAAAAATTAAACTATGAATTATTAGGAAATGGTGATTCTCATCTTCACTGGCATTTGTTTCCGCGAAGAGAAAACGACTCACCCGTTAAAGGTCCTGTATGGTGGGTAGATAAAGAAGAGATGTTCTCTGATAAAATAAGACCGTCTCAAGATGAGTTGGAAGAAATGAAGAACCGTTTGAATGGGGAACTAAGAAAGTTGATTTCTGTGACAATTCGTTAAAGAAAGGAAATGAATGAAATGAGTGATCATCCTATAATTGAAACGAACCGTTTGATCTTAAGAAAGGTAACTCATAATGATGCGAAGGATATGTTTTCTTATCTATCGGACTCTGAAGTTGTAAAACATATGGGCCTCGAACCTTATCAAACGGTTGAATCGGTTTATGAAGAAATAGAGTGGTATCATTCTATATTAAAAGAACAAACAGGGATTCGATGGGGAATCACATTAAAGGATTCCGATAGAGTAATCGGAAGCTGCGGATTTCTGAATAGAAACGCTAAGCATTTTCGAACAGAAGTAGGATTTGAACTGAATAAAGAATATTGGGGTAAAGGTATTGCTCGAGAAGCCTTAAAAGCAGTTGTAACATATGGATTTGAACACATGGAATTGGAACGAATCGAAGCACTAATAGAGCCCAATAATATTTCATCAAAGAGTTTAGTAGAGAAGATTGGTTTTTTTAAAGAAGGATTGTTAAGACATTATGAATACACATGCGGCAAATTTGATGATCTATTCATCTATTCTTTGTTAAAAGGTGATGAAATACATTTAAAATCCGAACATTAAACTATAAATATAATTTAATGTTAAGTTTTATGTTGAAAATAAAAACTATTATTGTTATATTAACAAAGTAACATACATAAAAACGAATTACTCGTATATGCTCGGTAATATGGTCTGAGTGTTTCTACCCGGTTCCCAATGAAAGAACTGGACTACGAGTTGAAGTATCAGGTTGAGTAGTTAAACTTTTGAAGAATAAGTACATCAGCTCTTCATTTAGCACGATTACTTTGTTTAAAGATACTTTAACTCTGGTGGTCTAGAGGTAGAACAAATCTACATTCTCTAGGCTATTTTTATTGAGTATATTGGAGTAATCCGTGACATCTGGAGGGTAATATTCAATGAAAAAATGCGGATTATTAGCAATTGCAGCGGTTTTATTTTTATCCGCGTTAGCTGGATTCGATTTCAACCAAACAGCATCTAGCAAAGAAAAAGCAAAACGACCGATCATCATTCAAGGGCCGATGCCGATCGAGGCTGAGAATTTTGCAAAACGACTAAAGAACGTAAAAGAAGAAAAGTCTGGAAACTTTGTTTTTTATAAAGGGACACTAAATAACTATCCGGTTATTGTTGCAAAAACAGGTAAGGGGATGGAAAATACAGCAGCAGCTACAGCTATTGCAATTGAAAAATATAAACCTCTAGCCATCATTAATCAAGGAACATCTGGTGGACATGATCCGAGCTTAAACGTTTTTGACATCGTTCTAGGAAAAAGAACGGTTAATCTGGGTTCTTTAAAGACACCTCACAAAGAATCAAACGAAGGAATTCACCCTACATCATGGATTCCAATGGACCTCATGGCATCAGAAGGAAGTGCCGGTGAAGATCCGAATGCAGAAAAAGCACGTTATTTTGAAGGCGATGCAACGCTCTTAAAAGCTGCTCATGCTGTAAAAGATAAGTATTCAAAAGGGAAAGTTGTAGAGGGTACGATCGGTTCTGCAGACGTTTGGAATAATGAAGTTGATCGTATCAAATGGTTCCATGAGAACTTTGGAACTTCTGTGGAAGAGATGGAAGGAGCATCAGCTGCACAAATTTCTAAAGCGTATGATGTGCCATTCCTCGGCATCCGCGTGCTTTCAAACAATAAGACAAATGGCGGTCAATATGATCCTACAACAGCAGCTGCGAATCAAGATTATGTATTTGAAGTGGTTAAGAAATATATCTCTATGACCAAAAATAAATAAGATAAGGAAAACCCCGCTAATCAAAATTTAGCGGGGTTTATTTTTCTAAAATAGCCTTATTGAATTTTTTCAGCAAATGACCAAACTGCTCTCGTTCTTCATCTGTCCAATCATCTGTAAGTACTTCAAAACGATCAAGTCGAGCTTTTTTATACTCATTAAAATCTTCTGTACCTGATTTTGTTAGTTGTAGGAAGTAAGCTCGGCGATCTACATGGTCAGGAACTTTATACACATATCCCTTTTTCTCAAGTGATGCAGCTTGTCGACTAACGGTTGATGTATCGAGCTGCAAGTTTTCAGCAAGCGTCTTTACACCAAGAGGTCCATGAACAGACAATTGGTGTAGAAGGAGGTAGGCTGATCTGTCTAGATTACCGATTTTGTTTTTGGATGTGATCGAAGTGACGCGCCTTACAAGAACAGCCATCTCAAGTTCGATCTTTTCGAGTATGGAATTTTTCATCGTTTTTGCCACCTTTGTATACAAAACTCTATCAACATGATAACCGATACATGCACGATTCAACAACTGAATCATAATTTGACAGCCAAGTAGTTGTAATATACAATTATATAGTTGTATTATACAATAAGTTGCAGAGGTAATAAAATATAAAGGAGATGTGAGAATGTCAACAAACACACAAAGTGTTGGTGGAGCTAAAGTTTCAGGAGTTTCTCTCGATAAACAAAGTTTATTTCATCAGCCGATCTCCGTATGGGCTGTTTTTTTCGCTTGTATAACAGCTTTCATGGGAATGGGTTTAGTAAACCCAGTTTTACCATCTATCGCGGAAAATCTTCAAGCATCACCAAGTGAAGTGACGTTACTTTATACGAGTTATAATGCAGTGATGGCTTTTGCCATGCTTATAACAAGTACGGTTTCATCTAGACTCGGAAATAAAGGTACATTATTGACTGGGGTATTTATTATAGCGACAGTATCTGCGCTAGGAGGTTTTGCTGATAACATCTGGACATTAGTGGGACTCCGCGCAGGGTGGGGACTAGGAAATGCACTATTTGTAGCAACAGCACTAGCTGCGATCGTATCTCTTTCAAGCAGTGGAACTGCTAAAGCAATTATTTTATATGAGGCAGCCGTAGGTTTAGGAATCTCAATCGGACCTTTACTGGGTGGGACGTTAGGTAGTATTTCATGGAGGTCTCCTTTTTTAGGAGTTTCGACTCTCATGATTCTTGCATTCATGATCCTTATGATTTTGATGCCTAAACCAAATGTACAGACAGTGGTGAAGAAGAAACGGACGCCTTTATCTGCACCGTTTAAAGCTATGAAACATCGCTCACTTCTGGTACTAGGGATTGTTGCTGCACTATATAACATTGGATTTTTTACAATCATGGCTTACGCGCCCTTTGTTTTAGGATTACATCCGAAGGGATTAGGTTATGTGTTCCTAGGTTGGGGGACGTTGCTAGCGATCACCTCTGTATTCATGGCACCAAAGCTTGAAAGGACGTTCGGAACGGTAAAATCTATGGCAATTATGCTTTTGCTGTTTGTAGCCGACCTTGTAATCATGGGACTATTTACTTCAACTCAATCGGTGATCATTTCTGCGATCGTTTTTGCTGGGGCAATCTTGGGCAATACGAATACCTTAATTACAACAGCTGTGATGGAAGCGGCACCTGTTGAACGTTCGACTGCGTCAGCAGCATATAGTTTTCTTCGATTTTTAGGAGCTGCAATATCTCCTTACATGGCGGCAAAACTTGCTGAGATCTTTAATCCACATCTACCGTTTTATGTAGCTGCTGGATTTGTATTCTTATCTATCGTTTTCATCGGTTGGAACTACAAACATTTGGCACATGTAGATCGTATGGATACAGCACATTAATAAATAGTAGAGAAAAAGCCTGCTCCGATAGTTTGAGCAGGCTTTTATGATAGTGGAGATAAATGAATCCACGAGTTTTGATTCTGAATCCAAAAGTTTATGCAGTTTATCCACGAGTTTTGATCCTGAATCAAAAAGTTTATGCTGTTTATCCTCGAGTTTACAATCCTCGACACCGTTCGACTCTAACGGTCGTTGCCAAGCACTTACTGCTCAGTCAAAATAAGAGGGCCTACAAATGAAAAAGGTTCGGAATTATCCCGAACCTTTTTCTAATTTAATATAAAAATACCAACTAACGAGTAGACGATCACTGTTGAAAACAGAATTGTCATATGGATTAGAGAATAGATGAAGAGAAGCTTTGCCCATTTCTCAGAATCCTTGTTTTTCTTATAGCCATAGATACTTAACACGAGCCATCCAACATTCATAAGAAGTGCCACTAACGTTAAGCCTAGGCTTAATGGTAGGAACAAGAAGCTCGTTAAGCTCAGTAACACAAGATAGATGTTGGTTTGTGTATACGTTCTTTTAACCCCTTTTACAACCGGAAGCATCGGTATTCGAGCCGCCTTATATTCATCATGTCGGCGAATGGCGATGGCATAGAAGTGAGGCATCTGCCAAATGACCTGGATGATGAACAGTGCTGCAATCGCGGGGTGTGCAAGTGTTCCAGTCATTGCTGCCCAACCGATAAGGGGAGGCATCGCACCTGAAATACTGCCTACTTCCGTGTTATAGATCGTTCTTCGTTTCGTCCACATCGTATAGGGAACGACATAAAAGAAAAGACCTAAGAAACCTAATAGTGCCGCAAGCGGTGTTGTGAAGGCAAGAGCAACAATACCAAGTACAGCCATAATGCCAGCGAGTGTTATAGCAAATTTCGTATCAATCTCACCTGTAACCGTAGGTCGGCTCTTCGTTCTTTCCATGATCGCATCAATATCGCGGTCATATACATTATTTAACGTACCAGCAGCACCTATTACTAAAATTGTTCCGATCAATGCGAATACAACATCAAGCAACTTAGTGCCAGGATCGATATCGTACGTATATAATGCCAGCGTAAGCCCGGCAAACATAGGAACGAGGTTAGACTTAATGATTCCCGTTTTCACAGTTTGTGACAGAATCGCTGACCATTTTTGTTTTTCTACTTTCAACGTTTTTTCCATACTATAAGACACCATCTTCACAATAATTCTCTCTCTATATTATCCATATAGTGTAACCTTAAATCCATTTCTATTAAAGCACTAAATGAATTCCCAGTTCAAATAATAGAACACCTTAAGACACTTTACACAAAGGTTTTGTGAACGTTCTGTGAGGTTTATGTGATAGAAATGTGATACAAACGCTTACGTAGCTTATAATCGCTCCGTTTCATTCCTTTGTTTTTTATTACCGATATATATAAAACGAAGTGCAATGAACATCAAAAGGATCGCGAGCATGCGTTCCCAAGTGAAGGGAACAAGCTGCCACTTAGGCGCTTCAAAGACCTTTAAAATGTTACCTTCACCAAAGAAAAGAATAAGAATGGCTAACAGGAGTGCACCTGAGAAAAAGGTTAAAAACGCAGCTTCATACGTACCTAATTTTCTGCTGAAAGCTCCATTAATAGAAGATTGAGCATTAAGTATTATACGCCTAATAATAATCCTAGAAGAATTAATAAGTGCATGTTGTAATCCCTTCCTTCCTAAAAAATGAGCAGCACCTAATTACAGAACGACAATTCCTAGAATAAAGGCACCCACAAAAAGTTGTAAAAACTGCTTTCTAGATACTCATAAAAATTGGAAAAAAATGAAACAAATCAGCTTCATAAATCGTCATATGAAGTAGAAAACAAATAAGAGGGAAGTAAAGATGGAATCAATTTTGTCAGTCCTTGTCCTCGTAACATTGATATTCTTCATTACATACGTCATACGTCAAAGACGAAATCAGGGGATTACAGGTTTGAGAATAGCTTTAACATCAATCTGTTTTTTCTTGATCGCTGTAGTGAATCTTTTAGCATACTGGTTTGATTTTCTTAGGATATGGAGCTGGGGGCATCGGTCGTTCTTTTATTGTTAGGTGCTTACTTTACTAAATACTTGCGACTTATTGAATCTTAAATATTTTGTATGTATGAATCCAATATTTCAACTCTTTATTATTAAGTGTTGCGTATGCAACACTTTTTATAATTGAGTGAACAGGATGATTATTATTAACTTAGTATAATCACTTGAATATTTGACCTACATCATAACTTTTTTAGCTTTTATTTGTTTCCTTAATTGTTTTGGTAAAGGAACATACTTCATGTTTGTTTTCATGAAGAAATACTTGTGGAAGAACTTTACCGATAAGTAAGCAAAAAACAAACAGAAAAATGAAAAAATAGTCAGGGGATATGCGATGGTAAGTATAGGATAACTTCTGGCAAAATACGCGTAAATAATATAACCAATGCCAAAAAGAATCATTATAAAGTAATCTCTTTTAGGATTTAGTTTTTCTTCTCCAAAATTACTATGTACGTTCGAAAATTTTTTGACTTGGTACCAAATCTGTTGTGCAACAAATAAGGAAAAAATCAATAAACATATAATGAAGAAAAGAGGAGAGGAGAATTTAAAAATAAGATAGTAAAATTTTTGGACAACCACGAAATTACATAATGAACCAACAACGCCTAAGCATGCTGTATAAAGTATGGGTTCAAGTATCATGTTTTCAGTATTTCTAAGTAATATCGTAAGTGACCAAACATTAATGATTACGACCAGCGGAATGGTAATCCAAAAGGTGGGTTGGTGAGGTGCCTGAACTATAAAAATGAGGGAGATTATATCCAACAAAATAAAAGTAAAACCAAATATGCTATGTTTGACATGATACATTACATTTAAATGCGTCTTATAACGCTCAGGTAACTTTCTATATTTAATAGAACGGTCTATTTTCAATTTTACTTTCTCCCTTCCCAAGAAATCACCTGAAAAATTAAATTTTAATGATCCTGCATATTTCTAGTTTACCAGTTTGTTATTAGTTTTTTCAATTTTGAATTTAAACGAAAGGAGCCTGATTAATGAGAAAGCACATGGGCGTTGCTTCAATAGTAATTCTTTTAACCACGTTACTGATATTACAATTCGTCATTGAGAACCGATTAAGCGAGATTGGTTTTACCATCCTTTTAGCAGGAGTGATTTTAGCATTTATTACCGCTTTAATTAGTACGAAAGGATTCTGGCGTTCTACAGCTTTCAGTGGGATCGGTCTTTTTTTTATTATCTTTATTTTTGGAGTGTTATCTTTTATCGGAATAATATAACTCTTCTTTTATATCGTGTTATAAGATATAATCCTAGTATACGATAAAAAAGAGGTGCTAATTATGCCTAGTTCGTCAAAATTAAATCAATATTGGACAGACATCTACTTTCATTTGCATTATCCACATGGTGAGAAAATAACGCATCAGATGGTACGAATTCTGCAGTTAATTGATAAAAAAGAAAGAGTAGTTGTAAATGATGTAGCAAATAATCTTAATATCTCTCACAATACGGCTTCTGAGCATGTGAAGCGGATGATTCAGAAGAATTACATAAAAAAGAAACGCGATCGGGAGGATGAACGAAAAGTTATTCTTCGATTAACGGATATTGGGAAAAAGGTACTTCATGAGAATACGAGTTTAGATGAAGAAAAGTTGAATCATATTTTCAGTCAAATGGACGAAGTTGAAAGAGAGTTAATCACGAAAGCCTTTAAACTGCTAAGTGAGCGTGCGAAATCATGTATGTAATTATGAAAATCCTAATTTCTGCAGGAGTTATTGCAGCAGTTACCGAAATTGCTAGGAGGTTTCCTAGTTTTGGCGGAATCGTGGCGGCTCTTCCACTTGTAAGTTTATTAAGCATTATCTGGCTTTATGTACAAGGAGAGCCAACCAAAACGTTAAGCAAATTTGCCCTTGGCGTGTTATGGGGGTTTCCGGCGACTGCCGTTTTATTAGTGATTGTTTATATTTCTTTAAATCACTCCTTCTCATTAATCACCTGCTTAGTATTAGGTATTAGCGGTTGGTTAGTATGTATATTGCTTCAAGAGGTAGCTATGAAGTTCATAAAAACAATAATCTGATCACCAAACATTAATTTTCGTCAAAAAGGTGAAAATATGCAAAACACAAACCTACCATCAAGATTAGGAAAACCCGCTGAAAGAGCTTTGACATCTGCAGGCATATCTTCAATCGAGCAACTAACAGATTGGAGGGAATCAGATCTTAAGAAATTACACGGAATAGGTCCAAAAGCGATGGGACAGCTCCTAGCTGCACTTCAAGAAAGAGGACTGACTTTTAAGAAATAATAAATTGTTTATACATAAAAAGGAGAACGCTTACATGTTATATCAGACTACACTTGTAAAAGCAGCAATAAGCGATGCAGTACAGTTAACAGCCATTATGAAAAAAACGTTTGATTACGAAGCAGAAAAATGGCTTTCGAATCGAGACACCATTGATTTCAATATCCAGCCACCAGGATACACATCTATTGAAATGACCACGTATATGATTAGAGAATTAGAATATTTCAAAGTTATGTACGATGGCATACTTGTTGGAGGAATCATAGCCACCCTCTCAGGAAAGGCATACGGCAGAATTGATCGAATTTTTATCGATCCAGATTATCAAGGTAAAGGGATTGGTTCTTCAGTTATTAACTCAATTGAAAAAGAATTTCCATACGTAAGAGTTTGGGATCTTGAAACGTCGAGCAGACAGCTTAATAACCATCACTTTTATAAAAAGATGGGTTATGTTGCGACCTTTGAAGGTGAAGAAGAGTATTGCTTTGTAAAACATATTAAGCAGCCGGTTCAGCTTGAGAGTGTGATAAAAAATCAAAACTTTTCTCATCAGCAATTTGAAAACTCTGATCTAAGTCATTCTGAATATTACCACGTTACCATGGAAGGCAGTTCGGTAAGCAATAGTAATGTAAGTCATATACATATGAGTAATTGCAATTTAAGTCATTCTAAGTTTCAGAATATTAACTATAGAAACACGATGTTTGCGGATTTGAACTTATCAGAAAGTGAATTCATTTATGTGACGTTAGGTGGCGCGCGATTTAAAGATTCGAATCTTGGTGATAAAGCTAGTCCTCTTACGTTCGAAAGATGCGACCTAACGGGTTCAAAACTAGTAAATTGTGATCTTAAACATGTTGAAATTGAGAAAAGCGATATTACGGGTATGAAGATCGATAACATTCCTGTTGAAGATTTGCTTCACTTGTACTATCAATCTAGTAAACAATAAGAACTTCATGAAAAAAACGAAAGGCGATGAATAATGATTCAGCAACTTAACGGTCAAGAAATTGAAATTAGAGGCAAAAAGTTATATGTAGAACGTTATGGTGATCTTGATAAACCAGCCATACTTTATCTTCATGGTGGTCCTGGGGAAGGGTGTCACGATTTTTCCTTCCATCAAGCTGAAAGATTAGGAAAGCATTTCCATCTAATTTTAATAGACCAAAGGGGAGTTTGTCGTTCGGAGAACATTAAGAAAGGAGAACCCTTTGGCTTTCAAGATTTGATTGATGACTGTGAAGCTCTTAGAGAACATTTACATATAAAAAAGTGGTCACTCATCGGTCATTCATTTGGTGGCTTTTTAGCACTAGCTTATGTACGACAGCATCCTGATTCTATAGAAAAAGTAATTTTCGAGGGACCCACTTTTGATTTTGAACGAACATCTCGAAGTCTTATTAAAAAGACTGCACAATTATTAAAAAAGTACGGCAAATACGAACTTTACGAGAAAGGTTTGTTGCTAGCTGAAGGGGAGAATTATTCGATACGCGAACTAACAGAAGAATATATGAAGTTGAGTGATGAGTTAGGTGAGCACCGGATGGAGATCTATCGTCATAATCATAATAATCCCACAGACTACTATTCTTTTTATTCTGAGGATGAGTGGGACGTATTCTACGATCGGTCAGAGCATCACTACAACGTATTAAGAGAAGAAGGCAAGATATTTGATTCTTTACTGAATGAGATTCAATATGTGAAAAATCCAATGTTATTAATTGTTGGAAAATATGATGCTTGCACGTGTGAAAAACATTTTGAGGTGTTCGAAAGAGATGCTATTAACGGAGAAACCTTTATCTTTGAAGAAAGTGGTCATACTCCTCATTACGAGGAAGCAGAAAGATTTAAAGAAGTTGTTATTGCATATCTGCAATCATAATATGAAGAAGGCCATGGTTCGTTATTGGTCTTCCTTTTTATTTTTGTTGGGTTTTTGTGTTGGTAATTCGGTTTGTTTATAGAATTATTTTCCTTTTTATAGTAGCATAGGATAAACAATTTAACAGGTAGAGGTGTAGGGATGAAACTCGTTTTATTATTTGGTCCACAAGCTGTTGGGAAGATGACAGTGGGACATGAATTAGAGAAGGTTACAAAATTAAAGCTTTTTCATAATCACATGACGATTGATCTTGTTACACCATTTTTTGATTACGGTTCTGAGGAAGGGAAAAGATTAGTGAACTTGTTTCGTTCAGAGATTTTTCGAACTTTTGCTAAGAGTGATCAGTATGGAATGATTTTTACATATGTGTGGGCGTTTAATTATAAAGAAGATTGGGAGTTTGTTGAAGGTGTGTGCCAGGTGTTTGAGAAGGAGGGAGCAGAGGTCTATTTTGTCGAACTTGAATCTGATCTAAACACAAGACTGCAGAGAAATACTACACCTCATCGTCTTGAACACAAGCCTTCTAAACGAAATCTAGTATGGTCGGAAAACGACGTAAGAACATCAATGGAAAAGTATAGGTTAAACTCTTATGAAGGCGAGGTTAAAAAGAAAAATTATCTTCGCATCAACAATACAAATTTAGATGCGTATGAAGTGGCAATGCTTATACAACATACATTTAAACTCTAACTTTCATTTTCAAGGAAACTCCTCTTCAGTGTGCAAAAATCGCGAAGAGGAGTTTTAGTTATATACTACTTATTCTTTATCCCAATTTAATGGAGGTTTGTTTAATTGTGGCTTGTACCCTAGTTCTTTTGAAGCTGCCACTATAAATTCTTTTCTGAAAAAGAAGCTTCGATGGTAAACAATTCTGTTGTTTTCGACTTCTTGATATTGAATATCGTGGACGACTTTACCTTGATCTGAATCAGCTAAGACGACGATTACTTGTCTACCCCAAAGCTCACATTCAACAGCTTGATGACCTGGTAAGCCGTATGCAAGTGAACCATTTATAATCTCTTCTTTATTTACTTCTAAGAATCCTAAGGATGCTTCGTAATGTGCATGGTCACTTATGAGTGAAAGCATCCCATCAAGATCACCATGATTAAATGCTTTCAAATAGGCTTGTAACGTCTTTGATTTTTGAGGTGAATTTTCGAGTTTCGGTTTAATCAAATGATCTCTATTGGTTTGTAATTTATATTTCATTCTTCTCACTGAGGCATATACAGCCCCAGGCGTTGTTCTTACGATACTCGCAACTTCGTCTGCTTGAAAGCGAAAGATCTCCAAAAGAAGAAAAACTGCAGTTTGTCGTGGGGAGAAGAGATCTTCTAATTTTTGAAGAGCTTCTTCTAGTTCCAAACCATCCGAAAATTCTTCATAGGCTTCATATTCTTCATGTAACTCTCCAAGTGTTCGTTTTTCTTTACGACATTGGTCGATCCAAGTGTTGGTTGCAATTCGAAATACATATGATTTTAAGTTAGTTGGATGCCATCTAGTAAATAATCCTCCTAGTACTTTGAGCATCGTTTCTTGATATAAATCCTCACCATCCCAAGGTGAACCCGTAAGGTATCTGCAATAGTTCCATAGTGAATCACTGAAGTCTTGAATTTCTTCGTCAAACTTTTGGCGTAATTCATTGGATTGCGCGTGAAGTGTTTTCGTTGACTGAGACATGTTATAACTCCCTTCTTGATTGCCGTTCACTATATACAACGATTATCCTAATGAGAATTATACGCTTTTTTGGAAGTTTTTTTAAAAAAGTTAGAAATGAAGTGTGTTATCGTTAAGTTGAATAAAAGTTACAATCATATAATGTGAAGGAGTAATCTAGATGCAAAGTGTAGTTACATCAGTAAAGACCGTAGAATCCGATCAAGTAGGTATCATCATCTATTCAACGAAAAAGCAAGAAGTTGTATGTTCACTCAATCCTAACTTGATCGTTCCACTAGCTTCAGCTGCAAAAGTGGTTATTGGATATTGTGTAACAAAATGGGTGGAGAGAGGATTGTTTCATTGGAACGATTTAATTGAGGATTTTCAACTCGATAAAGAAGAGAACAGCGCTGTTTTATTTCCACATTTCCAAGGGAGAAGGTTCTTGTCTTTAGGTAATCTTGTCGAAGTGATGATCGCTTCCCACGATAGTAAAGCTGCTGATAGCCTTGTGCAATTTTGTGGAGGGTGGCAAAAGGTAAATACAGAGATAAATAGAGAGTACAAACACATAAATCTTACTTTAAATCCTCGAGATGTTGAAAATAGGGGGAGAATTAGTGAAGTGCTTTTTGTATTAAAAGCCATATTTGAAGGGTATCACCGTCATCCGCAATTATGGTTACCTGTAATGAATGGTCTAGTTCGTCCTCAAGATCACATAGACGGAATTCCAAACCATATGTTGAACCATATGAGCGGAGGTTTAGAGAACTTAGTGGTGGATATAGGGATTTTAGGAGAATTTAATCAATATCCATTGCTCTATGTTTTAGGAGCTAATGATATTCCAAATCGTTATACGAATACTTTTTCTGATGAAAGAATAGTAGAGGCTATGAGGTTGTTGTACAACGAATACATAAGGAGAGAGTGATGTGATGAAATACAAACTTCCTGATACATTTGTTGAAAAAATGAAAGGTGTACATGGTGAAAAGGCTAGTGAATGGATTAGTCAGTTTGATGAATTAGTGGCTGACTGTGAAAAAAGGTATGGTTTACACTTTCAACAACCATTTAACCTCACTTACAATTTCGTTGCTCCTGCTGTAAGGAATGATGGACGTGAGGTGGTTTTGAAATTTGTGTTTGATGAAAAGGAATTTGAAGCTGAGCTGCGTGCACTACAGCTTTTGTCTGGTGAAAGTACAGTTAAAGTGTTAGCGTTTGAGAAGGAACGAGGTATTATGATTCTTGAACGAATTCAACCAGGACATACATTGGCAGAAATAGAAGATGAGGATAAGGCTACATTAATTGCTGCTAACGTGATGAAGAAGTTAATGGTTCCTGCTCCAGTTGGATCTAATCTTCCGACCGTTTTTGATCGTGAAAATAGTTTGAAACGAATCTATCAGGAATACAATAGTTATCATCCTGTTTCAAAAGCAACCATAGAAGAAGCTTTGTTCATTACTGAAAAATTAAATACTTCTATCGATAAGCCATATTTGCTTCATGGCGATCTTCACCACTACAATATACTCGCAAATGGAGATTTTTGGACCATAATCGATCCTAAGGGTTTGATTGGGGACCGTGAATATGAGGTTGTTCAATATTTGCTGAATAAATTACCTGAACATGGAGTGGAAGAGCTAGCAGAAAAACGAATTGATACCTTTGTTGATGTACTGAACCTGAATAAAGAAAGAGTTTTGTTAAGAGCTTATTCACATGCTGTGTTAGCTACTTGTTGGACAATTGAAGGTGGTCAAATGCAGGACAGCTTTTTAAATACCATTCTAGTCTTCAAAAACTTAGTGAGTAAATACATACATAAAGACGCACTTCTCTAGATTGAGAAGTGCGTTTTTGGTTTTAAACCACTCTGATGACAACGTTACCTTTCTTACGGCCAGTTTCAACATATTCATGAGCTTCTGAAATTTGGTCTAGTTCATAATAACGATCGACGACGGGTTTCATTTGACCTGATTCAATTCTTTTTTTTAAGAATTCTAGGTCTTCTATACGCTCTTTAGCTATACCCTGTCCATCAACTGTTACGAACTTACCGTTTGCTTTTAAGGCATTTTGACACTTAGACATTGATATCTTGCCTACAGCATCAAAAATGATATCGTATCTCTTATCCGATTTTGTAAAATGTTCTTTTGTATAATCTATGACATGATCAGCTCCTAACGACTTAACGAGTTCTAGATTGGTTGGACCGCATACGGCAGTTACTTCAGTATCAAAATACTTAGCAAGTTGGACAGCAGCTGTTCCCACAGCTCCAGAGGCTCCGTATATCAAAACATTCTGTCCGCTATGGATCTTTCCTTTTCTTAAAAAATGTAGTGCTGAAGTTCCTCCAAAGGGAATGGCAGCGGCTTCTTCAAAAGTTACATTCTGTGGTTTATGTGTGACTATTCCGTCTTCACGTAAACATGTGTACTCTGCGTGTGCGCCAAAACGCATCCCAGTCATTGCATAGACTTCATCTCCTTTTTTAAAACGTGTAACGTTCTGACCGATTTCTTCTACAACACCTGCTAATTCAACACCTAAAATCGGTTTCCGTGGCTTTCTTATCCCTAAGAACAAACGCATGGGTAACCAGTATAAGAGGGGGCTGTTAAAACCACGAACCCTTACATCCCCAGTTGTTACAGTTGTAGCATGGATTTTAATAAGGATGTCGTTTTCTTTTGGAACAGGTTTATGGACTTGTTGAAGAATGAGTACTTGCGGCGGGCCATACTTCGTACACAATACAGCTTTCATAGAAAACCTCCTATTACATGTATTCATACATCTTATGTTCATTATTTGAACTGAATTAATAACTACTTTGAAAGTTATAGAAGGAATAATGAGACTAATTAAGGAATGAAATATAAAGCATAGAAGATAGACATAATGGAGGACAGCTTATGAATAGACTGAAACGTTTTTTCTTTAAAGGATCTAAGAACAACATCGGAGAGCTTTGTGGACTTATAGTAATTCTTACGATTATTCAATTTGTGAATTTTAAAAGTATTTGGGAGAAGCCTCTAATCTATATCTTAATCATTTTAGGTAGTGCTACATTATATCTAATACTTGTAGAGATATTTGAAAAAATCCTAGGTGAAAAAAATAAAGTTGTAGGATCTCGGTATACGTTTATTACAATCTTTGTATTTGTATTCCTGTTGAACTTTATTGGTAAATAGGTGATGAATGTGACACTTTTAGATAGTTTTTACACGGCGATTGCTATTGTTTTCATACAATATCTGTTTGAAGGAATGAAATACAAAGGAATACCATTGAAACGAACTGGACTATTATTGATTGAAGTAATCATTTTTACGTTGATTCTGTTTTATGGAAGTAAAATATTTAATTAGTGGGTGAAGTATTATGCCAGCTTACGGAAAATATCTACTTTATATCTTTGAACATAAGTTAAATGTTTTTATAGAATGCTGGAAGCTAGGACTTTACATTCAAGCGTTTACCCATGATCTATCTAAGCTTCATCCAGCTGAGTTTTTTACATATGCTAAGAAATTTTATTCAGATGAGAAGCCGAGTGAAGTGGAATGGCAATATGCCTGGCTTCATCATCAACATCACAATAAACATCATTGGAATTATTGGGTGGTCGATCAGATAAAAAAAGAAGCGGTGCCGATTCCCCGAAAGTATATACTTGAGATGATCTGTGATTACAAATCTTTCTCAAGAAGATGGGGAAGGAAACGATTAGGACCAACCATATCGGATCGTTTGATCGACAATCTTCTGACTGATCGAGTCATTCTGCATCCGAACACAAGGAAAGAATGTGCCCAAATAATTGAACAGATGGAAGTAGTGAATGCTCAGAAATCAATCTGAGTATTTTTTATTGAAAACAATTGTAAAATATTGCAACTTTTTCTATGGTTAATACGTGGTTGATATGTAAGGGGGAGCGGTTGTGCAGCTAGAGGCAAAGGATCTGAAATGTCAGATCCTTTTACTTTTACTAATCGATTGTAGGGCGTAACCAAAGTTTAGAAAAATCAACATATCCGAAATGCTTGATGTTCACGTTCATTAATTCAGTAGAAAAGGGAATGTACCTTTTTTGATAATATAATGGAATCATAATGGCTTCTTCAATAAGTTCCTTTTCGACCTCAACATTCAGATTCGTCCATTCTTCAAATAGCGTGTGAATATATTGAGAGATGCGTTTTTGCCATTTCCTATTCTTTTCTAGAATTAAAGGGAGTGGAGCAAACCCATTTGTTAAGAAAAAATAGAAAGATATATCTTGATTCAACTCAAAAATTTCACCATGTATAAACATGTCTGTTTGATCTGTGAGCTGTTTATTGAAAATAGCGTCTTCAAATGATACTTTTATCACTTTAACTGGGATGTCATATTGAGCAAACGTGTCAAGAAGCCATCTTGAAACTTCTTCTGTATGCTCAGCTACCCTGATGATAAGAGGTTCTGCAAATTCTGGTCGGACAGCTCTCGGTATTGAATAGGGTAGGCGATCTCCAATCATGCAGCAGTTGTCATTTGGAATGGCTCTTGACTCATACTCTGGTATTCTATGACGATTCTCCGCTAGAATTTGATGTATGTATTGGCGTACTTCCAAATTAGCTATCTGTGATTCTTTACGGTAGGCATTCATAATAAGCACACCAAAGCCTGAATCACTCTCTACTTGAAAGGTTTCATGATGATCTGGTTCCATAGAGGAGTGGTAAACGATTGGAAAATCTTTCGGAACTTTTACGAACTCAACGGCATCAAGTAAAGGCCGCTCTTGGAAATGTTCTTTAAAAGCAACAAGCGTTGTTTTTTGATCAGTGTCTTCTTCCACCAAGAACCCTCCAGTCCCATATATTCTTCCTTTGCTTTCTTTGTATATACTAGAAGTCATTGTGCTTAACAATGGAAGAATATAGCTGCAGCCTCCAGGGTACGAAATATCGACCACGAGTGGCGCTCTAGAAACAATATCCTCTATCGGTGTCCATAAATCTCTGTTTTGCTCATGAAATCTCAGTTTCTCTAAACAGTTGATGACATCTGTTGCGGTTAAAACAGATCCGTCGTGAAAGCAGACGTCTTTTCTTAAATAAAGTCGTAGTTTCGTAGTTGAAACATCCCAGCTGTGAGCAAGTTCAGGTAGGATTTCTCCTTGATCGGTTAACGATACGAGTCTGTTGAATACATTCGATACCATATTTGCGCTATGTGCATCTGCTGCATCCAATGGGTGTAGGGTCCTAAAAGGGTAACGTTTTGGAACCACAAGTTTGTCTTTCGCTTTCTGTACAAAACCAAATTGCGTATGAAATTTGTTCATCAATCTTATCTTCGTATCCGTCGACCAGTCGTACATCAAATATTTACTGCTGATCTCAACTGGTTCATGATCCAGCTTGAGAAGAACTTCATCTTCAAAGTTTTCTTCGATATTCTTCAGCCATTGAAGACGTGAGACATTGCCTCTTCCACGACCCGGAGTAAAAGTTAACCAGCCCTCATCGTTCCATTTTTTTAAATATCGTGTAGTTTGTTTCTGGCTGATCTGAAGTGCTTCGGCTATCTCTTCTGTTCGAATATTACCTGATGGAAAGTATCTCCATAGAATGAGAAGCTTGTTATCCATGTTGTCCTCCATTTTAAAAGTAGACATGTTTTATTAAATTGTCTATTTTTATCATTTGTAGTCTAGTTTAATATTACAATACAGAGAAGGAGGGGACAACATGGGATGGAGAGAATACCCCCAAAATATTAAAGTACGGTTGATTACATCGTTCTTTAATCGAGCCGTTTCTTCGGCCGTCATGCCATTTATGGCCTTATTCTTTGCAACTGAAAAGGGCAAAGTCTGGGCAGGAACATTTTTAATTTTAACAGTAGTCATCGGATTCGTTGTCAATTTAATCGGTGGTTACATTTCGGATCGTTTTCCCAGGAAGAAAGTGTTGATGACAACGTCTTGTTTAAATGCAGTCATGTTTTTACTGATGACCGTTAGCTTGCTGCCTGAACAAAATTGGATTCTGCTCTTTGCTGTCGCTTATATTGGATTCATTATAACAAGCAGTCTAGGCAGACCTGCCATGCATGCAATCATTATGGATTCGACGACACCTGAAAACAGAAAAGAAGTATATACGCTGGATTACTGGATGATCAATCTGTCTATGGCAATTGGTGCGGCTTTAGGTGGTTTGCTTTATGTAAGTCACCAGATTGAACTTTTCGTGTTATTAACCATTACTTCAATCAGCATTCCTATTGCTTATGGCATTTGGCTGCGAGATGAGTTCACTGGCTTTTTGGAAAAAACACATGAGAATGTTTTTCTGGACTTGTTTCAAAACTATAAAGTTGCTTTAAAAGATTCAGCATTCGTGAAAGTGGTTATTGGTGGAACATTTATCTTTTCAGCGGAATTCACACTGAACAGTTATATTGGTATCCGTTTGGCTGAAACCTTCGACTCTTTCCACATTGGTAATTTTGAGATTACAGGCGTTCGTATGCTCAGTATGCTAAACATTCAAAACATGTTGATGGTCGTATGTTTCACATTCTTGATCAACCGAGTTATGGATCGTTTTTCTAAGAAGAATGCTCTATTGACCGGGTTGTTGTTATATGGGATCGGTTATGTGACCGTTACGTCAGCAAACGCTTGGTATGTATTACTTCTATTTAATGTGATCGCTACAATGGGTGAGTTAATCTACTCTCCAATTAAAGAAGCTGAAAAAGCAAATATGATACCTAGCGATAAGAGAGGATCGTACTCAGCATTTGCAAATGTTTCATTCAGTGGAGCAGATATGTTAGCACGTTCGACGATTATCTTAGGGGCTTTTTTAGTACCAGTGATGATGAGTGTGTATATGGGAGTCGTGATCATGATCGGTGCGTTTTTCATGTATTCTGGACTCTTTTTGAGAGAAAAGGTTACTGAGAAAAATGTGAAAAAGGAGATAGTTGCTCACGTTGTGAAGTAATCGTACCTTGGTACTTTAACAAGCTAGAAGAAAAGAAAAAGAAGCTTGGAATCCATTCCAAGCTTCGATTTTTTATGAATTGGATTCTTTAACAGAAGCAATCTCGATCTTTTCTACAAACATGTTGAAAACGCTACGTTTTTCTTCAAGCTTTTTCAGCTGTTGCTTCAAATCATTGTACTTTTCCTCAAAAGGCTGTTGATAGGTTTTCTTGATGTTCTTGATCATTTCTTCGTTGATGGTTGATTGGATGACTTGTTTCGTGATTCCAAATTTATAAGAATAAAGTTGAAGTTCTGTTTTGACTTTTTCGTACTCTTCATCTATTTCATTCTTTTGTTGCTCAATCTCATCTTTCCATTCTAGAAGAGCATCCTTTACATACGGCTCCATGTTTTGCCTCCTAACAGTGTTCGTACTTCTGTCATTACTTTTTTATGTACTCTATACACTATTAAGAGAGAATCATTCATTTATGGGGGTAATTTCACTCGTTGACTAAATTTTTCCATAAACATATCATTGATTTAACAATGTAATTAAAGAGCAGAAAGGATTTGTTTAAATGAGCAGAGTAGAAGAAGGAATTAAAAGCAGATTCAAATGTAACAAGTGCAGCCATTCGCACTGCAGAACAAAAGAACTAGCTATGACTGGTTCGGGTTTAAGTAAATTCCTCGACATTCAGCACAACCACTTTTTGTTCGTGTCATGTAAAAATTGTGGATTTGTAGAGGTGTATGATCCTAATGTTCTTGAAGGAAAAAAAGGACAGTTGGGGTCTGTACTGGATCTTTTATTCGGATAAAAACTCTAAAAGAGGTGTTGTGAAGCATGCCGTTATTTGGATGGGTTTTTCTTGTAATCGTGATGGTCGGAATCATTGTTGGTTCTCTCGTTCATAAGTATCGTTACCGTAACATAGATCTCATCTATACTGCATTAGGTCAGGAAAACTATTTTAATGTCATAGCCAAACTTAAAGCCGATGGTGTGGCATATAAAGTGAGAATTCCGGGGCAGGCATTTGGTGATAGAGAGCGGCCAGTAAAGGATAACACGCAATACGACATTTACGTCAAGAAAGCGGATGCACATCTAGCAGCGGATGCTCTTAGAAAGTAAGGGGATGAAACGATAGTGAAAACTTTAAATTATGTGAACAGCCAAGAGGAACTTAGGCTTATGCTCGGAACTCCAAGTCTTAGGGGACAGAATAAAGTTATTTCTAAAATAGATGAACATTGCAAAGACTTTATCGCTCATTCACCATTTTTAATTTTAGCTACGTCAGATCATGAAGGGAACTGTGATAGTTCACCTAGAGGTGATGCTGCAGGTTTTGTACATGTGATAGATGAGCACCATCTCGTGATTCCTGACCGACCAGGGAATAAGCGGGTAGATTCAATGTTTAATATTCTCTCAAATCCGAAAGTAGGCTTACTATTTCTAATACCAGGTATGGGTGAGACGCTACGGATTAACGGTAAAGCTGCTATTATTAAAGATGAAGAAGTACTTAATAAAATGGCAGTAGGTGGCAAAGCGCCACTTCTAGGCGTACTTGTTAAAGTAGAACAATGCTATATGCATTGTGGTAAAGCATTTAAACGATCTGGTCTGTGGGAATCTGAGCGTTGGGAAAAGAAAGAATCACTCCCAAACGCGGCAAAGATCTTAGCAGCTCATGTGAATCTACCAGAAATGACAGAAGAAAGAATAGCCAATGACCTCTTGGAAGGCTATAAGAGCAAGCTTTACTAGTTAAAGGTAATGGAACGGACAAAAACACTGCCAGGACAGTGTTTTTGTCATTTTTAGAACGCTTATACAACATTCTTAACATTCAACAGCTCTTTTAAAGAATCATCCATTGTATAGATAGAACTTTTCATTAAGGTATGCATAAACAATTCTTTTAACAAAGAAGCAGATTCAATCAAATGATTGTTTGTGATTTCTCTTGGATAGGTGGAAAGGTATCTCTCTAAAAAGACACGATCTAACGTGTCGTAAGCTTTAAACTGATGAAGTTTTTTATCCTCGTTCATCGTCTGTACGAGTAATGTGTAATCCCTCATCGATTCTAGCATTTTTAGTGCGTATACGAAATTATCGCGTTTCAATTCTTTGTCGAATCTTATGTAGCAATAGACAAACTCAAAAACAGGGTCTTCAAACGTAGCATATTTCATAGGTTTGCTAGAAAATACAAGATACTCTTTCTTCATCTTCTCTGAAACTAAACCTGTTTTGTCTGAAACGACTTTCCATAACGGAGATCTTACGCTCAACGAACTCCTCGAAAGAATCGAGATATTGAATTCTAAGGAGTTTTCAAGAATAACGATTAATAGATAAATATTTTTTGAAAACTGCTTTTCTTTCAAAATCACTGGATGATAGCCACTGAAAAACTTTTGAAGTTCATTTTTTACTGCAATGACTTCATCCTCAGTATACGTTGCAATCATGAGATCGATATCTGAATATTCGTCTTTGTAGCCTGTTACCCCAGATCCTAATTGAACAACTCCTTCAACCATTGGTAATTCATTTAAATTATCGATCGTGCGTTGAAATAAAAAATCTCTATCCTTTGGAGTATACATAAGGCACCTCTTAGTTATATATGTTTGTTCATACTATCATTATTTGTAAGTGTTTGTTTTGTTTTTTTCATAAAAAAAGCTATCTGACGTTGCAAACATCAGATAACTATTTTTTACGATTAATTCCTAATATAGGGGTGGGACACTCTGTGGATGATTAAATACATTCTCAGGATCGTATTTTGTTTTTACTCTTTGCAGCCTTGCAAAGTTTGTTGCCCAATAAGCATTCCCGAAGTTTTGAATGTTTTCGTCTGGGACGTTTACATAAGAACCTACCGTATAAGGTTTTAACTGCTGACGCACAGACTCGACTGATGCAAGACTACTCGCTTCCTCAGATTTATCGACCCACGTTGCGTTCCATTCTGTGTAAAACAACGGATCACGCCAATAGAAAGCTGTCTTGTCTTTTGGCACTCTGCTGATCGCACCGCCCCAGTTAGTAAAATAGAAATTGGATTCTGTTCCAGGTGCTTCTTCTAAAAATTGTTTCATTACCTTAATCGGTTCTTCTGGCCAAAGATTAGTCGCCCAAGAAGAAGAGAATTTAAAATTTTGATCAGCATAAGGCGGCTCAGGTGGATCAAGGAAATCAATACAGTCTGGGTAAAAGAGCGTTTCAATGACTACCTCAGAAGGGGTCCCAGCATTAAGTAAAGGTTGTATGATTTGAATCAATTCAGGTCTTGAACCTAAGAAAAGGCCGGTTACCTGACATAATCCATTTACTTTGCTGTAGATCTCTATATAACTGCCTAATCGTGAATCTACAAACGGCATTAAATTCTGCCATGCTTCAAATACTGTTTCGAGCTGTTCCCATGGCCAAATTATGTTAAAGACCGTTGCAGTTTCAGGTGCACGATGAACTTTGAACGTATATTCGGTATTGTATCCAAACGTACCGCCACCGCCTCCTCTAGAAGCCCAAAACAAGTCTTCGTTGCAAGTTGGACTCGCTTTAAGAATCCGTCCACTTGCATCTACGGTCTCTAGTGCAAGAAGGTTATCTGATATTACTCCAATTGTACGTGAGAGTAACCCAAATCCTCCACCAGTTGTGATTCCTCCGATTCCAACGGTCGGACTATCGCCAAACACAGCCATAAAGCCTTCTCGAGCGAGACCTTTTACAAGAGGTCCTACACGAATTCCAGGTTGAACTGTAGCGATTCCCTTTTTCTTATCTAAGTGCACTTTATTCATATCACTTGTGTCGATAACGATCCCACCCTTTACAACATTGAATTCTTTGTCTAGGGCATGACGGCCGCTTCTGATCCTTAATGGAACATCGTTCTCTCGTGCCCATTTAATTGCATTACTAACGTCACATGCATTTTGTGCGAATACGAATACAAGAGGATATGTGTTGACATATGGATTCCAGTTTCTAACGGCTTCCTTGTAGCCAGGGTCACCTTTAAAGATTATTCTTCCTGTTAACTCTGTAGATCCCATGAATTCCACTCCTGACAAAGACATATTTGTAGTTATATAAATGTATGCACGGAATGAATAGTCGGTTAAAACCTTTTATAAAGCCGAGCTCAATTAGAAAAACACTGATAAGGCGTGTATTAGAAAAAGTATGTTAGTAAGTTAAAAAAAGAGATGATTGGGGGAATGCTATTACTATCATTCGTTTTCGGTAAAGGTTACAAAAGCAGTTCACTTGGTTAAAAAACCACTCACATGATATCATTTTCAATTATAGTTTTAGAAAAGGAGGGGAACCGTGCAACGATTATATAACAAGCACCATTGGTTAGCGAAGATGGTAGCAGCTGACCCTGGATATGTGCGGTTGCAAAAAGCAGGAAGAGCGACAGCTAGTTTAATTCTTGCTGTATTCACTACCCTTCTAACCATGCGATACACTGGTCACTCTGGAGGCATCACACCAGCTATTGTTTCCGGTATGCTTGGGTTGATGGGCATAATGGTCGTAATGGATGACACAAAGCAGGAGATGAGAGTAACCACGTTATGGCTCGGAATATCAGCTATGATGGGCATTACAGTTGGTTCCCTTGTTGCCAATAATGCTTATTACATAGATGTTGTTTTAGTGTTAAGTGTGTTTAGCTGTTTTTATTTCTCAAGATTTGGTACACGCTATTTTTCCTTGCTCATGATCTTCTTTATGACGGTGTATTTTTCTTCTGTACTGAAGTTATCCAGTGACCAGTTACCTTGGTTTTATGTTGGAATCTGGTTAGGTGTAGCTTATGCTTTTATTCTTAATTTCTTTTTATTTCAAGATACAGCGAAGAATTTAAAAAGAAGCATTCATTCGTTTCATATCCAATGTAACCTGACGCTTAACCTCTTGATTGAAGCTATGAAAGATAAAGAATCTAATGCTCAGCGTAAGAAAGAATTAGAGAAGAACGTGGCCAAACTAAGAGATTATGCTCTTATTGTTTCTGGCTATATCAACGAGAAAGATGTAAAGAAAATATGGCCAGGTCTCTTGCCGAATCAACTTCGCCTATACGTGTTTGATACAGGTATGTTGATTGAAACGTTAGTTGACTCGGTTCGCGGATTAAAAACGGCAGATGCTCTACATGTTGAAGAGATTAAACAATCACTCATTGCTGTGACGGTTGCAGTTCGTGATGCTGAAGTACTTGCTCCACATGTGAAAGAACAAAATATTGTCCCCGCTGAAAAATCGGTTCAGCAACTTCGAATGTTAATAATGAAACTTTTTGAACGAGAAGAGCCTCCACAAGGATGGATCTATCTTATCCGTCGAATTGAATCGATCGCAAATCACGTGATTGAAGGTGCTGTAACGATACAGCAATCTCTTTATTCTCAGTCTGTGGATAAAAAAGAGGAAGAAACCATCGATAAAGTTGGCGAAGAAGATACGAAATCAGAAGACAAAGCGCTAAAGCCCTCAACTAAAAAAGCGTATCAAGCACTTGTAGCAGGAATTCTATCCATTATAGTTGGTCTGATAATCTCTCCTGCACAGCCCTATTGGGTTCTTCTTACCGCCTTTGTTGTTCTACTTGGAACGGAGTCCATAGGACGGATTTATACGAAAGGATATCAGCGTTCTTTAGGCACGATCATTGGAGCTGTTATCGGTTTTGTTCTTGCTAAATTTCTTTCCGGACACACCGTTTTGGAAGTGATCTTTCTCTTTGTTGTTGTTTTCCTAGCTTTTTATTTAATGACCGTTTCCTACACGTTAATGAGTGTGTTTATTACTATGCTTATTGCGTTTATGTACGACCTTCTATTAGGTGGGATTACTTTCTCACTAATTGGAGCTAGAGTACTGGATACGATCGCAGGGGCATCAATTGCTTTAGCTGTTTCATATCTGATCTTTCCAAAGAAAACGAAAGTGAAGGTAGCTGAATCGATTAATGAATTCTTAGAAGAACTCGCTCCTTTTGTCGCCGAATATGTTAGAGGGTTTAGAGAAGATGTAAACGTTAAGAATCTGTCAGAAAGTGCGTTTAAGCTTGATATGAAACTCCAGACGATCAGGGATGAAGCGCAATCCTTTCTTAAACGCCCGGGATCACCGATCTATGCTGATATGGTCAGTTGGATGACGAGGTTAGCCGCCATCAACTATTATGCAAAACATCTGGTTGCTTCTGCCTACAGAAAAGGATTCGATTACCCGGAGGAACTTCTTGATGGGTTCATTCAGGTTGAGACAAAATTTAAGAACAACATCGATTCTTTATCTGCTCTTCTTACTGAGGATGAAGGGGAGTATGTTCTACAATCGTTAGAAGAAGAACGGGAGAAATTTGAACGCCTTGCTCCGAACCGAAAGCAATCTCAGCGTGATCTTATACATCACCTTTATTATGTATGGCGCATCAACCAATCACTTGTTGAGTTAGGTAATGAATTGGGAGGAGTAATAGAGAACCAAAGTACAAATAAATAATGGATGTAAAAAGGAGATCATTACGTGGAATTGAAACGAAAAGTAATTTTGTATATTGCATCAAGTGTTGACGGATTTATTGCAAAAGGAAATGGTGATATTGATTGGTTATCTGTTGTTGAACGTCCTGGTGAAGATTACGGCTATGAATCATTCATTGAGACCGTAGATACGGTGATCATGGGAAGAAAAACGTATGACAAAGTGTTATCATTTGGAATTAAATTTCCTCATAAGAATAAGAAATGCTATGTCATCTCTAGAACCAAAACGGGCAATGATGAAAATGTTACTTTTTATGGTGGGGATGTTAGTGATCTGATTCAGGAGTTAAAGAACAAAGAGGGAAAAAATATTTTTATTGATGGTGGATCAGAGGTTGTAAGAGAACTTAAATCACATAATCTTATCGATGAATACGTGATATCTTATATTCCAATCATGCTAGGTAATGGAATTTCATTGTTTCAGGAAACCGAAACAGATAGCAAACTTGAATTAATTGATAGTAAATCGTTTGAATCCGGATTGGTACAGGTAAGCTATAGAACGGTATAAAACGGAGCAGCAACTTTAGAGTTGCTGCTTTTCATTATTAATGGGGGAATTTGGAAGGATTCACATAAAGAATAAAGAAGTTAGTTTGAGTATAAATAGGAGGTAAATTTTAATGAAATCACTGAAATCAATAAATATTCAAAAAGCATCTCAAGAAGATCTGGAAATGATTATGAGTTTATTAAAAGAATGTGCATTATGGTTGAAAGATAGGAATATTGATCAATGGCGATTTTTGTTTGGCGGTGGTGAAGATGCAGAAATCAAAAGTGCAATTGAGAGAAACGATACATATAAGGTTACAAGGAATGAACAGCTGGTTGCTACATTTACCTTATCACCAGAACAAACAGAGTGGGACGAGCATATATTTGGGAAAGACGAAGTCCATGATTCTCTGTATGTACATCGATTAGCTGTGCGTCCGTCATTTATGAACCAAGGGATTGGAAAAGAAATAGTTAATTGGATTGAAGCAAATGTTGAACAAGGTAAAGAGTATATCAAATTAGATTGTGTAGCAAATAATATTAAATTAAATCAGTTTTATGTTAAAAATGGATTTCAATATATAGGTGAGAGCGGTAGTCACAGTAAATATCAAAAACCATTTATCAGGAGGTATGATGAGAGAATCTTTTGAGCAATTTTATAAAAAGTATCTAGATAGCTGGAGAAACTTTTCTATCAAAGGTATAGAGAATGTTGTTTCGCCTAAATATACAGCTCGGGAAATTAGAGGCAAAGAGGTTTATGATTTTGGCTATGAAGAATCAATTGATGGATGGAAACATGCATTTAAGGAGTTAGGAGTAAAGAGAGCGAAGTGGATTCTAAAAGAAGATGTAATCTTTTCGTTAAAAGACGATGAAGTGATGGCAATTATTTGGGCATCTCTGATTGTTGATGATCAACCTATTGAAACGGCTAGCTTGTTCTTTCAGACTTTTAGATGGGAAGATGGAAGTTGGAAGTTGGAAAATGGTTAGAAGTTACATTGAGGCAGAAATACCAATAGAAAAGATGCTTAGTTTAGAGATCACCACTAAAGAAAGGTAAGATTCGTTATGAACTTTTCAATAATAGCTGCCATGGGCGAAAATAGAGTAATAGGAAAAGATAATGATTTACCTTGGAGGTTGCCGAGAGATTGGAAGTATGTTCAAAAGATTACGATGGGAAAAACCATTGTTTTAGGTAGAAAAAACTTCGAATCTATTGGGAAAGCGCTGCCTGGTAGGAGGAACATCGTACTTACGAGGAAAATGGGTTTCTCACTCCAAAACTGTATCGTTGTCCATTCTATAAACGAGGTGCTAAATGCTTGTGAAGACGATGAAGAAGTTTTTATTTTCGGAGGAGAGGAAATCTATTCGCAGTTTATGCCAATGGTAACTAAAATGTATCTAACAAAAATTCACCATACCTTTGAAGGGGATACTTATTTTCCTATATTCAATGAAAGAGATTGGAAAGAGATTTCTAGAGTTAAAGGAATCCAGGACAAACAAAATCCTTATACCTATTATTTTCATCAATACATAAGGAAAGTTTAAGTTAATGATTAAACTTTATGAATATAATCCTCGTTGGGAAGAAGCGTTTATAAGATTAAAAACAGTTTTTGAAACTGAGCTAGGAAATTTAATAATAGGAATTGAACATGTAGGAAGTACTTCAATAAAAGGTATGATTGCAAAGCCAATTATTGATTTAGATATTATTATTGAAAATTATGATCGACTGCCAGAAGTAGTTACAAAACTTAACGGTTTGGGATATATTCATCAATTACAATGGAGCTATAAGGGAAGAGAAACATTTGAAAGAGTTAATGAAAAACTACCATGTCATTCTGATCTTATTAAGCATCACTTATACGTTTGTGATGAAAATAGTATCGAATTGAAAAACCATTTGGATTTTCGAGATTATTTAAGGACTCATCCAAAAGCAGTTGAAGAATATAATCAACTTAAAGCTTGTTTAGTTACATCGAAATGCACGCGAGCAGAATACACAGAAGGAAAAACGCATTTCATCTCTAACATCTTACATAAAATCAGAAAAAACTAACTTGACAGAAATTTCTAATCATCTTATCATTAGTAAAAGTTTTCCATCGTTTAAACATGATGATTAGGAGTAGTAGGGATTTATATTGTTGTTTAGAGAGCTGCAGAATTGGTGAGATGCAGTTAACAAATATCCTGAACTTACCTTGGAGTGGATAGACTAAAATGAAGTCTGTACGGTTAACCACCGTAATCAGGTTCTGAGGTTTGCGGGATATTCTTGTGAACGAAGAAAAGTGGTACCACGGAAGGAATAGCCTATCGTCTCTTTAGAGATGAGGCTTTTTTGTTTATTAAAGGGAGCGATGAAAAGTGAGTGAGGATTGTTTTATTTGTGACAAACATAGAGGCACAATTGACACAGCAGGTGTGAAAATATATGAAGATGAATTTGTATATGTGGGTCATATTGATAAAGGTGATCGCCCATCTTACCTTGGTCATATTATGATCGATCTCAAGCGACACACACCAAGTCTTGGGGATCTTACTATTAAAGAAGCACATGCATTCGGTCAGATCATGGCTCGAGTAAGCCGTGCTGTGAAAGAAACTGAAAATGCAGAGCACATTTATGCACTCGTATCAGGTAATTCTGTTGCTCACCTGCATATGCACATCGTTCCGCGTTTTCCCAATACACCAGAGGAATATTGGGGACCGAATGAAGTCTATAGTTGGCCAGAAGCTCCATTTGGAATGAATGAAGAAATTATTAAAGTTTGCGAACGTGTTAGAAAATATTTGGAGGAGAACGAATTTGAAGAATCCTAAATTGACCTGGGTTGGAAGCGATCGGACATTCGTTGATGAAATAAATGTAACACGCGTACAAAATATTACAGTAGGTAGATTTGGAGGGAATTCTGAAGCAGGTTCCTATAAAAACGAAGATGGATGTTTAGTATGGGGAAATGAAGCTCAAAATTGGGAATTCACAATAGTTCTTGATGGGCATAAAACAGCACAGAGTGTTGAACTTGTTATCAATCAATTTATAAAGAACGAGTACGAGATCAAGCGTGTACTCTCAGAATCAGCAAGGATAGCTCTAAAGAAGTTAGATCATCTTATATTGGATATCTTTCAAGATCCTGATTTTATGGAATCCTGCCGAAAGACAACGGGTGAAACAGCTTGTTTAATCGTTGTGCGAAAAGAAAAGTATCTATGGTGGTTTTCAGTAGGAGATTGTATTCTTCATCTATTTCATCCAGAACTGATAGCATTAGGTGAAAGGCAGCTTGTTCAGCGAAGTTTTTATGAATGGGTTGGTGAAGTTAATACATTTGAACTTCCAGTACCTTGTTATAGTACCGGAAAGAAAGAAATGAGAAAAGGACTCAACCAAATTTTCATGACAACTGATGGACTGACTGAATGTCCAGGTGTTTCTTTTGAAGATGCAACAGAGGTTCAAAAAGTAATGAGCGGTATGGGTTTGGATGAAGGCGTTCAGTTCCTTTTAGATGAAATTAAAAGAAATCATGTAAGAGATAGCACGACTATTATCGCCTGGTCTGTTGAAATAGAGGAAACAGCTAGTTTGCCAAGTGATCTGTAAAGCTGCTTCCTCCTAATCTAGTTTTAGTTATTTTTCAATATGAAAGGGATCTATTATTTAATATCACTATAATGTTGAAGCACACGTGGCGGGATAAATTTAAGTGGAAGTGGACGTAAGGAAACAATAATAGTGTGAGGCATGATTAAGTCTTTTTGAGCTTGTTTTAGACAGTTGTACATGTTCTTGCCACCAACAGAATTCGCAGAGTGTATGGTTATTCGATTGGCAAATAACTTTTCATTGATCATCATTTTTACGAGCATAAGTCCATTTCTTGTTCTGCTCAATAAATCGTGATCTAATGATAGATGCTCAATTGAATGGTTCCGCAGAAGATCCATACATTCATCAATTGTTTCTACAAAGACATATCCTTCAGGGGGGCTACGATAATCATCCATAAATACACTGATCTTTTTCATTTTCTTGTGCTCCCTTCCTTAACGGAGGGTGACTAAGAAAAGTCTAATGCCCTAAGTTATTTTAATATACTTATTATAACACATTAATCCAAGGTATGTTTTTTTAAGAGGATTTTAGAGAGAATATCGTTTACTCCTTCCATAATTAGAATAAAACAGCTAGAAATATTTTAGTAAATTAAATATTAAAACATTAAATTCTTCATCATTTTCTTTTTTCCTTCCTAGATTAGTATGATTTTTATCAAAAATTAACAAATAAAATTTAACATTGTATGATTTTGTTGAAAAATCTCAATCAGGGCTTGAACATTTCCGTTTAAGTCCTTGTTTCTTTACGAACAAATATTCGTTAAAATAGTAACGAGGTGGTATTTATGTTTCGAAAAAAATCTATTCAACAAGTTATGGACGTTTTAAGAGAGCCAGAGCTAGCTAACCAAATTGTTCATTGGAAAACAATCGAGCCACGAGAAGCGGTTTCTGTGCCACTTCCTGACTCTTTGCATCCGAATATTCAATCCGCTCTTTTAAAAAGAGGGATTTCTTCCTTATATATTCACCAGTTATCAGCGTACGAAGCAGCTTTAAGCGGAGAAAGCTTTGTAGCCGTTACACCTACAGCTTCAGGAAAAACGCTTTGTTACAACCTTCCTGTATTGCAAGAGGTCGCTAATAACCCTGAGGCAAGAGCTCTGTATTTATTTCCAACAAAAGCCCTTGCTCAAGATCAAAAGTCCGAGATGAACGAACTGATCGATGAGATGGGTTTGGATATAAAAAGCTATACGTATGATGGGGATACCCCAGCAAATATCCGACAGGTCGTTAGAAAAGCGGGAAACATCGTGATGACGAACCCTGATATGCTTCATGCTGCTGTTCTTCCACATCATACAAAATGGGTATCTTTATTTGAAAATCTAAAATATGTGGTCGTAGACGAGCTTCATACATACCGAGGTGTTTTCGGAAGTCATGTGGCTAATGTCATCCGCCGTTTAAAGAGAATCTGCAACTTTTATGGCAGTGATCCTATCTTTATCTGCACATCAGCCACCATTGCCAATCCTAAAGAGCTGGCTGAGCAACTTACTGGAAATCCGATGACGCTTATCAACAACAACGGAGCACCAGCAGGTCGTAAGCATTTTCTCTTCTACAATCCGCCAGTTGTCAATAAACCGTTGAATGTGAGGCGAAGCGCAACGCTTGAAGCCAGAAACCTAGCAAAGCTATTTTTGGAAAATCATATTCAAACGATCGTATTCGCACGCAGTCGTGTACGAGTGGAAATATTGCTTACGTATTTGCAAGAACTTGTAAAAAAGGAGTTTGGCACGAAATCCATCCAAGGGTATAGAGGAGGATATCTTCCTAAACAGCGGCGTGCTATCGAAAAAGGACTTCGTAACGGAGACATCATGGGCGTTGTTTCAACAAACGCCTTAGAATTAGGAGTAGATATTGGTCAGCTTCATGCTTGTATTCTTACAGGTTACCCAGGATCGATCGCAAGTGCCTGGCAGCAGGCTGGACGAGCGGGGCGTCGACAAGATGAGAGTGTGGTGATCATGGTGGCTTCCTCTTCTCCACTCGATCAATACGTAATTCAGAATCCCGATTACTTTTTTGAACGATCACCAGAGTCTGCTCGGATGAATCCTGATAATCTGATTATTTTAGTTGATCATTTGAAATGCGCATCGTATGAACTGCCATTTCAAGAGAAGGAGAAATTTGGTGATCAAGAGATCGAGGATGTTTTAGAATTTTTAGTAGATGAACAAGTGCTACACAAAAGAGGAAAGCATTTCTATTGGATGAACGATTCTTTTCCTGCACATAACATTTCGCTTCGTTCTGCTTCACAGGAAAACGTTGTGATCATCGATCAAAGTAATGTCGCTGATGTAAAAGTGATCGGCGAGATGGATCGCTTTAGTTCGATGACACTTCTTCACGAAGAAGCGATCTACCTTCATCAAGGTACACAATATCAGGTTGAGAAGCTCGATTACGAAGAAAAGAAAGCTTTTGTTCGTGAAGTGGATGTTGATTATTTTACAGACGCAAACCTCGCTGTTTCTTTGAATGTACTAGAAGTAGATAAAGAAACGTCACATGAACAGAATGCTAAAGCCTATGGTGATGTGATGGTAGTCGCAAAGGCAACCATCTTTAAAAAGATAAAATTTGAAACACATGACAATATTGGCTCAGGACCCATTCATCTTCCAGAAGAAGAGTTGCATACATCAGCAACTTGGCTAACGTTTGAAAATAACGAGTTAAGTGAAGAGAAGCTTGAGGCTGGGCTTCTTGGAATCGCACACGTTTTGCGTCATGTTGCTCCCCTGTTCGTGATGTGTGATGCAAACGATCTTCACGTTGTACCACAGGTAAAAGCAGTTCATAATCAACAGCCTACGATTTTTATTTACGACCGATACCCAGGTGGAATAGGTCTAAGTGAAAAGGTATACGGCTCGTGGGATATTGTTCTGGATCAGGCACTTTCTATGATTCAAAAATGTCCTTGTGAAAGTGGCTGTCCGTCTTGTACGGGAACATTAGAAGAAGGAAATAACAGTAAGGATCTAGCCATAAAATTAATCTCACAAATTAAAGGAGCGACTAAACATGTCGATCAAAAATAAGCTGAATCGACTAAAAAAGCATATGGTCAATCCGGTTTCCGAGCTACCTGTTGAAAGTAACTCCCATTTTGATGATACTACTTCTGAAAAAATTAAACATGCAGACTATTGGGAGAAGTTTGGTGCTTCAGCTTATTTTTTCGAAGATGATTATTGTATCGTTCGAAAAGTAAAATACTCTTTAGATACTCAATGGGGCCGTTATCAGTTTTCCGATGTTATTAATGCCGTATCAAATTGGCAAGATATTGATGCTGATCACCCACTACACGCTAAGGATCTTGACGCTTCTGATCTATTGTTCTTTGATACAGAGACAACAGGTCTAAGTGGGGGTGCAGGAAATACCATTTTTATGCTTGGAATGAGCCAGATCAAGGAAGATCACGTATTAGTACACCAATTCTTCTTACCCGGTCCCGGATCTGAAGTGGCTCTATATCATTATTTTTTAAATCATGTGAAAGAACTTCGGAATTTAGTAACGTACAATGGTAAATCGTTTGATTGGCCGCAAGTGAAAACTCGGCACACGTTAATTCGTGATTTTGTACCTTCATTGCCTGAGTTTGGTCACTTTGATCTGCTGCACGGAGCTAGAAGATTGTGGAAAGATACGTTGCCAGCTGTTAAGCTCTCTGTTGTTGAAAAAGAGATGTTAGGTGTGAATCGAATCCATGATACACCAGGTTATCTTGCGCCGATGCTTTATTTTCAATATTGCAATGAAGGAGATCCATCTTTATTAGAAGGTGTTTTTCAACATAATGAGTGGGATGTTCTTTCACTCATAACTCTTTATACACACATGTCTGGCATTGTGACTGGTAATGGTTTTCGCACAGAAAGAGAGACGTATGAATCAGCAAGATGGTTTGAAGCATTAAACCAAAAAGAACAGGCGATTTCTCTTTATCAGGATGTTCTGCAAACTGGAACTTCACTTACATCCCCATCAAAAAAATCTTTAGCCGCTCTACACAAAAAAAGTGATGGGTTAGAGATTTCTGTTCGATATTGGCTAGAGTTGCTCGATGAGAATGATTTAGATGAAGAACCAGCTATTGAACTTTCTAAGTATTATGAGCATGTTCAAAAAGATTATGAAAAAGCTCTTCATTTTGCAGTATTCGCTTATTCCAGATGGAAGGGTAAAAAAAGGGTAACGAAGAGGAAAGAAGAACTGGAAAAACAAGCGCTCACGAAAAGAATCGAACGATTAGAACAAAGAGTCATCCAATATTCGTAAAAATTCGTCAAATTTATGAATTCTTGCAAATATCTCTTCTCAATTGGCTTTGTTTTTTGTAAAATATAAAAGGACATGAAAATGTTCTTAAGAAAATAAATTCCCCCCATTTTTATTGCCCGGGTAAGCGCAAAAAACGCCATAAAAACTCATATTTCTACTGAGTTTTCGTCAATTTTCTAGAGCGTTCGATTGTTTTCGCGCAATAACCGAAAAGTTGAATAGGGAAATATATATTTTAAGCTATGGAGAGATGGTAAGTGAAGCAGTGGATTGTTGTTCTTTTTTTTGTGATCGTCGGGTTAACAGTAATGATTGGCAATCAAATTAGTCACACAACACAAAACTTTTAATGAAGCCCCGGCTATAGACAGAGCCGGGTGTTTTTCATTAATAGGAGGTTTTCTAAACATGCTTCAAACACTGCTTGTCAGTGGCTACAAAGCTCATGAGCTGGGTATTTTTAGTGATAAACACGAAGGGGTATACTACATCAAGAAAGCGATTGCTCAAAAGTTGGTCTCACTTCTGGATGAAGGTTTAGAGTGGGTAATCATCAGTGGGCAACCTGGTGTAGAAATGTGGGCTGCAGAAGTGGTATTTGAACTTCAAACGGAATTTACTGATTTAAAGCTAGCTGTTCTAACGCCGTTCTTAGAGCAAGAATCTCGTTGGAAAGAAAATATTCAGGAAAAATATCACGAAATTTTAGCTGGTGCCGATTTTGTTGATTCGGTAAGCCGCAAGCCATATGAGTCGCCAGGACAGCTTCGAGCTAAGAATCAGTTTCTTGTACAAAAAAGCGATGCCGTCTTGCTTCTTTACGACGAAGAAAAAGATGGTTCACCGAAGTATTATTTAGATGCAGCCAAACAAAAGCAGGAAATGGACAATTCGTACGAAATATTTTATATTACTCCTTATGACTTGGATGTTCTTGTTCAAGAGGAACAATACAATCGTAATGAATAAAGTAATCTAAAGTCGAAAAAAATTGACATTTAGGTCAGGTAGTGAAAAAATAATTTTAGAATCTTTGTGTGAGGTGATTCACATGAGTGAACAGCGTTTTCATTTAACGGCGAAAGAAATACTGGAAAAAGACTTTAAACAAGGCTTTCGTGGCTATGATCAAGACGAAGTGGACAAATTCTTAGATCTTATTATTAAGGATTATGAAAATTTCCAAAAAGAGTATGATGCAGTTGTTCAAGAGAACAATCGACTTCGTAAAGAAGCTCAAAATTCTACTGATCATCAGCAAACACGCAGAATGTCTGCAGTAACTTCCAGCACGACGAACTCCGATATTCTTCAGCGTTTGTCCAACTTGGAAAAACATGTTTTTGGCAGTAAACTGTACGATTGATTCCAGTAATTATCCATTTGTTTTTCTACATTCAGCATGCTATAATGAATCTTGCTTTTAAAAATTAAATCAATAACGTTCGGGTAATCGCTGGATCTGATTTTTCAGGTTTAGAGGAAAGTCCATGCTCGCACGGATCTGAGATGACCGTAATGATCGTGCCTGGCCAAAAAATAAGCCAGGGTAGCTTGGTTTGCTCTTTTGAGCTTACTGGGTTAACGGCAGGGAACGCACCTAAGTCCATTGGATATGGTGTTAATACCTTGAAAGTGCCACAGTGACGTAGTCCCGATGGAAACAGAGGGAGTGGAACGAGGTAAACCCCACGAGCGAGAAACCCAAATTATGGTAGGGGAGTTTCCCATTTCGGAATTGAACGATTGGGAGAACAAGAAGCCAAGGCTTTTTGTAGATAGATGATTACCACCGGTGTACGAGGCTACCAGCCGCTTGCAGTACTAAGGAACAGAACATGGCTTACAGAACGTTATTGGTACCTAAATTAAAGCTGAATGAGGGCCCCGTTTACCGGGGCTTTTTCTATTTACATAAAAAGTGCAGCTAAATAAGGGTATACTTATTAACATAAGAATTGATGATAATTAAGGAGTTCATATTATGACACAATTACGACTGCTAGCAACAGCCGCTATGGGATTAGAAGCACTCGTAGCCAATGAAGTTCGCGCTCTAGGGTTTGAAAATGTAAAAGTTGAAAACGGGAAAGTTTATTTTGATGGTGATGAGAAGACGTTAGTAAAAGCTAACTTATGGCTAAGAACAGCAGATCGCGTAAAATTAGTGGTAGGTGAGTTTAAAGTGGAGACGTTCGATGAACTTTTCGAGCAGACGAAAGCACTTCCGTGGGCTGATTTTATTCCTGAAGATGGGGAATTCCCTGTAATCGGTCGATCTGTTAAATCCAAACTCTTTTCTGTATCTGACTGTCAAGCGATCGTTAAAAAAGCAGTAGTTGACAACTTAAAAACAGCTTATAACCGTAAGACGTGGTTTCCTGAAGACGGCGCATTGTATCGTATTGAGGTTGCGATTCATAAAGATATTGCAACATTAACGCTAGATACGAGTGGTACAGGTCTTCATAAGCGCGGATACCGTGAGTTGCATTCAGGTGCGCCTATTAAAGAAACGATGGCTGCAGCCCTAATCATGCTAACAAATTGGACACCTGATAAGCCTTTCGCAGATCCTTTCTGTGGGTCTGGAACATTGCCGATCGAAGCTGCGATGATCGGACAAAATATCGCACCTGGTCTAAATCGTGAGTTTGCTTCAGAAAAATGGAACTGGATCGATAAAAAAGTTTGGTATGAGGCAGTTGGAGAAGCGCAAGATGTTGCGAAATACGATCTGCCTCTTGAGATTCAAGGGTCTGATATTGATCATAAGATGATCGAACTATCTAAGAACAATGCAAACGAAGCTGGCTTCGAGGACTTTATCACGTTTAAACAGATGCAAGTCCGCGATTTTACGACTAGAAAAGATTACGGATGTCTTGTAACAAACCCGCCTTACGGAGAGCGATTAGGTGAGAGAGAAGAAGTAGCACAGATGTATCGTGATCTAGGTATGGCGATGAACCCATATGATACATGGAGTGTGTACGTCATTACTTCAAATGAAAAATTTGAAGAATATTATGGTCGTTCAGCAACAAAAAAACGTAAGCTTTATAACGGAGATCTGAAAACCGACTATTATCAGTACTTTGGAAAACGTCCACCTAGACAGCACCAGAGCTAAAGAGTGCGGTTTGAACATATAGTGAGTAGCCCTAAGTGTCGAAGATTGTAGACTTGCGGATAAAAGCCCGAAACTTGTGGATTGAGCTATAAAATTTATGGATTCAAGCAGAAAAATTTTGGATTCAACCTCCAAAAAGATAAAGAAGGCTGACTTTTTGAAGGAGTCAGCCTTTTTTAATGTGAATCATAAGACCAATAGCAATAGAACAAAAATAATTTCACGTACCGTACAAATTAACTATATTTTCTTCGAAAAACATAGGAAATTAACAATTTTGAACCAAAATTATATAAATTACACTTACTCGATGTTACATTAAACAACCTTAATAAAGACCTTCACTACAAAATACTGAAACAAAAGTTTAAAGACATTATAAACACGTACATACTATGCCTAAATATTAAATTAAAGGCAGGTTATTTCTATGTACCCACAATTTAGCCATTTAGATAGCATTCAAAAAGCATTACAAAACCTAAAACCACATCTGGAAAATCATCATAAAGCCGAAATACAAAGTGTCCTTCATCGATCGATTGGTCATGTAAATAATATTGATCCGTCCTTCGCTGCGTATGCAGAACTATTCAAGGAAGAATTTTAGAAAAAAAAATCGACCAGCAGGACTTTTTTATTGCGTCACGAATTCTTATAACGGTATGTTTTTAATGAAACCGTGAAGGGATGGAATAGTAAATGACACAAACAAAAGTTACTGTTGAAAAAGAATTTTTAGATTATGTAAAAAAAATGGTCCATATCAATGAAGCGATCGGACTCATGTATTGGGACCTTCGCACAGGTGCACCTAAAAAAGGTGTTGAACAACGTTCAGAAGTGATCGGAACGTTATCATCTGATGTATTTGCAATGTCTACTTCTGAAGAAATGAAGAGTTATATCGAAGAACTTTCTAAATCAGATGTACAGGACTCTTTGTCGGATGTTACGAAAAAGACGCTCCAAGAAGTGAAGAAAGATTACGAGCGTAACGCCAAGATTCCTCCTGCAGAATTTAAAGAGTACGTTATTCTTCAATCAAAAGCAGAAACAGTATGGGAAGAAGCGAAGAACGCGAATGACTTCTCCTTATTCCAGCCGTATTTAGAAAAGCTTGTTGATTTTAATAAGAAATTTATCGGTTATTGGGGCTATGAAGGGAATAAGTACAATACACTCCTAGATATGTATGAGCCAGGGGTTACTGTTGAAATTCTAGATGAAACGTTTTCAAAACTTCGTGATCGAATTGTACCATTGCTTCAGAAAGTAACAGAAGCAGGACAACCAGATACTAAGTTTTTATTTGAACATTTTCCAAAAGAGAAACAAAAGGAATTTAGTTTGCATGTATTAAAAGATATGGGTTACGATTTTGATTCTGGTCGTTTGGATGAAACGGTTCACCCGTTTGCGATCGGATTGAATCCTGGAGACGTTCGTGTAACGACAAAGTATATGGAAAATGACTTCAGAACGGCTGTTTTTGGAACTATCCATGAAGGCGGACACGCACTTTATGAGCAAAATATATCCAATGAGTTAGTTGGGACACCTCTTGCTACAGGTACATCTATGGGCATTCACGAGTCTCAATCTCTGTTCTGGGAGAACTTTGTAGGTCGTCACTATGGTTTCTGGAAGAATCAGTACAACATGCTTAAGACTGTTTCAGGTTCACAGTTTAACGGTGTAGAGCTAGAAGAATTCTATCGTTCAATTAACGTGGTTGAGCCTTCACTCATTCGTATCGAAGCTGATGAGATGACATACCCACTTCATGTTATTGTTCGATATGAAATTGAAAAAGGTTTGTTTAACGATGAGATCGAAGTAAAAGACCTTCCGCGTATCTGGAACGAGAAAATGCAAGAGTACATTGGTGTAACGCCGAAGAACGATGCAGAAGGTGTTCTTCAGGATGTTCATTGGTCAGGCGGAAGCTTTGGTTACTTCCCATCCTATGCTCTTGGATATATTTATGCAGCGCAGCTGAAACAAGCAATGCTGAAGGATATTCCTGACTTTGATGCACTTATGGAGTCTGGTAACCTCCTGCCGATCAAAGAATGGTTAACGAAGAACGTTCACCAATATGGCAAGATGAAGAAACCAATCGAAATCTTAAAAGACGTAACAGGTGAGGGGCTTAATCCAGATCATCTGATCGCTTATTTCGAAAAGAAATACAGTGAAATTTACCGCTTAGAGAACTAATTACACCTTACCGGCGGACTCGAATTATTCATCGAGAATGCCGGTTTTTTTGCATAATCTGAAAGTATCACCTGTTTACAAGATGACATTTATTGTTACATCAAGTTTATGATGAACGTATAAGATCAACTAACGCTGTTTCGAAAAGCTTGGCATCAGCCAAGTTTTCTTTATGAAAATGTTTCATTTGTTCATATTTTGTCTAAAACTATATAAAAAGACACTAGGAGGAAATATTCATGGGAGCTGCAACGACACAAGATATCCAGAACTTGTTAAAATTAAGAAAACGCATTGCTGTAGTCGGTCTATCTGATCAACCTTTTCGCACGTCCTATATGGTTTCAGAATACATGCAGAATGCCGGTTACGAGATTATTCCCGTAAATCCTAATGTCAAAGAGGTTTTAGGGCAAAAAGCATACGCAACGCTCGAAGAAATTGAAGGTCATGTTGATATTGTTAATGTTTTTAGACGCAGTGAGTACTTACCGGAAGTTGCTCGTTCTGCAGCAAAAATTAAAGCTGGTTTCTTTTGGGCACAGTTAGGACTTTACAGTGCAGAAGCAGAAGAGATTTTGCAAAGTGCGACGATTCCTTATATTATGGATAAGTGCATTAAAGTGGAACATGCTATGATACGGTAGTAATGAACCACCCGCAATCATACGGGTGGTTTTCCCATGTTATCTAGTACTGTCACTTTTTTATTAGAAAATATTCTTTTCGACACTAAAGGTTTTCAGTCGATATACCGAGAAATAAGAGGAGAATATACAGACAACAGTAGTATAGAAACAAACGTTCTGCTATTATAGTAGTACTGCAGCAACGCGAAAGGAGCAACACAACTTGGCTAGTAATAAGTCATTAATGGAGTATAACGATGATGCCATACAGGTGCTCGAAGGTTTGGAAGCCGTTCGAAAGCGTCCAGGTATGTATATTGGAAGCACGGATGCTAGAGGCTTGCATCACCTCGTATATGAAATTGTAGATAACGCTGTTGATGAAGCTTTAGGCGGATTCGGTGATTACATACATGTGAAAATTCACAAAGACAATAGTGTGTCGGTATCTGATGATGGCCGCGGAATGCCAACAGGTATGCACAAACTTGGAAAGCCAACTCCTGAAATTATTTTTACAGTTCTTCACGCTGGCGGAAAGTTTGGTCAAGGTGGGTACAAAACATCTGGCGGCCTGCATGGTGTAGGTGCATCAGTAGTAAATGCCTTATCTGAATGGTTGGAAGTAACGATCCACCGTGACGGCAAGACGTATCGTCAGCGTTTTGAGAATGGCGGTAAACCGGCAACAACCTTAGAAGTGATCGGAAATACACGTAAGTCTGGAACGACCGTCCATTTCAAACCAGACCAGACCATGTTTTCTACGATCAACTATAACTATGAAACATTAAGCGAGCGTTTACGTGAAGCAGCATTCTTGTTAAAAGGGATCAAGATCGTACTTGAAGATGCACGTAACGGCGAAAAAGACGAGTTTCAGTTTGATACAGGTCTCGAGGCATTCGTGAAATACTTGAATGAAGATAAAGACTCTCTTCACACTGTTGTGAGTTTTGAGGGCATACAAAATGAGATCGAAGTGGATTTTGCGTTTCAGTATAACGATGGTTATGCAGAAAACGTATTATCGTTCGTAAACAACGTACGAACTAAAGACGGCGGAACGCATGAATCAGGTGCGAAAACGGCGATCACTAGAAGCATTAACGAATACGCTCGAAAAACGAACATGTTAAAAGAGAAAGATAAAAACTTAGACGGATCTGATATCCGTGAAGGTTTAACAGCTGTTGTTTCCGTTCGAATTCCAGAAGAATTTCTGCAATTTGAAGGGCAAACGAAGAGTAAGCTCGGCACGAGTGAAGCACGTTCTGCTGTAGATGCTGTAGTAGCGGTTAAACTGGCGTATTTCCTAGAGGAAAATCCTGCAATTAGTGAAATGCTCATCCGTAAAAGTATTAAAGCCGCACAAGCACGTGAAGCAGCACGAAAAGCACGGGAAGATGCTCGAAACGGTAAAAAGAACAAACGTAAGGATTCCATGTTAAGCGGTAAATTAACTCCAGCTACATCAAAGAATCCTGAACGGAATGAACTTTATCTTGTTGAGGGTGATTCTGCAGGCGGATCGGCTAAGCAAGGAAGAGACCGTAAGTTTCAGGCGATTCTTCCGCTAAGAGGAAAAGTAATCAATACAGAAAAAGCAAAGCTTGCTGACATCTTCAAGAACGAAGAAATCAATACGATCATCCATGCGATTGGAGCTGGAGTCGGTTCTGATTTTACATTAAAAGATGTGAACTACGATAAGATCGTAATCATGACTGATGCAGATACAGATGGTGCACATATCCAAGTGCTATTACTCACTTTCTTCTATCGCTATATGAAACCACTTATTGAGGAAGGAAAAGTATTCATTGCGCTTCCTCCACTTTACAAAGTAAGTAAAGGGACCGGTAAGAAAGAAGTAATCGAATATGCTTGGGATGAAGACGAACTTAGAGAAGCACAGAAAAAGATCGGAAAAGGCTATATCATCCAGCGCTATAAAGGTCTAGGTGAGATGAATGCTGATCAACTATGGGAAACAACGATGGATCCTGACACACGTACATTGATCCGAGTAAGAATTGATGACGCTGCCCGTGCTGAAAAACGTGTATCTGTCCTAATGGGAGATAAAGTAGAACCACGACGAAAGTGGATCGAAGAACACGTTGCATTTGGCATAAACGAAGAAACTAACATACTAGATAACGAGAACTTGTCAGCATTCTGAGGAGGTTTAAAGATTGTCACTGCTTGAGAAATTTAGAGAGCTGCCGTTAGAAGACGTAATCGGCGACCGCTTCGGAAGATACAGTAAATACATCATTCAGGAGCGTGCATTACCTGATGCAAGAGACGGCCTGAAGCCCGTTCAGCGCCGTATTTTATATGCGATGTTCGCAGAAGGAAACACGAACGAAAAACCATACAGAAAATCAGCAAAAACGGTCGGTAACGTAATCGGTAACTATCACCCACATGGTGATTCTTCCGTTTATGAAGCGATGGTTCGTATGAGTCAGGACTGGAAAGTAAGAAATGTTCTGATTCAGATGCACGGTAACAACGGTAGTATTGATGGAGACCCTGCAGCTGCGATGCGTTATACAGAGGCTAGACTATCTGCAATCGCCTCTGAACTGCTCCGTGATATTGATAAAGAAACAGTAGAATTCGCACCAAACTTTGACGATACAACCGAAGAGCCGGTCGTATTACCAAGCCGTTACCCAAACCTCTTAGTCAATGGATCAACAGGGATCTCGGCAGGTTATGCGACAGATATTCCGCCACATCATCTAGGTGAAGTAATCGATGCGGTTACGATGCAGATCGATAACCCCGACGTTTCTCTTGAGGAATTAATGACAGTGATCAAAGGACCAGATTTTCCAACAGGCGGAATCGTTCAAGGTCTTGATGGCATTAAGAAGGCGTTTGAAACTGGAAAAGGCCGCTTTATCATTCGTGCAAAAACAGAGATCGAGAGCTTAAAAGGCGGTCGTCAGCAGATCGTCATTACTGAGGTTCCTTTTGAAGTGAACAAAGCGAATCTCGTTAAGCGCATGGATGAGTTGCGTTTAGATAAAAAGGTAGATGGTATCGCTGAGATCCGCGATGAGACAGATCGCACCGGTCTACGAATCGTAATCGAGCTTCGTAAAGACGGTAATGCAGAAGGAATTCTTAACTATTTCTTTAAAAATACCGATCTTCAAGTCTCCTATAACTACAACATGGTAGCGATTCATAACAAGACACCGAAATTGATGGGTTTGAAGGCGATTCTTCATTCTTATATTCAGCATCAAAAAGAAGTTGTTACTCGAAGAACACGATATGATCTAAGAAAAGCAGAAGAGCGTTCACACATCGTTGAAGGTTTGATCAAAGCTATTTCCATCTTAGACGAAGTGATTGAAACGATTCGTGCTTCTAAAGACAAACGAAATGCAAAAGACAACATTATCGAGAAGTTTCAGTTTACAGAACCACAAGCTGAAGCCATCGTTACGTTGCAGCTTTACCGTTTAACGAATACGGATATTACGACGCTTCAATCGGAAGCTGAGGAATTAGCGAAAAAAATTACGTATCTTCGTTCCTTATTAGACAGCGAGAAAAAGCTGTTTAACGTAATCAAAAAAGAGATGGCTGAGGTTCAGAAGAAATACGCTGATCCACGCCGTACAATCATTGAAGCGGAGATCGAAGAGATCAAGATCGACATGGAAGTGATGATTCCGTCCGAAGATGTTATGGTGACTGTTACAGAAGATGGCTATGTAAAACGCTCTAGCGTTCGTTCATACAGCGCATCAAACGGTGAACCGCCAGGCATGAAAGATACAGATTCTCTTCTCATGGCGTCTCAACTCAACACAACAGAAACGCTACTCATGTTCACGAACAAAGGAAACTACGTTTATCTCCCTGTATACGAGATGCCTGAGATTCGTTGGAAAGACATGGGGCAGCACTTAGCAAGTCTTGTTGGACTAGATAAAGACGAAAGACTGATCAAAGCCTACCCAATAAAAGAATTTGCAGAAAATCAATACCTTATCTTCTTTACTAAGCAAGGTATGGCTAAGAAAACAGAACTCAAATCTTATAAAGCAACACGATATAACCGTCCATTAATGGCTGTTAAGTTAAAAGCAGATGATGAAGTCGTTGACGTTTCACTAACAAACGGAGAGCAAGATGTTTTCATTACGACACATTTTGGATTGGGACTATGGTTTGCAGAAGAAGAAATCTCCATCGTTGGACAGAGAGCTTCAGGAGTTAAAGGAATTAACTTGAAAACTGGTGACCATGTGGTTAGCGGATTTGCACTTCCGGAAGATCCGGAAAAGGCACAAGTTGTTATTGCCACACAGCGTGGTGCGCTTAAAAAGATGAAAATTACAGAATTTGAAAGAACTTCACGTGCGAAACGCGGTCTTGTGATGGTAAGAGAATTGAAATCAAACCCTCATCGTATTGTGGGAATGAAGTTAATAACTGCAGATGACACACAATTTGTTTTAGAAACAAGTTCAGGAAAAGTTGAGAAGATTTCTACATCGAACTATAAGCCAGCTGATCGATATAACAATGGATCGTTTGTTGTGGATACAGGTGAAACGGGTCCGATTACTCAAATTAAATCAATGGTTTCAACTGAACAATCAAAAGAGTAGCTCTTGCTGCTCTTTTCTTCTTTTTTTGAAGGTTAAAAACTTCGGAGTCTTGAAAGTGGTGATTTCCGTTCCAGGATGCTCACTTTCCGGGGGGCGTGAGGTGAGCCACCTCGACACTTCGTGCCCTTAGGTGTCTCACCTGTCCCGCTGATCCCCCAGGAGTCTCGCACCTTGCACTCCAATCAACTTGTCATTGAAGAAAAAAATAAAGATCAACAAATCTTTAGGATTTAACATTAAGTTAAGAAAAACTATATGGGAAACGACACAACCAGAGAAATGAGAGATACATAACATGAAGAGCAACACACATTTACTTGGAGGCGTTGTAGCAGGGGCTTCTTATAAAGCATTTACCGATTTGCCTCCGGAGACTATGCAGCATGAGCTTACTTTTTTCGGTGCGGCTGTTCTAGGCAGTTTGCTTCCTGATCTTTGCCATCCAGGATCATATTTAGGTAAGAAAACGGTTTTTCTTTCAAAAACGATTTCAGCGACATTTGGTCATCGTACGATTACTCATAGTTGGATTATGATCTTATTATTATTTTTATTGCCGCAATGCATAGAGTGGCGATTTGAAGAAACTTTAAGCATCGGCTTGGTGATCGGGGTGCTTTCACATCTCGTTTTGGATGCTGCAACTTCGAGAGGTATTCAGCTTCTGTATCCGCTGCCCATTCGATTTCGTTTTCCATTCTACACGAAAACAGGTTCAAAAACGGAAACAAACATAGCCTCGTTACTTGGTTTAATAGCTGCTGTATTAATGATTCATCTATATATCGTGGCCTTGTTTTAAAGCAAGAACTTAAAAAGGGGTTTAATATACTTCCTCAATGGTAATACAACAAATGTACACATAAAATTGAGGAGTGGTTAAATAATGGCTAAAATTGCAACAGTACTCGCAAACATGTTTGAAGATGTAGAATATACTGAACCAGCAAAAGCGTTTCGTGAAGCTGGCCATGAGGTAACCGTTATCGGCTCAGAAAAGGGTGCAACACTAGAAGGCAAGCAAAAAGAAGCACAAGTAACAACCAATGCTGCCATTTCGGAAGTGTCACCTGAAGATTATGATGCGCTTTTCATTCCTGGTGGATTCTCGCCTGATATCTTAAGAGGTGATGATCAATTCGTTCAGTTCACCAAGCATTTTGCTGACGAAGGAAAGCCTGTATTTGCAATCTGTCATGGACCGCAGCTCTTGATTTCTGCAGAGGTATTAAATGGTAGACACATTACAGGGTATAAGTCCATTCATGTTGATCTGAAGAACGCCGGAGCAACAGTAAAGGATGAAGAAGTAGTCGTGTGTGGAGGCAATCTAGTAACAAGTCGTCAACCAGATGACATTCCAGCTTTTATTCGTGAATCCCTAAAAACTCTATAATAATCACCTTTTCATTGAAGTACCGTCTAGAATTTGATTCTAGACGGTTTTTCACGTGTTGAAACTTAAATCAGCACAAAACGTACAATAGTTATGAAAATATAGATGGGATGAAGGACGATGGAATCAAAAGAGTATTTATTAAAAGAACTTCAACAGATCGAGAAATGGGAGAAAGATCAAAAAGGCTTGTGGTTCTGGGAGCGAATTACCCGGCTGCCGTTCAAGCTGCTAGATAAAGTGACACCAAAGTTTATTCAAAATAAGATTGGAACACTTCTCGATGAAATAGGTGGTTACATACAAAACGGTGGTCAATATCTAACTAAAGAGATATCTGTTTTTCAGTTCTTCGAAAAACAAACCGGAAGAACGATAGAAGAGTTAGCAGACTTTAAAACTATACCATTGGAAGAAATGAAGAACGTTTCTTTGGAGTTAGCAAACAAACGAAAAAGTGCAGCAACCCTTCAAGGAGCCAGTACTGGAATTGGAGGTATCTTCACATTAGCCATTGATATACCTGCCATTTTAGCAATCTCTTTAAAGACCTTACAAGAAATCGCAATCATACACGGGTATGATCCAAACGATAAAGAAGAACGAGTCTATATCCTAAAATGCCTTCAGTTCTCTACGTCTGATTATGTGGGTAAAGAAGCGATTCTAAATGATCTTGCTGCAATTAGTGAGGACGAGATGAAATCAAGAGAAGTTATTTCTCAAATTCAAGGTTGGCGCGAAGTCACTTTAACATTTACAGAGTCATTTGGCTGGAAAAAGCTTTTTCAGATGGTACCGATCGCAGGGATTATCTTTGGAGCTTTCGCCAATCGTTCCATGATCAATGATCTTGCGGAAACAGGAACAATGCTTTATCAAAAAAGAAGAATTGTAGAAAGGTTAAAGAGTGATACGTCGACCAAATCTACTATTGAATCACAGTAAAATAGAATATATAAAAAGAAGACATTTCTATAATCTTTAAGAAATGTCTTTTCTGGTCCAGTTTTCACACAAATGATCAACGTATTTCTATTTAGAAGGACTAATGAACGTCTATGTGGAAAAGTACATGTAATACACAAAAGAAATATATGTAAATAGTAGAACGTAAGCAGGTGACGAGAAAATGGAACATATTGATAAAAGAAACCGTTTGGAAGAAAAACCTTTTAGTTATCGAGAAACAAAGGATCATAACGTGTTTTTAGATTATTACGGAAAACAAGTAAAAATTCTTAAAGGAAAAGAAGCTGAAAAGTTTTTAAATCGAATAAGAATAGCTGAAAATGTGATGGCAGAACAGTTGATTATGGCTAAAATAACCGGCAATTTTAAAAGGGGTAATGAACGAAAATCATGACATGACTTCATCTCCTTGAGGTGCACAAATTCTATTAAACAATGATTGTAAAGCATTCTCATCAAAGTTCAGGAGTGAGGGAGGATGAAAGGATTCAACTACAAAGACTATGATGGGCTAGGACTTGCTGAGTTGGTTAGAAAGAAAGAAGTACAGCCCATTGAATTAGTTGAAGAGTCCATTAAAAGAATTGACACACTAAATCCGAAAGTTAATGCTGTTATAAACATGATGTATGACAAGGCACGAGCAATGACAGCAAATGCGCAAAAAGGACTCTTTGCTGGTGTACCAACTCTGTTGAAGAATATTTCGCAAGAGGTGGAAGGTGAACCCATTACTGCAGGCTCTAAAGCTTTTCTTTCATACCGAGCAAAAACGGATTCCGAATATGTTCGTAGATTAAGAAAAGCAGGTGTTTTATTTCTCGGACAAACAAACGTACCGGAGTTTGCATTAGTCGCTTATACAGAACCTGTCCAATATGGACCAACACGCAATCCGTGGAATTTAAACCACACGCCAGGAGGATCAAGCGGGGGTTCAGCTGCTGCAGTCGCTTCTGGTATGGTACCTTTTGCGGGTGCGAATGACGGTGGAGGTTCTATCCGGATTCCAGCATCTTATTGTGGCTTGTTTGGATTAAAACCAACAAGAGGCAGAACCCCAGTCGGTCCTAACCTTGGCCGCTCATGGCAGGGAGCATCAGCTGAACACGTCATAACACGAACCGTTAGAGATAGTGCAGCGATGCTTGATCAATTGCACGGCCATGAGAAAGCAGGTGCCTTTCATACGCCAAAATTTGAAGGCAGCTTCCTTGATGCAGCTAGCACCCCAATAAATCGAACGTTAAGAATTGCTTATTCTGTCTCATCTCCCATCGGAACTGAAGTACATCCTGAATGTAGAGATGCCGTTATTAAGTCTGCAAAATTATTACAATCTATGGGGCATGATGTGGAAGAAGTTGATGCACCTGTTGATGGACAAAAGTTAGTGAAGAGTTATCTCATGATGTATTTTGGAGAAACCGCTGCCACTATAACGTCACTGGAAAGTATTCTAGGTAGGAAAGCAACCTACAAGGATGTAGAACCTTCTACGTGGCTGCTTAGTATGCTCGGAAAAGCAACTTCAGCAGAAGAATTTGTACTCAGTATTAGAGAATGGGATAAAGCGGCTCTCCAGATGGAGACCTTTCATGATACTTATGATTTTTACATAACGCCAACGACGGCGTTCCCCCCGGCTTTGATTGGAGAGCTTCAGCCAACAACCTCAGAACAATTCCTTATTCGTACTGTCGGTCAGATCGGGCTTGGAGGGTTATTAAAGAAGGCGGGAATCGTCGATCAGATCGCTAGAAAAAATCTGGCTCGAACTCCTTTTACTCAATTAGCGAATCTAACTGGACAACCAGCTATGAGTGTTCCCCTTCATCTTACAGAAGAGGGACTACCGATCGGCGTACAGTTCATGGCAGCTAGAGGTCAGGAGAGTTTGTTGCTGCAAATGGCTGGAGAACTTGAACAATCTGAATATTGGTTAGATGTAAGACAAAATCCATTGTTTTAAAAACTACGATACTTCAACCGTTTAGCTAATGCTAGACGGTTTTTTACATTTGGGTTAATCATGTCTTTTTCTTACATAAGTGACGAGTATTTGTTCATACAATTAAAGTGGCGCTTCAATCTTTTTTATTTAACTTTTAAACCCTATAGAAGGAGGTAACGTGTTGAAGACGATACTTAAATCATTGAATAATTTAGATTCAATCAAAAACAATCCTTCAAAACAAGATCTCAAGACAGCCCTTTTGTCATTAGATATTGATCTTAAGGATATAGAAACGGAACTGAAAACCTCAAAGAATAAACCATATTATAGAAAGCTTTTATATCAAAACGAAAATGTAGAACTTTTGGTAATGAATTGGTCTCAGTTAGAGTGTGCTCCACATGATCACGGTTCTTCTCAAGGCTGGATTAAAGTGCTTAGTGGTTCTTCCGAAAATACTGTGTATGAGATTAAAGAAAATGGACTGCCTTCTGAATTATTTACAAAGACTCATGAAAGAGAACAAATTTTTTACGCACCTAAAAAAGGAATTCATAAGATGAAAGCCCAAAAGAAAAGCGATCTCGTCACACTTCACCTCTATTCACCACCAATCAGTGGTATGAAGGTATATGATCTTGAAAAATGTTCAGTATGTGTGGTCTCGGATGATTGCGGAGCATGGTGGCCAGATGAGCAGCGTCAAAAATTAAAAGAGATACAGTTGAATGCTTAAAACGTTAAAGTCCGATTGTAGCAAAAGCTCAATTGGACTTTTTCTATTCATCATGCCTATCTCTCTTCTAAATCTTTTGCAGTTGCACTCAATTCTACTTCTTTCTCATCTTTTAACGTTCCAAATATGACATCTATAAAAGGAGTTGATACACCATACCAATAGTTCTCGTTTTTATAATGATGTAAGATATGTGTTTTTTTAATCCATCTTCCAAATCTGGTTTTAGGCTTTAGCGGACGGTGAGCCACATAATGTTTCCATTCATAGATGAAAAACATAACGAGAAGACCGCTTGCAAAAGACAAAGTGTATGGGATGGACCGTGTGATGAGAAAAAGAAGAGTGGATAAAAGAAAGAGGCTAGGAGCGCTATACCAAATGGGCAAAAACAATAATCTCAAATCATTTGGCTTCTTGTGGTGATCATAATGCAATCTTTTTATCAGTTTGAACAAAAATGTATTTTTAGGTGCTTTTATATGAAAGAAATAACGATGGGTGAGGTATTCGCTGAACATGTAAATTAAAATACCTAGAGGAAAGAACAATAAGACATTAATTGTAATGTTCGTTGTAAATAAGTAGCTATTCATCACTATAAAAATAAACATCATTATTAAGATATCAATATGCAAGAAAAAATCGCCATAAATTCCTTTACTCTTCATGTATTTCTCCTCCGTTCATCTGTTTCTTCCAAAGCTGTAAACTGGTTTTCATCATCGATCGAGCTATCTTTTCAGTTCCTTCAATGTCTCCATTCCATATTGAATCCAAAAGAGCAAAGTAATATTGTTTAGAAATTGATCGGTGTGAGGAGTTTTCAAAGTATTGTAGTCCCATCCTTTGATAAAGGTCACTAAAGCTATTCAAGATCAAACGATATATGGGGTTTGGAGATAACTGAGCCATATCTTGCTGCAAGTTCCAATCAAAAATGGCATAAGAATGAGGTTTATCACTTAATTCATCCAATGATGAGAACAAAGCGATTAATCTTAGCCGGTTATGCTTAGATGCATCTTTTATATAAGCTGGAGTTAAGGAAATTCTAAGTTCAAGCATATGTTCAATGAAACCATCGGGAATCTCATCTTCAAGTTGCAGCATATCAACGATTGTCATCAAATTTCCTTGTTTCCAATAATTATTTACTGTGGCTGGGACACCCTTGTGAATAGTGATCCAACCATTTCGTTCCAATCGTTGCAATGCCTCTCTAATTGTTGGTCTTCCTACATTAAATCGGGAAGACAATTCTCTTTCAGATGGCATTGATTCATGAACGCCTATTTTTCCTTCTATTATGGACTGGATAATCTGCCGTCCTACAATATCTGAAGATCTTGTTTTCACAGCGAGTTACACCTCTTTTCTGCTGGTAATACCAATAACTGAATGTGGTATTACCAAATATATGAACGAAAAAGAGTTTCATGCCTCTGTTAAAACCTAGACTTTAAAAGCGCCTGACTGATCATCCAGGTGCTCTTTGTGTTTGCATAAAACTGAAGACAGTTACAAAAGCTGAGAACATGAATTATTTAGAAAGGGGAAAAGGGATGAGCCAGCAATTTTTCAAAAGAAAACGTCATGATTCAACTTCAACAACTGAAAATTATGATCATCTTCACGTATCCTCTAATCTTAAGAACAATTTAACTGAGATTAAAAAAATTCTAGGGGAAAGTATCGATGTAAAGATCGTAGAGTTTTTAGAGATACCTATTCCTTTTGGCATTTGTTACATCGAAGGCTTGATCAACAAACAACAATTGGAGTTATCCATTATTGAACCTATAAAGCGTTCACAATCTGATAATAAAAAGTTAAAACCTAATGAACTTATCCATCAAACAGAAGTTTCCGCAATGATACGTCCTTGTCTGCATTTCGATTTGATTGTTACTCCCGTTTTAAAAGGACAGGTCATTATTTTTGTAGACGGAATATCTGAGGCATATTCTATTCCCCTTGAAACGTGGGAGACACGTGGTGTAGAAGAACCTGAAGCGCAAACAATGGTAAGAGGACCACGTGAAGGATTTATTGAAACACTTCAGACGAATACAACCTTGCTTAGACGCCGAATCTCAAATCCTACTTTACGGTTTAAGCCATTTGAAGTGGGAAAGATTACGAAAACAACGATATTAGTCTCCTATCTTGAAAGCCAAGTTGATCAAGAAGTCTTACAAGAAGTGATAAAAAGGGTATCGAACTTGAATACGGACAAGATATTTGAAAGTGGCATGCTTGAAGAGTTGATCGATGAGAACGGATACTCTCCATTTCCTACTTTTCAATCTACTGAAAGACCAGATGTAGCAGCGGCTGCCTTGTCTGAAGGCAACGTTGTGATCATGTTCGAAGGGACACCATTCGTACTGATCACGCCGACTACATTTATTTCGTTTTTTCAAGCAGCTGAAGATTATTATCATCACTTCGATCTCTCGAGCTTCATTCGTGTGATTCGGGTTATATCGTTCATGATATCTCTTGCTCTACCGGCTGCGTATATTGCCGTTACTACCTTTCATCAAGAACTGATTCCCACAAACCTTCTAGTCAGTTTGGCAGCTCAAAGGGAAGGTGTACCTTTTCCAGCTTTTGTTGAAGCACTTGTTATGGAAACCATCTTCGAAATTCTTCGTGAAGCGGGTATTCGTATGCCGCGTCCCATCGGTTCAGCGGTTTCCATTGTAGGAGCCATTGTTATCGGAGAATCAGCTGTTGCGGCAGGCCTCGTTTCACCTGCGATCGTAATCGTGGTTTCATTAACAGCCATTTCCAGTTTCGTTTCACCGTATTATGGTTTTAGTGGAGCCGCACGGTTGCTGCGATTCGGCTTGATGATTCTAGCAGCCACAACAGGTATTTTTGGAATGATTTTTTTCATGATCGGTCTATTGATCCACCTATGTTCATTAACATCGATGGGAAGACCATACTTCTCACCGTTAGCCCCCTTTCAAAGTGAAAAACAAAAAGACAGCTTATTACGCCTGCCCTTATGGTGGACACAAACGAAGCTGCATAGAAAATGGGTAAAAAAATCATGAGAAGATGGAACTTAATTGCTGTTATTTTCTCTTTTACATTCGTTTTATCTGGATGTGCGGGCCGAGTAGAGCTTAATGAACTACTAATCGTTTCCTCCATAGGTGTGGACTACAAAAAAGATAAAACGATTGTTCATTTTCAAGTGGTGAATCCCGGAGGCACAGCAGGTGGACAAGGTGGTGCACCATCAGGAGGATCTGGGGGATCCGTCTACACCTATACGGTAGTAGGTGAGACTCTTTATGATGCCGTTGAAAAAGGAAGAAATATACTACCTAGAAAATTGCTTTTTTCACATATTACAAGTGTCATTATTGGTGAAAAATACGCAAGAAAAAAAGGAATAGCCCCAATATTTGATTTTATGGAACGAAATCATGAAGTCCGAGATAATATCATCATGTTTGTCGCGAAAAATTCAACGGCTAAAGATATCCTCTCTATTTATACGCCAATCTTTAAGAATCCAGGAGAATCATTAAGAAATAGAGTAAGGTTAGCTGCCACATCTACAGGAATTTCAGAAGGAATCAAGGAAAAAGACGTTGTTCGTTGGCGGTATGGAGAATTTAGAGATCCCGTCATTCAAGGTGTAGGAATTGTAAAGATTAACGATAGTCAAGATGATACATCTAATCTAGAAAATATTCATGCCAATGACAAGACTTACAGAATATCAGGATTGGCTGTCTTCAACAAAGATAAAATGGTGGCTTGGTTAAATAATGATCAAACGAGAGGCTGGTCAATCATTAATAATAGAGTGAAGGAAATCTTTATCTTAAGCCATAAATGTGATAGCCAAAAAGGCAACGTTGGATTCATGGTGAAGAAAGTTGATTCAAGCACAAAAGTAGAGCATTCAAACGGCAGATTAAAATATGTGGTGACTATCAAAGGAAGAGCGATCTTACAAGAAGTGACCTGTGCAGTCGATGTTGGGGATCCGCAAAAACTTCTTGAAATGGAAAAACGAGTAAACCAAGAATTAGCGAGGCATATAAAAAGTACAGTGAAAAAGGCGCAGGAAGAAAAAACGGATGTATTTGGGTTTGGGAAGTTACTTTACAATAAAGATCCAGAAGTTTGGAAGAAATACAAAGAAAATTGGAAAGAAAAGTTTTCCGATGTTGAACTTGAAACAAATGTGTCTATAAAACTTGAATCTGTAGGAGCAAGGGTGGAAACGATCCATGAGCAAAAGTAAATCCTATCGAATTACACTTACGACCTTTTGGATCTTCTCAATGATAAATTTGGCAAGCTTTCTCTCTAACCGAAAATGGCTTCCATTTTCAGATTGGATTGATGCTTTATATTCACCACTATATAAACTGATGTTTGGAGGATAAACATGAACCATACTATAAATCGATGGCAGCTTGTTTTAATCGTAATCAGTTTTATAATGGGAAGTTCATTATTAATGGCACCTAACTTAACTGCGTTTTTTTCTGCGCAGGATGCATGGCTTTCCATGCTTGTTGCGGTAATAATCGGTTTGTTCTTAAATGTTACTTGGATTTTAATACTGAAACGGTACCACTTTCGCTCTATTTTTCATATTACTGAAGTGGCTGGGGGTAAGGTGGTTGGAACGATATTAAATAGTTTAATCATCTTTTATGCTCTCCATTTAGCTTCTTATGTTGTTCGAAATCTTAGTAACTTTATGATTTCGAACGTCATTCCAGAGTCAAGTCCTTGGACTTTTCAGATTATGATTATCTTACTTGCTGTGTATTCTTGCTTCTACGGATTAAATAACATTGGCCGAGTAAATGAATTTTTAACACCGTTTATGATTCTCTTTTTTATTTGTTCGTTAGCACTTACTACAAATCAGTTCAGATTTTCGCACCTGCAGCCATTTTTTGATCAAGGATTTTTAAAAATATCACAAGGCGCATACACTACGACGGGATTTCCTTTTATCGAAATCATTCTGCTAGGAAGTGTTCTCACGTATGTGAAAAACAAAGAAAAACTCTCAAAAAATTATCTAGCAGGAATCTTGATTGGTGGGAGTGCTCTTATTTTAACCGTTTTTGTAGCTGTAGGTGTGGAAGGTGCTTATATGGTGAAACGGCAAAGCTATCCTACTTATGAGTTAATGAGAGACATTTCTATTATTAATATATTTGAACGGGTAGAGGTCATCATTGGAGTTGTATGGATTTTTGGAATACTTGTTAAGATTGTAATTTGTTTGTTTACAGCGTTAAAAGGATTACAGCATCTATCAAAGTTTACGAGTTATCATCCCTTTTTATTGCCCGCCGGATTACTCATATGGGCGATGAGTAACCATATTCATCCTAATACAATGGAATTCACAGATTTTGTAGGGCGAAATTGGACGCTATGGTGGTTTACCTTATATCTGATCTTACTTGCTGTATTAGGTCTAGGTATTTTACGGAAGAAAGATAAGGATATCGATCAACATACAGAAGATTCATCTCAATAGTATTTTTTATAATAGTGGGTAAGTGCAAGCAATGGCCAAATGTGCTCATAACTGTGATAACGAATATAGAATGCACCAGGTAAGCCGGCTCCCGTTGGATAGCTGGCTTCTTGTTTAGACAGCAGCCACGAGACAGCTTCCTCCATTTTTGAATTTGGTTGGTCGTTTATAGAAGTTAGCGCATTAAGTGCCCAAGCCGTTTGAGAAGGTGTACTTTTATTTAAACTGACATACTTTCTCGACGAATCACTTTCACAAGACTCGCCCCAACCTCCGTCTTCATTTTGAATCGATAACAGCCATTTCTTTGCTTTTTGAAGCGCTCTTTCATTCTTATGGACTCCGCATGATCGTAAGCCTGTGACGGCAGCCCAGGTTCCATAAATATAACAAACTCCCCATCGTCCGTACCAGGAGCCATTTAATTCTTGATTGGATAGAAGCCAACTCACCCCTTTTTTGATAGAGTGGTGATCCTGATTCATCCCATGGTAACTTCCTAAAAACTCTAAGGTTCTGCCTGTTAAATCTGGTGTGGACGGGTCAATCAGCGCATCTTTCGCATGCTTGATCGGGAGACTGCCAATCAAATAACGATTTGTGTTCTTCTCAAATGCTGCCCAACCGCCATCATCGTTCTGCATGGACAATAGCCATGACAATCCTTTCTCATAACTCGAATAATAGGAAGAAGATGTGCGACAATATCTTGCGATGGTACGGAGTGCTACTTGCGTATCGTCGAGATCAGGATGCTGTGTGTTACCTATTGAAAAACCCCAGCCACCTGGAAGTGCATCGGGATTATGAACCGTCCAGTCACCATACTTAGCTTGTTGCTGAGAGAGCAGAAATCTAGCTCCTTTTAATAAGTTTGCATGAGTAGGAGGAACACCCGCTTCTAACAATGTATAGAGAATGAGAGAGGTATCCCAAGTAGTAGAAGGTGAGTTCTGAAGATGCAGCGTTCCATCTACTTCACAAAACATTTTCATCAAACCGCTTAGAGCATTCTGAATAATGGATGATGTTCGATCAACTCCGTTAGAAAGTAGCCCATACACCATAAAAATCGTAGTTAACCCATAACTCAGAAGAGTTCCATCCGGTTCAATATGATTTTGAATATAAGAAAGTATGTTACCTTTCTTTGTGTTATTGTATGAATCTCTAATGTTCAAAATGGAAAACAGATTGATCCAATCTTCAATGTTAGATCCTTGTTGTGTTTTTCCTACTAGTTCAGATAGATCTGGCGTGTATCTGGAAGTAAGTTTTTTCTTAGATTCAATCATTAACAAAACAGGTGCAAAGTGTGCTCTTGCATAGCTGCTGATATCATAACGACTGATGGGAGATGTCTGTGGAAGTGAAAAGAGAATGGCAGGATCAATCGGCAGCTCTGGCCAGTGATATAAACCGTTCATGGCTAAAAAGACCTTTGTTAAAAGGTCCGCATTTTTTATTCCTCCATTACTTACGATGTAGTGTTTGGCGTTTTGAAGCGTTTCTTCCGTGTGTGAAAGGGGTTGTGCATACAAAAGAGCTGTATAGGCTTGAATAGTCGCTGACAAATTCGCAGGCTCCTCATCAGGGTATACACGCCACAAGCCATCGAGAGATTGTTTGTAAAGGATTCGATCGGCTATCCTTTTAATAAGGTTTTCATTTTTGTAGTCTATGGTTCGTAATAAAATGAGCATATACGCATCTGTGATTACAGAATTCTCAAAACAAAAATGCCAGGTCCCATCCGTTTTTTGGAGGGAAAGAAGCTCATTACACTGTTTAAAAACCTCAGATTCGATTTCTTCTTTAAAGTTCAAATTCCTCACCGCACTTTATCCATAGTGCTTACAGTGTATGTATTATATGGTTTATCCTATGAACAGCTAAGTGCAATCACTGTTCTTTTTTTGTTTATCACGATAAAATCTTTTTATGAATTGAGTTTTTGTTATTAGGAGGAATAAATTTGAGTAATAAAGAGCTTGCAACATTCGCAGGGGGTTGCTTCTGGTGTATGGTTAAACCGTTTGATGAGCTACCTGGCATTCATGGTATTGTATCTGGTTACATAGGTGGAGAACTTAAAAATCCAACCTATGAACAGATTAAAACGGGTGAAACCGGGCATCGTGAAGCGGTTCAAATCTCATTTGATCCGGAGGTGTTTCCGTATCAAAAATTGTTAGATCTGTATTGGCCGCAAATTGACCCTACTGATGATGGAGGACAGTTTATAGACCGTGGAAGTCAATATAGAACGGCAATCTTTTATCATACAGAGGAACAAAAGAAACTAGCGGAGAAATCTCTGAAGGACATAGAAGAAAGCGGCAGGTTTAATAAGCCGATTGTAACGGAGATTCTACCAGCAAGTGAATTTTATGAAGCAGAAGAGTATCATCAGGATTTTTACAAAAAGAATCCAAAAGCGTACAAAGAAGAGCGTGAAACTTCTGGTAGAGACACGTTCATAAACAAGAACTGGAAGTAGAGGACCATAATAATATTATGTAAACTTATTTAAAAGAGGCTTTCATCCTAAGTCTCTTTTTTGTATACTCCTAAAAGTTTCATACCTATGATACGTTAAAGTTAATAGAATTCTTTAGAGGTGATGAGTATAAAAACGTTTGTTGCTCTGATAAGTGTTGAATAATTATTTCTTATTCCACATCCAAAGGGGACTTAAGCTGATCATCATGTGTATCTATATAAAGTTTATTGCTGCTGGTCAATAAGGCATAAACGACATTTTCCGCTGAGAGGTTGCGCTTAATGAGTTCTGTTTGCAGCCACTCATGAGAGATGTTGTTTTCTTTAAGATTGTTCTGTAAGATCTCGCCATCCATAATCAACTCAATCGGCAGTTTTACTTCAGGCTTGTACATATTTAAGTCTTTACGCGTAACGTTAAGGTGCTGCTCTTTTTTCTTTACTGATAGCAGTCCGTTATTTTCAACGAGAGCATAATCCACTTCTTCAACAGAAAAGATATCTTTTTGCCTAAGCTGTTGATTCAAATAATCGAGTGTGTAGCGCATTTTCTTCATGTTATGTTCGAGTATCTTGCCATTTTCAATTACGACAGTTGGATCACCAGCTACAAATTTTCTAGCTCTTTTGCTTTTTAATGAAAGATAAGCAGAAAGATAGATCAAGATAACAAAAATAACAAGTCCCAGAAAGATGTAGCGAGCTTTGATTTCAAGCGCAAATGAGAGGTTTGCTGTTACAGAACCAAGTGTTACAACTGCGATGAAATCAAAGATTGTCATTCTGGACACTGTATGTTTGCCTAGTATACGGGCTGCAACATATAAGGCGATAAAAGCAACAATAGTACGTATCACAACATCTAAATAAGTGTTCAAAGACATCACTTCCAATAACCAGCATTATTTATCATTTAGTATTCTTTTTATCCAAATAAATTGAATTTAACACTCTACTTAAAATTTTTCATAAGGATATGTGGTTTTCTGGACTAATCGTTTAACGAATAGAAAAAAACGCCCAGAATTTAACCTGTGCGCTTCAAACTTCACTATTTGGTTTTCTTGTACTGATTCAACACGTGAACCATACCTTCTTCAATAAGCTCATTTGCTGGCTTATCCAGTTTTTTTGCTAAAGCCTTAATTTCTGAGTATAGTGAATGGCTTAGTGTGGTATTTACATTTTTTCGGTCATGGTTTTTCTTTCGTATTTCACTCGTATACATTTAACTACCTCCACTTCAAAAGGAGTTGATCTTCATTTGGCTCAAGCTCTATTTCATGGCATTCTATTAGCTTTTGGACTGATCTTGCCATTAGGCGTACAAAATGTTTTTATTTTTAACCAAGGTGCTCAACAACCATCGTTCTGGAGAAGTCTTCCCGCTGTTGTAACTGCTGGTGTTTGTGACACCATATTAATCGTGTTAGCTGTAACAGGGGTATCGGCTATTATTACTGCTTTTAGCACGCTGAAATTGGTTTTAATGATTGTTGGTATTCTCTTTTTATTGTATATGGGGTGGTCGATTTGGTCTAGCAAAACGAACACGGAAACCTCTCAATCTAGCATGCAGCCGAAACAGCAAATCATTTTCGCCGCAACAGTATCCCTTTTAAATCCGCACGCTATTTTAGATACCATTGGTGTGATAGGTACGAGTTCACTCGCGTATTCAGGAACTGAAAGGGTAGTGTTTACTCTAACATGTGTCGCAGTATCATGGTTCTGGTTTATAGGATTGGCATTAGCGGGAAGAACCATTGGGAAAATAGACTCTGAGGGAACCATCTTAAATCTAATTAATAAAGGATCAGCTATTATTATTTGGAGTATTGCCATATACCTGGCAACTATTACTTTTTGAATCATCTAGTTCTTTAAGCATCCTCTGAAACGTTGAGCTGCAACTTTCTACTTACAAATGCTAGAAAACATAAATTGTTAAATCCTTCCTTTGACTCTAGGTTAATTTGCTGAATTTTGTAATAATTTAACTCAGTAGCGAACTAAATTACTGGGAGGTACATATGAACAGAAAATTCGTATTAAGTCTTAGTCTTGCAACGGCTTTAAGTATTGGAAGTATTGGTTCATTTGTTTTAGCTCACGATGAATTAGGATCGGATATTATTGAAAAAGGAACTGGCCCTGGTTATGAAGCTATTGAATCAACGATCGAAGGATCTCAAAGTTTTAACTGGAAAGAGGTAGCAGCTGTTCAAATCAAAGAAAAAGACGGGAAACAGAATAACACAGCTGACGTTTATGTACATAAGGGTTTCGCGTACACAGGCACACATACGAAAAGTGGTGGTGAAGGCGGAGTTCGTGTTTGGGATGTTAAGGATCCATCAAATCCTAAAGAAGTAGCGTTGTTTGCAGATGATATCCCAGGAACTTGGCAAGAAAAAGTAATCGTGAAACGTGTTAGTACAAAACACTTTCAAGGGGATTTAGCCGTTGTTTCCGTTCAGCAGCTTAATCGTAAAGCAGAAGACTCTGTTGGAGGCTTTCTTTTATATGATGTAACGAATCCTTATCAGCCAAAAAAGCTTGGATTCTGGGAGCTTGATAAGCGAGTTACTGGAACACATGAACTGTATTTGACCGAGCAGGGTGGCAAACCGTATGTTTTGACTGCAAATCCATACGCTGATTATTATACACATGGAGAGCAAAAGGACTTTCAAATTGTTGATGTAAGTAATCCAGCTTCACCACAAACGATTTATCAGTTTGATCCTCGTGAATTACCAGAAGTGCCAGAGAATTTTGACGGCTATAACTGGACAGATTCGAATGGAAAGCAGCGCGCTGTATTTAACCATAGTACGATGGCTGATGTGAACGGTAAAACAGCTTATCTGTCTTTCTGGGATCTAGGTACAATCGTATTAGATTTGGAGAATCCGGAGAACCCAACCTATTTGGGAAGAACAACATTTACTGCAACACAGCAAGGATCTGCTCACTCTGCGGCTCTTGCTAAAGGCGGTAATGTGTTGATTGAAACACGTGAAGTGTATAATCCTACAAAACCAGGCTATGAACAATCTTACGGCTATACACGTATTTTTGATATTAAGGACAAGACGAATCCAAAGCTATTGAGTGAGTTTAAAACAGAGCTTGTTGACGATGTTCAGTATGGAGTCACGTTTGCTAACACTGTTCACGATCCGAAAGTACATGGCAATACGCTGTACCTTTCACATTATGGCGGAGGGGTCCGTTCAGTTGATATTACAGACCCTAGCAAACCTGTTGAACTCGGTAAATATATCCCTGAAAAATCAAACATCTGGGGTGTTGATGTAGCAGGTAACTATGTCTACGCTTCCGATATGGGAACAGGGTTAAAAGTTCTTAAACTGACGAATGGTGAACAGTAATCTTAAGAATTCATTGATCACAAGTATTTTAAAAATACAAACGACCAAACAGTCCCACATTTATCATGGGGACTGTTTGGTCTGTATATAAAATTATGTGTAACTATCTTATTTTCTACTTCTTTCTACATAAGGATAAATGGGGTCTTTTAGATGGAATTCATAGGTTACACCATCTACAATACCAACCACTTTTTCACTGTCATACAAATCAAGTAAAAAGTTGGCCATTTCTGCAGCTGTATGAAATTTAGGCATGGCCCCTTCATATTGAAATTCCTCAAGATCCATGGAACGCTTCGCAAATTCTGTCTCGGTCGCAGCTGGAGCCAACACTTTTGCTTGCATGGCTTGTCCTTTACTCTTTAATTCTTGTGCAAGTCCTTCTGTAAAGGCACTTACATAAAATTTGGATGCGCAATAAGTTACAGCATCCGCAACAATTGTGTAGCCACCGCCAGACGAAATATTGATAATTTGAGTTCCTTCCACGTCAGCGTAATCTTTTACATAAAGAGAAGAAAGAACGGTTAATGCTTCTATATTTAAATGAAGCATTGTTTCAATTTTATCTAAATTTTGCTCTCCGACTGAAGCAAAGTTTCCAAACCCTGCATTGTTGATCCAAGTTTCAATCTCATAATTCTTTAGACTTTGGTAAAAATTATGCGCATTCGATAAAATTGAAAGATCAACGGTTCGTACAACAACATCCAGTTTTGGATATTGAGTAAGGACGTTTGATTTCAGCTGCTCAAGTTCCTCTGTTCTCCGCGCTGCAATTATTAAATTCTTACCTCTAGCAGCGAATGCAAGTGCCGTTTCATATCCAATTCCAGAGCTTGCGCCAGTTATAACCGTGTATTTCATTATAAGTCACTCCCTAATGTTTGATAATTGTTTCTGTGTTTTATTATACTGATTAGAGTAAACTCTAAGTCAAGGAACTCGATAACTGTTGGGGTGATTGAATATGTATTCCATTGGAGAAGTAGCTAAACTTCTTAACGTATCAACACATACATTGCGATTTTATGAAAAAGAGAAGATCATAACACCAAAACGAACAGAACATGGAGATCGACGCTATTCAGAATCTCATCTTCAATGGCTGCGTTTTGTTATTAAACTAAAAGAAACGAAAATGCCGCTTGCTCAGATCCAAGAATATGCTTCGTTATTCTTACAAGGGGATCGAACCACTCAAAAAAGATTGGGTTTGTTAAAAAATCATCAAGAACATGTTCAGAATCAGATACATGTATTAAACGAGATTGATGATATGTTGCGCAAAAAGATATCAGCTTATGAAGAGTATCTTAACAAACGAAATTTCAGCTAATGCATAGAGAGGTGCAAAAATTGCAACAGAAAAGAATTCGAGATTTTGGTGTGAAGATCGGGAAACTTGAGACAGGAATAAGCAACTCGATTACAGATGTAGAGGGTGTTTCAGTAGGGCATGTGACGCTAAGTGAAGGAAATCGTCAAACAGGAGTTACAGCAATCATTCCTCATGAAGGAAATACATTTTTGGAGAAACTTATCGCTTCTAGCCATGTGATCAACGGATTCGGAAAAACGATGGGAACCATCCAAATGAAAGAACTAGGCGTGTTAGAAACGCCTATAATACTAACGAACACATTGAGTATCGGCACGGCTTCTGATGCATTGATTTCATATATGTTAGAACGAAATCCTGAAATCGGTAGAACAACTGGAACGGTAAACCCTATCGTTGGTGAATGCAATGACATGTTATTAAATGATGTAAGAGCACAGTTTATAAAGAAACATCATGTAATAGAAGCACTACAAAATGCGGGGAAGCATGTAATAGAAGGCAGTGTTGGAGCAGGAACAGGTATGCTTTGTTATTCGTTAAAAGGAGGCATCGGAACGTCTTCCAGGTGTTTCTCAATCGACCAGCAGATGTATACGATTGGCGTACTTGTTTTATCTAACTTTGGAATATTAAGCGACTTACAGATAAACGGTAGAGGAATCGGACAAGAACTAAAGGAATCTTTACTAAAATCGTGGGAAGAAAAAGACAAAGGATCTGTTATGATTATTGTTGCAACCGATCTTCCTGTTTCCGAAAGACAGTTGAACAGAATCATTAAAAGGTCAGTAGTCGGATTATCGAGAACAGGTTCATTCATTACTCACGGAAGTGGGGAAGTGGTCATCGGTTTTTCAACTGCAACAAAGATTCCTCATTTTAAACCAAAGCATATCACTAGCATTCCGACTATACATGAAGAAGATTTAGATCTCGCGTTTAGAGCAGTTGGGGAAGCAACAGAAGAAGCCGTGTTAAACTCACTTGTAACTGCATCACATGTAAAAGGAAGAGACGGGCATGAACGGCCAGCGTTTAAAGATCTTTTAGAAGAATTCAATATTCAGCTAGCGTAACCGTAATTGCTATACAAAGAGGACTTCATATAAAATCCCTATCGAGGCTAAGTCGATAGGGATTTCTTTATTTCTTATACAAACAAACTCAAAAGTAAGATAAAACCTAGTCCGGCAACTGAAATAATAGTTTCTAATAATGTCCAGGTTGCAAACGTTTCTTTCATACTCAAGCCAAAATATTCTTTGAACATCCAGAAACCAGCATCGTTCACGTGTGATGCTATTAAACTACCAGCACCTGTAGCAAGTACGACTAACGCAAGATTTACATCGGTCTGGCCTAGTAATGGGATAACTAGACCCGCTGTTGTTAAGGCAGCTACCGTTGCAGATCCTAACGAGATACGAAGAATGGCTGCGATAATCCATGCCAGTAAGATTGGAGAGAATGTTGTATCCTTAAACAATTCAGCGACATAATCCCCAACGCCGCCGTTGATCAATACTTGTTTGAAGGCTCCGCCTCCACCGATGATTAAAAGCATCATTCCGATATGAGTGATAGCTGTTGTACATGAATCCATAACCGTTTTAATAGGAATATTCCTTGCTAACCCCATCGTATAAACCGCTACGAGTAAAGAGATCAACATGGAAGTTGAAGCGTCACCAACAAAGCGGATCACTTCAAAGGTCTTCGAGTCTGCAATACCCATCGTGTTTTGAACAAGTGTAATCACCGTTGCAATCGACATTAAAATGACGGGAAGCATAGCTGTAAACACTGAAATACCAAAAGAAGGTGTATCTTCTAGTTTGAACACTTTTTGTTCGCCTAATGAAGCAATATTTCCTGTTTTATTGAATGAGTCAGGAACAATCTTTTTTGCTATTTTCGTAAACACGGGTCCAGCTAGAATAACAGTTGGAATCGCAATGATAAAACCGTAAAGCAATACTTCACCAATATTAGCACCAAATTCTCCTGCAATAACCGTTGGACCCGGATGAGGTGGCAAGAATCCGTGGGTTACTGAAAGAGCAGCTACCATTGGAATTCCAAGATAAAGAATAGAAACGCGTAATTGTTTTGAAATGGCAAATACGATTGGAATTAATAAAACTAGACCTACTTCAAAAAATAAAGCGATACCAATAATGAACGAAGCAACTACAATCGCCCATTGAATTTTCTTTTCACCGAACTTTTCAATAAGTGTAATAGCTATTCGTTGAGCACCACCGGCATCAGCAATTAGTTTACCTAACATAGCACCTAGACCGAAGATTAACGCCAAATGACCAAGTGTTCCGCCTAAACCTGCTTCAATCGATTTAACGATCTCTCCTAGTGGCATACCTAGTGCTAATGCAACACCGAATGATACGATAATTAGTGAGATAAATGTGTTTAACTTGAAATACATAATCAATAGTAACAATGCTAAAATTCCACAAGCTACGATAAATAATGGCATGATAGATCCCCCTGATGTTAATTTTTTCTAGTGATTATATTTCTTTGATACGCTGCAATACGCGAATAATCTTCTTCTAGTTTTCTAGATAGACTGATAAAAATCGGTAACAATTCTCTATATTCTTTAACCGCTTCTTGATTTGGAGTGTGAGTGTGAGTACTCCCGATCATATCTGAAGCCGCTTCAAACGATTCAATTCTTCCTGTTGCATACAAGCCTAGAATACATGCCCCTAAACAAGAACTTTCGTAAACTTCTGGAACGGCTAACTCTGTATCAAAAATGTCTGACATCATCTGACGCCATGTTTCTGATCGAGCAAAGCCACCAGTCGCTTGAATTCTGCTTACTGGTTCATCCATACATTCGACCAATGCTAAATACACGGTATAAAGGTTATAGATCACACCTTCAAGTGCTGCTCTGATCATATGTTCTTTTTTATGAGACAACGTTAGACCAAAGAAAGATCCTCGAACATCTGAATTCCAAAGTGGAGCACGTTCACCAGCAAGGTACGGATGAAACAATAAACCATCTGCTCCTGGTCGAACACGTTCTGCTATCTTTGTGAGTATTTCATATGGATCGATTCCTAATCGCTTTGCGGTTTCAAGTTCAGATGCAGCAAATTCATCCCGGATCCAGCGCAAGACAACACCGCCGTTGTTTACAGGGCCACCGATGACCCAATGATTCTCTGTTAATGCGTAGCAAAAAATTCTTCCTTTTTCATCTATTTGCGGCTTATCAATTATTGTACGAATAGCTCCGCTCGTACCAATGGTTACGGCAATTTCGCCTTTGCCAATCGCATCAACACCAAGGTTTGATAAAACGCCATCGCTTGCTCCAATAATAAATGGTGTATTGGAATCGATTCCTATCTGTTTCGCAATATCCATTTGACAGTGATTGAAGATCGTTGTAGTAGGGACTAGGGTAGATAGTTGATTACGATTAATCCCTGCAACACGTAAAGCTTCATCATCCCAATCCAGGTTTTTTAAATTCATCATCCCCATAGCTGATGCTAGAGAATGATCTACCACATATTCATTAAATAAGCGGTGGAATATGAACTCTTTTATTCCTATATACTTTTTGGCTCTAGCTGCGATCTCAGGCTGATCATTTACGATCCAGACGATTTTACATAACGGACTCATCGGATGGATAGGAGTTCCTGTTCGCTTATAGATCTCATGTCCGTTATATTGCAATTTTATTTTTCTAGCCCATTCTTCACTACGGTTATCTGCCCAGGTGATACAAGGTGTTAAAGGTTGATCATCTTCATCTATTGCAATCACACTATGCATTGCAGAACTAAAGGAAATGAAAGAGATAGCGTTAGATGATATTGAAGATTTCTTTATTACATTTGTAAGGGTTTGCAAAACCGTCTGGAAAATTTCTTCTGGGTCTTGTACCGCAGTAGAAATATCAGGTGTGTGAAGAGGGTACCCAATGTTTGCTTGAGAGAGAATTTCACCGTTTTCATTAAATAACACTGCTTTTGTACTTGTAGTCCCGATGTCGACTCCTACCATATAGCTTTTTCTATGTTGTGTACTGTCGATATCTGTCATTGATCTACTCCTTTTCTTGCTGCCATGCTTTTGATAGCATTTGTTGTGACATCCATAAATCATCTACTTTTCCTTGAACATCATCAAAATTTTGATGAAGTGATTGAATCATGATCTCTCTATTTTTTGAGGAGATCGCATCAATGTAGAGTTCATGGTTTTTCATGATTCGAGAAAGGTCATCGTATTTTTCGTTAAAATGCATGCGCATCGATAATAAGATGAAGCTTTCCATAACAGGTTTTGTATTGTTCCAGATCATCGTAATGTATGAATGATTGATAGAACGAATAATTGTTTCATGAAACAAAATATCCTGAAGAGCAAACTCATCAGCATCTTTGTACTTTATTGCAATCTGCATCATTTCTAAGATTTTTGTAAGTTCTCTAACTACTTGAGTGGTATCGTTTTTTACGAGCCGTTCAAACACGAACGTCTCAATAAGCAGGCGAACATCATATATTTCTTCAATTTCTTTTTCCGTTAAGCCGATCACAACTGCACCCATGCGCTCTAAACGAATTAAGTTTTCATTTGATAGAACTTTAAGTGCTTCTCGTATAGGAGAGCGGCTTACATGATATTCAGCTGCTAATTTATTTTCAGAAAGAGTGGTACCGCTTTCAATGAGTCCCGAGATAATCCTCATTCTCAGTTCACATGCGACACGTTCCCCGGTTGAAGCTTTAGAAAGCCACTTCTCAGGATAGAGAAAATCATTAGAATCGTTCAACATAATAACCTCCTTTTGTAGAACGAGTATACTTGTATACAAGTATTATAGTACAGTGATTATAAAATGCAAGCGCTTTTATTTATAGTTAAAAACTAAGTTATCTGGAGTCAAGAGTCAGGAGTCAAAAAAAAAGAGGAGTAGGTAGGGAAGTTAAAATATGAAAAGAAAAGAACAATCTAATAATAAAAATTGTTCTTTTCACTCTTTATTCGATTATTAAGGGGACTTCTTCTTTCTTCATTTCACCTTCGTGAAACTCATTGTATCGTGGGTGCATTTTTAATAGTTCATCAACCGTTACAATTTCATAACCCATTTCTTTAAGCTTAGGAAGGATAATCTTTAATGCAGCAACAGTTTGACTGCGATTACCGCCAGAATCATGTAAAAGAATAATATCTCCGTTTTTTAAATTCGTGAGGATGTGTCTGGCGATCCTTTCAGATCCTGGATTTGTCCAATCACGGGGATCTTGATGCCAAGACCAAAGGATAACCTTATATCCTTCTTTTTTTAAGACTTTTAAACTGTTCTTTGTAACTGTCCCGCCTGGAGGTCTAAACAATTTTATGTAATCTGAATGATGAGCAGGATCTAGAAGGTGCTCAGTCCTTCTTGTTTCAACCACAACTTTATGCCTTGAAATCGTGTGGAAGCTAGGGTGATTATACGTATGGTTGCCGATTTCATGTCCTTCGTTTAGCTCTCTTTTCACGATTTCAGGGTACTTCTCAACCCGCTTTCCAATAAGAAAGAATGTTGCATGTACACCTTCCTTTTTAAGAACATCTAAGATCTGAGAGGTATATACGGGGTCTGGTCCATCGTCAAATGTAATCGCAACTTGTTTCTTTTTTGAAGGAACTTCCCAGATCACATCTCCATACTTTTCAACTTCGAAACGATTTACAACACCAGCATCTACTTGAGGTCCAATAAACAGAATTTGAAATAAAAGCACGGAAACAATCACTCTTACAATGGTAGACATAATGAGCCCTCATTCTAAAATTTGTTACCTATAGTATTTGTAAGGAGAAACTGAATTATGACAAAGCTGTATTTTGTATGCAAGGTTGTTTTAAAGATGCTTTCCGTTTAAGGTGGTCGTTAACAGAAGAAGAGTCTTGACAACAAAAAAAGCTGCTCAAAGGATTCCTCTGAACAGCTTAAGCGTTGTAATCTACAATCCACTTGGAGAAAGTGAGATCGCTTTTAGAGCATGATCTAAATCATAGATTAGATCATCTACTGTTTCAATTCCGATTGAAAGTCGGATCAGTTCTGGACTTACGCCTGATTTTCTTTGTTCTTCTTCAGATAGTTGTTGGTGAGTGGTGCTAGCTGGATGGATGATCAATGATTTTGAATCTCCAACGTTTGCCAAGTGAGAGAAGATGCTAACATTTTCAATCAACTTTTTACCTTCCTCTACACCGCCTTTAACCCCGAATGTTAAAATCGCACCTGCGCCTTTAGGGAGATATTTTTGGGCAAGTTCATAGTAAGGGCTGCTTGGAAGTCCTGCGTAATTAACCCAATCAACCGATGGATGACTCTCTAAGAACTTCGCTACTTTCAATGTATTTTCAACATGACGTTCTATACGCAGAGCAAGTGTTTCCAATCCTTGAATAAATAGAAAGGAGTTGAACGGCGCGATAGACGAACCTAGATCTCGAAGCAGCTGTACACGTGCTTTTAAAATATACGCAAGTGGACCAAATGCATCCGTATACACAATTCCTTTATAGCTTGGATCAGGCTCAGTCAAGCCTGGGAATTTCCCATTGCTCCAATCAAATTTTCCAGAATCAACGATAACTCCACCGACTGAAGTACCATGTCCTCCGATGAACTTTGTTGCAGAATGAACAACGATATCCGCTCCATGGTCGATCGGACGACAAAGGTAAGGTGTAGCCAACGTATTATCTACAATAAGAGGAACTCCTGCGTCATGTGCGATGTCAGCGATCGCTTGAATATCTGCAACATCGATTTTCGGATTGCCGATGGTCTCAATGTATAAGGCTTTTGTTTTTTCTGTAATAGCATCTTTAAACGATTGAAGATTATCAATTTCAGCGAATTGTGTATGGATGCCGAGCTTTGGGAGAGTGACTGAGAACAAGTTATACGTTCCACCATATAGGGAGGTAGAAGCGACAATTTCATCACCGGAGCCAGCAATATTGAATATAGCATTTGTAATGGCAGCCTGGCCGGATGCAAGAGCAAGAGCTCCGACACCGCCTTCAAGTTTTGCGATGGTCTGTTCAAATGCATCTTGCGTTGGATTCATCAAACGCGTATAGATGTTTCCGAACTCTTTTAGGGCAAATAAGTTCGCTGCGTGCTCTGTTGAATTGAATTGATAGGAAGTGGTCTGGTAGATAGGTACTGCTCGAGCTCCTGTTGTAGGATCTACTTTTTGACCTTCATGTAAAGAAATCGTTTCAAACCCATACTGTCTTTCTGCTTTTTGATCAGTCATATTCGAATCTCTCCTCAACGTTATTTTTATATCCAATCGCATTCAGTTTCAACTTATCCCAGAAAAAAAGACCTCTTCCAAAAGAAGAGGTCCCGATGATTTCACCCGATCGAAGTCTCATCTTTCAGAACATAAATTGTTCTGCTGAAATTAGCACCATGCGTTTCCGCTGGTTGCCGGGCATCATAGGGTCAGTCCCTCAGCCTCTCTGGATAAGAAGATTTGAATATTGAATTAAGATTTATAATACATAGGTCAGTATCAATAGTCAACAGAATTTTTTAAAAATTTCGTGTTTTTATTTTCCGGATTACTTTTTACCGCATAGATAATACCGACCGCCCAAAAAGCAACAAGAACAAAGTAGATCGAGAACAACATGTTATTTGATACACCAAGAGTATGAAGAAGAGTTCTGGTGTTGGTAATAATGATAAGTCCTCCTACCAATACCCCTAATATGTGAGATGGAATGAGACGAACTAGCCATGCAGCAATTGGAGCCGCAACCACTCCTCCTAACATTAACGCTCCTACCCATAACCATTCTACTTGTTCCCATCCGAGAGCGATGAAAAATCCGATTGAAGCAGATACTGCTACAGCGAACTCACTCGTGTCTACAGAACCGATCACTTTTCTAGTTTTCATATCTTGTTTTGCCATAAGGACCGGAGTGGTGACTGGCCCCCAGCCACCACCACCTGTAGCATCTAAAAATCCTGCTAATAATCCAAGTGGAATAAGTTGTTTTTTCGTAAAGGGTTTACCATTCTCTGTTGCTTTCTTTTCTCCAAGTTTAAACAAAAAACGATATAAGATATAAATTCCAAGGAGAATTAGAAAGATTGAGATATAAGGCTTTATTAAATCGCCAGGCAGATTACTTAAAAAACAAGCACCTACAAATGCTCCGATTGAACCCGGCAAAATTAAGCGAAGAACGACTTGCCGGTCCACATTTCCGAATTTAATGTGTGAAGCCCCGGATGCCGCAGTGGTTACGACTTCAGCAAGATGTACGGATGCAGATGCAGCTGCAGGAGCAATCCCCGCTACTAAGAGAAGTGATGTTGATGTAACGCCATAAGCCATCCCTAGTGAACCATCGATCAACTGTGCAACAAGACCAATTAAAGCTAGTACGATTAACTTTTTCATATTCTTCCTCCTCAAAATAAAAAGGCCCTTAACAAGTGATGTTAAGAGCCTTCGGTTTACCGATCAGCGATACGGATTAAATTTTAGTTAATACTATATGATCCTAAAACATAAAAAGTCAACTGTTTGTTGAAATTTTTTGTAAAAATAGAAAAATGAAAAAATAGGTCTTGATATCCAATTCAGATATGTTATGATTTTATAAAATTTAAACTCTTATCCAGAGTGGTGAAGGGAACTGGCCCGATGAAACCCGGCAACCTGCGATTTGTAAGGTGCTAACTCCAGCAGAATGTATTTACATTTTGGAAGATAAGGTAATATGTTTACCTCCACTATCTTTCCGAAATGGGAAGGTTTTTTTGTTGCTCTTGAGAGTAGTTGATCTCCGCTCCAGAATGCTCGCTTTCCGGGGGGCGTGCGGTGAGCCACCTCGACACTTTGTGTCCTTAGGTGTCTCACCTGTCCCGCTGATCCCCCAGGAGTCTCGCATCTTACGCTCCAATCAACTCGTCAATGAAGATAAACACAAAAATGACCAACCAACCTTTTAGAAAAAAGCCTTTTAAAGATAGAATGTTAGAAAGGGAGGCCGTGGAGTGGCGAATGAAAAGGGTGCAAGTGATTTTCTTCCTCAGCTTGAAAAGATGCTGAGCAGTATTAAATTTGGTTCGATCACTTTAATCGTTCAAGATGGGAAAGTGATTCAGCTTGAAAAGAACGAGAAGGTAAGAATTAAATAGTTCGCTGACTAGAAAACTAGAGGCGGTTTTAACGATAGGGCTAAGCTCTAAAAACGTTAAAGCCGCTTTTTTATGTTAAAAGGAGGTAGCGAATTGCTAACGTATGTAACTTGGAATGAGAAATTGCCAGATTTTGATCACGAAAATCCGACAAAAGGTGCTCTAGGTGTGTTGGAGTGGGCTTTTGAAACATACGGTGAAGACTTAGTCTATGCATGCAGTTTTGGTATAGAAGGTAGTGTTCTTGTTGATCTTGTTTCCCAAGTAAAGCCAGATGCACAGATCGTGTTTCTCGATACAAACCTGCATTTTCAAGAAACCTATGACGTAATTGAAGCAGCAAAGAAAAGGTATCCTTCACTTCGAATCAAGCTAAAAACGCCAGCTCTCACTCTAGAGGAGCAAGCAGAAAAACACAATGATGCTCTTTGGAAGGTGGACTCCAACCTATGCTGCATGATCAGAAAGGTGATTCCTTTAGAAGAAGAGTTAAAAGGGGTCAAAGCTTGGCTCTCTGGTCTTCGTAAGGAGCAGTCAGTGGCTAGGAGTAATACTGAATTCGTCAACAGGGATGAACGTTTCAAAAGTATTAAGATTTGTCCGCTCATTCATTGGACGTGGAAAGATATTTGGCGTTATGCCCATAAGCATGACTTGCCGTATAACAAACTACATGACAATGGTTATCCAAGTATAGGCTGCGCTCCATGTACACAAGCAGCTATTAACGCAGATGATCTTCGTTCCGGACGATGGTCGGGAACTGAAAAACTAGAATGTGGGCTTCATGAGAATAAATAGAGAATTATTAGGAGGAGAGAAACACTATGAGTACGATTCAACCGCATGGAGGGCAACTGATCAATCGTTTCAAGCCTGATACACCATATCAGCACATTAAAAAAGAAATCAATCTTGATGCAACAGCACTTAGCGACCTTGAATTGATCGCGATTGGAGCATACAGTCCATTAACAGGATTTTTGAACCAAAAAGATTATCAATCTGTTGTCCACGATATAAGACTTAGTGATGGAACGGTTTGGAGCTTACCTATCACGTTACCGGTAGATTCTGATACAGCATCAACACTTAAAAGAGGTGAAGAAGTTCGTTTAACATACGATGGTGTAACCTACGGAATTCTTAACGTGGATGATGTTTATACTCCTGTTAAACAAATTGAAGCCGAGCGTGTTTATAAAACACCCGATCATAATCATCCTGGAGTTAAGAAGCTGTTCGAACGACGTTCTGTTTATGTAGGCGGCGAGATTACGCTTGTTGAACGAATTGAGAAAAATTCGTTCAAAGAGTATCATCTCGATCCGAGTGAAACAAGAAAACAGTTTAAGGAATTAGGTTGGAATACCGTTGTAGGTTTTCAAACGAGAAATCCCGTTCACCGTGCTCATGAATATATTCAAAAAGCTGCACTTGAAATTGTAGACGGTCTCTTCCTAAATCCACTTGTTGGTGAAACAAAGTCTGATGATATACCAGCTGATGTTCGAATGGAAAGCTATCATGTTTTACTAAAAAACTATTATCCTAATAACCGCGTGTTTCTTGCTGTATTTCCTGCAGCGATGCGCTATGCAGGTCCTCGTGAAGCTATCTTTCATGCGATCGTCAGAAAAAATTACGGCTGCTCTCACTTTATCGTCGGTCGTGACCATGCTGGAGTAGGGAATTATTACGGGACGTATGAAGCACAAGAGATCTTCTCACAGTTTACAGAAGAGGAGATCGGTATCCAAACCTTGTTTTTTGAACATAGCTTTTATTGCAACAAATGCGAAGGGATGGCTTCTTCTAAAACGTGTCCACACCCAACGGAAGAACATGTCATCTTATCCGGAACAAAGGTAAGAGAGCTCCTTCGAAATGGGGAACTTCCACCAAGTACGTTCAGCCGAAGAGAAGTAATAGAGGTGCTAATTAATGGACTAAATCGAAATGATGAAAATTATAGAATAGGAGATTCAAATGAGCAATCACCACAATATAATCTGGCACGATAGTTCAATTACAAAAGAAGCTAGGCGAAAACAAAACAACCATTCAAGTTTTGTACTTTGGTTTACAGGACTTTCAGGATCAGGAAAATCAACGATTGCTAATGCATTAGCAGAAGTGCTTTTTGATCAAGAAATAAGAAACTATGTGTTAGATGGAGATAACATTCGAAATGGACTAAACCGTGATCTTTCTTTCTCAGATAAAGATCGAAGTGAAAACATACGACGCATTTCTGAAGTGTCAAAGCTATTTGTAAATAACGGGACGGTCGTACTTACAGCTTTTATCTCACCGTTTATTCAAGATCGGGTTATGGCGAAGAATATCATTTCAGAAGAGGAATTTATCGAGATTTACGTTTCATGTCCGATCGACGAATGTGAAAAAAGAGATCCAAAAGGTTTATACAGCAAAGCGAGAAATGGTGAGATTCCTGACTTTACTGGAATTGATTCACCTTATGAAGAACCGGTATCACCTGCTCTTACCATACATACAAACGAACAAAACGTTTCCGAGTGTGTGGAGAGTATCTTACATTATTTGAAAAAAAGAAAGCTGATTTAACTAAATAAAAAGGAGATTGATAGAATGGCATATGAAAAGACGTGGGCAGAAAATCCGAAGATCAATAAAACAGAACAAAAAAAGCTTGTAAAAGATGGCTTGAAAATATTTGAAGATATCCCTCATTATGCAGAAAACGGCTTTTCTTCTATTCCAAAAGAAGAATGGGATAGTTTCAAGTGGGCGGGCCTTTATCTGCAGCGACCAAAAGAAGACGGCTATTTTATGATGAGGGTTAATGTTCCATCAGGCATCTTAAGTTATGAACAAGTAAAAGCACTGGCTCATATTTGTAAAGATTACGGAAGAAACGTATTCGATATCACGACACGTCAGGCTATTCAATTTCACTGGCTGACTATTGAACAGATTCCAGATATTTTTAATCGTTTAGAATCAGTCGGGTTATCGAGCGCTGGTGCATGCGGAGACATTACACGAAACATTATGGGTAATCCGATAGCAGGTATTGATCTACACGAACTCTTTGATACGACTGAGATCGTAAAAGAAGTATATGAGTTCTTTCAACATAATGAAGATTTCTCTAACTTGCCGAGAAAATACAAAATGTCGATTAGTTCTAATGTGAACAATAGTGCACATGCTGAGATCAACTGTGTGGCCTTTACTCCCGCATATAAACTAATTGATGATAAGGAAGTTCCAGGATTTCATATCAAGATTGGCGGAGGTCTTTCTTCTCGTCCTTTCTTAGCACAGCCACTCGATGTGTTCATTGAACCAGAACAGGTTAAAGACGTTTCTATCGCGATTACTACTATTTTCCGTGACTACGGTTATCGGGAAAAACGTCACCTTGCACGTCTGAAATTCTTAATGGCAGATTGGGGACCAGATAAATTTAAAGAGAAACTCTTAGAATATACCGGACCGCTTCACTCTAAAGGAAAAGATGCTCTCAAAACATGGAACGGCGGTTACTTCTATGGTGTTCATCCTCAAAAGCAAGAAGGATTACGTTATATCGGCTTTAACGTTCCTGTTGGACGACTTCATGCTGACGAAGTTTTAGAGCTTGCTGAAATTGCGAAGAAATACGGAAACGGTGAAATCCGAACGGTAAATTCTCAAAACTTAATTATTCCTAATGTAATACATGAAAACGTCGAGTTGCTATTAAAAGAAGGTATCTTCAAACGCATTACAACGCAGCCTCTATCTTTTATTGGTCATTCTGTTTCTTGTACTGGTATCGAGTATTGCAACTTGGCACTCGTTGAGACGAAAGAAAGAATGCGTAAAATTGCAGAGAACCTCGATCGAAAAATAACTCTAGATGTTCCCGTTCGCATTCATATGGTTGGCTGTCCGAACTCATGTGGACAGCGTCAGATCGCAGATATTGGTCTTCAAGGTGTACTGTTAAAAACGAAAGAGAAGAAGATGGTTCAAGCCTTTGAGATATATGTAGGAGGCACGCTTGATGATGGCGGAAAATTTAATGAAAAGCTTAAAGGAAAGTTTCATGCGGATTCTCTAGACGATGTACTATTACAGTTTCTTACCACATTCAAAGAAACGAAACTTCCATCAGAAAGCTTTTTTGACTATATAGACCGTGTCGGGTTGGAACATCTTCAAATTGAACTGGACCGAATAGCTGAAGAATTAGAAGAGAAAGTCTCATAAAATGGAGGTCTCGCTATGTATTTATACCGGTTTGAAGTGATTTCAAAATCCGAGGTTATTCCTGTTGTGATAGCCGCTTCAACAGATGAACAGGCTTTTCAGTTGGTTGACATCGAGCTCGAGAAGTATTTTTTGAAACAGCCTGAAGTTGATGAGATCTCTCTTTATGAAAAGAAACGAATTCGTACGGGGAACGGCTTCGTGCTGTATGAACGTGAAACGATATTAAATCCTTAAGGAGTGATGATGATGGGAAAAGTGTATCTTGTCGGAGCTGGTCCGGGTGATCCAGGACTAATAACTGTAAAAGGTCTGCGCTGTATACAAGAAGCGGATGTTATTTTATATGATCGTTTAGTCAATAAAGAACTGCTCTCTTATGCAAAACCGGACTGCGATTTAATTTATTGCGGTAAACTGCCAAACTACCATTTCATGAAGCAAGAAACGATCAACAGTTTCTTAGTTAAACACGCTCAAAAAGGAAAAGTAGTAACTCGTCTCAAAGGCGGTGATCCCTTCGTGTTTGGAAGAGGTGGAGAAGAAGCAGAAACACTTGCAAAAAGTCGTATTCCGTTTGAGGTGATTCCTGGGATAACTTCAGGGATTGCAGCACCAGCTTATGCAGGTATTCCTGTTACACATCGAAATATCGCTTCAAGCTTTGCGGTCGTTACCGGTCATCGTAAAAAAGGTGAAGAAGATGAACTGAAATGGGAGAGTCTAGCGAACGGTATTGATACGTTAGCGATCTATATGGGAGTTGGCAACCTAGGTTATATTTGTAAACAGTTGACGAGACACGGAAAAAGCAAAGAAACACCAGTTGCTCTTGTTCAATGGGGATCCTTAGAGAGTCAACGAACCGTAACAGGTACACTCGATACGATTGAGGATATTGTGGTTAACGAACAAATTGAGAATCCGAGCATGATTATTGTGGGTGAAGTCGTTCGTCTTCGCAGTGAACTGAAATGGTTTGAACAGCTGAATGATGAACCGAATGAGCTAGCAACCATAAGCGAGGCTCTATAAATGAAGGCGTTGCTCTTTATCTGTCACGGTACAAGACTGGAAAAAGGACGTATAGAAGCGGAAGAATTTGTGAAACTCTGTATGGCACAAGTTGATGTGCCCATTAAAGAGATTTGTTTTTTAGAGCTTGCTGAACCCTCTATCGCAGAAGGGTTTGAAACGTGTATACAAAAAGGAGCAACGAGTATCTCTGTGATTCCTGTGCTCTTATTAAGTGCTAACCATGTAAAAGTTGATATTCCAAAAGAACTTCACCACTTGCAGAATCAATATCCTGAAGTTGAAGTGATTTACGGGCGTCCATTCGGTGTACACGAAGCAATTTCCCACTTGCTGTGGGAGAAGATCACCAAAAGCGCAGTTAGTTTAAGAGAAAATCCTCATATCCTGCTTGTGGGCAGAGGCAGCACGGATCAAGATGTAAAGCGTGACCTAGAGACTATAGCGTCTAACGTTCAAAACCATTACGGAATCCCTAATATTCAAGCTTGTTTTCTAACTGGTTCAGAACCGAGCTTTGAAGAGGCTCTATGGAATAGTCGCGAGTTATACGACGAAGTCATCGTTGTGCCTTATCTTCTTTTTTCAGGGCTATTAATAAACGGGATGAAACTTACGATAAAACGCTATCAGCAACAATTTAAACAAAACGTTTCTCTTTGTGAGACGCTTGGCTACCAACCTATTCTTAAAGATGTTTTACTCACGCGTATCAATGAAACACTTGAAACAAAGAAATATGCATTTTCTTAAAAAGCGAGGAATGCTATGTATCCCATACATGTAAACTTGTCTGGTAAAACGGTCGTTGTAGCAGGCGGTGGAATAGTCGCGTATCGAAAAATTAAAGATTTATTGAATGAAGATGCAATAATTACTGTAATCAGTCCCACTGTTGTTAACGAGATTCAGCAATGGCATGCAGAAAAAAAACTGACTTGGATTGAAAGAGAAGTGAAACGTGAAGATTTGGAGAGAGCATTTCTAATCATTGCGGCGACCAATACCAAAGAGGTTAACTCTTGGATTGCAGAACATGCAAAATCCAAACAGCTAGTGAATATAGCGGATCAACCGCACCTTGGCAATTTTATTGTTCCTAGTGTTGTAAAAAGAGGTAGGCTTATACTCTCTGTTTCCACTTCTGGAGCTAGTCCAAGTCTATCTAAATCTATAAAAAAAGAGCTTCAGCAAAAATACAGTGAAGACTATGATACTTATTTAGATTTTTTATTCCAATGTAGATCCATCATTAAGAAGGAATTTCCGGAAGTTTGTCGAAAAGCCTTATTAACAAAGCTAACAGATCGGTCCTTTTTATATGACGTAGAAAAACAACGCTCGTATAAACAGGAATTATTAAAGAAGATAGATCGCAAGTTAGTAAATGAACCAATAAATGAATAAACCCTTATCAAGAGAGGTAGAGGGAGCGGCCCTATGAAACCTCAGCAACCAGCAGCTATAAGCTGAAAAGGTGCTAATTCCTGCAAGTTCAATTGCTGAGCTTGTAAAGATAAGAAGACCCCGACGCTTTAAAAAAGTCTTCTTTTATAGAAGGCTTTTTATTTTTATATAGGAGGCTATCATGAGTTTAATTACAGATTTAAAACAAAACAAGATACTGATCGGTGATGGTGCGATGGGAACACTTCTGTATTCGTATGGATCTGACTTTTGTTATGAAGAGTTAAATCTTTCTCAAGAAGAGCAGATCTATAACATCCACCGGGCTTATTTAGATGCAGGCGCTGATATCATTCAAACAAATACGTATGCAGCGAACTATTCGAAACTTGAACGTTACGGACTTCAAGATCATGTAAAAGAGATCAATAAAGCCGCTGTTCATATTGCTAGAAAAGCCGCTCATAACGAATATGTTGTAGGTACGATCGGTGGAATACGCGGTATTAAACCGAATAGCATATCTCTGGATGAAATCAAACGCAGTTTTCGTGAGCAGCTGTATTGTTTGTTGATGGAGAATGTAGACGGCATTCAATTAGAAACGTATTATGACCTAGAAGAACTAGAAACGGTTTTAGAGATTGCTAGAAAAGAAACGTCTCTTCCAATCATTGCTCAAGTGTCACTGCAGGAAGTAGGCTTTATGCAGGACCGCACGCCGATTTCAGATGCTTTGACCCGGCTTGAGAACTTAGGTGCCGATGTCGTGGGATTGAACTGTCGTCTTGGGCCTTATCACATGCTGATGACGCTTGAGGAAGTTCCATTACCAAATCGGGCTTATCTTTCAGCGTTTCCCAATGCATCGCTTCCTTCTTATACAGATGGCCGTTTTAAGTACGAAGGGGACGCTGATTATTTTAAAGAATGTGCCCATTTGTTTAGGCAGCAGGGTGTTCGTCTATTAGGCGGATGTTGTGGTACGACGCCTGCTCATATTCGTGCCTTTTCAAGTGAACTTCAAAACGTAGAGCCTGTAACAGAAAAAGAAGTGAAACAAAGAAAGCGAAAGATTGTCATTCAGTCAGCATCAAAACCGAATTATGTACCATTAAGTGAAGAAGTAAAAACAAAGCAATCTATTATTGTAGAATTAGATCCACCCCGTAAACTAGATACGTCACGTTTTATGGAAGGAGCCAAGGCGTTAAAAGAAGCGGGAATCGACGCACTGACCCTCGCTGATAATTCGCTTGCTTCACCACGTGTTTGTAACTCCGCATTAGGTTCAATTGTGCAAAAACAACTTAACCTTCGCCCGCTCGTTCATATTACGTGCCGCGATAGAAATTTAATTGGCCTTCAGTCTCACTTGATGGGACTTCACACGCATGGAATCCATGAAATACTAGCTGTAACTGGAGATCCCGCAAGCGTCGGAGACTTCCCAGGTGCTTCATCTGTTTATGATGTCACCTCTTTCGAACTTATTAAGCTCATCAAACAGTTTAATGAAGGGTTATCACTATCAGGTAAAGAGCTTGGGGAAAAAACATCCTTTACGGTCGGAGCGGCTTTTAACCCTAACATTCGGTCCATTGATAAAGCCGTTGAGCGGTTAGAGAAAAAAATCGCTTATGGCGCAGATTACTTTATCAGCCAGCCTGTTTTTTCAGAGCAAAGACTTATTGAAACGTATGAGGCTACAAAGCACATTGATAAACCGATCTATATTGGGATTATGCCGTTAACTTCTTCCCGAAACGCAGAGTTTCTTCACCATGAAGTTCCAGGAATCAAACTGTCTGATTCTGTGCGTGATCGCATGGGCAAGTATAAAGATGATCCAACACAAGCATGCAAAGAAGGCTTAATGATTGCAAAGTCATTATTAGATACAGCCATGGAACTCTTCAACGGCATCTACCTGATCACGCCATTTATGCGTTACGAACTAACCGTGGAATTAGCACAATATGCACGAGCTAACCATCCATCACTTTTAGCCAGGAGGTCACAGAATGCCTAAGTCATCAATAGAAAAGCAGCTGGAATCAAAGATCTTAATCATGGATGGTGCGATGGGAACGATGCTTCAAGAAGCTAATCTCACACCAGAAGATTTTGGTGGTGAGGCATATGACGGTTGTAATGAGTTTTTAAATTTAACGGCACCTGATGTTATTGAATCCATTCATTATAAATATCTTGAGGCGGGCGCTGATATCATTGAAACGAATACATTCGGCGGTACGAATCTTGTACTGGATGAATACGAACTAGGTCATAGAGCTTATGAGATCAATAAGCTTGGAGCGGAAATTGCAAGAAAAGCCGTTGATGCTGTTTCAACAGAACAGTGGCCTCGTTTTGTTGCGGGCTCACTCGGACCGACCACAAAAACGCTCAGTGTTACGGGCGGAACGACATTTGATGCGTTAAGAGATGCTTATGCTGAACAAGCAAGAGGATTGATTGACGGAGGTGCAGATCTTCTCCTTTTAGAGACAAGTCAAGATATGCTCAATGTAAAAGCTGGTTTTTTAGGGATTGAGCAAGCTATTGAACAAACGGGAAAAAGAATCCCACTTATGGTTTCTGGAACGATTGAACCAATGGGAACCACACTTGCGGGTCAGTCGATTGAGGCCTTTTATATTTCGTTGAAGCATATGAACCCGATCGCAGTGGGATTAAACTGTGCGACAGGTCCTGAATTTATGCAAGATCACATACGTTCCCTATCGAATCTGTCCACATCAGCAGTGAGCTGTTATCCGAACGCAGGACTTCCTGATGAAGAAGGAAATTATCATGAAACACCAGAATCATTAGCCGCTAAGCTATCCGGATTTGCACAAAAAGGGTGGCTGAATATCGTTGGTGGCTGTTGCGGAACGACACCTGCTCATATTGAAGCACTATCAAAAGTTATGAAAAACTATCCACCACGTGACCTGCAAATTAACGAAATTCATATGGTCTCTGGAATTGAACCATTTATATATGATGATCCAACGTTAAGACCGATAATGGTAGGAGAAAGAACAAATGTTATCGGATCACGAAAATTCAAACGATTGATTGCTGAGGGGAAGTTTGAAGAAGCGGCTGAGATTGCAAGGGCTCAAGTAAAAGGCGGTGCCCATGTACTCGACGTTTGTTTAGCTGATCCTGACCGGGATGAATTAAGCGATATGGAAGAGTTCATGAAAGAAGCCGTTAAGAAAGTGAAAATTCCATTTGTCATCGACTCTACAGATGAGGATGTGATCGAGCTAGCTTTAAAATATTCACAAGGAAAAGCCATTATCAATTCTATTAACTTAGAAGACGGTGAAGAACGGTTTGAAAAAGTGATCCCGCTTCTTCATAAGTATGGAGCGGCAGTTGTTGTCGGAACGATCGATGAAACGGGTATGGGTGTTTCTGCAGAGCGAAAACTGGAAATCGCTAAGAGATCGTATGACCTTTTAGTGGATAAATATAACGTTTCACCTTCAGACATCATATTCGATCCACTCGTATTCCCTGTTGGAACTGGTGATGAACAGTATATCGGATCAGCCAATGCAACGGTTGAAGGAATACGCTTAATTAAAAAACATTTTCCAATTTGCTTAACCATTCTAGGCGTTAGTAATGTATCTTTTGGTTTACCTCCTGTAGGCCGTGAAGTATTAAATGCTGTATACCTTTATCATTGCACACAAGCGGGACTCGATTACGCCATCGTAAATACTGAAAAGCTCGAACGTTTTGCTTCCATTGCAGCGGAAGAGATTGAAATGGCAGAAAACCTACTATTTCGTACAACAGAGAAAGCTTTATCTATTTTTACAGACTTTTATAGAGGAAAGAAGAAAGAAACCAAATCAAAGCTGCCTGATATGACATTAGAAGAGCGGCTTCGATATTACATTTTAGAAGGTACAAAAGAAGGTTTGATTCCTGATTTAGAGATTGCTTTAAAACAGTACGCTACACCTCTAACTATCATTAATGGACCATTAATGGATGGCATGAAAGAAGTGGGCAGACTTTTTAACGATAATCAGTTAATCGTTGCAGAAGTCCTTCAAAGTGCAGAGGTTATGAAAGCCTCTGTTGCCTTTTTGGAGCCATTCATGGAAACGAATGATGAGTCTGCATCAAAAGGAAAAGTTCTTCTCGCAACCGTTAAAGGTGACGTGCATGATATCGGTAAAAACCTGGTAGATATCATATTAAGCAACAATGGATTTAAAGTAGTAGATTTAGGCATTAAAGTAACGTCGCAAGAATTGATTGAAGCGATTAGAAAAGAACAACCTAACATTATCGGTCTCTCCGGATTGCTTGTAAAATCAGCTCAGCAGATGGTCTTAACCGCAAATGACATGCGTGAAGCGAACATCTCCACCCCTATATTAGTCGGTGGTGCGGCATTATCCAGAAAGTTCACCGATACGAAGATTTCTAAGGAATACGAAGGAATGGTTCTTTACGCGAAAGATGCGATGGAAGGACTTTCACTCGCTAACCAAATTCAAACGCCCGAAGATTACGATAAACTGGCTGTTGAACATAAGGAAAGGAAAAAAAGGGTAGTGCTTGATGCAGGTAGTTATGAAGGCTCTTCGTCAGTTGCAACAGCTGTAAGGGTCCGGTCAAAAGTATCTCAGACGGCTCCAGTTTTCGTTCCAAAAGATACAAAAAGGCACATTTTAAGAAATTACTCAATATCCCATATACAGCCTTACATCAATTTGCAAATGCTTTTAGGGCATCATCTAGGGATTAAAGGGAAAATATCTCGATTGCTCCAAGAGAAAGATGAGAAAACCCTTCAAATCAAAGCAGTGGTAGACGGACTGTTGGCGGTGGCCAAAGAAAAGAATTTAATCACTCCTTCAGCACTGTATCAATTCTTTCCTGCGCAAAGTGACGGTGACAGTGTACTCATTTATGACCCTATCGATCAACAAACGGTTATCGAGACATTTGATTTTCCTAGACAAAACAAAGAGCCCTATCTTTGTATAGCGGACTACTTAAAATCAAAAGACAGCGGGGGAATGGATTACGTCGGTTTCTTTTCTGTAACAGCTGGTACCGGTATTCGGGAGCTAGCTGCAGAACTGAAAAAAGAAGGCCGTTTTCTAGAAAGCCACGCTCTCCAAGCATTAGCTTTAGAAACAGCAGAAGGCTTTGCTGAACTTGTTCACCAACAGATGCGAGATCGCTGGGGCTTTCCAGATTCAGTAGACTTTACAATGAGAGAACGCTTTTCAGCACGTTACCAAGGACAGCGTTTCTCCTTTGGGTATCCAGCTTGCCCAGAACTTGAAGATCAGCAAAAGCTATTTAAACTGATTCAGCCTGAAGATATCGGTATTCACTTAACAGACGGCTGCATGATGGAGCCAGAAGCTTCCGTATCTGCTATCGTGTTTGCCCATCCAGAAGCAAGGTATTTTAATGTATTGAGCTGATCAATAGCACCTGAAATATGGTGCTATTTTTATTACCGAATTAATGTATATCTAAGTAGATTTTAAAATTTTCATATAATTAAGACAGTTTAGTTTGATTGCATACATTTTTCTATTATGATGAAAAAAGAGGAAGGAGTTATGTTCATGAAAAACATCGAATTTAATCTGCCAACCATCATTCGAGCTGGAAAAGGTGAATTTACAAGAGCAGGGATTCACTTGAAAAATGTCTTAGAGGGAAAACGAATCTTTATTGTAACAGACCCCGGTATTGAGCAAACTGGGTTTGTAAAACAAGCTATTCAAATGTTAGAACACCAAGGTTTTGAAATCCGAACGTTTAATAAAGTGCGACCAAATCCGCGGGATATCGATTGTAAATTGGGTGGTGAAGACGCAAGAGATTTTCGTGCCGATGCCATATTGGCAATAGGCGGAGGATCAGTTATTGATTCAGCGAAGGCAATAGCAATCTTACAATGTCTAGGTGGTGAGCCGCAGGATTACGCTGGGCGTGATAACGTACCTGAAAAAGTAACTCCTATCATTGTTGTTCCGACTACTGCTGGAACAGGTGCAGAAGTAACGCGTTCATCGGTAATTACAGATACGGTAAAAAAGATTAAATTCACGATCAAGGACGTTAATATCGCACCAGTATTAGCAATTGTGGACCCTGAACTTACCTACGGACTACCTGCTCATTTAACTGCATCCACAGGAATGGATGCGTTAGTACACGCAATAGAAGCTTTTACTTGTAAACTGTCGAATCCTATTTCAGACGGTCTTGCATTACAAGCAATGAAACATATATACCCTTATTTAAGAACAGCCGTAAATAATGGGAATGATCAAGAAGCCCGATACAACATAATGGTCGGTTCAACAATTGCAGGCATGGCTTTTTCTTATGCTGATGTAGCATCCGTCCATTGCATGGCTGAGGCAATCGGTGGGTTATATGACACTCCACATGGTGTCGCAAATTCCATGTTCTTGCCATACATCGTTGAATACAATGCAGTGACGAACCTAGAAAAACACGCAACAATCGCGAAAACGATAGGAATTGCTTCTCCAAACGATTCTGATGAAGATGCATCCGCACGTCTCGTAGCAGAAATGAAGCAACTGGCAGAAGACCTATCCATTCCAACGTTCTCCTCATTACCAGATGTGAATGAGACCGATTTCGATTATCTTGCTGAGTCCTCATTCTTGAATGGCTCTACAGCAAGCAATGCTAGGGAAATAACAAAAGAAGACTACCTGGAACTATTTAAAATTGCTTACTCAAAGGAACATAGAGGAATAAGCCTTAATTAATAGATCGCCTTATTAGTATGAAAGAAGGTAAGCGGGGATGCTGAAACAAAACGAGCAAGCTTTATTAAAGTTGATTTCTTCAGGAGAAGGAACTTATGGCGTTTCAATCTATCATTTTGAAACGAAAGAATGCTTTGAATATCATTCAGATGAGCTTTTTTACTCAGCTAGCATTATTAAAGTGCCAATTATGGCTGCAGTATTTGCTCATGCTGCAGAAGGGAAATGTTCATTATCTGATAAAATTCAGGTGAGGGAAGAAGACGTTGTGCCTGGGGATGGTATCATAAAACATTTGTCACCCGGTATTGAATGGACAATTCATGATTTAATCGTTTTAATGATTATTGAAAGTGACAATACAGCTACTAATGTTTTGATTGATTTGGTAGGTATAGATCAGATTAATACATACATGAGAGAATGGGGATTTGTTCAAAGTCACCTACATCATAAACTGCAAATTACAGCATCAAGAGATCCTGAAAAGATGAATATCGTAACCGCTAATGAGATGAATGAATTTTTAAACATAATAGCGGTTGGATCTGTGGTATCTCTGAATGCTTGTAAAAAGATGATTGATATTATGAAACAGCAGAAGATGAATGATTTACTGCCAAGTCTGCTTCCTGAGGTAGATGGCGTAATCGGAATAATTCCGAATTGGGAGATCGCACATAAAACAGGTTACGTACCTGGGGTAGAGCATAATGTAGGGTTGCTTTATTTTCCTGGTCAAACTTATGCTGTTTCTGTACTCAGTAAAAATGTACCTAACCGTGCCGAGCCAAGGCGTATTATGGGTGAGATAGGGCAATTATTGTATCAAGTTTCCTCTAATTAAAAAACGACAAAAAAGCTAATGGACGTAAATAACGCCCATTAGCTTTTAGTTGTTAACAAACTGAATCTGTAGATTTTGGATTTTTTAATCCGAACATTGGTCGAACGAACAGAGCTAAATACGTACCTAACATAGCCATAACTGCCCATACCCAGCCGTGAAGACTAAATGAAGCAATTCCGCTAAAGTAAGCACCGATGTTGCAACCGAATGCTAAACGAGCACCATAACCCATCAATAATCCACCGATTATAGAAGCGCCAGCAATACCTGGTTTAATCTTTCCTGGCTTAAACGTCCCTTGGAATGAAGCTGAAATAAAAGCACCAAGCATAATACCAAAGTTCATTACACTTGTTCCATCTGTAAGAACACTTTTTGTAAGAGCTTCACCATTCTTGCCATCAAAGTAACCCCAAGCAGATACGTCAACACCAGTTGCCATCATAACTTTACCGCCCCATAGTGCAAACGCTGATGTTATACCCCACGGACTTCCTTTAACCGCTAATGTTAATGCATTTAATAATGCGAGCACGATCGCTGCTGTAAATAAAGGCCAAGAGCCACGAAGTACCTTTTTCCACCCAACTGTAGTTGGCAAAGGCTTCATCATAGGAGGCTGTTTCTTTTTTGCAATCTGAACGGTTACCCAATAAATAATAGCAAACAATACTAGTTGAACAACTAAGGCGCCGAAATAGCCGAGTCCTGGAATCTGATTTAATGAAACCGGTGGAAGAGAAGGCAATCCCATCCAAAATGTAAAGTGGTAAGCACCAATTACAGATCCGGCAATAAAGGATAAAAGAGTTAGGATCATGGAAGAAGATCCGCCGCCTAAAGAGTACAGTGTTCCTGATGCGCATCCGTTTCCGAACTGCATCCCAATGCCGAACAGAAACGCACCTACTAAAATACTAATGCCAACTGGTGATACATTTCCCGTTGGTTCAGCACCTGTAAAACTAAAACCAGTGCTGAAAATAATTGCGAAAAATACAGATGCCACTGCAAGCATCACCATATGTGCTTGCAACCCTTGCACGTTTCCAACAGAGACGAGACGTCTAAATGCTGAAGTGAATCCAAAACGTGCGTAAAGCAGTGCACAGCCAAGCAGTATGCCGATAATAAAGAGTGTTCCTTGAGTCCAGTCAGCAACATTGACGATCGCTGTTAGAAGAATAATTGCAGCTAAAACACCTAATGCCACTAAAGGTTTTTGCATAGGACTTAGTTCAGTCACTTCTGTAGTAGGCTGGCTTTTATACGTTCTGTTTGTTGATGTATTTAAAGCTGATTGAGCCACACTATCCCGCCTTTTCCTATTAATTTTATCGGAATTAATGTTTAACATTATACTACGAATCCTGAAAAGTGCAAATGAAGGAGTTTAAGAAGTATATTATGTTCTTAATATATAAGAGTATGATTTAAATGGTAAAACTTTACAATAAATAACAAGGTGATATATAGTTGAAAAAAAATAAATACAAGTGGGGTTAAGCAAAATCAGAAAGAACTACTTAAATTTTGTGGAAATGGTTTTACACGTGAATTCGAAATTGGCTGGAGTAGCATCAGAAATATAATTATACATATTGCTGAAGGAAGAAATTCAGCTAATGAGTCTAGAGCGAATTGTTCAGCGATTTAAACAAGTGGATCAGTATATAGCTGAAGTATATGAAGAGCTAACAGAACAAATGGATCAACCAGTTAGTACGGATAATCCTTGGAGAGATGAAAATGAACTCCAAAGAATTTGAATTTGTTGATGCAACTAAAAGGCCAAATTATGATCAAATATTTAACTACTGATAAAATGTATTAATCGCTGTAAAAACCTATTTTTTCTATTTCGTCTCACTATCCTAAGTAATCTTTGATTATGAGACCTGTTTTCATTAGTTTCACATAGGTGCCGAGAATAGATATTATGTTAACTTCTCGGAAAAAATAACTACCACTCTTGATGTTCCCTCAAAAAAAGGATTGTTGGTTATTTTAAACCTACAATCCAATTATTTTTATTGCTCTTTTTATATTTATTACTATTTAATACGACTTTGAATTTCATAATACGCTGAGCTAAACTCTTTGTCTTTTTTCAGCCACTGTTTATAAGTGTTATGCTTTATTTTTATTTTTAAGCATATCGAGGATTTGTTTTGATTGGATGTGTAGATTGAAGTTCTTTTCTAATATCTTCGAGGATCTTGGGATCTTTTTGTGAAAAACTAACCAACTGCAAATCTTTTGGCAAGCAACCATCGGCAGCGAAAAAGCCTAATACATATGCCATAGATGCTGACCATGTTTTGAAGTAATCTTCATTCACTGTATAACGTCTTAACCAGCTGCTGTGTGGTTGTCTTTCAACGTTATGCTGCTGCAGAACAGAATTGATATATCTTGCTGTCACATTTGCCTCTAATGCGATCTCATTGCTGCTCATTCCACTTTGAAATCGTTCAATAATGGTAGGAATACTCATGGTGCACTTCTTTTTTCGCATACCAATCAACTCCTATATTCACTTACTTTAATTATACCGAACACTTGTTCTCTAGTCGAGTTTTCGGTACTTTTCGCAACAAAAAGACGCTATCTTAACTGACAGCGTCTAAAAAATATCTATTTCATTAACTTTTTAATGATCTTCAAACCATATTTGGCGTTCGGATATCGAAAACTAAAGTCGAATTTGTTCGTTTGGTTGAGCACACTTTTGTTATGAGAAAACGCAAAGAAACTGGACTCGCCGTGATAACTACCAATCCCGCTCTCTCCTACCCCGCCAAAAGGCAGATAAGGTGTGGCGATGTGCATTAATGTGTCATTGATAGATCCACCACCAAACGATATATGATTCACCACTTTTTCTTCTACCTGTTTGTTAATCGTAAACAAGTATAGTGCAAGTGGTTTTGGACGTTTCACAACAAATTCAATTACTTCATCAATGCTTTCGTATTCCATGACTGGAAAGATTGGTCCAAAGATTTCATCAGTCATAACAGGTGAAGAAGTATCAGTTGGAGCTATTAAAGTTGGTTCGATCTTTTCACGGGTTTCATCGTATCGACCACCGAAAAGTATCTCTCCTTCTGATAAGTAACCTTTTAAACGATTAAAATGACGATCATTTACGATCTTACCGAATTCTTCATTCTGCAGTGGGTTTTCGCCGTAAAATTCTTTAATTACTTCTTTAAATGTATCAATGAATGGTTGAAGTATGTTTTTGTGCAGATAGATATAATCTGGTGCTATGCACGTTTGACCAGCGTTCGTAAACTTCCCGAAAGCTATACGTTTCGCAGCAAGCTTAAGGTCTGCTGTTTCATCTACAATACAAGGGCTCTTACCACCAAGTTCTAATGTAAGAGGAATAAGTCTCTTACTTGCTGCTTCCATCACGATTTTCCCTACAGGAACGCTGCCTGTGAAGAATATATAATCTAATGGTTGATCGAGCAATATTTGATTGGTTTCAACTCCGCCTTCTACGACTGCGATAAAATCAGGATGGTAGTATTCTTTGATGAGTTCATCCAATAGTTTTGACGTTTGTGGCGTAAGTTCAGATGGTTTTAAAATGGCTGTATTACCAGCTGCGATAGCACCGATTAACGGAGCTAGTTGCAGTTGAAACGGATAGTTCCAAGGTGCGATTATTAATGTGACGCCATAAGGTTCAGCAATGGTATAACCCTTTGAGCCAATATGGGTTTTTGCTGTTTTTACTTTTTTAGGTTCCATCCATTTTTTGAGATGTTTTTGAGTATGACGAATCTCTTCTAATAAAAAGCCGATCTCCGTTGTGTAGGCTTCTGCTTCTGATTTATTTAAATCTGTTTTTAATGCATGAAGAATTTTCGCTTCGTTGTTTCGAACAAGCTTTGTAAGGTTGTTCAAAGCCTTCATGCGGAATTCATATGATCGAGTTACGCCGCTTCGAAAGTAGGTTCTCTGAGCTTGTACAAGTTTATCGATCGATTCCTTGTTGTTTTCTTTCATCGTGTTTGGCTGATTCAAGCTTTACGCCTCCTACAACATAAAATTAAGTGTTTAAACTTATGAACGTGTATTAGTGAAATCACTATAATATGTTTATGATAGGTAGTCAATGGTTTTGACTTTTCTCATTCATTATTATGATACATTACTAAAATAACCTTTAAAAAAGAGAACTAAACAAAAAGACCCTCTCCAAGTTAAAGAAAGGGTCTTTTTAATCTGTAATTAGGCTTGCTGAACGGCAGAAATTTGCCACTCGACACCATATTTATCTGTTACTTGGCCATACGATGGGCTCCAGAATGTTTCTTGTAGAGGCATTGTAACTTTCCCCTCTTTAGAGAGTTTCTCAAAAACTTGTTTTGATGAATCTACTGAATCGATATGAATGGCGATGGTTACTTGATTTCCGACTGTATAAGGCATTCCAGGAAAGTTATCGGAAAGCATCATTACGGTATCGCCTACTTTAAATTGAGCATTCATTACGCGGTCTTTCGCTTCTTCAGGAAGTGGATGATTAGGATCCTCTGGCATCTCTCCGAATGTTTGAAGTGAGATAAGTTCTGCATTCAATGCATCAACATAAAACTGCACTGCTTCTTTACCGTTACCATCAGTTACTACGTAAGGATTCACTGCTACAATCATTTTTAGCACCTCGTCGTCTAATTTTTTCGACCACAGAACATTTGTTCGTTTTTATTGTATCAAACTTTATTTCTCTTTGCTACAATTTTTATATTTCTACTAAAACAGATTTACACCTTCTTTCTCATATAAAAAAAGAGAACCATTTAGGCTCTCTTTCATCTTCATTATTTTAGATCAATACTATAGATTCCAAATCCGTTTGCATCTGTTTTATTTGTATATTGAATCTTACCTGTCTCACTCGTATATTTTTGGCCGTTCGGTGATGATAGGAACGTTACGTTAGTATTTCCGCTAATCGGAGCAATCGACCAGTTGTTGTCCGCAGTTGGCGTGATCTCTTTCATCTCTGTGATGTAATCCATTAAGATCTGACGATTCTCATCAGCAGAATCAACTACATATTCGCTGCCTTTAACTCCAGGGAAGTTTCCGCCGCCACCCGCTCTGTAATTGTTCGTTACTACGATGAAATCTTGGTTAGGATCAACTGCTTTTCCGTCGTATGTTAGATTCACGATACGATTGCTGTTAGCGTTAATCACTACTCCGTTCTTGTCATATTTAGGAGCTTTTGTTACATCTACATGATAATTAACGCCGTCGATTACATCGAAGTTATAAACAGGAAAGCCTGCATCTAAAAGTTCTTGTGCTTCTGTTTTGTTTGGATCGATCGTCTTAAATTTTCCAGCAGACATTTCTAACCACTCTTTAACCACAGAACCTTTTACTTTAAGTGCTTTTAACGTGTTGTCATAAAGGTAGAGGTCACCTGCACTGCGAATTGTAAGTGGTCCCTTTTGAATCTCAGTAAATTCAGTTACACCATTTCTTCCTGCTTTAAATGGCGCTCCTACTGAAAGGATAGGAAGATCTTTATATTCTGGCTTGTTTAATGAGATGTATTTTTCTACATACCATTTTTGAGCGTTCGTTACCACTTGAACAGAAGGATCATCTTGAACGAGTGCAAAAAAGCTATGAATATCATCCGTTGTTGAGCCGATTGGTGTGTTCACGTACTTGATCGTAGCTTCGTGAGCATTTTTAACCGTGTTAACCACTTTTTCGTCTGGCTTAACCGCAGCGGCACTTCTTACAGAAGATTGAGAGGAAACTACTTTCCATCTTCCACGATCTTGTTGAAGTGTTAAGTCGATCAGACCGAGTGATCCTCCACCATAGCCTGCTTGTACAGCTGGCACACCGTTTATTGTACCTTTTGCATTATCAACGCCAGGAAGAACATTACCTTTCGCGTCTTTAAACAAGGCATCTAATGATTTCTCATCAGCAGCCGGGAATATCTTATGTGTGTGCGAGAACGTAAGAGCATTAATTCCTTTTACTTTGCTGAGTGCATAAATCACATCTTCTGTATTCGTTTCACTTCCATTAAAGCCTGAGTGAGCTTGAGCGATGATGATATCTGCACCTTTTTTCTTCATCTGCGGGATGAACTTTTCCGCACTTTCGATAATATTCTTCGTGATTACTTTCCCATCAAGGTGTGATTTATCCCATTCGTTGATCTGTGGTGGTACGAAACCAATATAACCGATCTTTAAAAGCTTTGGTCTGCCGTCTTCATCTCTAACGAACTTCTTTACGATTTTATAGGGTGTGTATTTGTTCACATCATTTTTAGGATTGTTATCATGGTCATCTACGTATACGTTAGCGTTTACAAAAGGAAAATTAGCATCATCGTACGTCTCTGCTAAAAATTCGAGTCCGTAATTGAACTCATGGTTTCCTAGTGTTGCCATGTCATAATCCATGAGATTCATAGCTGCGATAGCTGGATGAACTTCTCCGTCTTTTAGCGGTGCTATCTTTGCTTTGTATGTACCAAGTGGCGTACCTTGAATCAAATCTCCGTTGTCGACTAACACACTGTTCTGACTGTACTTTAAGTCTTCTCGAGCCATTTTAACAAGTGTAGCTGTCTTTGCTAAACCAACGTTTTCTGATGCGGCATTTTTGTAATAATCAAAGTTTAATAGGTTTGTATGAATGTCTGTTGTTTCCATGATTCTGAGGTTAACTTTACTTTTGTGTTTTGCTGGTGTTTTAGCGATGGCTTGACCCGCTAAAGGTGAACTTAAAAGACTGATAGCAAGTGTAAGTGAAGCTACTTTCTTAACATTTTTATTCACCACAATAACCCCTTTGTTTCATATGATTGAGACTTTTTGGTCCCAAGGAAGATTATAGTCTTCCTTTTCTGATAATACTAGCTTGTTTTTTCAAGATTCTGTGCTTTCTTACACAACATGTATCTTTTCATCGTATACATATAGTATAGTAATCTTGTAGTAACCATTAACTTCCATCTATTGATTGAAAGGAATGAAGAAATTGGCAAAATCAAAAGCGAAGAAAACGAGAGAAAGAGCTGTCCGTCAAGGTAAACGAGATCCTATTCAGGAACGAAGTGCTTTTGCTAATCAAGAGATCTATAATTGGATGACAACAAAGACAACAAAATCGAAAAGGGAAAAACTTAATAGCATCAAACATAAGAAGCGGCTATCATCCACTGGTTACAATGAGGATCATAGCCGCTCTTTCATTTATACAGCTTGCTTCTGACTTTGTTGAACGTGAGAAACAATCACTTTTTTAGACTTTGTGTTAAATAATAAATTCAGTAGAACAGCCATCAAACTTCCAGCTACGATTCCGTTTTCAGTAAGTATTTGAATACTTTCAGGAAGTCTGCTGAACAGTTCAGGTTCTACAGTTACCCCTAACCCCATTCCTACTGAACAAGCAATGATCAGAAGATTTTCTTGTTTAGCGAGGTTCACTTCACTTAGCATTTTGATACCAGAAGCAAATACCATTCCAAACATGGCAACCATTGCTCCTCCCATTACAGCTGTTGGGATTAAAGTCGTAAGTGCAGCAACTTTAGGAATTAAGCCAAGGAAAATCAACATCCCCCCTGCAACATAGATCACTTGTTTTGCTTTTACTCCAGATAATTGAACAAGGCCTACGTTTTGTGAATAAGTCGTATAAGGAAAAGCATTAAAGATTCCACCTAAGATGATGGCAAGACCTTCTCCCCGATACCCTTTCGTTAAGTCTTTTGGTGTTAAATTTCTGTCGCATATCTTTCCTAACGCCATAAATACACCTGTTGACTCAATCAAACTTACGATAGCTACCAAGATCATGGTGATGATCGCACCAAGTTCAAAGGTAGGAACTCCAAAATAAAAAGGCGTTGGCATGTGAACCCATGATGCTTTCATAACTGGTGTGAAGTCAACTAAACCAAGGAATACAGAAACGATAGTTCCCGCTAAGAGACCGATTAAGATAGAAACAGAACGAATGAAACCTTTAGAAAATCGATATAAAAGTAAGATGAATGCTAACACACCAAAAGAGAGCAATAAGTTTTGTGCTGAACCAAAGTTCTCGCTTCCCGCTCCGCCTGCCATGTCTTTAATTGCAACTGGAATTAGTGTAATTCCTATAATGGTTACAACGGTTCCTGTCACGATGGGTGGAAAAAGTTTAAGTATTTTCCCGAACGCTCCAGCAAAAATGACAACGAATAAACCTGCTGCAATAATGGAGCCGTATATGGCACTCATCCCATATTGTCCCCCAATGGCGATCATCGGACCTACCGCTGTAAAAGTACAACCTAGGACAACGGGGAGACCTACTCCGAAGAAACGATTCTGCCAAACTTGGATTAGTGTTGCTAGTCCACATGTTAAAAGATCGATAGCTACTAAATAAGCTAACTGTTCCGGAGATAATTTCAAGGCACTTCCTACAATCAAGGGTACGATTACTGCTCCTGCATACATAGCAAGAACATGTTGGATCCCTAGAGAAAACACTTTACCCTTTTTCATGATGACATCACCTCAGATTGGATAAAGGTTATTCCATTGGTGTTCATTTCTTTTATTCTTGCGATCGATTCTACGCGATATCCCTCATCCTCAAGTTTTTGACGACCGACTTGAAACGATTTTTCGATCACGATACCAAATCCAGCAATCGTAGCATTTGCTTGATCAACAAGTTCAGCTAGACCAAGTGCAGCTTCACCATGCGCAAGGAAATCATCTATAATTAACACCTTATCACCGGGTTGAATAAATTTCTTCGCAACAGAAATTTCGTTTTGTTCTTGTTTGGTAAAAGAATAAACACTGGATGTTAATAAACCTTCTGTTAAGGTTAATGATTTCTTTTTACGAGCAAAGACGACAGGTACAGAAAGTTTCAATCCTGCGAAAACGGCAGGTGCAATACCAGAAGATTCTATCGTAACAATTTTTGTAATTCCTTCATTTTTAAAACGATCACCAAATTCAGTACCTATTTGCATCATGAGTTCAGGGTCAATCTGATGATTCAAAAACGAGTCTACTTTCAATACGGAAGAAGATAATACGATTCCTTCATCACAAATTTTCTTTTCTAAAAAATTCATTTTTCCACCCCATTGTTTGATTTACATACAAAAAAACCGGAGAACGCCTTCTCTCTGAACGAGTGAAGCAATTCTCCGGTTAAATAATCGGAACACATAAATAGCCCAATACATCTATAGAAGGATGCATGGAAGTTTGCGTCACTCGTAGTCAAACCCTTAACGGGGGTTTGGTAGAAACTTGCAGGCCATATCCCTGCGATTATACGAGCTGTATGAAGTTAACTCACATTATACGTTAAACGATTGAAAAAGAAAACCTCTTTAAGCGACTTTACGATTTTTACTGCTTTTAGGCGTAAATCTTTGAAAGACCGGATATACAAGGAAACCTAAGAAAAATAATCCCATTCCTAAAGTGAAGGTCTTTGTATCCGATGTTCCCGAAATAATAACCCAGCTCGAGTAGATGAATGCTAATAAGGCAATTGCACCATCTCTTACGCGTGAACCTTTTATCTCGTTATAGGTTTCTCCACTATAGATAAGCTTTAAAAAGTAAATAGCAGAAATTAAGTAAGGGATCAAATAAGCTAGCGTTGCTGAAGTAGTTAAGAACGCGTATGCTTCACCAATCGTACCTGAAATCGTAGAAAAGATAAAAATTTGAGACATGATGTTTGTAACAGCTAATGCGTTCACTGGGCTTCCGTTCTTATTCACTTTAGCGAAGAAAGCGGGAAACACACCAGATTTAGCTGCTTGATATGGAACTTCTGAACTTAACAGAATCCAGCCGATCGTTGAACCGAATAATGAGATAACAGCTAACAATCCCATTAAGGAAGCTCCCGTATTCCCAATCAGAACGGATAATACATCAACAAAGGGTTTATCTGAATCCATGAGAACTTCTCGTGGAAGAACATTCATCGTAAGTAATGTCGTGATCATGTAGATACTTAACGCAATAAGCAGACCTACGATCGTTGCTTTTTTTACATCTCGTTGTGAAGAAGCTCTTCCGGATAAGACAACAGCTGATTCGATCCCCACAAAGGCCCATAATGTAGCAATTGCAGCCATATTGATCTGACTACCTAATCCATGAGAGATTCCTGCATCATCTACAATCGGGAAGTAAGCATCAGCAAAGATGGTTGACTCTACTGCGAAGAGTGCAGCCACAATAAATAACATAAATCCGATAACTTTAGAAGCAGTTGCCACGAAATTAAGTTTACCTGCTCCGTTCATGCTCTTGATTAAAATAAAATGTGTGAACCATAGAAGAACGGTACACACTGCAAACGTAATAAGCTTACCTAGCTGAATATCTTGACTGAATACTGTTCCGATAACTTTTGAACTTCTCATCATTGGAAAAAATGTTGATAAATATCCAGCAAAACTCGTGATGATTGCAACGTTGCTGATCCAATTTGCCACCCAATATCCCCAAACCATACTAAATCCTGCTACATTACCTGCTTTTGGATTGGAGAACAAAGCTCTGGCATAGCTTTGAGGACCTGCTGTCAATTCGGGTTTTCTTATGGCTAGTGACCCAAAGACTAAAGCGATCATCAATACGCCAAATCCTGTAACTGCCCATGCAGCTGTAACGCCAAGTGGACTAGCTGTTTGAGCCAATGTGTTCGGTAACATGAAGATTCCCGAGCCTACCATGTTTCCAACGACAAATGCCGTTAGCAGCCACACACTCCAATTATTATTTTTCATGATGTAAGTACCTCCTGTTGATATAAAGCCAATAAAAAAACACGTATGGAAATGCCCATACGTGAATATAATCAGCATCCTCCAAAAATCTCTCATAGCTCAACGCAGAAAGTTCTGCGACAGTTCTGCACTTGTTCAATGCAGCCCCAATGGGTTGTTACGTGGATATCAACCCATTTCGGCATCAATTCCTTTTAAACTGTTGTCAAAAGCACCACTTGCCTCTAACAGTTCTACTCATAATTCATGCGACCTCTACCTCACAGAGATTAATGTGAGGACTTTTATTTAATTCATTTAGTGTAACGTTTTGTAGATTAACAGATTGTTCTTTCTGCGTCAATGTTTATCCATTATTTATAATCCGAACTCTGCCTGATGGTCTCATATACTCTTTTTCCGATTAATGCGTATCCTTTTTCATTAGGATGAAGTTTGTCAGAGAAATAATCACGTTTATTCTTGTCGATGAAGAGGTCATCCGTGCGTATATAAGCAGTATTTTTATTTTTCTTTGTCACTTCAATTGTGGATTGATTCCAATTTGATACAGCCTTGTTGACAACCGCCATATCACTCCATTCAGCTTTCGGATTATAGATTCCTAATATATAAATGGTCTTTGGATTTTCTTTATTTTGTACCTGTTGTATGATCTGGTTCAGGTTCTCCTTATAGATTTCCTCGTTTGCTGCAAGCTCTTCTTTGTTGAATTTCGTTAATAGATCAGTGCTCTTCAGAAAATCATTCGTACCAATATTGATGAAAATCACATCAGAATTTTTAGCTGTCTTTGCTATTTCAGGATTTTCCAACCGCTTACGTAAGTCTGTGCTTGTATCATTTGGAACCCCAAAGTCATGTACAACAAGATGTTTGTTTAAATCCTCTTCATACCGATCTTCAACATCTCCTATATACCCATTATCTTTTGTATCACCTAATCCGTATGCGAGTGAATCTCCAAGAGCAGTAACTTCCATTTCTTTGGAATTGAAGGAGTATACTCCAAAAGCAATGCCTAAGACAATAATGGTACACGCTATCATTATCAATGATATTTTCTTCATGTTCCTACCTCCGACTTTCTAGTTGTTTAATCTAAGTATGTATCAGGGGGAATTTCTTTAGACCCTTATGCATTATTGGTATTCATACCTGTTTTGGTTAGCTTTTAAACAAATGATGTTTACACCTGGTGAAAATCCGGCAAAAAAAAAAGACAACAGAAATCGTTCATGTTGTCTTAGAAGATTATGTTAACTTTTGTGATATCAAGTCTGCTACAAGAATATAACGCTCAGGTGATGCACCTATAAAGTTGAAAGGATAACATGTGGATACAGTTAATGTTGCTCTTGGTTTAGGTACGATGACCGTCCTGTCATCTTTATCAACGATGCGCACATGTCTAATTTTATAAGTAAAGGTACCTGCTGACGTTTCTACGATCAACTTGTCACCCTTTCCTACCTCACCTAACTTGCGGAAAACAGTATCTCGATGTCCAGAAAGAACCGAATTATCCTGTTCTCCAGGTAAGACACTTTTATCAAAATGACCTACACCTTTTTCTAACTCCTCTTCATCAGTTCCATGAAAAATAGGTAGTGTAGCATTTAATTTTGGTATGAGCAAGTTACCAATATTCTCACCTTTATTCGGTCTTATCGAATAAAGGGGTTCTTTATTTAAGTTTTCTTTGTGCTGTTTTGAGGGTTTTTCCCCACTCTTTACAATCTTTGTCTGACCTGTATGAAAGAGCATATACCCTTTTATAAATGTATAAGCATTGGATGTACTGAACCAAAAACCGAGTAAGATTAATACAAATGAAAAGATAAGAAGTATCTTTCGAATGCTACCTCTTGTTCTCATTAGATTCCTTTAACGCGAAATCTTCTAAATAGGTATATACCTGCCGCTAACACAACTAATCCAATTAAGGAGTTCTCTAAATGGTTTGTAGCGGTTTTAGGAAGTTTTCCGCCTTTCACTGTTTTTACAGGTAGACTTGATTTCGTCGGTGCTGCAGAAACAATCTTTTCAACTTTTTGAATATCTTTTCCTGTTTCTTGTATCAGTTCAGATCCAAACATGTCGGCTGTAATGCGGATATCAGCTAATAGTTTTCCATTCAGATTATATATTTCCATGATAAGATCATTTCCATTTGTCGTTTCCATCTTCATTAAAGCATCCATGGAAACAGGTTGTTTTTGTCCATCAACAACCAGATAATACTTTGTCTCAAGTTGTAATAGTTGTTTCATCTCAGAAAAGATGGAAAGAAGTTCAGCAACTTGTTCGGAAGTAAGTTCGTCTGCTGTTTCAAAATCTTCAAACGCCATCATTCTTTCGGCAAGAGTCATCATCTGATCAAGGAACACAGGATCTTCCCAATTCAGAGTCTCCATATGAGTCAAAAGATTTTCTATTTCTGTTTCTGTTAAATCAATCTCTGTAAATAGATCCTCGATATCATCACCCAAATAATCATCGCCATTTATATAAAAATCAACGGCTCCTTCAAGATCTTCAATGTATTCGTAGTTTTCTCTCGAATCATCATTTTCTTTTAATAAAGCATCTAGTTCCGCAAGGGAAGCTAAGTTGTAATCTTTTAATAGCTGTTGAAGGTTTTCATCATTAATAAGAGTTCCTTCCCAATCGTCTCCATTAATATAATAATCAACCGACCATTCCAGGTGTTCGATATATTCGTAGTTTTCACGTGAATCATCGTTTTCTTCCAATAAAGCATCCAGTTCTTCAATGGATTTTAAATCGTAATCATTTAATAACTTTTGAAGGTTTTTATCGTCTATTGGTGTGCCAATCATAAAATCAACTTCGTCGAACAATTCCTCTTCAAAAATAATATAAGTTCCATCAAGAACATCTTGTCCTTCTTCGATATTTCCATATTCCACAAGAAGTTCATTTAGTCTTTCGCGGCTGATGTCAAACTCTTTTAACACGGATTGAACACCCGCTTCTGATAAAGGCGTACCCAGTTCATCTACCGATTCAAAATCTTTTAAAGCCCACTCTTTACTGTTCAAATATGCAACAAAATCCTTGGAGTTCCACCCGATCTCTTGTAAGAACGCTTTATACTCTTTGTCGTTTGCATTGATCGCGAACGCTGATAACGGCAAAATGCCGAGGCTAATTGTGATAGCCAATAAGAAAGTTACAACCTTTTTCATCCCTGACCCCCAGAAAACTTGTTTAATATAATTTCTAAAAAATTATACTGCCAAAATTCTCTTTTGCATACAAGTTTTTTTATTTAAAAGAGAAATTAGGTATTATCTATTCTTTTCTTATAAATCACTTGTTAGTGTTTCCGCCTAAAACAGAATGTTCATGATTTCTTCATTGTAAATACCTTCAATTTTGTTTACGATAAAAGTAACTTCTTTTTATTTAGTAAAAATTCTACGAGGTGAACAATGGGTAAACAAAAAAAGAATAAGGCATATGTAAACAGCTCAAAGAAAAAGAACAACTCTTCTCCTGTTTGGCTTTTTTGGACGATTGGTATTTTGACTCTAGGATTGATTGTTTTTCTTTTCAGCGGTGCACTTGATTCTAATGATACGTCCACGGCTGATATTTCTTATGAAAACCAGCCTTACTTAGGTGAGAAAGATGCCGCTGTTAATATTATTGAGTTTGGAGATTACAAGTGTCCGGCATGTAAGAACTTTAATGAGTCATTCTTCCCGCTTATTGACAAAGAACTGATTCAAACAGGAAAGGTGAAATTCTATTTCTTGAACTATCCGTTTATTAATGTAGATTCAGAAAGATCTGCTATCTTTGGAGAAACCGTTTATAAAGAATTAGGGAATGAAACGTTTTGGAAGTTTCATAAAACACTATACGAAAAGCAGCCTGACGATCAGAATCTAGAACGACAAGATATCTTTACCGAGAAATTTTTAACAGAAACACTTGGTGAAGTGACTTCAGATGAAGATGTTAAGAAAGTAACAGAAACATGGAAGAACAAGGACATTGAAAAAGCATTAAAAACAGATGAAACACTTGTAAGTGATCTTGGTGTAACAAGTACACCTACATTATTTGTTAATGGTAAAAAGTTTGAAGGTACATCTTTAGAAGATTTAAAGAAAATGGTTGATGATGCTGAGAAGGAGAGTAAGTAAAGGTGGTTAATAAGCCTTTGTTGATCGCCTGGATTACATCAATCGTTTCCTTGGTAGGAAGTCTGTTTTTTAGTGAGGTCATGAAGTTTGTGCCATGTAATTTTTGCTGGTATCAGAGGATATTGATGTATCCATTAGTAATTGTGCTAGGTGTAGCATTTTATCAACAAGATCATAAAGTCACACGTTATGTCCTTCCTCTATCCATTCTGGGCATCATCGTTTCGGGCTATCATTATGCTCTTCAAAAAATACCTGCATTAAAGGCTTTTGAGGTATGTACATCAGGTGTTCCATGTTCAGGTCAGTATATCAACTGGCTAGGATTCATTACGATTCCACTTCTTGCGTTCGTTGGATTTATGATCATTACGATCTGTATGTTATGGATGAGAAAGCAATCGAATTGATCGGTTGCTTTTTCTTTTGCTCTAACAATAAAAAAGAGCCAGCCTTCTAAAAAAGGACCGGCCATTCACTTGAATAGAACTATTTTAGATCTACGTTATGATACACTTGCTGCACATCTTCTAAATCTTCTAAAGCATCGATTAATTTCTCAAACTGAACCTGTGATTCTTCAGAGAGTTCCACATCGTTTTGTGCAAGCATCGTTAGTTCTGCAACAGAAAACTCTGTAATCTCTACATTCTTAAACGCTTCTTGTACAGCATGAAACTGATCAGGTTCAGCGTAAACGATAACAGATTCATCTTCTTCGATCACATCACGAACATCTAGATCTGCTTCCATCAACAATTCCAAAACATCATCAGCTGACTTTCCTTCTAGCCCAATTACAGCTGTTGCATCGAACATGTAAGATACTGCACCAGAAACACCCATGTTCCCATTATTTTTATTAAAAGCAGAACGTACTTCCGCTACTGTTCGATTCACATTATTCGTCAATGTATCTACAATAATCATCGATCCGTTCGGACCAAAGCCTTCATAACGCAGTTCATCATAATTTTCGTCAGAACCACCTTTTGCTTTTTCAATCGCACGGTCGATGATGTTTTTAGGTACGCTATATGTTTTTGCTCGTTCTAAAACAACCTTTAACGACTGATTGGATTCTGGATCAGGCTCACCCTGTTTTGCAGCCACATAGATTTCACGGCCAAACTTAGCGTAAATTCGGCTAGTATTGGCGTCTTTTGATGCCTTTTTCTCTTTAATATTATTCCATTTACGTCCCATATTGCTCACTCTCTTTCAACTATAAATCTATGTAGAACATTATACATCAACTTAACTAATATTTAGTAGTATAAGAATCAAAACGAAAAGCAACCTGATAACCAAGCCGCTTTTAGCTAACGTCCATATTTATAAATTCTTTCTGGTCTGCCTACACCACCATAAGTGATGTCTGCTTTTGCTTTTTGTTCTGAAACGAGATATTCCAAGTATCGCCTTGCGGTTGTTCGGCTAACTCCGGTGCGCTGTCCGAGGTCTTCTGCAGTAAAACCTTTTTTGTGCTGCATCAGTATACTCAATATTTTTTCTAGTGTAATAGGATCTATTCCTTTTGGAAGTAAGAATGGTTCAATCTCGATTTTTTCGCGTTTTAACAAAGAATCGATCATGTTTTGATTGATTTCTTTATCAGCTGACAGTTGTGTGATAGATCGCTTATAATCGTTAAATTGCAATAAGGTATCTTTAAACCGCTGAAAGATTACAGGCTTTACTATATAATCAAAAATACCATCCTCTAGAGCGTGTTTTAAGGTTTTCACCTCTGTTGCAGCTGTTACCATAATGACTTCCATTCCTCGAAATTCACTTCGAATCCACCTTAGCAGGTCGAGTCCATTCATATCTGGAAAATATATATCTAAGATAACTAAATCAGGTTTTAATATGGAAATCTGTTCTTTTGCTTCTTCCTCGTTTAATGCAATGCCACATACAGAAAAGCCTTCTATTTTTTCAACAAATTTCCGGTTTATCTCAGCAATACGAATGTCGTCTTCTACGATAAAAACTTCCCATGAGCTCATGATGTCTATCCTCTATTCTTTCGGGATTATAACGGTGAAAAGCGTTGTATCAGCTTTTGTTCTCTCATAAAAGATTTGACCGTTTAATACTTCTACCGCTTGTTTGATCAGAAATAAACCGTATCCACGATCTTGTCCTTTTGTAGAGAATCCCTTTTTATATAACATATTAGCGATATTCTCAGGAATTCCTTCTCCATTATCTTCAACTTCCATGATCAGCTGTTCACCAAAATCAGAAAGACTGATTTTTACGATTGGCTCATGCGTTCTCGATTCCAATACAGCATCCATTGCATTGTCTACTAGATTTCCAATAATGGTAACTAGTAATTGTCTGTCCATCGAATCAGGTATATCTTTTAATTGACTGGCAGAATCAATTGTAAAGGCAACTCTCAGTTCGTTTGAACGATTAAACTTACCGATTAACAAACCGCCTATATAAGGATCAGAAATTTGATCCATAATAAATTGTGTAAAGTATTGATGAACATTTGATTCTTTCGTAATGATATCTTGTGCCTCTTGATAAGAACCTAACTGAATTAGACCTGATATTAAATACAGTTTGTTTGAGAATTCATGAGTTTGGGCTCTTAAGCCCTCACTATAGCTTTTAACTTGTGCAAGTTCCTCATTTAATCGGTAAAGCTCATCTCTGTTTCTAAATGTCGCAACAGCCCCTATTACTTGGTCATGATTATCTAATATAGGAATGCGATTTGCGATAACTTTCGTGTTTCCAAGTTTCATCTGTTCGTCAAATTCATTTTGACCAGAAGCAATGACATCAAGTAATCTTGTATTCGGAATGGCTCTTAACACATTTTTGCCGATTAGATTCTCACTTCCTATTTCAAGCATCTGAAGTGCGGTGTGATTTACGAGTGTTATTTCACCTTCCCGATTAACAGCGATCACCCCTTCTCTTATCGCTTCTAAGATCGCGCTTTTTTCTTTGTATAACAATCCGATCTCTTTTGGTTCTAATCCATGGGTGGCTCTTTTTACTCCTTTTGCAATCAGTACAGATCCAAGTGTTCCTAGCAGCAAAGTAATCGTGCCTATAATGATAATCTTTAATTTATACGGCCAAATATCTTCTTTGATTTGATCGGTTAGAAAACCTACTGAAACTAATCCAATAATTTCGCCATCATTATTTCTAATAGGTGATTTTCCTCGCACAGCTGGACCAAGAGAACCTGTTGCTTCCGTTATACTCGGTTCACCTGATAAGGCTTTTTGGTTGTCACCACCTACCATTTTCTTTCCGATTCGTTCTTTAATGGGGTGTGAATAACGGACACCTTCTTTGTTCCCAACTACGATGTAATGAGCTCCCGTTTTCTTTCTGATCTTTTCTGCATAAGGCTGAATTGATTTAGAGGGATCATCTCTTTCAAACGCATCAATAACAAGTGGGTTGTTACTTACCGCATAAGAAACACTTAGTGCCCTCTCCCCAATTTGACTCTTCATCGTGTCCTCGAACATATTTTGAAAGATAACCGCTAATATGGCAATAACTAAAAAGATTAGGGAACAGCTGATGATAATTAATTTTGTTTGCAGTTTCATAGTTTCCCTCCGTAAAAATAAAAAAGACTTTCTCAGAATAGAAAGTCTTCTCTACCTATCTTCTTTTATCCTTCAACGTTTACAACAACATTTTTTCCTTTTAACCGCAGAACAAAAGGTATGAGAATCCATAGAACGGCGCAAACCAAGAAAAATGCAGATATAGGTTGTTGAACAAATACCATAAAATCACCGTTTGATGTTGTTAACGCACGCCTCATGTTGTTTTCAATCATTGGTCCTAATACTAAGCCGAGTACAAGAGGAGCGATTGGATAGTCGTTCTGTGCTAACAAATATCCAGCAAGTCCAAAGCCGATCAATAAGAACAGATCGAACGTGGTTACTTGTACGGCGTAAACACCAAAGACAGAGATAGCAATAATAATTGGCAGCAAGTATTTAGCTGGTGTTTCAATAATTTTCGCAAAAACCTTAACAAGTGGCATGTTAAGGATGAGAAGCATCAAGTTTCCGATAAACATCGAAGCGATTAACCCCCAAGCCACGTCCGGGTGATCACTAAATAATAAAGGGCCTGGCTGAACGTTATACATGATAAGAGCTCCCATAAGAATCGCTGTCGTTCCAGATCCCGGAATTCCAAGTGTTAATAATGGTATCATCGCTCCTCCCGAAGCAGCGTTGTTTGCTGACTCAGGAGCGGCAACTCCAGCAATTGCTCCTTTACCAAACTTTTCAGGATTTTTACTTATCTTCTTTTCAGCGATATATGAGAAGAAAGAAGCGAGTGTTGCACCTGCACCTGGTAAGACACCAATAAAGAATCCTAAAAAAGAACCTCGGGCAATCGGTCCAGCACTTTCTTTTAAATCTGCTCTAGAAGGGATAACTCTCCCAACTTTCGCTACCTTTTCTGCATCTTCTTCCTTATGCAGAACCGTCTTAAATACCTCGCCTAATGCAAAGAGACCAACAGCAACCGTTAAAAATTCAAGTCCTCCAAATAGAACAGGAATATCATAGGTGAATCGAGCAACACCAGAAACCGCATCGATTCCGATCGTGGCGATCAAAAGTCCAGTTACGGTCATCATCCATGCTTTCGTGATCGATCCTCCCGCCAAGCCACTAACTGCTGCAAGGCCTAACAGCATTAAAGAGAAATACTCTGCAGGTCCGAATTTCAATGCCATCTCTGAAAGTGGATCTGCTAATAATACCAATCCGATGATGGAAACAATTCCGGCAAAGAAAGAACCGATGGCTGCGATCGATAAGGCAGCTCCTGCTCTGCCTTGCCGAGCCATCTGATAACCATCAAGTGTTGTAACAACAGATGAAGATTCACCAGGTGTGTTTAAAAGAATGGATGTAGTAGATCCACCGTACATGGCTCCATAATACACACCCGCTAAAAGAATGATAGAACTTGTGGCTGCTGCAGAAGGATCCATTCCGCTAGTAAAAGTAGCTGTTACAGGAATTAAGAGTGCAACACCACTCATCGGTCCAATTCCAGGTAAGACGCCTACTGCCGTTCCAATTAATACACCGATAAATGCAAAGAATAGATTTTGTGGCTGTATCGCTGTTTGAAACCCTTGCATTAAAAAATCCATAACTCCCATTCTAAAACCCTCCTAACTAAACCAAATTGGCATTCCAGGCAAAGAACCTTCCAACACAACAACGAATAAGAAATAGACAAAGAATGAGAATGCCAAAGCAATGATTCCATTTTTTATCCAACTTCCTTTTTCCATTGCTTGAAAGGAAACATACAAAAATAAGAAAGTACTTAATATATAACCTAGTGTTTCGATGAAACCTGCGTACAGAAGGCTTGCAGTTAAGATAATGATAAACCTTTTAATCTGTAAGCTTTCTTTGTTCTTTTTTTCTTTTTGTATATTTTTAAAAGATTCAAGAAAGAGTTTAACACTAAGTAATATAAGAATAAGTCCTAAGAGAAAGGGAAAAACGTTAGGTCCGACTTCACTTCCATAAGCACTTTTCGAAATGTTGCGGCTTTCTATTAAAAAAGCTGCTCCAAGTAAAGCAAATAAGATGCTTGCATAACGATCAAATTTTCCTGTTTGCAAAGTACTTCCCTCCTTATTTGAAAAAAGGAGAAGTAGAAATACTTCTCCATGTCACACCTATTTATTCATTCCTAATGATTTCAACAAGTCTTTGACTTGTTTTTCTTGATCTTTTAAGAAGGTTTCAAATTCTTTACCATCTTTAAATTCCGATTCCCAACCGTTCCGCTCTAGCTCTTCCTGCCACTCTTTACTTTCATTTAATTTCTTCAATGTTTTGTCCCAATATGCCACTGCACTATCAGACATCTCTTTCGGTCCGAAGACACCTCTCCAAATCGTAAATTCTGCATCGATTCCAGCTTCCTTAAATGTCGGAACATCTGCCAGGTCACCTTTTAATCGTTCTGTTGAAGAAATACCAAGCACTTTTACTTTTCCAGCTTTTAAATATTCACCTACCGCAGAAGCATCTGTTGCAATATAATCTGCATTCCCCCCCAATAGAGCCGCAATTGCTTCACCACCGCCATCGTATGAAACATACTTGACTGTTTTAGGATCAATGCCAGATTTGTAAGCAGGTAGAACAGCTACGAGATGATCCATGGATCCTGGTGCCGATCCTCCAGCTGCTGTGACAGACTTTGGATCTTTTTTAACAGCTTCCATCAATTCTTTTAGATTGTTATATTTTGAATCTTCTTTTACAACGATTGCCCCAAAGTCTTTTGTTAATTGTGCAAGAGGTGTCGTATCTTTGAAGCCGTACGGACTATTTCCTTCTTTTTTCAAGTTATTGATCAAGATCGGCGGAGAGTTCACATAAAGCTTGTAATCATCTTTCTTATGCTGTGTCGCAAATTCTGCAAGATAGACAGCTCCGCCTCCTCCAGGTTTGTTTTCAACAGTCATCGTTTGGTCAACTGTTTTCGTTTCACCTAGAATTTTGGTCAACGAACGTGCCGTAAGATCCCAACCGCCTCCAGCACCCGATGGAGCAACTACTGTTATTGGCTTTTTCGGATAATCAGATTCTCCTGCATTTGAACCTGACCCTCCGGTACTACAAGCTGTAAGTGAAGAAAGTATAACGCCTGCTACAAGCCAATTTTTCCATTTCTTCGTTTTCATTATTCAAATCCCCCTCTTTTATGTTATGGTAGCGCTTTCATTTTCTTTTCATTATCCTACCATTCATATTTTTAAATGGAAGTTTAACAGCATAAAATGCATTTTGTTCATATTGTTCACAAAAAAAAAAGACCACTAAGAATACCTTAGTGATCCATTACTTCCTGTTAACGTTTTGATGAATTTATGTTTCTCCCGTAAAAAATTTCATCCATCTCAGCATTGATCAGTCCTGTGATGTGTTCTTGAGTATCGCTATCTATTTCATCCTTTGTATAACCAAAAAGATAGTTATTGAGTTCAAAATTCTTTAATTTGCATTTTGTGTGAAAGATATTTTCTTGATAGATATTTGTATCGATCATGGTATAGGTTTCTTTAATATTTGCAGACAAATAGTTTTGTATTGAACTGATATCATGATCAATAAATAACTTGTGACCTTTTATATCTCTTGTAAATCCTCTAACCCGATAATCCATCGTCACAATATCCATATCAAATGAGTTAATCAGATGGTTAAGTGCTTTAAGCGGTGAAATTTCTCCACAAGTAGAAACATCGATATCAGCTCTAAATGTACTGATTCCTTCTTCTGGATGAAATTCAGGATATGTATGAACGGTTAAGTGGCTTTTATCAAGCTGCATCACAACAGATTCTGGCATTGCTGTGGAATTCTCATCAAATGTATCTGTTGGTACTTCAACAATGGGGCCTTCCGAAACAAGTACAGTTACACTAGCTCCTTGAGGCACATAATCTTGTTTGGCAATATTCAGAACATGAGCTCCAATCGTATCGGAAACGGTTTGCAGAATATTCGTAAGTCTTTCTGCATTGTATTGTTCATCAATATATTCAAGATAAGCTTCTCGTTCTTCTCTCGTTTTTGTATAACAAACGTCATACAGATTAAAGCTAAGTGATTTAGTAAGATTATTAAATCCGTGTAAAGTAATACGCTGATCTGGTGAAATAGACATATGTTAGATTCCCCTTATGTTTAGACATTCAAGATTCATTACAACAATGATGGAAATATATCTATATTACCCATTTACACGATTTAAAAAACGGTTTGGAGTTGAAATGGTTTCAACACCACTTTATAATGGTTTGTTTTTGGCAGTAAATTAAGGATTTAAATGTTGAATCCAAAAGTTTCTTACATCAATCCACGAGTTTTTGCTGTTTATCCGCGAGTTTACATTCCTCGACACTTATCGACACACGCCTCTTCGAGATTCAGCTAGAGCTAACACGAAACAAAAAAAAGATCCTCAAAAGCTTAGGATAGCTTTTGGGGATCTTTACATTTATGCTTTCTCAACTTCAGCCACTGGAACAACCTTTTGGCGAATTAGTGGTAGCATCGTTAATATACCGATTGCAAATAGAAGTGCTGCCCCTTCAAACATCAATACAAGGGAAAATGTTTCTTTTAGCCAACCGGTAATAGACATCGTGAGAACCATCGCACCCATAAATAATGGGTTTAATATTCCGTTCACACGGCCGATGAATTTAGCCTCTGTATTTTGCAGAATAAGTGTATTAATACCAATGTGAACGCACGGCATGAAAAGACCACTTATGAACTCGGCAGATAAGGTTAACCAGAAATGTTCGGAGAATCCCATAATCATAAATCCGATCGCACTTGCTCCCATTCCTAGAGCCAATAATAATTGTGGTTTTACTTTGCTAGCGATTCCGATGGTTAAACCTCCACCTAAAATCATTCCAGTACCGAAAGCGGCCATGAGCCATTGAAGTTCCTCTTTTGGAAGGCCAAGTTGCTCTGTAACTAAGAAGACCGTTAACGGCTGTGTTAAGCCTAAAGCTAATCCGGCTACGGCGAAACACGCACCTAGCAAAGTTAACGAACGTCTGTTGAGCACATAGTTGAAACCTTCTTTCATCTCTAACCAAATAGATGGTTTCGTTTCTTCTTTTTCTACTTCTTCATCAGGAGGAAGTAGCAGAAGAATTACAGCAGACAATACGAACGCGATTCCCATGATTGCGATCGCAGCTGTAATCCCAAATTGTTGGTATACGTAAGTGCCGAGAATTGGTCCTAGAATCATAAAAACAGCAAAAAGTGTTTGATACATCGACATCCCTAACTGAACCATCTCCTCAGGTACATGAATCTTAAATAACTTCATACCTGATGGCTGAGAAAATTGAGACAAGATCGATGAAACAAGTGTTGCAAAGAAGATGACTTTCCAGCTTCCAAAAAGCAGCGTTAATAATACGACAAAGATAGATACAGCGCTTAATAAATCACACCAAATCATCGTCTTTTTTGGTTTCCATCTATCAGCGAACGTTCCTCCAATGAAAGAAAACAAAAAGATTGGAGCGAACTCTGCTACAGATATTAAAGATACAGCGATTGGATTTTCGTTCGTTTTTTCTATCACGTACAATAGGATCGAATAGTTACGTACCCATATCCCAATCTGTAAAAAGAGTACCGAAAAAAGAATGGTACGAATTACTTTGTTTTGAAAAAGCATACCCATTGTAATCTTGGGTTTGATTTGATCTTGCTCCACTTCATTAATCCCCCTTATTCGAAGAGAAGTTACTTCCACTCTCCAAACCAATGTTTCCATTTATTTAAAATTATATCCTTTAATGGTGGAGAATCAATTCCTTTTTGTTTCTTGAATTCATTATAGCTAGCAAAACCTATAAGAAGGATACCTGTTATTAATAAGTATACCCACCATGGCATGTTCCCCCAATATGGACGCGTTTGAACCAATACATTCAGAAGTAGTACGATTATTCCAGTAAAGAAATAACTTTTTTGTTTTGAGATAAATCCATAAATGATACTAAGAAATGATAAAGAACCAAGTATGATCGCATCCATGACTTGATAGCTCTCAATCGCATCGATCATCAATGTTATCCCTATTACACCTAGTAAAACATATTGAATCACATTAGCTATTTGTTCCGAGATGTCCCACATTTTCCTTGTGATCACATAACTTAATAAGATCCACGGCAGTACAATAAGTTCAGTCTGAATAATCTCTGGAATTTCAAATTGATCAAGAAGTGAATAATAAGAGAACAGGACAAGCAAGCTGGAACATGTTTTGAATATTCTCTTTCCGATCAAAACTTCTGAGAATCGATTTCCTTGAACGTAAAAAAGAATAGCAAGTATGAATAGACCAATCGTTGTTAACAGATTTTCCGATCGCACCAATCCTGTAAGTACATGGATCAATCCAAAAGCTGCAAAGAAATCAAATTGAACATAATCAGATACGCTGTATAGCTTTTTAAAGAAATACATACCTGCCAATGAAATCAGTATGCCTGAGGAGAACCAAGCTAGTGAATACATTTCAGCGGCTATTCGATTCAGAAACAACCATTCTTCCAAATCGATCATTAAATAGATCAACATGATCACTGATGTGTATTTCCAGTACCCCTTTAACGATTGATAGAACAATATAAATCCGATCAGTGCTGCTGTATGAATAATAAGAAAGACTTCATCAGATCCTCTAATCGTTATATACTCTCCTAAGAAAATGACGGAAAAAGGTACAAGGAAAAATCGTAATCGTGTTTTCCATTGATTATTTAAAATAAAATAAAACCCTGCCAGAAGAATGCTGTAAAGAACAGGTCCCTCATTCGTCAGCCATCCTTTAATCAAGTAATGGAAACCAATAGCTAAAAATATCAAACTAGCATAAAGATTGCACCTGATTTCGTATTCTTTACGAGCATGGTATACGTAAATTCCATACAGGGCCGCAAGTAAAATGAACGGAACGGTTGAAGTTGTTATGAGTAAAGCATAAACACCTAAGATTAAGGTGATTAAGTGTGATACAGCTTTCGTTGGATATTCACTGCTTGAATCGAGTTTTTGGAATATCTCGCTACTCATTAATAACGAATATGAAATGATGATGAACGCATAAACGGATTCCTCAGTACCTAATGTGATTCCAAGTAGATCTGTCACATTATACAGTGTAAAGAAAAATGCAATCTGTATACCAGAGAACCCAATTGACCAATTAAAATGTTTAGTGAAAAACCATAACACTGTCATTAGAAAAATAGATGATGAAATCTTGAGCCACGTAAAATCACTTTCGACTAAAATGACCAGGAAATTTAAAGTTGCCGTTATGGTTGTAAGGGAAACAAATGAAGTCGCAAGCTCCTTCTGCTTTCTTTGCCAATGATAGACTACTAAATTGACGACACTGCCAAGAAGTAAAGAATATGATAATGTCGGTGATGGCAAGTACTTCATCCCCAACAGACAGAAAGCAAAAAAAGTAAAAATCGGCACTAGCCAGATGGCTAACATTCTTTCTTTTCCATTCTCAATAAAGAAATGACGAACAGAAAGTATGGTTAAAATGCCTGAAATCATACTTCCTTGGCCATAATGAGCGAGCTCCAAGGATAAGAGGAAACTAATAAGTAATCCTCCACCGCCGACTAATAGACTTGCTCTGATCAGTGGTTTGAGATACTGTCCGATAGAATAAGCTAATGCGCTTGAGATACCGATTGCTAGTGTCCAATGATCTTCAAAGTTATCACCGGTCACATGATACACTTCCATAAACGCACAGAAAAGGTAGAACGGTGCTAAAAGTCTAAAAAAGGAAAACGTAAAATTGTAGCTTAAGAATACAAAGTTACCAGCTAAAACAAGATACCCTAATAACAACCACACACTGCCTTCTCCTACAGACAATAACACGCCTTCAACGGTTATATATAAGAAAGCAAATATAGAGATTACTCCATTAGCAAGCTGATAATATTTTTTTAATACTGTATCTGAAAAATTAGCAACCACCACTAATACGAGAGGTATAAGTACGATCAGAAACAAACGATACTCTATTAACAGAGTGTGTTGAATTAACTGATAAAGACCGTACGTGATAAAACCGATAAAGAACAGTTCATATTCTTTTCTTTGATTGACCATTCTCATCGACAAATATAATGCAGCGGTTAAGATTATATTAAAACTTTGGTAAAGTTGATTCTCAAACAAGATTAATATGAACAGCGTCGATAGAATCAAGTTAACTTGTATAAACAAAGGCAAGATTTGAAGAAATATAGATTGCTTTCCTTTTTTGTAATGATACAAAAGAATAAATCCTACATTTCCTAACGCATATACAAAATAAAAAGCTTCCTTTGTTAATCCAAAAGAGAGGATTATATACGCATACCCAATTGCAATAGCAACATAAGTAAGCCAACTGTATAGCTTGGATTTAAAGTACATTCCAAAATAATAATAGATCGGGGTACAGACGACAGTCGTCATAACGCCTAATATATATCTACCCTCGCCATAAAAACTGAGCCATTCCCCAAATAGTTCAAAGTAACCCGCTGAAAGTACGGTAATTGGAATAAACAAAGCAAACAGAACAAAGAATGTAAACGCCGTTTTTCTGATCTGAAGTATTTTTTCAGAAAGTACGCCCAGACCACCAAATAATAAGGCGATCCCTCCAACTAACATTGTTTTGGTAATCGAACTAAACACATCCCAGTTGCTCGTAGCTAGAGTAAGTCCTCCTAATAAAAGCAGAATTACACCCGCTGCCATTATGGTTGTAATATTTCTTTCTCTTCTCTGTTCAGATGTAATTTCCACTTTCGGTTTTGTTGGTGGAGGAGTTATTGTTTTTACTGGCTGTGGCTTTTCTTTAGGTTCATCACTCGTAACTTCTGCTGTATGTAAAATTGATTCGTTGATTTCTTTTTTTCTAACATCTTCTCTATATCTGTAATAACCGTCGAGCACGTTTAAGTAATCCTTCTTTTTTACATATCCTCCTTCTTTTAATTCATTAAGATCTTTAATAAATCTGGACTGGTCCATTATTTGGCCCCCTAATCTTCTCCTTTGTTGAATGTATGTAACAAAAAGAAAAGAGATAACATTCATGTTACCTCTTTTCTTTAACGTACGTTTTAACAGTAATAATTTTACATTAATTCCAGTTCAGTGTCACTCTATACAATTGTAAAAGTATGAGGAAATTAGGCATCGTTTTTGGAATGACAAAGATATGTTCATACTATTAATAGTATATATTTTTAAAGGTGGCACAGAAATGGCTCGCATTTATTCCATTGATTATATAAAATTTTTCGCGATTTTTGCTGTAGTTGTGATACACGTTTTTCCTCTAGATGGTTTTACTGGTTATTTTATTATTGATAATGCCGCTAGATTTGCCGTACCCTTCTTCTTTGCAGCATCTGGCTACTTTTTTGCACAAAAGATGAAACATAATGAAGCTCCTTTTTACTATTTAAAAAACTATGTTATAAAGCTGGTTAAACTTTATTTAGTGTGGCTGATTTTTTATACAAGTTATGATGTTCTGCTTGTTCTCTTAGATGGAGTTGCTGTTCAGGAAAAGCTGACGTCATACTTTGAACAATTTACGCTGTTAAATCTCATTTATTATGGAAAAGGAACGAGCGGATATCAGCTCTGGTTTTTGACAGCATTAATTTGGTCAACAATCGTCATTTTTATATTTTTTAAGTTTAAACAAATAACAGTGCTCTTTTTGATTAGCTTTGGTTTAAACTTGCTTGGCCTTTTAGGGCAGGCATACACGATGTTTATTAAATTTCCAATCAACAGTTCACGTGATGCCATGTTCTTTGGTTTGTTTTATACAACACTTGGCGTAATGTTTGCATTAAATAATCAACTTAATAGCTTAAAAAAAATAAGTGGACAGACGTTTCTGGGTCTTGCTCTTATCGGTGTAGTTGTTCAAGCAATGGAAGGATACATTTTAGATAAAGTATTATCAGGTAGCCATGGTGAATATTTTTTCTCAACGATTCTTTTAACCGCCTTCTTATTTTTATTTGCTCTTCATTATAAATCGTTAGGAAAAGGTTTATACATAACAAAAGTAGGGGCTAATGCTTTAGGTATATATATCATTCATGTGTTTTTCTTGGATGTATTTAATAAATTTATTAAATTATTAAATTTGGATTGGTTATCTGAGAACTTCATATGGAATTTGTGCTATACCCTTTTTATCTTTACCATCTCGTATTTCACTTATGATTTTTTTCAAAAAATAAAACGCAGCATAAAGCAATAAAAGTTCCTCTCACCCCTTTTCCTCCCCATCATATTCTGTATTACATTACGAAAGGGCTAATCACCCATTTCACAGGGGAGGAATATAGATGGGCGTTGAACTTACGGCGCTGCATTGGATTTATGTTGTGTTTATCGGTTTAATTATCGGGTTCATGGTAAAGAGGCGTGATACTACTTTAATATGTATTGTCGGTATCTTTTTAATTGCCATTTCAGCAACAGGTTCATTAAGCGGATCAATCAGTAGTATATTTAATAGTTTTATATATGCGATAACAGAGCTTCTTCCTACGATCCTTGTTATCTCTATCATCGTTGCCATGAGCAGAACATTGACCACGACAGGAATTAATGACGTAATGATCTCGCCATTTTCAAAACTAATTCGTACTCCGGGGCTTGCTTATTGGACGATAGGGATTCTTATGATGATTATTTCGTGGTTTTTCTGGCCATCCCCTGCAGTCGCGCTTATGGGTGCAGTGCTTCTTCCAGTAGCCATTCGAGTTGGTCTGCCAGCTCTAGGAGTAGCCATGGCCATGAACTTATTTGGTCACGGTATAGCTCTTTCGGGCGACTTTATCATTCAAGCTGCTCCAAAATTAACGGCTGACGCTGCCGGACTTCCTGTAAGCGATGTAATTAGTGCAAGTATTCCACTCGTATTTGTGATGGGGTTCGTTACAACAATAGCGGCGTTTTACTTTTTAAAAAGAGATTTAAAGTCAGGAAAGTTAAATAGCAGTACAGGGCTTACGGCTGATCCGGTAAGGGAAACAACTGATCAAGAATTAAGTCTGTTATCACAAGGACAGAAGCGGTTCTTTGCTCTGTTTATTCCTTTAATGTTTGCACTTGATGTCGTAGCCATGTCCATTCTCAATTTACAAGGCGGAGATGCAACAGCGCTGATCGGTGGGACTTCAGTCTTTATCCTTCTTTTAATTACGATGGTGAGTCATAAGGATAAGGAGTTAGAAAAAACAACTTCTTATTTAATCGATGGTTTTCAGTTTGGGTTTAAAGTTTTTGGTCCTGTTATCCCAATCGCAGCCTTTTTCTACCTTGGTGACTCAGGTTTTGCTAAGATTATTGGTGAGTTTCTTCCAAAGACATCTCATGGAATTGTAAATGATCTTGGTGTTGCACTTGCATCTGTCGTTCCATTAAGCAAGGAGATTGGTGCCATAACATTAACAGCTGTAGGAGCCATTACAGGTTTAGATGGTTCAGGTTTTTCAGGTATTTCGTTAGCAGGATCGGTTGCCAACATATTTGGAACAGCAATTGGTGCTGGCGCGGCTACTCTTACTGCATTAGGTCAGATCGCAGCCATTTGGGTTGGCGGAGGAACATTGGTGCCTTGGGCATTGATTCCTGCAGCAGCGATTTGTGGAGTCGATCCATTTGAACTGGCTAGAAGAAACGTAAAGCCAGTGACCATTGGTTTAGTTGTAACAACGATTGTGGCGATTTTCTTGATATAAAAAAGAGGAGTGTGGCGATAAACCTCACTCCTTTTCTGCTGCAAATCATTTGTTTAATCTCAAATCCTTCGATAGGCTCTCCTGAGCAAATTCTACAAAACGATGCATGTCTTCTGTTGAAGAAAAACCAGCTTGAGCGGATTTATCGCTACCGCCGCCTTTTCCGGTAAATGTGCTAAGGTTTTCTTTAAAAAACGTGCCGCACGGAATTTCTTTTGTTCCGTTATGCATTAATATAATACGATTATCTGGTATTGAAGCAAATAAAAGGACTAAATCATTTTCATTTACTATTTTTATTGCAAGCTCTTTTGTATCATCAAACGATTTTCCTTCAAATACATACGTAAGGAAATCGTTTTTTGCATATGTAAGAAGTTCTTTTGCTAAATAACTATTGTTCTCTTCTTTAACCCGCTTCATTTCTGCTTCCATATTTAGCTGATCAGCTTCCCACTTCTCTAGCCGATTTAAAACTTCATTTCGGCCGGTGTTAAACTTAGCAGATATCAACCCTAGAATCTTCAACGTCTCATTATAATCAAGAAGAGCTCGTTGTCCGCATTTGAAAAACAACCTAACCGCACCTTTTTGTTTTTCTGCTTTTAATAGTTTAATGATCCCAATTTCAGCTGTTGAACGGACATGTGTACCTCCGCAAGCGTTGTACTCAATTCCTTCAATTTCAACGATACGTATGTTCTCTGTAACTTTAGGCATTTTTAATAATGGTAATTGTCGAAGCTCTTCATCGGTAACAAGATAAGTATGTACCATTCTGCTTTTATAAATTTCTTTATTAACTGCTTGTTCGAACGTATCCATTTGATTTTGATTCAGCGCATCCATTTCAATATCGATCGTTGCATAGTCTGTTCCTAGATGAAAACTGATTGTGCGTACGTCATATAAGGAATAACAAACAGCAGATAATAAATGCTGTCCGCTATGATGCTGCATGTGGTCAAACCTTCTATCCCAATCTAACTTACAATTTACCGAAGATGTTTCAGGCATCCTTTCTAATTGGTGAATCACCTGATCCTGTTCAGTAAAAACATCTAAGACATTTATGCCATTAATGGTTCCAGTGTCATTCGGCTGGCCGCCACCTGTCGGATAAAAAGCGGTACCTTCTAAAACAACAAAACATTTCCCATCTTTTTCGAATGCTTTTTTGATGGTTGTTTTCCATTCGTCTGTATATGGCGATGAATAAAATAGTTTTTCGGTCATAACATGTCATCCCTTCTTACTCTTTATTCATAGTTTAAACTAACCTCTGTGAGGAATAAAACAAAAAGGAGATAACCTTGGATGGTTATCTCGCCTTTTAATAGGTCATGCTGAATGATTACTTTTTCAAACCTGTATAAATGTGGATAGCATCTCTTAAAAATTCAGCAGTTCCTGACTGTTCTTTATCATAATACGCTGTGAACCGTTCGTCATCCACATACATCTGTGCAAGTCCTGCGTGAGCTTCTTTGCTGTATTCGTTCCAGTACAACATGAGCCATTTTTTATGAAGATCAGCTGCTTTTTGAGCCAAATCACCCGCAGGGTCACTTGTTTTAAAGGCTTGAGCGAGTGTCGCGTGAATTTCCTCTGCTAGCTTTGTTGCACGATCATGCTCTCCCTGTGTCAGGTTTAACATCTTTTTGTTTGATTGATCTACCATTTGATCTCCGTATTTTTCACGAATCTCTTTACCATATTTTTGTTCGTTCTCTTCAACCATTTGCTTTTTAAACCCTTCAAATTTCTCTTTATCAGTCATCGTAATTCTCCCTTCGTTAGCTGCGATCGTCTGATCCACATTCGCGATTAGACGGTCTAACTGTTCTCGTTTGTTCAGGAGTTTTTCACGGTGTTCCTGGAGTGCATCTGCAGCATTGAATACTGGTGATGTTATGATTTCCTTTATTTGATCTAATGGAAGCCCTAGTTCTTTGTAGAATAGAATTTGCTGTAGTCTATTCACTTCAGCCTCACCATATATACGATATCCTGACGAGTTGATTCTTGCCGGCTTAAGAATTTCAATCTCATCATAATACCGTAAAGTTCTGGTGCTGACTCCCGCTAATAAACTAAGCTTCTGAATGGTATATTCCATGTGATCACCTCCTGACAATTCTCACTTTACACCTTTACGCAACGTGAAGGTCAATGGGTATTTTAGAAATTTTTTAAAAAAACTCGTAAAAAAAAACGCATATTATCTTGAAATATGCGTAAAATGTGGTTTTGTATGTTTGCTTATTTATGACATCTTAAATCTTCTTTTTGTTTTCACTGCCGCTATAGCTGCAATAACGATTGCTCCTGCCGTGTCGGCAAGTAAATCCACCATCGTATCAAAGTTTCCTCCGCCTTGTAAGGTCATATTAAAAAATTGATCCATACTGAATTCATAAATCTCCCACACAACCCCACCAAAAACGGAAAAGGCAAGTACGAATAAGAATACGAGCCAATAAGAAATATCATTCCTAGTATGTTGATGTGTCATTCGTTCAAAAAGAGCGATGGCCACAAATGCTAATAGGGCTCCACTTAATAGGTGTAAAAAGGTATCCCACCAGCCTAAATGGTAAAAGCCTAAAATGGACCCTAAATATTGTGAAGCAAATAAAAAGGCAAAATAAGATATCATAATCGGCATATTGAACTTAATTTTCGTAAAAAGGATTAAGCATAACGGAATAAGTCCGCAAAATATTGCCCCAAATGCAACCTGATAACTATGTGTTTCACCTTTCGTGTAATAATAAAAACAAAGGTAAGCCATAAATATGACGTACGCAGCACTTAGTATCAGAAGAAATTTCCGTTTCACGATATGGTCACCTCGTTTTATTAAATACCCAAAATTTTTGTCCAAAATAGTTCGCTAGTGTATAAAGACAAGCTCCGAATAAGACGGAAGCATCTTTATTGGTAAGGAGTATGAAGCTTGTATCGTTAAGAATTCCAGACCATATTAGATCGCTCATACCGTAAGCTCCAAAATAAGAAATTAAAAATACCGCCACAAAACGTATGCCGCTCGCTCCCAATGAAGTGTTGCTTTTAAACGTGAAATTACGGTTTAAAACATAACTAATTACAGCACCACTTGTGTTACCTGTAAATGTAGACATCCAATAGCTTAATCCAATTCCGTTCATTAAGAGAAAAATGATGGAGACTCCTATGCATGTATTTACGATGCCAACTAATAAAAAGCGGATAAAGGAGTTAGTTGGTTTCAGGAAGTTTTCGAAGGTTGAGATTATATGATTCATCTTTCACTCTCTGTGTATTTGTTAGTGGAAGCGGCTGTGTAAATGTTTTTGAATCTATTTCAACAATGTACTTTGGCCGGCGCTTTGACTCTTTGTAGATCTTTCCGATATATTCTCCGATAAGCCCTATCCCTATGAGTTGAAGCCCCCCAATCAGCCATATGGATGTAATCAGGGAAGTCCATCCCGTTTCGGTGTCTCCGATCCATTTTAAGGTGAAGAAATATATACCGAATAGAAGGCTGACTAAGAATGAAACAAGGCCTGTTATGAGAACAAATCTTATTGGGGTTACAGAAAAAGAAGTAATGCCATCGAATGCAAAGTATAGCATCTTTTTCAGCGGGTATTTTGTTTCTCCTGCTAAACGTTCTTTTCGATCATAATAAACCGAAGTTGATTTATATCCGATTAAAGGCACAATCCCTCGTAAAAACATATTAACTTCCTCAAATTTTTCAAGTTCCTGTAATGCTCGTTTACTCATTAAGCGGAAGTCTGCATGATTATAAACAAGGTTTACACCCATTTTATTCATTAATCTATAAAAGAACTCTGCACTGCTGCGCTTAAAAAATGTGTCACAATCTCTCTTTTTCCTCACACCATATACGATGTCATGTCCTTTTTTAAACATATCAACAAAAGTAGGAATGACATGAATATCATCTTGAAGGTCAGCATCAATGGATAAGACACAATCAGATGTATCTTTTGCAGTAAAAAGTCCAGCTAGTAAAGCATTTTGATGACCAACATTACGAGAAAGTTTTAATCCTCTGATATGATTGTCTGTTAAACTTCCTTTATGGATGATCGACCAAGTTAGGTCCTTGCTGCCATCATCTACGAACAACAAGTTACTTTCACTTGAGATCTGTTCTTCGCCTATCATTGTAATCAAAAGTTTATGCAAACAATCAATTGTTGTCGGCAATACCTCCTCCTCGTTGTAACAAGGAACAACAATCGTCAAAACCGGTTGTTTCATATTTGCCCTCCTGGCTGTTACCTCGCTTTGTATAAATGAATTTTCCACGCTGCTGTATCTGATTCGAATATTTTTTCTAACTGCAATCCTAGATCCTCCGCATCATCAATTGGCAGAGCTGAAAATATGTATTCTCCGCCTAACTTTTTAAAAGGCTCAATATTTAGCTGGAGGTTGTTTAACCTCTCTGTTGAGTTCTTTTTAAACATATAATGTTTACCGAGCTGATCGGTAAATATGTAGCAGCGTCCTCCCCATTCATCATAATAAGTACGAAGTCTTTTGTTTTTTTGGAGCTCTTTCTCCATTATTTCCCGAAACCTATATTTGTATGTTAATGAGTAGAAATTGTTATACGTATCAAGGGTATAAAAGCCGTTATATTGTGCAATTGCCGGATGGATACCGATACTAGCAACACGGTAACTCGCTAATGGTTTTGCTATGAATTCTTCAATCTCTTGAAACAAGTTTTGTGCATAAAACTCTCTTACACTCGGCTTTTTTCTATAGATGATTTCGTCATTAAATAAACAGAGAAGAACAATTTGCCCTATGATAAAGAAAGGAATCGTGTTTTTAATCACCTTCCCATGATTCATGATAATCTTAAGGCTAAGAGCGAACCCCATATATATAATTAATGGCCGTAAAAAGTGAAACCTTGCAAAATTAAACGTGTCCATAAAGTGAAAACGTTCTGTTAATGGTAGCCAGCCTTTATAGAACCAAAAGGCATACCAAGCAGATAATGCGAAATTAAAAACAAATAAAAAAACAAAAACTTTTTCCTGCTTCCACAGTCTCTTGAAAATGACTAAAAATAATGCAAGTATGGTTGCGAAAAGTATAAACAAACTATGAACGGTCATTACATGTGTATGTCCAAGCACAAAGTTTTTAAAAGTGAGTCTCGTCACCCACCAAAAAGGTAATCGTGCATGAAAATATTCATCTCTTGTATTTGGTTCATCATCAAAGATAAACGAATAGACAAGCCGATATTCAATCACGAGAAAAACTAAAGTCATAAAGACAATAGAGAAGAAAAAACGCCAATTCCACCCTTTTCCTCGAATAACATCTACAAACCAAAAAATTCCTAAGGCAAATAAAAAGAAGAAAAAACCGAGCACAAAACTTGAGTAAAACGGAAGCAACGTGAGAACTAGATAGTTTCTCCACGCTTTTTCTTCATTACGGATATTTAGAAATGCCCACAATGCTAAAGGCATACCAAGTGTACTAAGCATTCCTGAAGGCCAGAATGGAGTAAGTGCAAATGCAAGTGCTGTACCGATCGTGATTAGAGTGTACCTTTGATCAGGTAAATAATGCTTTTTTAATAATAAATACATGCCTATAAATGCGAATATCCGAGTAATCGCTTGGCTGATTATATAAGCGGTCATAGTGGGGAAAATGGCATGCAGCCAAACAATACCGCTAAATTCGGTTCCTAGTGCGTTTCTTGGGAGACCGTTAATAATTTGAGGAATCGTTGAATTAACATTTCCAAACAACATTCCGCTCTCTTTGAGAACTTTGTACCAAGCAAGGTTAGAATCGAGATTATCGTGGACACGAATGTGTGCATTTTCACCTAAAATGAGTAAGGGAGATAAATATAAAAGAATAACGAAAAATGAAATATATAAACATTTACGTTCAAAAGGATTAACATTTTTAAGAAACACTCATAACACCCCATCATTAAATAGAGTCGATTAACAGGTTTCACATAATAAAAACTTTGTATACTCTAAATTTATCCATTAAAAAAAGGCACTATGATGTGCCTATAAATGATTTTTATTATCACATAAGAAAAACAACTTACTTGGGAGACTAAAATCGGTCATTATCTCTCTCATACTTTCTTATATTCTTTAATGGATATCTTTAATAAATGCGATCAAACGATTTGCTTCTTTAAAACCAACGCTCGTGTGAAAGTGATAACTTGTATCATTGGATAACTCAATATCTGAACCAATTTGTTTGCATCCTTTTGTTTTTAACCAACTCTCTCCTTCAGCAATCAGTTTGTTTGATATCCCTTTCCTTCTATAATCAGGTTTTACATAGATTCCCTCCACAAAACCAGTGGGGCTGGACTGGGATCCTTCCACGTAGTCACTTCTGATCGAAACATGAATAAAAGCAATAGGTTCAGCATGATTTAGATATACAATCACTTTATCTTTTTCTGAATCTAAAATTTGTTTAAATTCCTTTCTTAATTCATTGAATTTATTGTCTGGCCATAATGCTAAAGCCAGCTCGGTCAATGAATCAAGAACGTGTTCGTTTGCATCCTTAATGGATTCCATATTAAACGCTCCTGTTTTCAATTTTTAGACATTCTTATTTCGACAAACGCACATGTGATATCCTTTATTTTTTTATAAATACGATGAAAAAATAGTAAGCAACTTCTTTTCATTTTTTATCAAATTGCTTTATAGTCTAAGATAATTATAGGGTTATTTTGGAAAAGAGGAGTTTTTGGTGAAGTATGCGATTAAGCTAATCTTCTTTTTTATAGGACTATTGATCTTTAGTTATGGAATCGCCATGGCCATTCAAGTGAAATATTTAGGAATCAGTCCGTGGGACGTGTTAAATCTTGCTTTGTATGAGCGGTTGGGTCTCACGATCGGTACTTGGAATATCGTAGTGGGCTTTTTACTAATAACTTGTACGATGATCATAAATCGAAAGTATATTAACATTGGAACTTTTTTAAATGCTGTTTTAGTTGGGATTTTTGTAGACTCCTTTTTATTTCTTCAGTTACTTCCTAACTCAATGAACACATACATTGATATATTAATCTTGTTCTTTGGCATTTTGTTAATGGGCATTGGTGGAGGTATGTATTCAGCAGCAGGAATAGGAGCGGGTCCAAGAGATGGACTTATGCTATCTTTATCAGATTTAACTGGATTTTCAATTAGTAGAGTAAGAATATTCATGGAGTGCCTTGTCTTATTGGTTGGTCTAAGTATAGGTGGGCCAGTATTTATTTTCACATTTCTATATACGTTCATCCAAAGTCCTATCTACCAAAGATCCTATTTGGGTTGTAAGAAGTGGATCGCAAAGTATATGTTTAGATTTGAAGAAAAAAAGAAGTTTGTTAGTTAACACAAGCAAACATAAGAAGAAGGTTTTGCAATGAAGTATAAAAGTTTAAATCAAATTAAGAGTTTTCAACTTTTAGTAACATTGAGTATCGCCTTAGTAGGTGGTCTCCTATTCAACGTATTCAGTTTGCCAATTCCTTGGCTTTTAGGAACTATGACTGCCGTATTAATTGTGAACCAACTCCGTTGGACTCAGTTATACTGGCCAGTTTTTTTAAGAAATACGGGTTTAATCATCGTAGGATATTCAATCGGTTTAACGTTTACAAAAGATACGTTAAAACTTATGATTACTCACTTGCCATCCATGGCATTCATGACGATCTTATTATTATTAATCTGTTCAGGGATGGCTTTTATAATATCTCGTACTACCTCGATCAATTTCCCGACTGCACTTACCAGTTCAATTCCTGGTGGTCTATCACAAATTATTACATTTGCAGAAGAGACTAAGGGAATTGATATTACAACCGTTACGTTTTTTCAAGTGACACGTCTCATCGTTATCATATTCGCTGTTCCCTTTCTGATTTTCAGTCCCATTTTTTCCTCAGGAAGTTCTGCTTCTATTCCTGATGTGATCTCGGAAGGAACCTCTTCTGCCTTTTTTCCAGAGATTATTCTATTTGGACTATTTTCAGTTGGAATGGCACTGTTAGGAAAAAAAATAAAACTACCTACAGCTTTTCTGCTTGGTCCAATTCTAGGAATTGCTGCTTTAAATATAGTTGGTTTCAAAGGACCTCCTCTTCCCGCTTCAATACTCGATGTTTCTCAATTTTTAATCGGAGGCTATATTGGATTATTATTGAAGCCTGAAAAGCTTAGAAAAAAAGCTAGTATGATTCCAATAGCCTTGATCAGCGGAATCATGTTGGTAAGTTTCGCACTTCTTCTAAGTTCTTTGCTGATGTATCAATTTAACTTTTCTTTCATCACTTGTTTCCTGAGTATGGCACCTGGTGGAGCTGATCAGATGGGGATTATCGGACATGAGCTGAAAGCGGATGTTACGATGATTACAGGTTATCAACTTTTCCGAATTCTTTTTATCTTTTTTGCAGTACCTCCTCTCTTAAAATGGGTATTGCGCGCTCAAATGCATCATATGATCTCAAAAAATGATTAATATTTCACTTTATTAAAGACTTAAACATCCCATAGATGAATGATGGGATGTTTGTTTTTTTTTTTCGGGGATTATTAAGATTTTTTATTTTCTAATTCGAATGACTTGTCCTTTGTTTGCTTGTAACATACTATTTGTTTCTACTTTTATCAATGACAACTGAGAGCCGCCTCCCGTGTATATGTATGAAAGCTCCGTTACTTTTGGATCAACTAAAAAAATGGCTTTGAATCCAAATGACGGAACTCCTCCTGCAGGAAATCCAGTATGAGCTAATACTTCATCCTCTGTTGCGAGACGTGGGCGTTCAATATCCAAAGCTTTTCCCACACGTGTGGTGCTCACCCGATCTTCACCTTTCACAATGGCTAAGATGAGCTCTTCTTTATTATCTAAAAGGCAAATGTTTTTTACGAAATCATGCTGAGATACATTTATGGCTTTAGCAGCTTCCTGTACAGAATGACATGATTCTGTTAAAACCATATGAATGGCATCTATATTATTCTCCAATATAAAACTACTTATCGCACTATGGTAATTTTCCACATGCATATCCCCTTTAATGACGAGGTAAAGCTGAAATTACAGCACCGACTGCTTGAATCCAACTTCCTGCAAATATTAAAGATTCGCTATAGCTTTTATCTTCGTTTGGATGATCAAGTTCATATTTCCCACCTAGAGCTTGTAATGAGTTGCCAGCAGATTGGAGTAAATTCGAGATAATAGGTACCCCTTGGTCCGAAGCCGCATCTTCTAATTCGTTATCTAGTTCAATCCCAAGAACAATCCCTGCCCCAAATGCTTGAAGTAAGTTTCCTTTAATATTCAAGACTTGAGAAGTATCATCTTCTAATGGTAAGACCATACCTGCAATTACCGTTGTATTTCCAATGGCTTGGACTTCATTTCCTAACCTCTGAAGAGTAAACGGAATTTGTCCATCAGCAATTAGGCCATTTCCCGTTGCTTGCAGTACATTTCCTATTAAATCGAGATCTTCCTGAAACTGATCGCTCAAGACCGAAATTGGTGTGTTGGCAATGGCTGATATTATTGTTCCAATCGCCTGTATAACACCACCAATTTGTTGTTTTTGCTGTTTATCCATTCGGCAACCGTCCATTTGATAAGTTGATGTAATGTATTCGTGGACGAGAAGAAACGTTATTTTCTCTTAGATGCCAAATTTAACCGTTTCCATATTTCAGCTAAATCATCACCAATGTCATTGATGACTTCAATCGTTTTAAAGTAATTATTGTGTGAAAGTGGTGTGGAACTGCTTATAAATCCGCCGCTGTTTATTTCCGTATCAAAGGCAATTGCTCGATCATAAGAATCATTGATGGTTTTAAGCGGATAACCGAACACGTCATCTTTATCATACATATTTACCCATTTCCCTTGAATTTCAGGGAAATGTTCCTTTAAATGCGGCGATGGAACTTGGATGGGCTTATCAAAATCAGCATACCTAAGACTCCATAATGCCAATGGACTTCCTAATGTATAAAAGCTGGTTAGAGTCTCCCCTTTTTCTAATGAAGTCGATTGCATGTTTCGCATAACATCATCAGGTATTTTATCAGGGATAAATTGAAGATCATAAAAGTAATTACTCGAAATCACGGTACCTAAACTATGTGCGATGACAATGAGTGGTGCATCTTCACCAGCAGTTTTACTTAATTCTCGAAGGCCATCCGCATATACCTCATGTACTTTAATATAGTTCGGATTGTGATTCACTACAGGCTGGTAGGCGATGGCATCACCAAAAAAGTGGATGACAAACTGTCTTAACTGCTTAAAATCTAGATCGTCTTCTTTATTAAGCCTGTTCCACAAGTGTGTTTCCTTTTCGTTAAAGACACTTCCCCAATAAATGGGTTGGATGATCAGTTCATCTTCAGGAGTTGTATAATAAGGTTTTATTTGCTGAGAGAATCTTTTGGTAAGCATATCAATAAACAAATCAGAAAAATCCTCGTTTTGATTACCGATCCCATGAAGAATAGCCACTGCTATTTTTTTAGTCATGAAGTATCACATCCTTTTAAAAGTGTTCTTACCAACAAAAGAATACGTTTCTAACTAAATATCAATACTAATGTTAGATTGTGAGGGATTAATTATGAAAGCTAACAAAATCCATGTTTCTTTATTAATCATTGTTTTCTTCTTTTTTCTATGGTCACTTATTAAACCTGCACACTATCCAATATGGATATTAGAAGTCGCTCCATCTGTAATAGCTCTCATATGTGTTTTCTTCCTCTATAAAAAGTTAAGGTTCACTACCCTTACATATTGCATCATTGCAATATTGACAATTTTAACATTCATAGGCGGACATTATACTTACGATGACGTGCCACTTTTTGATTGGCTGCAGAACCATTATGATTTGAGTCGCAATCACTATGATCGTTTAGGTCACTTTATGAAAGGTTTGTTGGCGATTGTGATACGCGAGATCCTTCTAATAAAAACACCTTTGCAGATTGGAAAATGGGTGCAATTTATTGCAATAAGTATCACGATGGCAATCGCTGCGTTCTATGAAATTATTGAGTGGATTGCGGGCAAGATAGCAAAACGCGAAACGAAAGACTTTGTTGGTGCTCAAGGAGATATTTGGGATGCTCAATGGGACATGTCACTTACGCTCCTCGGTTCATTCATCGCATTGCTATTGCTCACTTCATGGCATAACAAGCTGATTGAAAAAATAAGGGATAATTAGCTGTTTCATTAGTATTAGATCAAATCAAGATAAATCCTTCTATTGGTTTCCCTTTTTTTCGTCCTATACAAAACTGAGGTGAGAAAATGCAAAAGGTAACTTCAATGGTTTTTACATTTATTGCAGGATTTTTGCTGTTCTTTGCATGGTCAGGGTATTTAAGTAAGGAATTTAACATAAGTGAGTATCGAGGAAACGTCGTTAAAAAAGAAAGAATGGAAAAAGTAATAAGTATGGGAGATTCCTTCGTAACAGAACCACAATATACAGTCTTCTTTGAGAACGGTAAGAAACTGAGTGTACCAAACGCTATCTATGTGAAAATAAAAGAAGGCAGTCATACCGTGCTCATGAAACAAAATGAAACCATCACTTTGATGAAATAAAGAGACTGAAATGATATTCAGTCTCTTAGTCTGATAAGGATCTCACATCTGTATTTGGCAGAAAAGGATATTGGATAGATAGAAGATAAGCGAGTCCTAACAGAACAAGAAAATAGCATAGAAAAAATAGATCATTTCTTGAAAAGCCGATCTCATAATAATAGGTCCTCTTTCTGTTCGATTGAAATCGTTTTGCTTCCATTGCAATGGCGCTCCGAAAAGCTCTGCGAATACTTTGGGATAATAAAGGAATGGCGATCCTCTGCATCCTTTTAAGAAAGTGATTCTTTTGTTCGAACCCTCTGACTTTTTGAGCATTCATAATGATTTGGTATTCCTCTATCATGATAGGAATCAATCGAATGGCTGCCATAAAACTATAAGCAAACTTGGGAGGCAGTTTAAGCTGTTGCATGAGCGAGTAAAACAATTTAACTGGTTTGGTAGTTAAAGCAAATATCAATCCAAGCATTGCGAATGATAAAGCTCTAAATCCTAAATGGATGCCCCTTATCAAACTTTCTTCTGATATTTGAACATATCCCCATTTAAACAGAATCGTTTCTCCCTTTCCAAATAGGATCATGGAAGAAGAAGTTGAAAGAAAGACAAGCAAAAAAGGCAGAGAAAGTAAGAGTAATTGCTTATAAGAATAGCCTGTACCAAATATAAACAATGTTAAGATCACACATGAAAAACCAACCATAAAATTAAGATAATGAATGTTGATGGCAAATACGAACAGAACTACTATCGTTAATAGTTTTAAAGAAGGATTTATGCTGTGTAACCAAGTGTACTTTCCACTAAATAATGAAATCATGCAGCATCTCCTTCTGTACCTTACCACTTTTATCAAGTTGATGATCCGCTACAATTTTCCCGTTCTGCACCTGCCATAACCGTGTTGCAAAACGTTCGGTGATATGTTGGTCATGTGTGACCATGAGAATGATCGTTCCTTTTTGACGCTCTTGTTCGATCCATTCCAAGATTTTGAAAGTGTTTATAGAGTCTTGACCAAAAGTTGGTTCATCAAGAAGTAATACAGTTGGCTTTTGCAAAAAAGCGGTTGCCACGCTTAAGCGCCTCTTCTGACCAACAGAGAGATGATAAGGGTGTTGATTCATTTTACTCGTCAACTTAAGAGAAGAAAGTATCTCTTTTGCATCTGATTCAATGGTCTGCTGTTTTTGTAATCCATAGGTTATTTCATCGTAAACAGAATGCGTTAAAAACTGATATTCTGGGTTCTGAAACACAAGGTAAACAAGTCCAGAGATGTCCTTAATTTTTTTAACAAGGAGCTCATTTATAAAATAGTTTCCAGATGTTTTGATGAGCTGCATAAATGCTAACAATAATGAGCTCTTACCTGCTCCGTTTTCACCCATCATCGTGATCCATTCTCCTGATTGAACCACTATGTCATCAGCCCATATCTTAATTTCCTTGTTTCGATACCCCTTAAAATCTTGCAACTTCAAAGTGTTCTGATATGCAAACGTATTTTCAGCAAGTGGTTTAAATTTGTATTCATCCCATGCACCAGGGTACCAGATTCCATACTCTTTTATTTTTTCCTTATAATGAGAAAAAACCGCCGAGGTATCCCCATCAGCAAGAATTTCTCCACCTGGTGTAAATACAATTAGACGATCGGCAAAGTCCAGGAGTTTCTCGATTTTATGTTCTACAATAATTAACGTCTTATCTTTCCAGATTCTTTTAACCGTTTCCCAAATTTGTTCTGTTCCCTTTTCATCTATAAAAGCAGTAGGTTCATCTAAGAATATGACATCCGGATTCAGTGCTAATACAGATGCAATCGCTAACCGCTGTTTCATTCCACCTGATAGATGCTGAATCGGTGTATGAATGTCATCAAGTTCAAGCCCAACCTCTTTTAATAAAGAACAAATCTTGCTAGACATCTCTTCTCGAGGCACCTGTAGGTTCTCAAGAACAAATGCTAACTCTTCATCAACATATGGCATACAGAATTGGGTATCAGGATCTTGAAATACAAACCCCCATTGATCAGGGATCTGTATTTCATCACATTTCATAGGTATGTCTATCGTTTGAGGAACTAGGCCAGAAAGAACTTGTAACAGTGTGGATTTGCCACAGCCGGAGGTGCCAAGAAGTAACACTTTTTCACCACGGTTAATAGACAAACTCATATCTTTAAACAGCATTTCTGATTCGCCCGGAAACTTTAATCTTAAGTTCTTCACAGATGTTATGCTGGTCATATTACCACCTCAGTTATTGATTTAATGCTTCGTGATCTTTTTTTGAAGACGATCGCACTAAATTTGTCACACCTGTAGCCTCTAAAGCTTTTGCGATAGAAATGGCAAACAATCCTGTAAACAATATAGAACCGATTATTCTAAATATGATGAATAAAGTTAGGTTCCATGTTGATAAATCTCCGATATATCCTTTGTAAAAGTCCATGATTAAAGATCCTGCACATGAACTTAACGCAGCGAGTGAAATGACGAAAAGGTCAAATCGCTTATAACGAAATGCGAATAGGATAAACTCTGCAAACAATCCTTGAATGAATCCGTATAGCAACACTTCAAGTCCAAATTCAGAACCCATTAAAAATTCTCCTGAAGAAGCAGCGATTTCAGCCAATAGAGCAACTCCAGGCTTTCGAATGATGAGAAACGCAACTGTTGCCGCCATGAACCACATACCATATATCAACTGATCGATATGAAGGCCAAAAGGTTTTACGGCATAATATAGAGGTCCCCAAACCTTATATAAAATACCAAATGCGATTGAAATGACGATCGTTACAAGGATATCAGTTAACTTTAACCCTTTTTGCATGCTACCTTTCACTTCCAATCGGTGTTGTGGTCAGGCTGAATGGAATCGGCCACTTTTCTAACGTATATGCCATTTCCCAGAAGGAATACTCATACTGACAACTGATCAAGAAATGTTGAATCATTTTGTTTTTTTCTTGTTCACTTGCTTTTTCAGCCAATTGATTCAAACGATCAATCTGTTCTTGTACAAGTTCTGAGAACCATTCTCCGCCATATGCAGCGATCCACTCTTGATAGATGGGCTCTTGTGGTGAAGCCCCTTTGAACGTTTCACCAATCTCCTGATAGATCCAATAACATGGCAGGATGGCTGCGATGATTTCTCCTAAACTTCCAGACTCTGCTACACGATAAAGGTGAGATGTATAATGATAAGCGGTCGGAGCAGGTTCAAAATTAGCTAGTTCTTCTTCTGTCACTCCAAGCTGTTTCATAAATGTCTCATGAAGTCCTAACTCCGCGTCATTTGTACCTTGTGCATGTGCTGCCATTCTAGAAGTTGTATACAAATCCTCAGCTCTTGCCGCACCCATCGCTTGTATTCTTGCAAAATGAGATAGGTAATATGAATCTTGTAAAACATAGTACCTGAATCGTTCTAAAGAAAGGTTACCATCTGCAATTCCCTTCACAAATGGATGTTGAAGGTTCGCTTCCCAAATGGAAGCCGCTCTTTTTCGTAAGATATCAGTAAATGTGTTCATATGAATCCTCCTTGTTTTATCCAACAAAAAAACCACTCTCAGCTAAGAAAGTGGTTGTATATGGAGAATTCAACACAGAAATAAAGACTCCGCAACACCACTTCCCTACGCTGGTATAATCCAGATCAGGTTCTAAGAGTCTCAAAGTCACACTTTGATCTCAGCCTTATAAAAGGCACCCCTAGTGGTTAGTTTTTATGTAGTTGGTTTCTGTCTTAAATGATAGCAGTCTCTTTTAGATTGTCAATACTGTTTTTGAGAAGCAGAAATATTGGATGGCACAATAAAAGGGTAATACCTTCGTATGGTATTACCCTTTTAGCACATATTTTACTTACTCATCGCTTCTGTTAACACAGGTACGATTTGTTTTTTACGAGAAACAACACCTTTAAGAACGGCTGTATTGTTTTCTAATTTAACGTTATATGCTTCTTCGACAGATTGTGAACTCTTACCAAGAGCTAGAGCTGTTGAATCATTTGTTAAGATATCTGTTACAACAAACATGAACAAGTCTAAACCTTTGTCAGCAATAACTTTAGTAATCGCTGATTCTAATTCTTCTTGATGTTTCATTACATCACTAGCATCCACCGTATTCACTTGTGCAACTTCAATTTTGCTTTCACCGATGTTAAATTCTTTTGCATCAAGTGAGATTAACTCTTCAACAGATTTATCACTTAGGTCTGCTCCTGCTTTTAGCATTTCTAAACCGTACTTTTCCGCATCTACTCCTGCAATTTCAGCAAGTTCGCGTGCTGCAGCAACATCTTCTTCTGTGCAAGTAGGTGATTTGAACAACAAAGAGTCAGAAATAATCGCAGAAAGCATAAGTCCTGCAATATTTTTCTCTACTTGAATACCGTTCTCTTTATACATCTTGTTCAAGATTGTAGCTGTACAGCCAACTGGCTCTGCACGATAGTATAACGGATCGCTTGTTTCAAAGTTCGCGATGCGATGATGATCGATAACTTCTAATACTCTTACTTTTTCAATATCATTTGCACTTTGTTGACGTTCATTATGGTCAACTAAGATTACTGCGTTTGCTTCAGCAGAGACATGTTCAACAAGTCGAGGAAGCTCAGCATTGAAATAATCTAGTGCATATTGTGTTTCACCGTTAATTTCACCTAGGCGAATAGCTTCTACATTTTGTCCTAATTTAGATTTTAAGTCAGCATAAACGAGTGCTGATGTAATCGTGTCAGTATCGGGATTTTTATGTCCAAAAATAAGTACTTTTTCCATGCGTCTACTCCTTATAAATGAAAAATTGTGTTTTGCCTAAGCCTTATTTTATCATAGATAAAAAGCTTATGGCTTTTGGAGTTTATTGTAGCATGGAAAAAAGTATTAAGGCAAAACCGTACTGCCCATCAACGATAGATCAACTTGACGTGCACAATCACGACCTTCTTGAATTGCCCAAACGATTAAACTTTGACCTCGTCTAGAGTCACCTGCTGCAAACACTCCATCTACATTTGTTCTATAGTCACCATGTTTAGCATCGACTTTATTATTATTAATTTCTACACCAAATTCTTTTAAGACTGGAAGTTCTGTACCTTCGAAACCGATCGCAACAAAAACAAGATCTGCTGGCCAAACCTTCTCTGATCCTGGAATTTCTTCAAAAACTATATTTCCAGCATCGTCTGACGTACGTTTCATTTGAATCGTATGAAGTTCTTTTAATCGACCATTTTGATCTGATACGATTTTTTTCGTTTGAACAGAGTACTCTCTTGGATCATGTCCGTATTGAGCAGTCGCTTCTTCATAGGCATAATCCATTGTGAAAATATTAGGTTGCTCAGGCCACATGTTTGCATCACTGCGTACATCAGGAAGTTTAGGATGTTTGCCGAATTGAACGACACTCTTACACTTTTGCCTTAAAGCTGTTGCCACACAATCAGCACCCGTGTCTCCACCACCTATTACGATGACATTCTTACCTTCTGCATCAATTAGTGGTTCAGAAACTTCAATGTTCAATAGTCTTTTTGTTGCCTGAGTTAGATAATTCATAGCAAAATGAACACCTTCAGCTTCTCTTCCAGGAAGAGTCAAATCTCTTTGTTTCTGTGCGCCTGTACACAGAATGATTGAATCAAATTGATTTTTTAGTTCTTCAGAAGTAATATCTTTTCCTACCTCTGTGTTAAGGATAAAATCAATTCCCTCTTGCCTTAATAAATTAATTCTTCTTTCCACTATATCCTTATCTAACTTCATGTTAGGAATTCCATACGTTAACAATCCGCCAGCTTTGTCTGCTCTTTCATAAACTGTAACAGAATGACCAGCTTGGTTCAGCTGATCTGCTGCTGCAAGCCCTGCTGGTCCTGATCCAACGATTGCGACCTTTTTTCCTGTTCTTTTATCTGGAATCCTAGGGTGAATCCAACCGTTCTCAAAACCTTTGTCAATGATTGCTTTTTCAATGTTCTTTATCGTAACAGCAGGACCAGCTAACTCAACTGTACATGAACCTTCACAAGGAGCAGGACAAACTCTACCAGTAAATTCAGGAAAATTATTTGTTTTTAATAGACGATCTAGAGCTTCTTTCCATTTCCCTCTATAAACAAGGTCATTCCACTCTGGAATGAGGTTACCAATGGGGCAGCCAGCCGCAGCCCCATTAATCTCAATACCAATATGACAAAAAGGTGTTCCGCAATCCATACATCTAGCGCCTTGTCTTTTTAACATATCTTCAGGTTGTTTTTCCGTATATTCTTTCCAATCTTTAAGACGTTGGAGAGGCTTTCTCTCTATCGTTTCTTCTCTTGGGTATTCCAAAAATCCAGTTGGTTTGCCCATTTAAATCTCTCCTCTCATCTCAATTTATTTCAGAATTAATTTTGTTGGTCCAGGTCTACCACTTGCTTTCGCTGAGCTTGATCCAGCTTCAAAAGCATTCATGATCGCTTCCTCTTTTGTATAACCTGCTTTTTTCTCTTCTTCTATTTTCTGGATCATTTCTTTATAGTCATGTGGGATGACTTTCACAAAATGAGATTGTTCTAATTTCCAATTTTGCAGAATAGCAGAAGCTTTTTTACTTTGAGTGTATGAAAAATGATTGATGATCATCTGCTTAACCGTTTCTGTTTCTTCAGAATCTATTAATCTCTCAAACTCGATACCTTCTTTGTTGCATAACTGTTTTAGTAAAAGTGGCTGATGCGTGTAGATGTAGGCGATTCCTCCACTCATACCTGCTCCAAAGTTCTTTCCAACATCACCTAAGACAACTACACGACCACCTGTCATATATTCACAGCCATGATCTCCGATGCCTTCTACAACGATGTTAGCTCCACTATTTCTAACTGCAAATCTTTCTCCAGCTAACCCATTAATATATGCTTCACCACTTGTTGCTCCATAAAAAGCAACGTTTCCTAAGATGACATTGTCATCAGCCAAATATTCTGCTGATTTAGGAGGTGCAACAATTAATTTTCCGCCAGATAAGCCTTTTCCAAAATAGTCATTGCTGTCGCCATTAAGATAAAGCGTCATGCCACGTGGTACGAATGCTCCAAAACTTTGACCAGCAGATCCGGAAAAATTAAGTGTTACAGTATCTTCTGCAAGACCTTCTTCACCAAATCGTTTTGTTATCTCACTACCTGCAATCGTACCTGCTACACGATTCGTATTCTTGATGGGTAAGTTGAGTGAAACAGATTTCTTCGTTTCTAATGCTGTCTGGAGCTCAGGCAGTATTTCATTCATATCAAGGGATTGATCGATCTTATGATTTTGAGAGATCTGTTTTGTACGAACACCTTCTGCTTGATATAGCAGTTTTGATAAGTCGAGATGCTTCGCTTTCCAGTGTTTTCTCGCTCGATCTCCTACCGTTAATACGTCAGTTCGACCGACCATTTCCTCCATCGTACGGAAGCCTAGTTCAGCCATGATCTCACGAATTTCTTCAGCCACAAATCTCATATAGTTTACAACGTGATCTGGATCACCCATATATTTCTTTCTTAATTCAGGATTCTGTGTCGCTACACCAACAGGACAGGTATCAAGATGACATGCACGCATCATGACGCAACCTAATACAACGAGTGGTGCTGTTGCAAATCCGTATTCTTCAGCACCTAACAATGCAGCAAGCACAACATCTTTACCTGTCATCAGTTTTCCGTCTGTCTCAAGTGTTACACGTTCACGAAGTCCATTAAGCATCAATGTTTGATGTGTTTCTGCTAGCCCCAATTCCCATGGAAGACCAGTATGTTTGATACTTGTCTTGGGTGAAGCGCCAGTTCCTCCATCATAACCACTAATTACAATCACATCTGCTGCGCCTTTTGCGACACCTGCCGCAATCGTACCAACACCAGATTTTGCTACAAGCTTGACACTGATTCTTGCTTCGCGATTAGCGTTTTTTAGGTCATGAATCAGTTGGGCCATATCCTCAATCGAATAGATATCATGATGTGGTGGAGGGGAAATCAGACCTACTCCTGGCGTAGATCCACGAACATCTGCTACCCAAGGATAAACCTTATTGCCAGGCAACTGTCCGCCTTCACCTGGTTTAGCTCCTTGTGCCATCTTGATCTGCAGTTCATCTGCATTTACAAGATAGTGGCTTTTTACACCGAATCTACCTGAAGCTACTTGTTTAATACTGCTTCTGCGGTTATTGCCAAGTTCATCTGGGATAAAACGGGCTGGATCTTCTCCGCCTTCACCACTGTTACTTTTTCCACCTAATCGGTTCATCGCGATCGCAAGAGATTCATGTGCTTCTTTACTAAGAGATCCAAAAGACATCGCGCCTGTTTTGAAGCGCTTTACAATCTCTTCTACAGGTTCAACTTCATGGAGTGGTATAGACGTTGTTTTAGGCTCAAACGAGAACAAGTTTCTTAAAAAAGTGGTTCTCTCATCATCAGCCAGTTTTGAGAACGTTTTAAACAGTGAATAATCATTCTTACGACAAGCCCATTGAAGGGTATGGATCGTTTTTGGATTAAAGGCATGGTGTTCACCAGTATTTCTCCATTGAAAATCACTTCCGGAATCCAAAGTGTCATCGATGGTCTCTTTAAAGCCTTGTTGATGTCTTAGAGTAGCCTCTTTTTCGATCTCAGCTAAGGTGATTCCATCAATTTGAGAAGAAGTAGCTGGGAAATAACGATCGATCACTTCTTTTCCGATTCCGACTGCCTCAAAGATTTGAGCACCTCGATAACTCTGAACCGTTGAAATACCCATTTTTGACATCACTTTAACGATGCCGTCTGTTATTCCTTGTTTATAGGTTTTGATGGTCTCAGATAAAGAAAGTTTGATGTGTTCATCTTGAATCGCTTCTTCAAAGGTTTTATAAGTTAAATACGGATAGATAGCGTCTGCACCGTATCCAATGAGTGCTGCAAAATGATGAACCTCTCTAACTTCACCTGATTCAACGATCAGACTTACTTTTGTCCGGAGTCCTTCTTTTACAAGATGATGGTGCAGAGAACTTACAGCAAGTAAGACAGGAATAGGAATAGAAGATCTATTCATTTCTCTGTCAGACAAAACTAATAAAGTTGCTCCATCTTGGATAGCTTCTTCCGCATTTTTAAATAAAGATTGTAGCCCGAGTTCTAAATCTTCCGAAAATAAAGTCTGCAGAACAGCCGTTTTAAATTCATAAATCATGTTATCTGTAATTTGATTAAACTCATTCGATGTTAACACAGGAGAGTTCAATTGAATTCTCTTTGCATTCTGTGGTCCAGGATGCAAAAGATTTCCTTCAGCTCCGAGCAGCGACATCGTAGAAGTAACAATCTTCTCGCGAATAGCATCAATCGGAGGATTCGTAACTTGCGCAAATAGCTGCTTAAAATAATTAAATAGGGATTGTGGGTTATCAGATAAAACCGCTAGGGGTGTATCGTTCCCCATTGAACCGATTGGATCTTTTCCTTCTGTAATAACAGGAATCAAATATTTATGAATATCTTCATACGTATAGCCGAATGCTCTTTGTTTACTTCTTACATTTTCTATCTTAATTTCAGACTCTTCGCCATTTTCATCCAAGTGATGCAGTCCATTCGTCAGCCATAATTCGTATGGTTCTTTACTCGCCATTTCTGTTTTGATCTCATTGTCTGTAATGATTCTGCCTTCTTCTAGATCAATCAGAAGCATTCTTCCTGGGCTTAACCGCTCTTTATATAGAACATTCTCTTCTTCAACTTCAATAACTCCTACCTCAGAAGAGAAAATAATGTAATCATCCTTCGTTACATAGTATCTCGCCGGACGGAGGCCGTTTCGATCGAGTATCGCTCCAATTTGCTTTCCGTCTGTGAAAGAGATAGCAGTCGGCCCATCCCATGGCTCCATCAGACAACTATGATACTCGTAAAAAGCTTTTCGCTCTTCTTCAAGATGAGGATTCTCACTCCATGGTTCTGGAATAAGCATCATAGCTGTATGGGAAGGCTTTCTCCCTGCCAGTACAAAAAATTCAAAGGCTTGATCAAGGATAGAAGAATCACTGCCATCGGCATCAAGAATAGGAAGCAGCTTCCCAATATCATCTCCGAATGCTTCAGAAACAAATTGCTTCTCACGTGCCTTCATCCAGTTCATATTTCCTTGTAAAGTATTGATCTCTCCGTTATGAATGATGTATCGATTTGGATGCGCTCGTTCCCACGTTGGAAACGTATTTGTGCTAAAACGGGAATGCACTAAAGCGAACGGAGACACGAAATCAGTATCTTGCAGATCATAATAAAAGGCGTCCACCTGTTCTGGTGTTAACAGACCTTTGTATACGATCGTTTGTGATGATAGACTAGCAAAATACGTTTGAAGTCCTTGTTCTCTTGCCCAGTGCTCTGCTTGCTTTCTGATTACAAATAGTTTTCTTTCAAAAGCTAGGTTCTCTGAAATCATTTCGTTGCAAGCAATAAAAACTTGTTTGATTAAAGGACAAGTTTCTTGAGCCTTTTTCCCGATTGTTGTTACGTTGACGGGTACCGTTCTCCAGCCTAATAGTTGTTGTCCTTCAAGATTAATAAATCGATTAATTTGATTTTCTAATTTCTGTTGAGCTGCTGTATCATTAGGAAAGAAGATCATTCCTACCCCGTACCGTCCTTTTTCAGGCAGTTCAAAATCTGTAACTTTTTTAAAGAAATCATGCGGTATCTTTGTCATTAAGCCGGCTCCATCTCCCGTTAAAGGATCACTTCCTTGTCCTCCCCGGTGGTCAAGCTGGCATAGCATATGAAGGCCTTTTTCAACAATCTCATGGGTAGCATGCCCTTTCAAATGAGCATATAGACCAATGCCACAAGCGTCATGTTCGTTCTTTGGATTATATAAACCTTGTGGTTCTGGAAATTGACTAAAGGTCATTTTGAACTCCCCCTTAAGTTTATCAACTGAAATATTCGAAACTTTCTTTCATTTAGTTTAGGTTTTATAATTAATCGAAACAATATATAATTTAGATTAAAACGATCTCAAATTGAGAATGATTGGTTGTGACAAGGCATGGAATTCAGACAATTACAGTATTTTATTGAAGTTGCAGAACGAGAACATGTTTCGGAAGCAGCAATTGCTTTGCATGTTGCACAATCTGCAGTCAGTCGTCAGGTTGCAAACTTAGAAGCTGAACTTGGCGTAGAGTTGTTTGAAAGAGAAGGTCGTAATATTAAGCTCTCTCCTGTTGGAAAGCTCTTCTTGATACACGCAAAAACTGCTATGAAAGCGATCGAACATGCCAAAAAGCAGATTGATGAATATTTAGATCCTGAAAGAGGAACGATCAAGATAGGATTTCCTACAAGTCTTGCAGGACATCTCTTGCCAACTGTTGTATCAGCTTTTAAACGTGAACATCCGAATATTGCCTTTCACTTAAGACAAGGTTCTTATCGGTTTCTTACAGAAAGCGTTAAGAGCGGAGATATTGATCTAGCTTTTTTAGGACCTGTCCCTACAAATGACCCTGATTTAGAAGGACATATCCTTTTTACTGAAAAAATTTCTGCGCTATTACCTGAACAGCATCTTTTAGCAGAAAAAAGAAGTTTATTATTAAGTGATTTACGGAATGATGAATTCGTGCTATTTCCGGATGGGTATATTTTACGAGATGTAGTAGTTAATGCTTGTAAAGAATCAGGCTTCGTTCCTAAGATTGCGTGTGAGGGTGAAGATCTAGATGCGATAAAAGGGCTAGTAACAGCTAGTATGGGTGTTACCCTTTTACCCGATAGTTCATTTTATGAAACGAAGCCACGTTTCACAGTAAAAATACCGATCGAGATACCAGATGTTAAACGCACAGTGGGAATCATAACCCCACGCAGTCGTGAACTAGCACCTGCCGAACAAGTTTTCTTTGAATTTGTAATTAAGTTCTTCTCTGTTTTAGAGCAATATCAATAACTTTCTATTACTTAAAGATGTTGCATGATGAAACAGAAAAAGCTTGGCAATTTTTTGCCAAGCTTTTTTATATGAGTTAATTACGTTTAACTTGCAACATGAGTTTGACTGTTTTCTTTTCTGATGTTCCGGATATTGATTCGAATAAGCAGAGAGATAGCAAGGGCAAGAATAAACGCACCTGTAAAGATATACAGCGTTAAAGAATAACTGTTCGTGGATTCACGTATCCAAGAAACCACTAATGGACCTACTAGTCCAGCTGCTGCCCACGCGGTTAATATATACCCATGAATCGCTCCTAGTTGCTTCGTTCCGAATAGGTCACCAATATATGCAGGTATGGAAGCAAAGCCTCCTCCATAACACGTAAGAATTAAATATACAAGCAACTGAAAGAAAAAGGCGTTCGTTACATTCGGTAAAAGAACGAATGCCACCGTTTGTATCGCGAAAAACGTAGTGTAAACGTTGGGGCGACCGATATAATCTGAAATTGACGCCCAGCCTATCCTTCCAAAACCGTTAAACAATCCCATGATCCCAACCATCGTAGCAGCAGAAGCGGCACTGAGATTTGCAATATCTTGTGCCATGGGAGACGCCACGGAAATAATAGCGATCCCGCATGTAACATTTATAAATAACATTGCCCATAAAGCCCAAAAACGAACTGTTTTAACTGCTTCGTTAGCCGTTAATTGAGCAAGATCTTTTGTTTGTTTTTCTTCCCTCACATTTACTTCGCTCATCCCTTCTGGCTGCCAATCTTTTGGAGGCGGTGAAAGATAAAGAGAAGATAGGAACATGATAGTGAAGTAAACAGCTCCTAATAAGTAGAATGTATTTGAGATTCCAATGTTTGATATTAGTCCTGCAATAACAGGACTTGCTATTAGGGATGCAAAACCAAACCCCATAATAGCAAGACCTGTGGCTAATCCTCTTCGATCAGGAAACCATTTTACGAGTGAAGAGACAGGTGTGATATAGCCAATACCCAGTCCAATTCCTCCTAAAGCACCGTAAAAAAAGTAAAGCAGATAAATAGAGCCTAATTGATCAGCAAAGCCTGAACCTAGCAACCCTGCACCAAAACAAAATGATGCAATGATGCCGGATTTACGAGGTCCATATCGTTCAACAAAATGCCCCATAAAAGCAGCGGATAAACCTAGAAACAAGATTGCGATACTGAACGTTAAAGAGATTTCACTTAGCCCCCAATCGTGTTCTTCCCGGAGCGGATTTGTGAATACACTCCAGGAGTAGACAGATCCGATCGATATGTGAATACCTACAGCAGCTGCAGCAATCAACCAGCGGTTTTTCACCTTATTAGCCATCAAGTTTACTCCTCTACACTTTTATTCTAAGGTTTTTTCCTTACTCTGATTTACACGTTTTTGAGGTGAGTTCCCTGTTGTCTTTTCAATATGTTCTGTTTCTTGGCCCATTCCCTTAAGGAATTGCATGAGTATGGTCACAGCTTTATTTATTTCAGGATCTTTTAGTGAACGAACTAAATCAAAGTAACTCGTTTTCTCTTCCGTATCTTTGTATTCAGCAACTCGTGCGATGCCTGAATCTATTTTTAAAAGAAAAGGTTCAAGTTGCTTTACATTAATCATTCCTAGTGTACCTAAGAGTAATAGAAGATTTTTTAATGTATTTGTGTTCTCAGGTTTGTCCATCGCTTTGACTGCAATATCCATTACTTTATCACCTTGCCCGAACAATCCATTTAATAGTGGCAGTATTCCTTTATCATGCATATGGTTCATGATCTCAAGTGTTTGTAGAATCGCAGTCTTGTTCTGAATAAGGGCATCCTCGACTTCTCGGAGGTCATTAGAACGTTGCTCTTCTGCTGTTATCGTTTGTTTTTGAACGTTTTTAATCGCTTTAGCCATGTTGATCTCGCTCCTTTTTCACAGCATCGCCTGGAAAGATATAATCTTTTCTTTCCCACTTCTTCTTTACGTTAACTCCTACTTGAGGTTGTGGATTTCCATACCTGAAATTTGTTTTAGGCAACGGATTAACACCTTCTTCCATCAAGATCTCAAGTTTAGCACTTGTCTCTTTGTAGGCAGGTGTATCTGTATCTTTATCTGAATAACTGCTCGTAAGTAGATTGATAGCTGCTTCTCCGCTATCGTTCATTGGTAGATATACTTCTTTGCCTTTTACACGATCCGTTATTAAACAATGAACTTTAACATTTCCATAAGGCGATGATAACCTTACTTTTGTCCCATCTTTAATTCCTCGTTCTTTTGCTAGTTCAGGAGAGATTTCAAGAAAAGTGTTGGGCGTCTTAGATGTAATACCCTCAGATTGATACGTCATGTTCCCTTCATGAAAATGTTCTAAAAGTCTTCCGTTGTTAACGTGAATATCGTATTCTTCTCCGAACTCTACAGGCTCTGTCCAATTTACTGGAAATAGTCGCGCTTTCTTATCTTCAAAAGGAAATCCTTCTTTAAAAAGTATGGGCGTATCCGTTCCGTCTTCAGCCACTGGCCACTGCAGGCTTTTGTATCCTTCTAATCTTTCATAGGATACTCCGGCAAATAATGGCGCTAGTTGTGCAGCTTCTTCCATAATGTCACTCGGATGTTTGTAATTCCATCCAGCTCCAAGCCGATTTGCGATATCACGAATTATCTCCCAATCTGGTTTAGAATCTCCGAGTGGCTCTAGCACCTGATACAATCTTTGGATTCTTCTCTCCGTGTTTGTGAAAGTACCTTCTTTTTCGAGGCTTGGACTTGCTGGTAAGACAACGTCAGCAAACTGAGCCGTTCGTGTAAGGAATAGATCTTGAACAACAAAAAAGTCTAGTTTCTCATAAGCTGCGTGAACATGGTTTATGTTTGAGTCAACGATTCCCATGTCTTCGCCTTTTAAATACATCGCTTTTACATGACCATCATGAATACCTTGAACCATTTCATGATTGTTAAGACCAGGTTCTTCTGGAATTTTTACACCCCACGCTTTTTCATACTTCTCTCTAACCGTTCGATCGGCAACTTTCTCATACGAAGGTAAGCGATCTGGCATACTACCAAAGTCACTAGCTCCTTGAACATTGTTATGTCCGCGTAACGGGTAAGAACCTACCTCTTCTCGTCCATAATTTCCTGTCACTAAGAGGAGATTGGATATAGCCGTGCTCGTATCACTTCCTCCCATATGCTGTGTAACACCCATTGCCCAGAGAACACAAACACTTTTGGATTGTGAAATGGTTTTTGCTAAATGGATAAGTGTATCTTGAGAGAGTCCTGTAGATTTTTCTGCATACTCTAAAGTGAACGTTTCAAGATTCTCTGTAAAAACATCTAAGCCGTTCACATGCTTTTTTAAGAAATCATAATCAGCTAATCCTTCATCTAAAATGTACTTCGTTACAGCAGAAAGCCAAACGAGATCTGATCCTGCCCGTGGCTGAATGAATAGATCGGCACGTTCAGCCATCTCATGTTTTCTAAGATCAGCGACAATTAGTTTTTGGTTGTGTAATTTATGTGACCGCTTAACACGTGCTGCTAAGACGGGATGAGATTCTGATGTGTTTGAGCCGATTACGATAACCAGTTCTGATTTTTCAATATCTTTTATAGATCCTGAATCACCACCATGTCCTACGGTTCGAAATAATCCCATAGTAGCTGGAGTCTGACAATAACGCGAACAATTATCAATATTATTTGTTCCGATAACACCACGTGCTAATTTTTGCATCAGATAGGATTCTTCATTCGTACACTTAGATGAGCTGATGAACGTAAGTGCTTGAGCACCATCCTTATCTTTTATCTCTGTGAATTTAGAAGCGATTAAGTTGTATGCTTCGTCCCAAGAGGCTTCTCTAAACGCATCACCTTCACGGATTAAAGGTTTTGTTAATCGTTCTTCACTGTTAACAAAATCCCAACCAAACTTACCTTTAATACATGTCGAGATGCCGTTTGCAGGTGCTTCAATCTGCGGATCTACTTTTAAGATTTCTCTGCCTTTTGTCCAAACATCAAAGCTGCATCCAACGCCGCAGTAAGTGCAAACGGTTTTTGTTTTCTTTATTCTTTGTTCTCTCATCGCAGCTTCCATGTCTGAAATAGCGAGTATAGACCCATAACCTGTCTCAACACTTTTTGTGATCTCAATCATCGGACGAAGTGTCTCGCGATTGATTCCCGTCATATAACCCGTTTCACCTTCCATCCCTTTTTCCATCATGGCGTTACAAGGACAAACAGTAGAACAGTGACCACATGAAACACAAGATGATTCATTGATCGGAACGTCTTTGTCCCAAATTACTCTTGGTCTTTCTCGTTCCCAATCAATCGTGAGCGTCTCTGTTACTTGGACATCTTGGCATGCTTCAACACATCGACCACACAATATACATTGATCAGGATCATATCTATAAAAGGGATTCGTTTGATCAACTTCATATAGCTTATGTTCAAAAGGAATGCTTTGGTGGTTGATCTTCATTTCTTTTACCGTGTTATGTACTTCACAACCGCCATTGTTATAATCACAAACCGTGCAATATAACTCATGATTAAAAAGGATTCGATCCATTCCGATCACTTGAGCTTCTCTTACCTCATCAGAATTTGTATCAATGTTATCTCCGTTATTAACCTTCGTCGAACATGCTCTAACAAATTCTCCATTCACTTTAACGATACACGTATCACATGTTTCGATGGGCCCTAGGCTTGGATGGTAACAAACATGCGGGACTTGATCTGGTGAACCATCTAATAAATTTAATACCGTTTCTCCCTGAACAGCTTTTCTTTCAGTTCCGTTTATTATTATCTTAGATTCTTTCAAATGATTTACACCCTTTCCTGAAAGTTAACATACAAAACATTCTGACATCTCAAACATCCGTTTCCCTAATCGTAATTTCCTTAAACAAATGCGATTTTTTTATTTGTTTACACACAAAAAGACACTCTTGATGAGTGCCTCCTAAATTAGTCATCTAAATCTATCTCAATAAGATCATAGGAAGTAAATATGCCTAATGGCTTTTCGTTCTCACTTCCATTTAAAGTAATGATGATTGCCTCAAGCTTTTTACCTTCTTTATGAATGTTTTCGAAAATTTCCTCCGCTTTAAAAATACTTGAAGTTTTTGAAATAAATGCTACCAGTTGTTTTTGTTCATTGTCTGCAATATCTGATATTCTTGCATTGTTAAGATCGATCACTTGATCAGCAAGCCGGTCAGTCAACCAGTTTAATAAGTATGTAGCCGTTAAGAGCCATAGGTACTCTCCTTTTTCGTTATAGATAGGAAAACGTGAATACGATGTTTTTCGAATACAGCTTAAAACATCTTCCAACCGGTCACTTTCTTTAAAATGATGAACCTTTTTTGTTGCAATGTTCAGCGCTGTTTCAGGTTTCATAAAATAACCAGCAATTTTTTCTATTCTCTCCACGATCTCTAGATGAGGTTCAGCGATGTAAAAATCATGATCAACTTTTTCATGTACAATAGCATTTCTAAGTTTCGCAAACTGACCGAGCTCATTATAAAAAGATCGGATTAGAGAATGCTTTTTCATTCCTGTTTCCACTAGGTTTTTAAACCGATCATCTTTTGTATCTTTTACTTTGTCGATTAAGCATTTGTGAATCTGATTAAAAGCAATTTCAAATCGTTCAGAAAGGCTATTTTCTGTATTAGATTTTATGTGAGTTACGGTCATCATCGATCTCTCCTTCTCTCTTCCACTACCCTTTTACTACCCAATTTTTTAACAACTTTAAACTAAAACTTCTAGTCAATATGCAAAGTTATGGAGAGTGTTCTTGCTAACACTTAGTTAATCCCTTATAGAGTTTTAAGTAAAATAAAAACGAACCCAAAATGGATTCGTTTGTAAAAATTATTCACTTTCAGGGAATCGAGGTAACGGGTCTTTAAACTTACCCCAATCTTCGTTATTCATTTCAGAGTCAGTTAATAAGCAATGATCTAACTGTTCTAACAGTTGTTCTTTGTTATAATCAATTCCTATGAACACTAGTTCGGTAATTCGATCACCATATTCTTCATCCCAGTTTGGATTATGACTTCTTTCTTCTTCTACCATTTCTTCTTGTTCTTCTTTTGGAAGAGCTGCCACCCATTGACCTGCCGGCTGAAAGATAATACTCGTACCTGCTTGACTTAACAAAATTGCCCAATCGTTTCGAGAGGCTACCCAAATAAATCCTTTTGCTCGAACAATTTCTGCTGGCCAATTCTCTAAAAATGTAAATAGTCTTGCTGGGTGAAAAGGTCTTTTCTTTCGGTATACAAAAGAAGAGATTCCGTACTCATCTGTTTCTGGAATATGTTCTGTTTCAAGTTCTTTCATCCATCCCGCAGATTCACTTGCCTTCTCAAAATCAAAAAGACCTGTTGAGAGAATATCCTTTGGGTTTATTTTACCGAATTCTGTTTCAATCAGTTTTGCTTGTGGTTGTAATTTTTTCAATACTCTTTTAAGTTCTTCTCGGTCCTCTTTCTCCAATAAATCACACTTATTTAAAACTAAAACATCACAAAATTCTATCTGATCAATGATTAGATCGACTACTTCTCTCGTATCGTTCTCATCTAATGCAGCTTGTCGGTCTAATAAGCTTTCTCCAGATGCAAAATCGTTCCAAAATCGATTTCCATCAACTACTGTTACCATCGTATCCAACTTGCATAAAGAAGCAAGATCAACACCTGATTCTTCATCTAGATAAGTGAACGTTTGTGCAACTGGAATCGGCTCACTTATGCCCGTTGATTCTATAAGAATATAATCAATATCACCGTTTTTTACGATTCTTTCTACTTCTATCAATAGATCCTCTCTTAGGGTGCAGCAAATACAGCCATTTGTCATTTCCACGAGCTTTTCTTCTGTTCTAGATAACTGCGTCTCATTTTTTATTAATGCAGCATCAATATTGATCTCACTCATGTCATTAACGATTACAGCAACCTTTAAACCATCTCGATTTGATAAGACATGATTCATTAATGTGGTTTTACCTGCACCTAAAAATCCACTCAACACAGTTACTGGAACTCGTTTTGTCAATGTATGTAACATGTATTAAAAACTCCTTTTTAAATCGTAATTATTACGATTTATATCGTAAATCAGGTTTCAAAACAAGTCAAGGCTTAAATGCTTGAGTTCTTAATTTTTTCATGTTTACGTATAAAGAAGCACAAAAAAAAGACGTGTGTTCACTACGATACACGTCTTTTTCTTAAAAATCGTTCCATTCAATTTTTCCGCATTTATTTTCGGGATCAAGTTCAATAGCAAAATTATGCTTCTCATAAAAATGGATAAGCCGCTCAACATGTCCCCAGTCTCTTTTTGCAATATCGCCTTTGATCGTTGGGATATTCTTATCTGATGCCGTCTCTTTCAAATAATGCATACATATTGAGCCGTACCCTTTATTAGCAGGTCCTTTAATATCACCAATATGAAGGGTATTTTCATCTTCATAAACTGCATCAATAGAAAAATCCCATCCATCATACCTTGATTCACAGTCATTGATCATAATTTTACATTGATCCAGTTGTTCAGATTTATATACGATCACAAGGTTATCGTCTTTTGTTTGATCCACACCGATCACATCATAACTTTTAGCAATTTGCTTCATATCGTTCTGCATACGCAATAATTGAAACTCGAGTTCGTTGCGATCAAGTTTTGTTTCTTTATCTTGCTCTTGTCCAAGCAATAACATTTAATCTAATCTCTCCCTTACAACAAGCTGAAACACACAGTTTCTCATTGTACTAGAGGTGAATAGATATTTCAAATATAATTTATTACCACTTAGGCTCGATTAGATAAAATTCTGTTTGTCTGCCTGTAAAAAATTGCATCTTACCTTCTTTAAAACAAACCGTCTCTTCTAGATAGATCGGAACAGCTTTGTTCCATTCAGGGATGAAATGTCTAATGTTAAATTCTAGTGCATAGCACGTGTTATTTTCCATCCTTAAGTCTCCCCGAACAGGAATATATTCTTGTTTATCATACAGTCCGATAATCGGTCCTGCTCCATGACAATGATAGCCGATCGGATGTGAATAAAGCATGGCGTCGATATGATTTAGTTTTGCTTTTTTTAATACACTTAAAAAAACTTCATTACCCGTCATGCCTGCTTTACTTTCTCCAAAGAAAAAATCTTCAAATTTGTTTGCTTCACTCAATGCGTTTATTAGCCCTGCAGGAGGTTCTTTTTCGTTATCTCTAAGAACATAAGCTAATTGTTGTGTATCTGTGCAAAGACCTAGATATTCAATGCCAAAGTCTAGATGCAGAATATCGCCTGGAAGTATAACATCTTCCAATCTGTCTGAAGAACCATCTTTTCTTTGAATATCTACAGTAGGATAGAAGGACGTTTTCAACCCTAAGTCTCTAACAAGTTGTCTGATCCATCCAACTATATCCTGTGTTGAGGTTACATGAGGTTTGATTCGTTCGTTCGTAAAGGTTTGTTTCACAATTTCTTTTGTTATGCCTTCTAATGTTTTATACCAAATAAGTTCAGGCTCTGTCCTTGTTTGAAGCCAGTCAATTGCAATGGATTCAGATGATATCAATTTTTCTGAATGTCGCTTCCCTAAGACTTTCACTAGTTCCCCATAATTTGAGTGACTTAATCCATCACAAAAAGCATAATGGAATGATGTATTAACTGCTATTGATTCAGGGTCGTAATTATCAACCAACCGTTTTAAACCTTTAAAAGAATCTTCACTATCTCTCAACGGAAAACATGAGTAAAAAGGTTCGAAGTTTTTGTTTGAAGAAATAACAAACCGTTTAATGTCGTCAGAATGGATATCCTTAATAAATGCAAAAATGGTTAGTCTTCTTGAACTATCGATCAGAGATGGAAAGAAAGTCTTTCCTAGTGGATCTTCCCTGTATTCTTTGCCGATCGTTACCCACATATCAACATTATGCTTCTTCATTAACAAAGGCAATAAATTCTCTAACCTTTCAAAAAGCCACTGATCCATAATCTTTTCTTGTTCTGATAATGATAGAATTCGAATTGCATTTTGTTCTGTATGTAATGTCACAATAATCTCTCCTTGTTCTGCTATATGCTTATCTTTCTCTTTTAATGTTTAAAGTCCTCTGAGGTCTTGTTTCATTTTTTACGCATATGAATAAAAGGACAACGTGTACAAGGAGATGCACTCATCGTATGAATATATTTTTCAGAGGCGTATTGCTGCTTGCTGCTGCTGCATTAGTCGGCGAAAGTTTAGAATTTATTGTGAACATGGTGTTAGCCAGAGAATTAGGTGAACTAGGACTTGGTCATTATATGTCGATTTTTCCGACAGTCATCTTAATTATTATTATCGCGAGTTTGGAATTGCCGATCTCCATCTCAAAGTTCGTTGCAGAAAAAGAAGAAAAGCAACACTATAGCATGTTGAAGCATGCTACAAAAATGACTATTTTATTGACTGTAGCAATGATTGTACTTGCATTAGTAATCTTGCCTTTCATACCGGTTTTCAATAGTTATCATCCTTTAGTACGGTGGCTAATGGTACTATTAATCCCTTTAATTTCCCTAACATCAATAGCTCGAGGGTATTTTATGGGCAAACACCAGATGGGTAAGCTGGCTTTCTCAAACTTATTTCGAAAACTCGCACAACTCATCTTATTAACAGGTATCTATCAGTTGTTTTCTTTTGATAATCAAATGGCAATCCTTATAGCTTTAGCAACTTTTGTAGGTAGCGAACTTGTCGTTTTTCTCTATTTATTTACAGCCTATTTGATTCAATACAAAAGAATGCAATCTCATAACAATGAACATCTTTCTTCGAATGAAGTTACTAGAAGTCTTATGGCCGTAACGATTCCGACTACAGGCTTACGACTGTTTCATGCTGTAACAAATGCTATACAGCCGTTTCTAATCAAATATTCATTGTCCCTTGCAGGCTTTTCAGGAGTTGCAGCAACGGAAGAGTTTGGTTTATTGGCAGGAGTAGCAATATCTATCGGTTTCTTCCCAGCATTTATTGCGCACTCTCTTTTAGTCGTCTTGATTCCTACAGTCTCAGAAGCTACTGCTAAAAAAGACGTTGAAAAATTAAAAAGCCTTCTAATTCGTGTAATGGGTATAACTGCATTATATGGGTTTCCAGCCGTCGCTATCTTCTTAATGTTCTCAGAAAAACTTACCTTGATGTTCTTCCATTCACAATCTGCAGCCACGTATTTAGAACTTTTGTGGCCAAGTTTTTTATTTACTTTTTTCTTGATTCCTCTCCAAGCATATTTAATCGGTTTGGGTTTAATTACTACAGCATTTGTTCAGTCAGTTTGGTCAACTACTTTATCATTTGTTCTTATGTACATGTTAGGATCTCAACCCTCATTAGGAATGCATGGCATCATCATTGGAATGAACGCAGGTTCCGTGCTCTTAATGCTTCTTCATTACTTCTCCGTGTGTAAAGCGATCGGTATCAACACATGGTTGAGTGCAAGAAATAACTATCAAGATTAAAAAAGCGCTTAAGCAGGATGTATTTCCCGCTCAAGCGCTTTTTTGTTATCTACACGCTAGTTGAAGTTGTTTGCGTTAAGAAAGCCTGAACGCCGTACTTTGTATGTTCTTGCTTTTTGAATACCCATTGCGAAGGGATTCGTGAACGAAGAAAATCAAGTTGCTCATCTGAGAGGTTCATGTCGATTCCAGATTCATTCATTAAAAAATCTTCGTTTTCTTTTAGCTTATATTTGGTCTGTATTAAGTTCAACAATCCCCTGATCGTAATAAACTTAAACGTGTAGCCCATTGTAATCGCAGAAACAACCGTTTCCCAGTTCCTTTCTGCAAAATCGAAAAAGTATGCCCAGCTTGACTCTTCTTTACCCACATGCCGAAGTTCTTCGTAGTTTCTTGTCCTGATCACTTCTAGCAAACGGTCATCAGAAACACCACCTGCTATAGCAGATTCTAACAATAAGCCGACAGGCATCGATAACTTAACCATTCTTTACTCTCCTCTAAATCCTATTTCATTGCTACTTCTCCGTTTCTTCTAGTAACAAGTCTCCAAATAATGAATATCAAAAGTAAAATCGCTAACGCAAAACTCGTATAGGTGAGAACATCGATCTCTCCCTTATGTCTAACCCCTATTCCGACATACGCCCATACAAAAACGAGTGGATAAATAACATCCTTGTTTAAAAGGGTAAAAAAGATTGCTAATCCTGTTCCTACTAGTAGCATGATCACAGTCCAAGTGACAGATGAGAGTCCAAAACCATTCCATCCGCTATATTTTAAAACAACCGCGGTATTCACGATCGTCGCCACACTGATCCAGCCTAGATATACCGAGAACGGAAGTCGAACGAACGAAGACTTGTTATCTTGATTTTGGATCTTCGTATAGATCATAATGAGTGATAATAAGAGGCCGATCATAACAATCCAAGATAAACCTAGAAGTTCATGATGCCACACAAATATCCATGTACAATTTAAGATGCAATTTAAAACAAACCACAGACCGATACTTTCATATACGGGTTCATTTCTGTTCTTAGGGAGCACTTGAATGATCACCCAGATCGTTAGCAATAGATATATGAGTCCCCATATGGAAAATACATAACCTGCTGGCGTGATCAACACATTGTATTTTGCTGATAGTTCTCCTGTTGTCTTTCCATTCAACGGTAGTGCATTAGCAAGATAATTAACAAAGATTACTGCTGCAAGTGCTAAAATGTTCAAAATAGCTCTAAATGTTGCTGACATGAATGGTTCCCTCCTTTGGATATATAGTTTCATATATACCCAAATCGGAGTGGAATTATGAGGAAAAGGCAATTTAAACTAATTTGCCTAACCTAACTTAACTACTAAATGCTTGTGTACCAATATCCGCTTCTCGTTTAAACAACCTGCTGTATACACCATTATCAGACTTCAGCAACTCCTCGTGAACTCCGTCTTCGATCATTACTCCGTTCTCGATGACAATCACTCGATTAGCAGCCAAGACAGTTGAAAGTCTATGCGAAATAATAATGAGCGTTTGTTTCGATTTTCTTTTATTGATCGCTTCATTGACTTGAACTTCTGTGATGGGATCTAAAGCAGAACTTGCTTCATCAAGAACGAGAACGGCGGCATCTTTTACTAGAGCTCGTGCTAATGACAACCTTTGCTTCTGTCCTCCTGATAACAAACTTCCTCTTTCACCCACAAGGGTGTTCAATCCTTCAGGAAGAGTAAGTAAGAAATCTCCAAGACCGCTGTCTTGAAGAGCAGAAATCAATTCATCATCTGTTGCTTCAGGTTTGGCGATTCGTAAATTATCAGCTAAAGAACCATTTCGAAGCTGGACATCTTGTGAAACGATTGCAATTTGTGAGCGAAGCCATCCTGCATCAACCGTTGATAGCTTTTCCCCATCGATAAAAATAGCTCCACTCTCAGGCTCATACAATCGCAATAATAAATCTACAACCGTTGATTTTCCAGATCCACTCGGTCCTACAAGTGCTACTGCTTCTCCAGGCTTTACTGAAAATGATAAACCTTTTAATACTTTATCTTCTTTTTCAGGATAACCGAATGCAACTTCTCTAAATTCGATCTCTCCTTCAACATCTTTCGGTATAAATCCTTTTTCTGTTTCAGCACTCGATACATGTTGACTGAGTAAAAGTTCAGATCGATCTAACGCAGGACCAGTTCTTCTTACGGAAAGCCAGTTTCTTAACATTCGTTGCATCTCATTTGCGGCGATTGCCACGAGCCCAGCTGCAGTTAACATCTGACCTGCAGTTAATTTATCGTTCCAGATCAAATATGCGCTTAATCCATACACGACAGCTAATGCAAGACCGTTGTAGCTTCCGATAACCACAATCGATTGCATCCTAGCTTTTAATTCATGTCGAGATTCTCTAATGAACGATTTTCTAATCTCAGCTACACTTGATACCTCACCATCAGAAACGCCTAATACTCTTGAAAGATGGATGCCCGTTACTGACTCACGAAGCCTCTCTAGATAACGAGAAGCTTCTTTTCTCGCATTCGCTGAAGATTGCCGTGTCCGTTGACCGACAGCGTTTGATGTTAAATAAAAAATGACACCTAACACAACGCTCGTAATCATTAGGTAAGGATGAATCCAAAGAAGGACGATGCTGTATAAAATAACACCTTGAACGGATGCCATAAAAGTCGAACCTTCCCATGCAAGGAAGTTATGCAGTGTATCTGGATCATCAGATACACGAGCCATCATTTCACCAGATTGGTTGTTTTGATAAAAAGAAAAAGGCAGGTTCTGCAGATGTTTAAACAATCTTAACTTTTGCCAGTTGGTTACGGTCTTCGCGACTTGGTGACAAAAATATTCATCTATAACCATTAGAATCAAGTCCGCAACAGCGGCAAAGATTAACAGCCACATCAACCCCCATAGAAGTTGATTAGACTCACCAGGTAAAATGGAATCGACTAGCCAGCCTAGTGCGAGAGTTGGTATAAGGGCAGAGAACACTTGAGATACGGCGATAACAAACGCATCCGCGAGTAACCATTTTTTATGTGGCTTTAAAAAGGCTAGAACGCGTCTGCCATCTCGATTTTTATGTTTTAATGCTGTCTGGCTCATATCGCTCTCTCCTTTTCTAATTCACTGTACTGCGCCATATAAAGTTCGTAGTACTGTCCACGCTCTGCAAGAAGTTCTTCGTGCGTACCTGATTCTGCTACAACTCCCTTGTCTAGAAGTATGATTTGATCTGCATCCCTAACCGTGATCAGCCGGTGAGCAATCGTGATCGTCGTTCTGCCTGGTATGAGCTCTTCAAGAGCGGATTGCACGCGTTCTTCAGTTTCCCCATCTAGTGAAGAAGTTGCTTCATCAAAGATTAATAGCGCAGGGTGCCGAAGAATAGCTCTTGCAAGTGCGACACGTTGTCTTTGTCCACCAGAAAGTTTAAGCCCCCGCTCACCAACGATTGTTTCGTAGCCTTCTGGCAAAGCAGCAACAAAATCTGTTAGTCCTGAAGCGTCACATGCTGCATCCAAATCGACTTGAGTTGCATCTTTTCTTCCATATAATAAGTTCATCCGCAGTGTATTGTTTAAAAGAAACGTTTCCTGCGAAACGACTCCTACCTGCTGACGAAAAGAATTCCTATTATACTCAAATAAGTTTTGTTGGTCGATTTCAATAGAGCCTGTCTCAGGTTCATAAAGACCGAGCAGCAATTGGATGAGTGTAGATTTACCACCGCCGCTAGTACCGACAATGCCAATATGTTGGCCAGCTTTCATATTCAATGAAACACCTTTTAACACATATTCTTCGTTGCTCGGATAACGAAACCAAAGATTTTTAATATCAATATCCCCTCGAACAGGTTGCATCTTTGGCAGATCATCTTCATGTTCTTTTGGTAAGTCAAAATATTCATAGATTCGTTGAAGAGCAGGAATAGCCTGTTGTATGATCAATGCATTCTCAGCTAGTGAACGAATGGGAAAAAACATCGTAGGAATAAACCCTAAACAAGCAACAAGTGTACCGACAGAAATCGTATTATTCCAAACTGCCATTCCTCCTACAAGCATGACTACGCCTGGTGTAGCGATATTAAATAGATTACCAAGACGCCAGTTTACTTTTCCGATTAAAGCGGCACGTATAGAATAATTTTTCCAATCTGTAAGCTTAGTATCTTGTGTATGTATTTCTCTTTCTTGCGTTTGAAACGTACGAACTAGTCTCGTTGATTCGATACTTTCTTGAAGGTGGTGATAAATATCTGCGCGCATATCTCTCTGAACAGCACTCATTTTTCTCATAGTCGTTCCAAGTTTAAATGATGGGTACAGATAGATAGCGAATACACAGAACATAACGATCGCAACTGGCCAGTAAAGAGCAAAAACTGCAATAAAAGCAGCGACCGCACTAACTACTTGTTGTACGAATCGAGGTACGACCGTATTATTTAAGTTCTGTACAGCTTCTACGTCGTGAGTGAGACGATATAACATATCACCACGAGGTGTAGTCGTAAAAAAGGACATCGGTGTTTTATGCAATCGTCCAAATGCACGCATCTGCATATCTGTGATAACATCTAAACCGATCTGAATTTGAATAAATTCTTGTAAGGATTCAAATACCACCTTAAATAAAAATGAGAAAAGAACTCCTGCTACTAGCCAACCGATCATATCCGTCATCTCATTCGGCAGAATTTCATCAACAAGCTTTCCTGCCAGAATGGGTGGGATTACGGTAAAAGCGCCACCGATCAACGAACAGATAAAAGCTAGAAGAAGCCCCCTCCAATAAGGCTTAAAGTGTTTTAAAGTCTCTCTTAAAAGCTTCATATTTTATTTCCCCCTCTCGCTTTCAAGCACTTTATTTTATACTAAATTCATAAAATTTTCATTATTTTTACTTGTTATTTTTTTGAAAATATAAGAATAAATACATTTATATTTTATTAACACTATATAAAACATGTAAGATTACTATTTATATTTAATGTTCAAACAAAAAAATAACTTATTAAAGCAAATAAGCACTTTAATAAGTCATCTTTTTGTTCGTTTATTGTAGTTCAACTCTTTTGAGGGGTTTTTTCGCTGGTCCTTCAACGACTGAGCCATCGTATGAAAAACGTGAACCATGACATGGACAATCCCATGTTCGGTCACCGCTGTTCCACTCTGTTTCACAACCTAGATGTGTACAAGTCGTATCTACAATATGAAGTTCTCCGCTATGATCTCGGTAAGCTCCACATCTTTCACCGTCGACCGTCACGGCACATCCTTCATCTTTATTTAAACTTCTTGGATGTTTAGACGGTTTGTCTAACTTCCCAGAAACAAAATGCTTTGCAACGTCTGCGTTTTCCTTTATAAACTGTTTAATATCAGAGGGGTCACCTTGAAACCTCTGTGGTTTGTATAGGTCAGCATATTCATTCTCTCTACCCATGATATAATCTCTTATGATTAATGCAGCTAGTGTACCTGTCGTCATCCCCCATTTTTTATAACCGGTAGCCACAAATATGTGATCATGCTTATGCGTAAGCTTGCCGATGAATGGTATTTTATCGAGTGTGATTAAATCCTGAGCTGACCAGCGAGAAAGTACCCTATCTAATTTTAATGATTTTTTTGCTTCTTTTAACAAAACTTCATAGTGCTGATGCGTAGGGATTCCCTGTCCTGTTTGATGACTTTCTCCACTAAGTAGTACGATTTTTTCACCGTCCTGTAAAATAGATCGATAAGAAAAAGAAGTTTGATCAACACCCATATACATTCCATTTGGAAATGTGTCCTGTGTTTTAACGGCCAATACATACGAACGCTCTGCCATCATCCTTGTAAAATAGAAACCTAGTCCGTCAAAGAATGGAAAATGGGTGCAACAAGCTACAAAATTAGCGGTAATTTTGTGTCCGTTACTTGTTTGTACAACAGCTTTTTTGTCATTCTCTTCTATAATATCTGTTGCTGTCGTGTTTTCGTAGACCTTAACACCTAGTGACTCCATCTCTTGTAATAACGCCGCTAAATATTTTACAGGATGAAAATGCGCTTGATTTCTCATCACAAGTGCTTTTTTATGCGGTATGTTAAACGGAAGTTTATCTACCAGTTCACCATCGATCTCTAACTCTTGATAAGCATCTGCTTCTTTGTTAAGTTTTTTGATTCCTTCCTCGGTGTTGGCGTATAGATAGGCATCATGTTTTTCTAAGTTACAATGGATATTGTTTTGTTTAACAAGATTCTCAATAAACTGTTTAGCTTGTTCGTTTGACTCATAATAAAGGCGTGCTCGCTCTAATCCTACATGTGAAATAAGATGATCATAGATAACATCATGTTGAGAAGTGATCTTAGCAGTTGTATGACCAGTTGTTCCATTAATCACTTTGCCTGCCTCGATCAATATAACCTTTTTGCCTTCTTTTGCTAGAAGATAAGCTGTTGTTATCCCGCTTATCCCTGCTCCTACAACAACAACTTCTGTTTCATGATCTTCATTCAATACAGCATATGTAGGTAGTTTTAATTGCTGCCTCCAAATAGGTTCTGGAAACTGCGGCATATTATTTTCATAGTTACTCATAAGATACCTCCTGTTTAGACACGTTTTCTTACCATTATTCCCCATGCCTCGAAAGAACAATCAGTAGAAACAGAATAAAAAAAGGCCTCTTTTCTAAAGGAATGTTTTTTGAATAGGTTGAAGGTTGAAGTTTTTGGAAGTAGTTGATTTCCGTTCCAGGCTGTTCGCTTTCCACGGGGCAGGCGGTGAGCCACATTCGTACGTTTCACGTATAAGTGTCTCACCTGGCCAGTTGCAGTGGCTAGCCCCTCGAGGTCAAAGGAGAAAAGGATTTAAAAGAACAATCTTTTAAAAAAAGCGTTTCTAAAATAGTATTGAGTTTAATGTTTGTTTCTTTTTACTTTTATGCAAAATGATCGTAGTGTAAGGTTGCCGCTCATTCGAGACGAAAGGACAGTCTGAAAAATGAAAACCAACACTTTAAAAAACAAGAAGGTATAAATAAAAAGAAACAGGCTATTTAAAATAACCTGTTTATCAGTAGTATAGATGAATTTATTTGCTTGACCGCTTTTCAAGTGCATAATCAAAATTCCCATTATAACTTTCTAGACATCCACCTTCTAACCAGATGGTACGTTCAAAGAGTTTGTTCATAAAGTATCGATCATGTGAGACTGATAGGATCGTTCCATTGAACTCTTCTAGTGCTTGTTCCAATGCTTCACGTGAATCAATATCTAAATGGTTTGTTGGTTCATCCAAGATTAAGAGGTTGAATCCTTCATAAACAAGCTGTGCAAGCCTGAGTCTGGTGCGTTCTCCACCACTTAACTCATTTACTTTCCTATAAACAGAGGCTCCGTAAAACAAAAACTTTGCTAGATGATGACGAGCTTCCCCTTCTTCCATGGGTACTCTATCTTTGAAAATATCTAGTACAGTTTGAGTTGATTCAGCTGTTAGTCCCTTTTGAGAAAGATAACCAATTGAAACGGAAGGTCCTAGGTTTATCGTACCGCTGTCGTGGTCCAGAGTTTGTAGTGTCTGAAGCAGTGTCGTTTTTCCTGATCCGTTTTTACCGACAAGGGCTACTTTTTCACCATATCGAATCTGTAATTCAAGATCCCTTAAAATTGATCGTCCATCAATTGATTTACTAAGCCCTTTTATTACTGCTACATCTTGGCCACTTCTCGTGTTTACTGAAAATTCGAATGCAGCTTTTTTACGTTCCAGTTTCGGCCGTTTTATTACCTGTATTCGATGAAGTGCCTTTTCCATGCTTCTAGCCCTTTTAAAAAATTTCCCATTTCCTGAACGATTACCCCAGTCCCTAAGTTGTTTGATCGACTCCTTAATCTTTTTAACTTTCTTTTGCTGTTCTTCATATTTCTCAAATTCTAAAAGAAGGTTATTTTCTTTTTCTTTTAGAAAACCTGAGTAACTTTGATGATATAAGGTGCATTCACCATCTTCTATATCAATCGTCTTTGACGTAACTTTATCTAAAAAATAGCGATCATGACTGATAATAATAACGGAACCTTTATATTTTTGAAGATAGTTTTCTAGCCAATTCATCGTTTCGATGTCGAGATGATTGGTAGGTTCGTCTAAGAGTAAAAGCTCTGGCTCTTTTAAAAGCAAACAAGCTAGACCGACCTTCGTTTGTTCCCCTCCACTTAGCTGCGTAAAAAGATGGTGAGAGAGTTGAGTTAGACCTAAACCAGCCAAAACGCCAGTTATCTTTGACTCAATCGCATAACCACCGAGCTCTTCAAATTCTTCTTGTAGTCTATAGAGCTTATTCAGATTTTTGTCTAATCGGTGAGTTTGAGCTGGATCACTTAACAATGCATTAACCTGCTGAATTTTATGTTCAATTTCATTGATTTCTCCAAATGCTGCAGAAACCACATCATACACGTTCATATCCTCTGTATGCTCAGGAAGTTGTTCCAAGTAGCCGATCTCTGCATCCTTCCTGATGGCTATAGAACCTGAATCCGGATGATCAACACCACTTAACAGCTTAAACAATGTCGTTTTTCCTGAACCATTCTGTCCAACTATACCTATGCGATCTTGTTCGTGAATTTCAAAAGAAATATTTTTTAGAATCTCATTTCCGCCATACATTTTTTTAACTTGATGAACAGTGCATATTATCATTTTAAATTTCTCCTTTTAATCCAATGCCACTGTCCTTTTTTGTATACAAAAAAACCATGAGCAACATACCTGCCCATGGTTGATAACAATTAAAAAGGATAGGGTAAGGTTACTTTGTGATGTACTTTAAAGTTTTAACTGAAAATGGACAGACTCCGCCAATTTTAGAAAATACATAAGTAATTGCACGGAAAACAACCAACCAGTTAAACATTTGTACACCTTTAAGCATGCCTTACACCTCCTTTTAAGAATTTATAAAATATTCTAGTAATAGTATATGGTATTATAGCTTAATATGCAATTAGGAATAAAGTTGAGTAAAAAGAAAGGGTATTTGCTTTTTTTGTCGAAATAGTTTTAAATATTTATATTATTCTGAAAAGGGTGTGTCCTATGAAAGTAAAATCCAACTATCTAACTAAATCTAAAGTAACGTATGTAACAGAGAACATGTCGATCAGCGAAGCTCGATATACCATTATCCAATCAGGGTATCGCTGCATACCCGTTTTGGATGAATCTGAACAAAAATTTGTAGGGCTTCTTTTTAAAGAGACTACATCTGATTATATTATCGATAATGTCGGCTCAGTTAAGGATCATGTTAGTAGAATTGTAGAAGAGAAAGATGCATTTATTCATGAGAATACTGCTTATTTCAAGGTACTTTTCACGATAAGACGCCTGCCGTTTATGGCAGTTGTGGATGATGATCATAATTTCTTAGGAATCATTACTCACTCAAAAGTGATGGATATTCTTGAAGATTCTTATGGTATCAAGAAGGGTGGATACTCTCTAACGGTTTCTACTACTGAAGGTAAAGGTTCGTTAAGAAAACTATTTACAGCAATCCATGAAGAATACAATATTGAAGGTGTTTTCACGCAAGACGCGGGTAAGCAATTTCTTCGCAGAGTTGTTATCACTTTTAATGAGAGTGTATCGCGTGAAGAAATCGATGAACTCGTTCACCGAGTCGAAGCAAATGGGTTCAAGGTGGCAGACATTGAAGATCTGCGAACATTTTCAAGTGTTCAATAAAACAAAGAAACGTTCCCTTTTAATAACAGGGAACGTTTTTCTTTACGATGAGAGGACATTCAATTGCTCAAAGAATGAAGGGTATGAAACAGCGATCGCTTCACTGTTTTTAAGCGTTGTCTCGCCTTCTGCGATGCAAGCGGCAACACTCAACATCATTCCGATTCTATGATCTCCGTAGCTTTGTACAGAAGCTCCGCGTAATGAAGACTTCCCATGTATGATCATACCGTCTTCTGTTGCTTCTATATCTGCACCCATCTTTTTAAGTTCGTTCACAACGGTTTCGATTCGATCGGTTTCTTTCACCCGAAGTTCATGAGCGTCTCTTATGATTGTCTTTCCTTCTGCTTGAGTTGCAGCTAGAGCTATGATTGGAATTTCATCGATCAATCGAGGGATAAGATCTCCTTGGATCACCGTTCCTTTTAATTCAGAGCTTTTAATAAGTAAATCTCCAAATGGTTCTGATGCTTCCTCATTGATATTTTGGTAGGTAATATCTGCGCCCATATCTTTAAGAACATCCAATATTCCGGTACGTGTTGGATTTAACCCTACTTTTTTTAAAGTGATCTCACTGTTTGGTACAATGGCACCTGCTACTAAAAAGAAGGCAGCTGAAGAAATATCACCTGGCACTTCAATATGAGTACCCTTTAACTTCTGGCCCCCTGCTACCGAAACAGTTAGCTCATCTGTTTCAACTTCTACTCCAAACGCTTTCAGCATACGCTCTGTGTGATCTCTTGATTTGAAAGGTTCTTCTACAGATGTAGTTCCTTCTCCATCTAATCCAGCCAGAATGATAGCCGATTTAACTTGAGCGCTGGCGATTGGAGAAGTGTAATGAATACCTCGTGTTTCTCCTCCTTTAATATGAAGAGGGACCTTATTTCCTGTATCATTCCCATCAATCGCAGCTCCCATTTCTTTTAAAGGTTTTGTCACACGATTCATCGGCCTTTTTGCGATTGACTCATCACCTGTTAAGGTCGATTCAAACGGTGTATTAGCAAGTATTCCTAACATTAGTCGGATCGTAGTACCTGAATTCCCTACATACAAATCTTCTGAAGGTGGTGTTAATCCTGCAATTCCTTTTCCTTCTACGGTTACTTTTTCACCTTCTTGTTGTATCGTAACCCCAAGTTTCTTGAAACATGAAATGGTACTTAGACAATCCTCGCCTGTTAAAAAACCATCGATTGTCGTTGTACCCTCAGCGATGGACCCAAACATGACTGCTCGATGTGAAATGGATTTGTCACCAGGCACTTTAATAGATCCTTTTAATTGTTGAATAGGTTGCAATTGCTTTGTCATAGAATAGTGCCTCCTTATAAAGTGATTTGTGTTAAGTAGTTCTCATTTTGTAATATTTCTTGTGCCTGATCTCGATCATTGTCATCTTGAAAACTCAATCGAAGTACCCCATTTAGTCCTTCTCTTACTTCTAAAATACTGAGGTTGATAATGCTGATCTCTGATCGTGCCAAAAGAGAAGTGATATGAGACAGAGCACCCACTCTGTCGAGGATATCCACATATAGATCCGAGAACGGATGAATCGCACCTTTTGACCGAACTGGTAAGGAATCTCGGAATGATTTTGCTCCATCAAAGTAATCATAGAGTTCGGCTTCATCTCCCTTTTCTACGAATGCTATGACCGTATCCATCTCATTTTTCCATTCGTGTAAGAGAGTTAGAAGATGTGACTTGTTTTGACTGACTATATCGCTCCACATTTTAGGAGAGCTTGAAGCTATGCGCGTAATGTCTCTGAATCCTCCTGCTGCAAGTTGTTGGATCAACGGTTTTTCCTTCGCATGATGCTGTGCAACCCTTACAAGGCTTGAGGCAACAAGATGTGGAAAGTGACTTACAATGCCGGTAAGTAAATCATGTTCATCTGGATCAGTAACAAGAAATTTAGCTCTTGTCCCTTTTAGCCAAGTCTTAGCTTCATCAATATCACTATCAGTAGTTATAGAGTTTGGTGTTAGAAAGTAAAAGGCATTTTCTAATAGATGGACTTTCGCACTTTCTACTCCCGTTTTATGAGATCCAGCCATAGGATGACCTCCAATAAAACGAATTCCAGTAGCGGCCATCTTTTCTGCTTTATGCATAATGGATTTTTTTGTGCTTCCAACATCCATTACCAACGCTTTAATGACAGGTGAAACGGCAACAAGTTTCTCCATCACTTGTAAGGTTGCTTCAACAGGTGTTGCAATTATGATAAGATCTGCTATTTGAGCAATCTCTGTGAAGTCTGTAACAGCTTCATCAATTACGCCTATCTCTGCTGCAGTTCTACTATTTTGAGCATAAACGTCATACCCATAGATAGTTGCTTCGTGTTCTTGTTTGATAGAAAGAGCGATTGAACCACCGATCAATCCAACCCCTATTAGTAAGACGTTCTTCATTTACTTCTACTCCTTTTTAAGCCTCTTCTATAAAAGAAGATAATTTTCTCTCTAATGATTCTGAAGTAAAAGGTGATAAATAGGGCTTACCCAAACCGTTAAGAAGCACCATTTGAATCATGCCTTTTTCTGCTTTTTTATCTTTTTTCATTCGATTGACAAGTGAAGAAGCAGATAAGTGCTTAGGGAAAGTCGGATAACCTAAAGTTCTTAACCACATTTTTAGTTCTTGTCCTAAAGTTTCAGTGTTCTCGTTTAGCGAAAGTGCAAAGAGCATACCTAAAGCTACTGCTTCACCATGAGTGATACCTCTATATTGAAGCTCCCCTTCTATAGCATGGCCGAGCGTGTGACCAAAGTTCAAGTAAGCTCTAATTCCTTTTTCTCTTTCGTCTTGTGTGACGATCTCATTTTTAATTTTAATGCCTTGTATTAGAGCTTTCTGTAGGGTGTTACCTTTGAGATCATCGATGTTTTTAATGTTCGCACGTAACGAAGTATATAGATTTTCATCAGCGATCATTGCGTGTTTAATGACCTCTGCAAAACCAGATCTTATTTCACTTGCTGGTAAAGTAGTTAAGAAGTCTGTTGAATAGATTACCGCTTCTGGTTGATGAAAAACACCGATCATGTTCTTACCTTCAGGATGATTAATACCTGTTTTTCCTCCAACTGCACTATCATGTGCAAGAATAGTAGTTGGAACTTGAATAAAGCGAATTCCACGCATATATGTGCCTGCCACAAAACCAGCAAGGTCTCCAATCATTCCGCCACCAAGCGCAATAACAACAGATGTCCGATCTAGTTCTTTATTTAAAGCAAAGCTTTGACAAACCATATAATTCTCAAATGATTTTTGATCATCACCAGCCTGAATCTGTATCGTTTCATGAGAGAAAGCTTCGCCGATTACTCTTTGTACGGTTTCTAAATAGAGATCTCCAACGTTTTCATCTGTTATGATCAATAGGTTCTTAGGTGCAGGACTTAGGCTTTCTAAGACAGATTTAAGCTCATCAATTACGTTTTCACCTATAAAAACCGGATAGTTTTTTGAAGGTGTTGTTATGTGAATCGTGTTCATTTAAAACACCCTTGCTCGTTCTTGATGCTGCACGATGTTTTTCTTAATCACTTCCATGTTATCTTGTCCGAATTGACTAACTAGCGCACTTGCGAGCTCCCAAGCAACTACTGATTCTGCTACAACACTAGCAGCTGGAACTGCACAACTGTCAGAGCGTTCAATGCTTGCAGCAAAGACTTCTTTTGTTTCAATATCCACACTGTTTAACGGCTTGTATAAAGTAGGAATCGGCTTCATCACACCACGAACAACAACTGGCATCCCAGTCGTCATCCCTCCCTCAAAACCTCCTGCGTTGTTTGTTCTTCGTGTATAGCCATGTTCGATATCCCAAACGATCTCATCATGTACTTCACTTCCAGGTTTTCGTGCTGCTTCAAAACCAATACCGATCTCAGCACCTTTAAATGCATTGATACTCATGATTGCTGCTGCTAATTTGGCATCTAACTTATTGTCATAATGTGTGTAGCTTCCCACGCCTACTGGCATACCTTCAACGATTACTTCTACGACCCCTCCGATCGAGTCACCGTTTTCCTTTGCTGCATCGATCGCTTCCATCATCGTCTTTTCAACATTTTTATCAAAACATCTTACAGGAGAGACCTCCGTTTTTTCGCGAAGTTCTTCTAACGATTCATATGAAGTATTCTCAGCTACGACACCACCTAGTTCTAACACGTGGCCTCCAACTTCAACTCCAAGCTCTTTTAGTACCTTTTTCGCTACAGCTCCTGCTGCAACTCTTACCGTTGTTTCTCTGGCTGAAGAACGTTCTAGCACGTTTCTCATATCTCGATGGTTGTATTTGATAGCACCGTTTAAATCCGCATGGCCTGGTCGAGGTCTAGAGATAACACGTTTCACTTCTGCGTTCTCGTCTTCGAGAGGTTCAGCACCCATGATCTTCGTCCAATGAGTAAAGTCTTTGTTCTCTACTACAAGTGTAATCGGTGAACCAAGCGTTACTCCGTGTCGTACACCACTTACGATCTGAACTTGATCTTTTTCAATCTGCATACGTCTTCCACGACCATGTCCTTTTTGACGTCTAGCAAGTTCCTCGTTAATGTCTTCTGCAACTAGAGGCAAACCTGCTGGTACACCTTCAATGATTGTTGTGAGTTGAGGGCCATGTGACTCTCCTGCTGTTAAATATCTCATTTTCTATTCCTCCTGTTTGCCTGTTTTTTTTTAAAGAAAACTTTTCTTAACCTTAATGATCCAGTTACATTTTCAGTTCTGATAGTACAAAAAAATCCCTGCTAATAAGCAGGGACGAATAATTATCGCGGTACCACCCTGACAGCAAAGACTAAATCTTTGCCACCTTCATTTTGTTAACGGAAATTTATCCGGCTTTTTAAAAAGCATGCTCAAGAATTGTAATTCGTGAAAGGCTGTGTACTGATTTGCACCACCATCAGCTCTCTAATAACAGGGAACCATTCCACTACTGCTGTTCTATCATTGCGATTTGTTTTATAAAGTTATAAACAGTTTTAGCACGTTGAAGCGCTGTTGTAAAGGAAATTCATTCATTTTTCTTAAAATTTACATTACCTTCATCTATATGTCAAAAAGCACTTTATAAAGCTTGAAAATTATTTTAAATCTTTTTTCGTATAAGTACTTGACATTCTTTTGAAATCCCTTTAAAGTTACAAACAATACTTTATGAGACACACGCTTTAAAGCGCGAAAGTGTCTATGTAACGATGTATATAAATAAGCCTATGAGCGGCCGCGATATAGGAACTAATGACAAGAGTATAAATATGGGGAGGAACCACACATGTCAAACGAGCTAGTAGACTTACGCAAACAGATGGATGATATTTCTTTAAAGATTTTAGAGCTTCTAAACGAACGAGGAAACGTGGCACAACAAATTGGAAAGCTTAAAGAAATGCAAGGTGTTAAACGCTTTGATCCTGTCAGAGAGAGAGAATTGCTTGATCTGATCGCTTCTCATAACGATGGTCCTTTTGAGACGTCAACGGTGCAACACATCTTCAAACAGATCTTCAAAGCAAGCTTAGAGCTTCAAAAAGACGATAATCGAAAAGCATTACTCGTATCTCGTAAAAAGAAACCTGAAGATACAATCGTAAATGTAAAAGGGGAAAAGATCGGTGATGGCAATCCTCACTTCATCATGGGTCCTTGTGCGGTAGAAAGCTACGAACAAGTGAAGCAAGTAGCAGAAGTCATTGCAGAAAAAGGATTAACTTTAATCCGAGGTGGCGCGTTCAAACCGCGTACGTCTCCTTACGACTTCCAAGGACTTGGACTAGAAGGATTAAAAATTCTTCGTAAAGCAGCAGATGAACATCAGCTTGCTGTTGTAAGTGAAATTCTAAATCCTAACGATATTGAAATGGCACTAGATTATGTTGACGTGATTCAGATCGGCGCACGTAACATGCAGAACTTTGATCTGTTAAAAGCAGCTGGATCTGTGAACAAACCCGTATTGCTGAAGCGTGGGTTAGCTGCGACGATTGAAGAGTTCATGTACGCTGCTGAATACATCTTGGCTCAAGGTAACTCACAAGTCATTCTTTGTGAACGCGGAATCCGTACGTACGAGAGAGCTACTCGTAACACACTTGATATCTCAGCGGTACCTATTCTTAAAAAAGAAACGCATCTTCCTGTAGTTGTGGACGTAACACACTCAACAGGCCGTAAAGACCTTCTCCTCCCTGCTGCTAAAGCCGCAATGGCGATCGGCGCAGATGCGGTTATGGCTGAAGTGCATCCTGACCCAGCAGTAGCCCTATCTGATTCAGCACAACAGATGAACATTCCGGAATTCCACGAATTCATGGACGCTCTATTAAACAAAGAAAAAAAGAAGATTCATTCATAATAGATAAAAAAAGCCTGGCTCCATGAGTCAGGCTTTTGCTTTGGTAATTGGAGCTTAGCCTTCGAAATATTCTTTGTAGTATCCGCCAACTTTACCTGTGTTATCTACTACAAAATAAAATTCCTCTGTTTCATTTTTTAGTTCATATGTTTTACCGGCAGTTAAAGCACGGTTGACCATATATTTTTTTGCATCTGTATGTACACATTTGATTTCGCGAATAGTTTCTCGATTCGCCCATTCTAAATGAATCATGAAGTCTCTCTCCTTTAAGGATTTCTTTTGTTAAATCATAATGTGCCCCGCTCTATCTGTCAAATTCATTCCTTAGAGACTTCTTTCCTAGTATTACATAGATTATTTCGGTTACTATGATAAAGAACATATTATAAGAATGGAGATTTACATATATGAAAGCATTGGTTTTTAACAACTTCGGAGGTCCAGAAGTTTTAGAATATCGAGAAATCAAAGACCCAATTATCGGAGAACAAGATATTTTAGTGGAAATGAAGGCCATTGGATTAAACTTTGCTGATGTTTATAGAAGAAAAGGCAATTATCACCTTGAAGGACAGCCTCCTTACATCCTAGGTTATGAAGGAGCAGGAATCGTTAAAGAAGTTGGTAGTGCTGTTCATGGTGTTTCTGTCGGGGATCGCATTGCTTTTGCAGATGTACCTGCTGCTAACGCGGAACTCGTTGCTGTACCTTATGAAAAAGCAATACCTATTCCAGATGGGGTTTCCTTTGAATCAGCTGCCTCTCTTTTGTTACAAGGGTTGACTGCACATTATCTAACGCGGGATAGCTTTTCCATTCAAAAAGGTGACGTGGCATTGGTTCATGCTGCTGCCGGCGGTGTTGGACAGTTATTGATCCAAATCATCAAGTTGCTTGGAGGAAAAGTTATTGGTCTAACTTCTTCTGAGGAAAAGCGTCAATTCGCTCTGGAAGCAGGTGCCGATTCAGTATTCCTATATAATGATAATTGGAAAGAAAGCGTGTTGAGTGAAACGTTTGGCAAAGGTGTAGAAGTTGTTTACGAGTCAGTCGGTTCTACGATAATGGATAGTTTCGGAGTTACAAGGATTGGCGGAACCGTTGTATTTTTCGGTATGGCCGGCGGTGATCCTGTATCCATTGATCCTCGTATGCTCATGGATACTTCTAAGACGTTGACCGGAGGAGACTTGTGGAATGTTCTAACCTCTCATGAAGAACGTTTAATGCGTTCAAGTGAGTTGTTTGAATGGATTAAGGATGGTCATGTGAAAATTACTGAGACATCTTTTTCTTTACGAGATGGTGCAAAAGCTCATGAATATTTGGAGAGTAGAAAGAGTACAGGGAAGATATTGTTGATTCCTTAAGTCTTATATTTATGAAATTAAGGCGGTTGCTGATTGCAGCTGCCTTTTTTGCGCTTTAGTTGCAATTTGCAAATGTTACGATCTTTAGATAGTCGTGTTTTACAACTTATATCAGTTGCATTTTGCAAGTTATTTTTAGTTATTAATTAATAGGTTCGTTGATTCGATTTTTTATTAGATTAAAATAATTTTGTGCTAGTTGATTTATTTAGGAATTGGTAACTGGTACTTTGCTGAATTTGTGGGACCGCTCGGGGTAAGATTCATGGATCTCAGAAGATTTTTCATACAAGTAGTTGAATCGATGTGTAAAAAACGTCTTAACGTTTTATTCTTTACAGGTTCATAAAAAATCACTGCGTAGTCTTGGATAGCTCTTATATGAGCATCTTTGGATTTAGAATTGCACTTAGAACAAACCCAAGTACTTCTCTCTCGTCGCATAGGAATATGATTGCAGCCTGGACAAAAGACTCCGGTGATAATGTCCGTGTGATTGATGTTGTAGGTTTTTAATAAGTCGGGGTTATGTCTTTCGTGTTGCTTTAATAGTTTTGAAGTTATTTTCGACAAGTCTTTCTTTGTGAGGATTTCTTGATGATACGTTGAAATTTGTTGTACTTTATTAGCTAAACCCTTAGCTCGAATAATTTGGGCGGCTTTTTTGCCATAATGGGGTGATAGCGTAATAAAAGATTTAGGATTTGTTAGAACAACGAGGGAATATAGCGGGATTTTAGGAAACAGATTTCTCTTTAACCAGCTTTCCAGATACATTTTTTGTTGTTGGACCTGGTTTACTGGATCAGGAAATGTTTCATCTACACCATTTTTCGTTCTTTTCATCTGATCGAAGTGATGATCAAAATATAGATCCCCTGAGAGATTTTTAACTTCGAGTAAAACGCCAAACGAAGAATGAAGGATCAGACAGTCAATTTGAAAGTAGTACTTCTTTTCTTTATCTCTATCTCTCGGTAGTCGCAAGTCATGAAAAACGAGGTATGAATTCTCATCTAAATCGTGCAGATAATAATTTAATGCTACTTCGCCTCTATAACCTGCTGAATATCTTGCAAATTCAATTTGTAATTCACCATGTTTCAGATGATTGTGTACTAATCTTTGTAAGATAGCGTCCAATTTTAATAATTTTAGGGGCTTTGTACGTGGTTTTTTTATCAAGGTATCACCTCTTACTTTTTAGTACATATTTCATTCGATAAAATTTGATAAAAAACCTTTATTTTCAGCAATGGTTTGATGAATATTTTTTGCTCGAAAATTAAGTTGTGCACAATTAAGTCTAAAACGAAGAAATTAAGTCAAAATTGACGCGTATTAAGTCGTGCGGCGCACCAATTAAGCCGACATCTACCCTAATTAAGTCGAAAATCAAAAATAAAGGCCATTCGACAACGCCACCTTCTCAAAACCAAATCTCACAAAAAAACACCCCCTGCAAACCGCAGGGAGCGTTCCATATCATCATTATATTCCTAAACATTAACCTTCTAAAAGAAGTGATTCTGGATCTTCCAGAAGTGATTTGATCGTTGTTAAGAAGCTTACTGCTTCTTTTCCATCTACAATACGGTGATCATAAGAAAGCGCGATGTACATCATCGGACGGTTTTCCATACGCTCTTTATCGATCGCTACCGGTCTCCATTGAATCGTGTGCATTCCAAGGATACCTACTTGAGGTGCATTCAAGATAGGTGTTGAAAGCATGGATCCGAAGATACCGCCGTTTGTGATTGTGAATGAACCACCTTGAAGGTCTTCTAACGATAGCTTTTTAGAACGTGCCTTCTCGGCTAAGTTCCCGATTTCTTTTTCAATACCAGCGAAGCTTAGACGGTCAGCGTTGCGAACAACTGGTACAACTAGTCCTTCTTCCGCTCCAACTGCGATACCGATATCGTAGAATTTCTTAAGAACCATTTCATCGCCTTGAATCTCAGCGTTGATTGCCGGGAACTTTTTAAGTGCTCCTACAACAGCTTTTGTGAAGAATGACATGTATCCTAGTTTAACTCCGTTTTGCTCATAGAACTTGTCCTTACGACGAGCACGAACTTCATTGATCGCCGTCATATCAACTTCATTAAACGTTGTCAGCATCGCTGCAGTTTGTTGAGCTTCAACTAAACGTTTAGCGATCGTTTGACGTCTGCGGGACATCTTCACGCGCTCTACAGGCTTCTCAGGATTTACCGCTTCAACAGAAGCAGCTGGTTTAGAAGCTGACGCTGCTGGATTAGATGCCGGAGCAGCTTTCTCCGTGCTTCCACCTTCCGCGTGACGTTTCACATCTTCCGTGCGAACGCGTCCTAGAGGATCGCGAGCATTAACTTCAGAAAGATCGATGCCTTTCTCACGAGCAAGCTTGCGAGCTGCAGGAGATGCAATCGGACGGTCAGAAGCTTTCACTTCTTCTTCAGCCGCATCTTTTTCTACGATTGGCTCTTGTTTTTGTTGAGTTGGAGCTGCTTTTTCTTCCGTTTTCTCTTCTGCTGCTGGTTCTGAGGACTCAGAAGCACCGCCTTCAACGATTGAAGCGATAACATCTCCAACGGCTACAGTGTCACCTGGTTCAACCTTGATATTTTTTAGAACGCCATCTCGCTCTGCACTGATCTCAATGTTAACTTTATCAGTTTCTAACTCTACTAAATCTTCACCTTTGACAACTGTGTCGCCTTCTTTTTTAAGCCATTGTGCTACTGTACCTTCTGAAATTGATTCGGCTAATTCCGGAACTTTAACGTCAAACATGTTCACGGCCTCCCTCTCGCGATTGAATGTCTAGTGCTAATGATGTTTGGATGATTTGTTCTTGTTCTTTTTTATAGATATCTGGTTCCCCACCAGCCGTACTCGAACGTTCTTGACGTCCAATATATGAAACGTGTGCTTTTGGTGCTACAGCACGAAGTTTAGGCTCGATGTATAACCACGATCCCATGTTCTTCGGCTCTTCTTGCACCCAGATCAAGTCCTCCACGTTTGGATACTCTTTTAATAGAGCATTCATCTCTTCTTCTGGGAACGGATAGATCTGTTCGACACGAACGATATGCATTTCCGTTCTTGCTACCTGATCTTGCTCAAGTGCTTTTTCAAGATCGATCGCAATCTTACCAGAGCAAAGCAAGATTTTCTTCACTTTGTCTTTTTCTTTGCCTAGACCAGGCTGTTGTAACAACGGCATAAAGTGGTCACTTTCAAATGCTTCAGCCATGGATGCTACTTTTGTGTCACGCAGCAAGCTCTTCGGTGTCATAACAACCAACGGACGAACTTCATCCATAGAAAGAAGCTTTGCTTGACGTCTTAACAGATGGAAGTACTGTGATGCTGTACTTACGTTAGCCACTGTCCAGTTATTTTCTGCACCTAACTGTAAGAATCTTTCTAGACGTGCACTTGAATGCTCAGGTCCTTGACCTTCATATCCGTGAGGAAGAAGCATTACCATACCTGATTTTTGCCCCCACTTCGCACGGCCAGCAGATAAGAACTGATCGAACAGAACTTGTGCGACGTTCGCGAAATCTCCGTATTGCGCTTCCCAGATAACAAGCGTTTCAGGTGCAAACACATTATAGCCGTACTCAAAACCAACAACTGATGATTCTGAGAGTGGACTGTTATGAATCGCAAACGAAACATCGATGTCATCCATCGCATGCAACGGAGAAAACTTCTTTCCGCTCTCACTATCGTTTAAAACAAGGTGTCTTTGCGCGAATGTCCCACGCTCAGAGTCTTGCCCCGTAATACGAATCGGTGTTCCATCCTTAAGAATGGAAGCGAATGCTAATGATTCAGCCATACCCCAGTCGATCTTTTCCCCTTGGAAAGACTTGCGTCTGCGTTCGAGGATTCTCTTGATTTTTGGATAAACATTAAAGTCTTCCGGGAACTTAAGCATGTTCTCAGTAAGTTCCTGAAGATCACTAACTGAAATTGTGGTATCGATATCAGGAAGTGCTTTCGATAACGGATCAGGAAGTCTCGTGTCTTCCAATTTGAATTTTTCTTTGCGTCCTTGAACTTTTTCATATTCAGTCTGATGCTTCTTTAAAACATCTTCTTCAATGGATTTTACTTCTTCTTCAGAAAGTACTCCTTCTTTAACAAGCTGTTTTGCATAAACGTCACGAACCGTCGGGTGACTGTTTACTTGTTTATACAATCTCGGCTGTGTTGCGGATGGATCGTCCATTTCATTGTGACCGAATCGACGATATCCGATCAGATCGATCAAAACATCTTTTTGGAACTTTTTACGATATTCATAAGCAAGATGTACAGCTGCAATACATGCTTCTGGATCATCTGCATTAACGTGAATGATCGGGATCTCAAACCCTTTTGCAAGGTCACTCGCATATTTCGTTGAACGAGAATCGCCGCTATCTGTTGTAAAGCCTACTAGATTGTTCGCGATGATATGAAGTGTCCCACCCGTTTGGTAACCTCTAAGACGACTTAAGTTCAATGTTTCAGCAACGATTCCTTCACCAGGAAAAGCAGCGTCACCATGAATTAGAATCGCAAATGCCTTCGAAGTATCTTGAACCGGATACCCTTTTTTGTCACGCGTTTCCTGAGCCGCTCTTGTATATCCTTCAACGACTGGATCTACATACTCTAAGTGACTTGGGTTGTTCGCAAGTGAGATTTTAATTTTATGAGATTGATCTGTTTCCACTAAACGGCTTGCACCTAAGTGGTACTTTACATCCCCAGTCCAACCAAAGTTAATTCCTCTTGAACCTTCAGAAGGAATTAGCTCCTTGTTTGGAGAATGATGAAACTCTGAGAAAATTAATTCATAAGGTTTGCCAAGCACATGGGCAAGTACGTTTAGACGCCCACGGTGTGCCATTCCGATCAAAGCATGTTCAGCTCCGTCACGGCATCCTTCTTTAGCTGCTTCATCAAGCATCGGTACCAGCATATCAACGCCTTCGATAGAGAAACGCTTTTGTCCAACGAATGTTTTGTGAAGGAATTTTTCAAATCCTTCTACTTCACTCAGTCGGGTTAAAAGGTTCTTCTTATCTTCAGCCGAAAATTTTGGATAGTGTTGGCTTGTTTCAACCATGGTGTTTAACCAATGGCGTTCTTCAGTCTCATGTACATGACTGAATTCATAAGCGATTGTTTTCGTATACACTTCCTGAAGCATTTGGATCGCTTCATAGCCGTCTTTAATGCTCGATGGCGCTTCTTTCCAAATAAAGGAAGGTGGTATCGCTTTCAAATCTTCTTTTGATAAGTTAAATTCTTTCGGGTCAATATGGTGGTTATCTTTCGGAAATTCCCCCACAGGGTATAAGTTAGCTGCTAAGTGACCGTATGTGCGAATGTTTTCTGCTAATTTTAATGCAGCTGCTAATTTCTCGAAATCCAATCCATCAAAACTCTGTGCAGTACGTTGATTTGATTCAGAGCCCTCAATTGGAGGCCCCCAAGCATCAAATTTCTCTTTGAATGAACTGTCAACAGATTCCGGATCCACACTATATTGATCATATAGTTCAAGGATGTAGGCCATATTTGGTCCACTTAGTCCCTGCCAAGGATTTTCTGATTTGGAACGTTGATGACTCATCTTTTGTTCCCTCCTGCTTCCCTTTGTAAGTATTGTGCTGTTGCTGTTAACAGGTGATTCATCATTTCTCGCCATTGAATTTTTCCCTATTTAAAGCGCTCTCAAACAATGAATGAAAAGAACCTTATCATTGATAAGGTTTCAACTGTAACAATGGTCATTGCCATTATACTATATTTTCGCAGAAAGTGAATTTTGTTTTTTACGATTTATGAGATAATTTGCCCATTTTGTTTTGCTGACCGTAAAAATTAGGAGCGCAATCCATATCAAGGTAAATGAAATAAGATGAATTTTGCTGAATGATTCATGATATAAAAATACACCTAATACGAGCATGATAGTCGGAGCAATGTATTGTAGAAAACCGATCATCGTCATCGAAATCCGCTTTACACCTTGCGCAAAACATAGTAATGGTACAGCAGTAACGAGACCTGCACCCCATAAGAGCAATGTTGTAGAAGTGCCTCCAGCGATAAACGAAGCTTCTCCGTTCCATTGAAGGTAGATTAAATAAATGAACGCTAATGGAAAGACAAACATCGTCTCAAATGTTAAGCCCGTTAACGAATCAAAACTACCTAATTTTTTAACAAGTCCGTACAGACCGAACGAAAGCGCTAGAGAAACGGCTACCCATGGAAATTCTCCATGTTGCCACGTTAGTAGAAAGACACCGCAAGCAGCTAATATAAAGGATACAAGCTGCCAGCTGTTTAATTTTTCTTTCAATACAAGCATGCCAAGAATTACACTAACGAGTGGATTGATATAATAGCCTAGACTCGCTTCAACAACATGATCTGTATTGACGGCCCAAATATACATGACCCAATTCCCGCTTATTAATAGTGAAGCGGTAAATACAGATAGAAATTGTTTCTTATTACCAAAAAGCACTTTTACATCTTTTATAAGAGAATTTTTCTTTTTTAATAAGAACATAACAGCAATCATCAAAAGAAATGACCATAGAATGCGATGTGCTAAAATCTCAACAGAACCAGCTGATTGCAGCGGTTTCCAATATAGCGGAAGAAATCCCCATATTAAATAAGAAAAAGCGGCATACCATATACCCTTCGTATGTTCGTTTAATTTCATTGTCCGTTCCTCGATCCCATGATTTATATGAAGTTATAAGATTATATAACGGAATCTAGATGTTTAGCCACTAAATAAGCTCTGCAGCAAAATAACACGTAACATTACATTTTATTCGGTGTTTGCACGCCTAATAATCGTAATCCTTCTTTCAGGACGATCTGAACTGCTGCACAAAGCGCTAGTCGTTCTGCCGTTTCTTTACTATCTAAAATTTTCACATGAGCATAATAATGATTGAACTTGTGAGATAGCTTTAAGACATATTTCGAAACAATAGAAGGTTCTTTTCTGTGAAACGCCAGTTCAACAACTTCCGGAAACTCATTTAGTACAGAAAGAATTTCCCAGCTTTCCGATCCGATGGACAACTCTTGTGGAACACTTCCGTTAAAGTTCCCTTTGTTCAATAATGTCTGAATTCTTGCTGCTGTATACTGTACATACGGTCCTGTGTCACCTTCGAATTTGAGCATCATCTCAAGAGAGAATTCTACATCGTTTCCCTTCTCATTTTTTAAATCATGAAAGATAACGGCACCTACCCCTACTTGACGAGCGACAGTCGCTATTTCTCTGAGTTCAGGATTTTTACTTTTGATATTTTGTTCTGCTAACTTCACCGCTTCTAAGATAACGGTCTCTAAAAGGACTGTTTTTCCTTTTCGAGTACTCATCTTCTTACTGTTCTGTAGAATGAGACCGAATGGAACATGGTGCATGTTGTCTGCCCAATCATGTCCGAGCTTTCTCAGAACTCGTTTCACTTGTTCAAAATGTAGAGATTGTTCGTGACCGACAACATAGAACGCTTCGGCAAAGTCGTATTTGTTCTTTCTATAGATAGCAGCGGTAATATCACGTGTGGCATAAAGAGTGGCACCGTCTGTTTTTTTGATCAAACACGGTGGCAGATCATCACCTACCCTTACAACCTGAGCACCATCTGAGAGTTCTAACAGATTCTTATCTTTCAATGCTTTTACAGAAGCATCCATCTTATCGTTAAAATAGGCCTCTCCGTTATAGGAATCGAATTGGACATCCAATAGCTCATAAATGTTCTGAAAAGCCTCTAAAGATACTTCTTTAAACCAGATCCATAGTTCTTTAGCTTTTGGATCATGATCTTCTAATTTCTTAAACCACATTCTACCTTCATCATTTAACGAAGGGTCTGTTTCAGCTTCTTCATGAAAACGTACGTAAAGTTTAGTCAGCTCTTCGATCGGATTGTTTCGTACTTTATCTTCCTCGCCCCATTTTAAATAGGCTGAGATCAATTTCCCAAACTGAGTTCCCCAATCTCCTATATAATTGATTTTAACTGTCTGGTAGCCGCATTTCTCACTGATAGCGGCTATTGAGGAACCGATTACAGTTGAGCGTAGATGTCCCATTGAGAACGGCTTTGCGATGTTTGGTGAAGAAAGATCTAAAAGAATCGTTTTTCCATGACCGAAACGATGGTTGGCATAAGCTTCCTTCTCTTTTAAAATTTGAGTCAGCAGCGATAGAGCTTCTGCTTTTTTATTTAAAAAAACATTTACATAGCTCCCCACAGCTTCAATTTTCTCAAACTCGCCTGAGATGTTTCCTTGGGCTAACGTTTTTGCGATATCATTTGGTGATTTCTTAAAGATCTTAGCTAACTGAAAACAAGGAAATGCTAGATCACCATGTTGGATCTGTTTTGGCTTTTCAATAGTGGCTTCAATTTGTTCCAATGTTAAGTCGTTACCGATGTGCTCTTGTAAGTAAGCTGCAAATAAATGTTTTCCGTTCATTCGTTTCCCTCCCTAAAATAAAAAATCCGCCTCTTCTAAATTAATAGAAGAGACGGATATTAACCGCGGTACCACTCTTATTGCCAAAAGGCCACTTGACTTGTTAACGGGGAGTCCCGGTCTGCTCTACTCGTTTCAAGCAAACATTTCCAAAGTGCGCTTCGTCTGTAAGTAGTGCAAGGCTTACACCGATTCCTTGCTCGCTATGAACATCCTTACAGAGTACTCTCTTTTTCATAAATGATCTGAGTTATAGTTTTTCATATTATATGAGGGCAAAAACAAAAAGTCAACTTATTCCTTATTATCAAAATCCAAGTAATCTCTCATTCGTTTAATATATCTTTTTAACCGAAATAACGTTTCAGTTCGTAAATATTTTGAATTAAAAGCCGCCGTAACTGCTGGCACTGATACAAAAACCCCATGTTCTGTAACTCTGACCGGTATTACGCCTGTATAAATGGTTTCCCCACTCATTTTATATAAAAGCTCTGTTGATACCAGTACAATTTTTTCTTCGTTTTGCTCTCCTGGCAGAACAGATTGAACTTCAAAAAGAAATTGAACACTCATAGTTTCTCCTTTACGTATATTAGTTATGTTTTATGATATAATGCATTGTCTCGAATTGACAGTTTAATACTAAAGGAAGTATGCAGATGATACAGACATATTCGTTAAGAGATAAATACAAAAACTTCTTAATCCTGGTGATTCCAGTCTTGATCACTCAGTTAGGTTTATATGCCATGAACTTTTTAGATACCGTTATGAGCGGAAGATCTGGAGCTGATCAACTCGCTGGTGTAGCTATCGGATCGAGTTTATGGGTTCCTATCTTCACTGGACTAAATGGTATCCTAATGGCATTAACACCCATCGTATCACAGCTAGTAGGGGCTAAAAATACAAAAAATGTGCCACGGTCCGTTATGCAAGCTGTCTACTTATCAGTCGTAATATCCGTGATCGTTGTTGCACTAGGTTCAATGGTACTAGATCCTATTCTTGGAGCGATGACCCTCGAAAAAGAAGTGGAGCACGTTGCAAGAGGCTACTTAATCGCACTCTCTTTCGGGATCATGCCGTTGTTTTTATATGGAGCACTTCGATCTTTTATAGATGCCCTTGGTCAAACTAGAATCACAATGTTTATTACTCTTGTCGGACTACCGGTGAATGCGATCTTTAACTACTTATTTATTTTTGGTATAGGTGGTTTTCCTGAGTTAGGCGGAATAGGTGCAGGTGTTGCAACAGCTATAACGTATTGGGTAACCGCAGTTATTACCGTTATAATCGTCGTTAAAGTTAATCCATTCAGAGAGTATAAACTGTTTAGAAACTTCTATAAACCTTCTTTGACCGCTTGGAAAGAACAGTTGAAGATCGGGGTGCCAATTGGTCTAGCCATCTTTTTTGAAGTAAGTATATTTGCGGCAGTTACCTTGTTAATGAGTGAATTTAACACGATAACCATTGCTGCTCACCAAGCCGCACTCAACTTTGCTTCGTTCCTGTATATGCTGCCGCTGAGCATCTCTTTTGCGCTTACGATTGCAGTTGGTTTTGAAGTTGGTGCAAAACGCTTTAAAGATGCAGCGCAATATAGCTATATCGGGATTGTGACGGCGGTTGGATTTGCTCTCATTCTTTCAGGTCTTTTAATGATTTTTGATGAACAAGTAGCAAACATGTATTCAAACGAAGAAGAAGTTATTCAACTGACGACCTCGTTTTTATGGTATGCGGTGTTCTTTCAACTTGCAGATGCTATAGGAGCTCCAATACAAGGTGCGCTAAGAGGCTATAAAGATGTAAATGTGACCTTTATGCTTTCATTCATCTCATATTGGGTGCTTGGTTTACCAGTAGGATATTATCTAGCTAATTTCACAACACTTGGTGCGTACGGTTATTGGATCGGATTAATATCAGGTCTATCAGCTGGAGCAATTATTCTATTTGCTCGATTAAAATACATTCAGTCACATTCTTATTCCTCTTCTGAACAAAAATAAACCAGCTTTGAGCTGGTTTATTTTTGTTCAAACAGAGTAAGATATTCTCCGTATCCTTTTTCTTTTAGTTCGTTCTTAGGAATAAAACGAAGTGCTGCAGAATTGATGCAATATCTTAATCCTCCTCGATCTCGAGGACCATCTGTGAATACATGTCCTAAATGAGAATCTGCATCCTTACTTCTAACTTCCGTTCGGATCATACCGTGAGACAAGTCTTCTTTTTCTTCAACGGTAGATGAACGAACTGGCTTTGTAAAACTAGGCCATCCACAACTGCTATCAAATTTATCTAAAGAACTGAAAAGAGGTTCCCCAGAAACGATATCTACATAGATACCTTCTTCTGTATGATTCCAAAATTCATTTTGAAAAGGAGGTTCAGTTCCATCGTTTTGTGTAACGTTATACTGCATAGGATTTAGTGACTTTAGTATTTCTTCTTTTTGCCCATTGTCTACCCAATGTGATTTGATAAAGACATCTCGACCTGAGCCTTGACGATAACGCTTGTAATGAAACGGATTCTTTTTATGATAATCTTGATGATATTCTTCAGCAGGATAAAATGTATCAGCTGGTAAAATTAATGTTGCGATTGGTTTGTCGAATCGGCCGCTCTCTTCAAGTTCTTTTTTTGAATTCTCAGCAATCAATTTTTGTTCATCGTCATGAAAGAAAATGGCAGTGCGGTAGGAATCTCCACGATCGTAAAATTGTCCGCCAGCATCAGTAGGATCAATTTGTTTCCAAAAAACAGAGACGATTTTCTCATACGAAATGATGGATGGATCAAATGTAATTTGGACTGCCTCAAAATGGCCGGTTGTTTCACTGCAGACTTCTTTGTATGTCGGGTTCTCTTTGTGACCACCTGTATAGCCCGATTCTACAGAAATGATGCCTGGCCACTCTTCAAAAGGTGTGACCATACACCAAAAGCATCCTCCAGCAAAAGTAGCTTTTGCATAGTTACTCATAAAATCAATCTCCTTTTTTCATCTATTTGTTTCATCATATAAGAATGTCATACAAAAGCATAGAAATAGGCTCTTACCCTTTTTTCACAATGGGACCTGATGTGAGTGGCGGCTTGATCGGCGCATGGGTTGTTCGTTTATTTTGTTTTCGCGTATTTTGCAAGAAATAATACAGTCCCGCTAATACGATAGCACCACCACTCCATTGGGAAAGGGTTAGTGATTCACCAAGAAATAGGTATGCTAGCAATGTAGCCCCTACAGGTTCACCTAATATTGCCATTGATATCGTAGCAGCTGTTACATATTTTAATAGCCAATTGAACAATACATGTCCAAACACAGTTGGTATGATGGCAAGCAGTAAAAAGATCCCCCACTCCTTCTCAGGATAGCCAGTCATGGGTATATTTAATGTTAGATTATAGATTCCAAATACAATGACAGCTACAAGAAATACCGTAAAACTATAAAGCGTAGCAGGAAATGTCTTAAGAAGCTTTTGGCCGATCAACATATGGGCCGCAACTACAATCGTACCTAAAATAGATAAAAGATCTCCTTGGATCTGTTTTGCTGAGATGCCAATGTCTCCCCATCCAATCATTATTGCGCCGAGGATGGCAACCATCATCCCAATGATAGCAGCTTTAGACGTTTTTTCCCGAAAGGCTATGTATGCCCCAATCATTACAAAAACAGGCTGTAGAGAAAGTAATATTGTTGAACTTGCTACGGTAGTTAACTTTAATGATCCCATCCAGAATAAAAAATGAAGAGCTAAGAAGGCTCCTGATAAAATCAGTAAAAAGGTTTCTCGCCAATTGATTTGTTTCAAATATCGTGCTTGTTTCCAAACAAACGGCAACATCATGATCAAAGTAAATAATAAACGATACATCCCTTGAACAGAGACTGGAGCATCTGACCATTTAACAAAAATGGAAGAAAATGATATTGCGATAATTCCTATTATTAAAGGGATAAAAACAGGCATCTTTAAAGAAGTGTTATTCAAGTTGTCACCTTTCACTTTCTAGGCATATTTATGATATTATCTATAACTAATACTTTTATTAAAAACTACTCATACAGGAGGATATATATGAAAAAGAGATATATCATCTCCTTGTTTGTTTTGCTGTTGGTCATAAGTGCAGTCGGGTGGTACTACTATCCACAATATAAAATAGCCCAGATTAAAAAAGAATCTGTGATCAACCAGGATGCTTCTTCGGATTCAAAGCAGATCACTTATCTTGATTATCTGAAAAAATCTTCAAAGTCAACATTGAACCACCTTGTACTCGGTGATTCTGTTGCTGAAGGTAGAGGCTCTGAAGAAGGCGGTTTCGCTAGTAAAGTTAATGGAAATCTCCAGAATTTAACTGGTAAAACCATCATTCTCGAAAATCAGGGTGTTTCCGGTTTTACGAGTCAAGGATTATTGAATCAATTGGAGATTCCAGCCGTTCAACAATCTGTTGAAAAAGCAGATATCATTTCAATCAATATCGGCGGTAATGACCTCGTACAAATAGCAAAAAAACAAGGCCCTCTAAAAGGAATACAAAGTTATGATGACGTTAAAACTGAATATCAGCAGAATTTAAACGACATTTTTGAAAACATCAGAAAACATAACCCGAATGCAATAATCGTTTTGAATGAATTATACAACGTTGTGAATGCTGAGCAAAAATATTATCCAGCTACTGAAAAGCTTTTAAATGATTGGAATTTAATCGCTTACGAAACAGCCCTTTCACACAAACCAGCCATGGTTGTTCCTGTTAGTGATGCCCTTCAAACAGAAGATATGGATAAATGGCTTTTTGATTCCATCCATCCAAACGATGAAGGATACGATCGAATTGCAAATAAAACAGTTACAACCTTTCAAAATCAATCTTATAAAGAGGCACAATAAGGTCCAGGTACAGAAGAGCTGCATAAGGAAGGCAGTTCTTCTACTACCCCATTCCAATGTATGATCTCTGGCAGAAAATAAAATGTAGTAGCTTCTGTTAATTTTTTCAGCAGACCCTCTGGATCATACAAGATTACGGTTTTCTTATTTCCCAATGCAATACCAAGCTCTGTATGACACCCTTTTCCACCAGGTAATATCACGATCGTTATATCCGCTTTCATAACGGCTTCATATTCTTTAATTCCTATTGCAGCTAAATCCTCTTTCGTCTCTGCCCTATCGTTTAGCGTCCAATCATAAGTCAGCTGCCATTTAAAATTTTTTTGTAGGTCATTCCCTATCTTTTTTACAAGCTCTTTGTTTTGAAATCCTGAAGCGACGTAAAATTTCATCCATGCTCTCCCCTTTTATTTCCTTATGTAAAAATCATATTACAATCAGAAGGAAATGAATATAACGACTTGCATATATTTGTGAAGATGTTAACATAGTACTTTATAAATAAGTAAAATCATTGAAAGAGGGGTTGCATGTTAAAATACAGAAATATTACGTTTATTGGTGCTGGTTCAATGGCAGAAGCAATGATTTCGGGATTGATCCACAAAGCTGGAATTTCTCCTGATCGAATCATAGCCGCAAACCACACGAATGAAAACAGAAGATTTGAACTAACTAACAAATATAACATTACAACAACTTCAGTTCGAGAACTATCATTATCAAACACAGACGTGATTATTCTTGCGGTAAAACCAAAACAAGCGGAAGAAGTACTTCAACAACTTAGACCCGCTCTTCAAGATCACCATGTCATCTTATCCATTCTTGCCGGAATTTCAACATCGTATATAGAGGAGATCATCGACAGATCTTTGCCTATTGTTCGCGTGATGCCTAATACTTCAAGTATGATTGGTGAATCTATCACAGGTATTTGTGCCGGTAAGTATGTGAAAAATGAAGATTTGGATTTAGCTCAAGAATTATCGAAAGCGATCGGAAAAGTAAAAATCATCTCCGAAAAACAGATGGATGTTTTCACTGGAATAGCCGGTAGTGGGCCTGCTTATTTTTATTATCTGCTGGAACATATGGAAGATGTAGCTGTAGAAAACGGACTCGATCGTGAACTAGCTCGCGACATCGCTGCACAAACTCTTTATGGCGCAAGTAAGATGGTGATGGAATCTGATGATTCACCTGCTGAACTCAGAAAGAAAGTGACTTCACCGAATGGTACTACAGCAGCAGGTCTAGAAGCACTTGCAGAGAATGGCGGTGGTGTTGCCATTGAAAAAGCGGTGGAACATGCTGCAAAACGATCAAAATCACTCAGAAAAGAATTTGAAAAAGTTCCTGTTATGTAAATATAATTCCAGAGAGGAGCTGTCATTATTGTGGCAGCTCTTCTTTTTTTGTTTAGTTGCTGAATTTATTTTTTTTACAATTATATTTACATACGGTACGTGAAATTTTATTGAAATTGAGTAAGGGAAAACTTATCACTCAATTTCAGGGAAACCTAAATCAAACAAAGAAACGGCTATGACTTGATAGCCTTTTTTGTTTGGATGAATCGTATCAAAACATACGAGCTCACTCTCTCTACCCATAAAGACACTGTATAGATCTGCTACTTTCACATATGGCATCTTCTCATAGCTTTTGATCAAATCGTTAAACATGTTGACCCATTGCATGGCTTTACTCCATTTAAAGTACGGGTTATACAGCGTGCATATTCTGATGATAAACGGCTCCGTTGAATTTCTTTTAATTTTATAGATCTTTTTAAAAATTTTGTTGAGATTTTTTTTGCAATTTTCAAGCGCCAAGTAGATCAATTCTTCTTCTTTCGTAAACATATATTTAAAAGCTGCTTGAATAAGATCGTTCCCCCCAGCTGTGATTAGTATGATTTTAGAATCTTTAATCGACCGTCTGATCTCTTTATCTTTTAAGGAATTTAATATTTCTTCAGATGTTGTTCCTGTTACTGCGAAGTTTTTTACTAAGATGTGCTTATCAAAAGTGGTCTGTGTGAAGTTTACATATCTTCCAACATATCCTTTACCAAACACTGGTGCCCCTACTCCTACAGTTAAGGAATCACCTATCGCTGTTAACAACCATTCATATGAAGTATGATCATCAGACATAAATCCCTTATCCTCCTTTTCGAAGCACACATTTCTATTATTAAAATATGATGTGTTTTAAATTTGGACAGGGCGTTTTCATCAGTTCCACAAAAGGGTTATGTCCCTTTTTCGTTCGTTGAATATACATATATAGAAACTATTATGAGGTGATTTTTTTGAAAGAGAAATCTGTAAGAATGTTCCCATATGGCGGATACGACCCTTTTACTACACCTACTGCAAAGGGATATGCAAATAGCCAAACGGTACCCGGCAGACCGCCATACGCACCTGCAGCTCAAACTCCAGCTATGCCACAGCAGCAATATTCACAAGGATTAACTCAACAGCCTTTCATGCCGTATATGATGCCGATGATGCCACCTGGTGGGATGCCGCATCCAATGATGCAAGGTATGCCTTTTCATCAGCAGCAGACGCAGAGCAGTCAAAGTTCAATGGGCATGATGCCAAACAATCAAGGATCTGGACTTAACTTCGGAAAAATGATGGGCGGAGCTAATCAAGTTATGGGCCTTGCACAGCAAATGGGTAACATCCTTTCCTTCTTTAAATAGAAGCCTTTATCAAAGGTTTCTATTTTTTTTGAGCAACTTATAATATCGATTGAAAAGAAACACAGACTCAATTTTGTGAAGACCAGACCAATACGTCATCCATGTGGAGGGAGAAGGTTTATTAAGTAACTTCATCTTCTCTAATACATACTCTTCATCTTCAAACCAATTCGAACCAAGATAAGGTCCATTAAAGCTGTACTTCCATACATCTAGAAGAAATGGACTATATATTTTCGTGTTATTTTTCACTTTAAAAAAAGAGAGCTTTTCTTTAGGAAACTTATCAAGAGAACTATTGAAAGCTGTAAAACTATCATCATCATAATCACATCGTGATCCAGTATGAGGAAAAGTATTTGCAAAGCTGTGTATCTTCTTTACAAATTGCGGCTGAAATAATGTAGCGTATAAGTTTTGTCCCAATCGAATTCTTTCGTCGAGGTTTTTAAAATGGTGCATGTTTCTTCCTATTGAATGTTTCAACGGCCATGTAGGAAACAAAATTTGAGAAAGTCTAAGCCATTCTTGCAGTCGATATGTGAAAGAATTTAATAATTTCTTATACTCTTCTGTTTGAACAAGTGCTTTTTCAAGATGACTTTGTTCATTAATAATTTGTGCGACAGGTAATAAAAAGCTCTGATCTTCTCGGCGTATATAAACCTCCCAAACTCCTTCAATAAAAGGAGAAATGTTAAAATTAGAACTAAGATAAAACAGAGATATCCCCCTTTTTTTACTCTCTTCGTATAGAAGCAATTGAGGATAAGCATCCTCAAAGATCATACTGTTCCCTTTTTCAAGCATATCGTACAATCTTATTGTAAACGTCTCTTCAAGAATATGTGGTAAGAACTCCCCTTTTAGATCACTCATAAAATAACCTGCATTTCTAGAAACCATATGTGCTAAAAATGACCATGTGATCTCAGGATGTTTATTATAGAACGTTAAATAAGCTGCGGTACGTGTAACATTATTCTTGTTAAAGCGTTTAGTATCTGCTCTGATTCTTTGAATGAGCTCCTTGCTATTGCTTTGAAGATTTATCTTAACTTCTCCGTTTCTTCTTTTTATTCTCTTCCATTCATCTTGAAGCAACGTCCTCTGCTCTTTACTTAGTTCCCAAATTACTTTTTCTCTATGAAAAAATGGAATAGCATTTATGACCATTTCGAACGGGATGAGTGTTAATTTTGTAAATAACCGTTTTGAATTAGCCACTCTTAACACCCTCCTTTTCTTTCAATGTATGAGAAAAGGAAAGCGAAAAACACCCTTTCCATTGTAAAGGGTGTTTGTTTATTGACTATGTTATTTTGTTGCGACGCCACCCGATAATAAAAACTTCATGGCATCTTCAGGTTTTACATCGAGAACCTTGACCTTGTCTTTTGGTACTAAAAAAGTAAAGCCTGCAATCTGAAACGTTTGAGGGATATATACAGCAACGTGATCTCTTAACTCGTCACTTAAGCTACTTACATCTTCAGTCGTAACAAAACCAACACTTTTTAAATTCAGTTCAGGATATTCGATCAGGACAACCTTGGAGAAAGATCTTTTCTCTCCAAACAGAGAGTGGATCGTATCTTTAATTACAGAATAAATCGTCTTAACAAATGGTATCTTCTCTAGTACCCGATCGATAAGACTAAATATTTTTCCTGATACATATTGAGTAGACATCCAGCCTAAGACCGTGATGAGAACGAGCGTTGTGGTGAGACCGATGCCGGGTATATAATCTTCTTTTAGAACATCTTTTAATAAATTTCCAAGGATGCTGTCTAAGAATCCAAAAATCTTATAAATCATATAAACAGCTAACACGATCGGAAGGATGGTCAAGAGTCCATTTATAAAGTACTTGAGTATTTTTTTCATGTTTTCCCCTACAATTAAGACTAGTTAACGACTGAAGTATTCACTATAATCTGTTTCTTAAAGTCATCTTGCAGTTTTAGAGTTACAGGACCAATGTCGTACGATCGACTCTCTCTGCCTACAAGTTTTGTGACTGGTGTAACTTCCATCGTTGTACTTGTAATGAAAACTTCGTCCGCGTTTAAAAGGTCATCTACCGAAAACGCTTCTTCTAAAACTGAGATCTCATTTTGTTGTGCCAATTTGATCACGATTTGTCTAGTGATACCATTTAAAATTAGGTTCGTACTTGGATGTGTTTTCAATGTTCCATTTTTTACGATAAATACGTTGGACGAAGATCCTTCTGTTACTGTTCCATCTCTGTGCTGAATCGCTTCTTGACAGTCAAAGTCTGCAGCTTTTCGTTTTGCCATTACATTGCCAAGAAGGTTTAAACTTTTAATATCACATCGTAGCCAGCGGATGTCTTCCGTTAAGTACGTGCTGATACCCCTTGCTTGAGATTCCGCAATGTTTTCAAGTGAAACAGATTTTGCAAAACCTGTTACAACGCTTTGCATATTTCTTTCATAAAGATGATTTCTCGGTGCTACTCCACGCGTCATCTGAATATAGACCATTCCATTTTCGATGTTGTTCTTACTGATCAGTTCATCTGTAAGCTTTTTAAACGTAGAAACATCGTAGGGCATTGCAAGTTCTAGTTTTTTAGCACTTTGTTCAAACCTCGCGAAATGCTCTTTAAACGCAAAAGGTTTTTTGTCATAAACAAAGACCACTTCATAGATACCATCTCCGAAAAGGTAGCCTCTGTCTTCTGGATCAACTGGTATCGATCCGTCTTTAATAATTTGATCATGATACAAGACGTATGAATTTTCCATGATTTTACCACCCCATCAATATAATATGTATACAGTTGAGCTTTCATCTACTTTAAATGAAAAAGTGAATGCCTTCAAGAGTCACTTTGTATGTATTCACAGTTGTGTTTTTAAATAGTTGTTTTCATACAGGCTGCTCGATTTTTTGCGGTAAAACAACGCGTAACAACAAATCAAACAAAAAACCGCTCTCTTATAAGCGGCTTCTTTTACATTATTGCTTTACAGTCTTTACGACTTTATGATCTTCAACTGTCACGATATATAGTTCCTTGTCCATTTCGATCAGAAAGTCATTATCATATTGTTCTTTTAACTCTTCTTCAATCTTAAAAGGTTTCTTAAAATGCTCGTCGATAACATTTAATTTATCTTTTCTTTCGTTCTCGCGATTAATGGTATCATAAACAAAATATGCTAAAAATACGATACCTAATGAGATGATGATCTTCGCCGTTTTACTCAAAGTTATGTATCCCCTTCCCCTTTATTCCAAAAACAAGTATAACCTAAAATCGGCAAAACAAAAACACCTGGTTTCCCAGATGCTCTTTACTTATTTCCACCATGTATCGTGAATAGAAGCAGGATGATTTCTTTTGTGCATGGTTTGGATGTATCTCTTTTCAATTTTTTCTTTAGATTCCAAAGACACTTCTTTGCCCTCAAGATAATCATCAATTTCTTCATAAGTAACTCCGAGTGCTGTTTCATCAGGAATCAAAGGCTTGTCATCTTCAAGGTCAGCTGTAGGAACTTTTAAATATAGACGTTCTTCTGCGCCTAGTTCTTTTAACAGCTCTCTTCCTTGTCTTTTATTTAAGCCATACAAAGGAATGATATCACATGCGCCATCACCATGTTTTGTAAAGAAGCCTGTTATCGCCTCTGCTGCATGATCTGTACCGATGACCAAACATTGATAGGCACCAGCAAGGTCATATTGAACTTTCATTCTTTCACGAGCCTTCGTGTTTCCCTTAAGAAAGTGAGAAAGTTCTTTTTCAGTCGCCTTCATAAACGCGCTTACAGAGGCGTCTACTGCTGGTTTGATATCTACTGTTAGGGATACATCTGGCTCGATAAATTTCAGTGCACGCTGTGCATCTTCTTCATCTTTTTGAACACCATAAGGAAGTCTAACCGCTACAAACGTATATTTTACCCCTGTTTCTTCACTCAGCTCATTCATGGCGATCTGGGCTAACTTTCCTGCAAGACTCGAGTCTTGTCCACCACTGATGCCGAGAACATACCCTTTTGCACCTGATTTTTTTACATAGTCCTTTAAAAATTGAATTCTGGACATAACCTCTTTTTTCGCATCAATCTTAGGTTTTACTTTCAACTCTGAAATAATCTGTTTCTGAAGTTCCAATTCTATCGCCACCTTTATCTCTATAATATCTCATTCCACTGTCTATCCACTTTTAATCAAGTTTATAATCTTTTTTTAATGAAAATAAACATTCCAACGAACGTTTTGACCATGGGCTAGCGTCCTCTTCTAGTTTCTTTATGTAATGATCTAAGGCTTGTTTTAGAGATTCCTTGTATGGGGGAAGTTCACCGTCGTAGTTCTTTACAGTATGCACGGGCACCCATGTCTTCTCTCCGTAACTCAAGGCTCTTCTTTCCTGAAAAAATGGGACTTCTGCTTGTTTGGGATTATGAAGATCACCTTGCCAAGGGTGTGTTTTTACCGCAAGCACTTCAAACAGAACCATCTGGTTTCGTTCTTCGCCTGCTTTTCCAATATACTGCCCTGTTTTATAGCTCGCGATAACAAGATTATTGATGTTCATCCTTTTTTTGTCTCCTTCATCGCCTGAATTTCATTGGACACTACAAAGGCAAGATCATCGTTACCAAACATCGATAAAACTTGAAGCACAGTATCATGAGGAATGTGCTCTGCTTCATCGATTGAAACAGTTTGCTCTAGCATATGCATCACATACTCATTCTTACTTTGGTCTGGATAAGCTTTAAGATAGACGGCTTTAGGATCGAGCTTATTATTTACACACCATTGACTATAGATGATGATCATCATACCTTCATCTTTTTGATAATTACTTATCACTTGTTCAGAAATATCGTTAGCTTTATTATTCAACTCAATCACCTCTTTAATCACTCTTTTGTGTCTGGTTTTGCATCCGTTTTGTTTTCCGTATTTTGATGTCAAAAGTTGCAACTATATACCGTTTACTTTAAAACAGGAAAATAAAAAAAGCCAGTATAAACACTGGCTTTTTTAGCTTAAACCGTCTGTTGTTCTTTTTGTTCCGTCTCATAACGGTTACGTGGATGATCTAGACATTCTTTTGAACAAGAACGCTTATGTTTCACTTCACACTCCGGACAACAAACATGTTGTTTGTTACATTCTGGGTTTGCGCAGTTCACATAACGATCTTCTGTTTTTCCGCAATAATAACATGTAGCGATCACTACATCTTCCTCTGTACGGTTAACGGGAACTGAGATACGTTCATCAAACACATAAAGTTTACCATCCCAAAGCTTCCCTTGTACTTCATCGTCTTTACCGTACGTTACGATTCCACCCTCTAGCTGTGATACATCTTGAAATCCTTCTTGAAGAAGAAAGCCTGAAAACTTTTCACAGCGGATACCGCCTGTACAATACGTTAAAACTTTTTTATCTTTAAACTGGCTGATGTTCTCACGTACCCATTTTGGAAAATCTCTAGATGCTTTTACATCTGGACGGATAGCACCGCGAAAATGGCCGATCTCGTATTCGTAGTCGTTACGTCCATCAATTACGATAACATCTTCATCTTGCAACGCTTCGTAAAATTCTTTCGGAGATAAACGTTTACCTGACAATTCGTTCGGATTCACATCATCTTCAAAACGCCAAGTTACGAGCTCTTTTTTATGACGAACAAACATCTTACTAAACGCATGTTCTTCAACCTCATCTATTTTAAAAACAATATCTTCAAATCGCGGATCTGCTTTTAAATGATCCATGTATACTTGAGTCTGTTCATACGTTCCTGACACGGTTCCATTGATTCCCTCAGGAGCAACGATTATTCTGCCTAGAAGACCTAAATCTTTACAAAACTTTAGGTGCTCGTCTTTGTAGCTCTCTGGATCATCGATCGGAACATACTTGTAATACAAGAGTACTCTCATTTTTTCTGACACAATTAATCACCAACCTGCAACGTTAGTTTATTTTTGTGACGCCAAATAAAAAACCACCGGTCCCAATAGCCTTCCCCGTGGTGAGTACCGGTCTAACCGATATTCTTAGTTATTCAATTGGAAGTGGCGCGCCCACCAGGATTCGAACCCAGAATACGAGAGCCGAAATCTCGTGTGATATCCATTTCACTATAGGCGCTAATTACGTCACGATTAATATCATAAGCTTTTTTAGAGAATAATACAAGTGTTATTTACATGAATTCCACAAGCAACCCTTAATTTACCAGATGAAGTGAATCTAAGCTTTTTTCAATACTCTCATAGATCGTGATGACTGGTTCTTCTGGATGCCATTTGAATACACCTTTTTCTCCATTTAATATAGCTGGAAAATGGAGTGTCGATGAGAAGGCATCTTCAAACCAAACACCATGTGACAAGATATTTGAAATAAACATTTCAGCTTCAAGTTCCATAAATTGAATCCTTTTTTCCCAGGCAGCTTTTTCTTCAGCATTTAACTGAGGTTCGACCTGCTGAAAAGATTCATACCACAAGTCAAACTCTCTTTGTAGATTATGTAGAGAATCAAATTCTTTTGAGAGGACCGGAAGCAATTGGTTGGCTTCTTCTAATGTATAGCGCTTCATTACATCGTTCTCCTTCATCTTCTTGTACGTATTATATCAAATGATAAATACTTTGCACACAAAAATGACAAGAAGAAAACCTTTTGGATTACCAAAAGGTTAAACGGTAAGACATATTTCTTTCTTTGGATTCTTTAAGTCTAAATAAAAATCCCTAACCGTTTCATCTTCAAGAAGTTCTGGAAAATCTCTTCTATATTCTGAACTGATTAAGATTTGCTCCACTAGATCAACTGATCCTCTTCTTATTAAAAGTCTTAACGTCAACCATTTATCACGTTTTGATTTCAGATGAAACTTCGTAATAAACAACATGATTCTATCATCGCTTGAGAACGTTTTTTCCTTTTCTTTTCGTAAATTAATTTGAGATACCGTTTTCATAGAGAACACCCTCCCTTTAATTTGCGAGCTCTTAATACCATTATTATTCAGTTTTTTCTGAAATATACTTGTCCATCCTAGAAATCTAGTTTTTTGTGGACGGGTATTAATAGAAAAGCCAGCATTTGCCTCATCAATCTTAATTTGATTAAATATGTTTATAAGCAATTAACTAGGAGCTGTGTTTAATGAAAAAACATCAAAATGAAATCGTACTCGGCAATTTCCATTCTATCCTGACCGAATCTGAAACATGGAGGATAGGTGGCTTCCCTCTTCCAGATGGATCCTTCCATGAGTTTAGAGAACCTGAGGCAGTTGTAATTGTTCGTAACGACGAGCTGTATGTTAGAGTAAATCCTTTCACTAAATCCCACCCTTCTGTTCAGTTCTTAGATAATGCAAAACACATGTATTATTCAAATGAACCGATCAAAGTGCCACAAGACGGAACCGTTTCTTTTCAATGGAGAATGCGTTCACGTCCGATCGGAACGAATGCGAATGATCTGTATGATGGTTTTGTTTCTGTAAACTTATTAGACTTCACTACAGGCGCAGCACTTGATTTCTTTGCAGGTAACGATAAGTATGCGAGTGTATATGCGGTACTCCCTTTTCCAGGTGTCTCAGTACCTGAAACAGATAAAACAAGATATTTTTGTATCTTTAAAGAGGAGCATGAATTCGATCAAAGAGAATGGAACGAATTCGAGATCACCTATAACCGATCAGCTGATGAAGTGACCTTTTCAGTGAACGGAAAGATCGTTCGAACAGAACAAGATGTGCCGATCAAGTTTAATGAGTTTACCGTAGCGTTAGGACTTATGACAGAGAAAGACTTATCACCTGAAGGAAGCACCTCGCTTCATGGTCAGGGTATAATCGGTGAATGGTCTCCAATGAAAGTATCTTTTAGTGAATAGTACAGGAATCGGCTTAAAACCTTAAAGGTCTGCATGATGCGGGCCTTTTTTTATTTATTCTATGAATACTTTGAAAATTCCTTTTTTTGCGACAGTTTTATATAATAAGTATTAAGTAATTAAGAGAGGAAGCGGCAAAATGTCACAAAATATTGTGTTGGATTTAAACGAGATCACATTAGAAAAGATACAGCGTCATTTTGAGAACGGTGATCTGACATCATTAGACCTCGTAATGTTTTATCTAGATCGTATCTCCAAATATGATAAACAAGGACCTATGATCAACTCCGTGTTAGAAATCAACCCCCATGCCTTATTCATTGCAAGAAGCCTGGATGTTGAAAGACAGAACGGAAAAGTTCGGGGACCCTTACACGGTGTTCCCATCATCATTAAAGATAATATCGACACTGCCGATCAGATGCACACGAGTGCTGGATCTTTGGCTTTAGAAAACCATTATGCCAAAAGTGATGCTTTTCTCGTTAAGAAGTTGAGAGATGCTGGTGCAGTTATTATCGGCAAAGCAAATATGACGGAATGGGCTAACTTCATGGCATATGAGATGCCAAACGGTTTTAGTTCTAGAGGAGGTCAAGTATTGAATCCATACGGACCTGGTGTATTAGATGTGAGTGGATCTAGTTCAGGTTCTGCCGCAGCTGTAGCAAGTAATTTTGCTGCACTTAGCATAGGAACTGAGACTTCAGGCTCTATTCTTTGTCCCGCTGGAAACAATAATATCGTAGGAATCAAACCTACTGTCGGTTTAATCTCTCGATCCGGTATCATTCCCATTTCAATTAGTCAAGACACCGCAGGTCCTATGGCACGAAACGTCAAAGATGCTGCGATCCTCCTTGAAGCGATACAGGGAAATGATCCGCTAGATCCTGCAACATTATCTACTCCAGATCATCCGAGCTATATAGAAGGTTTAGAACAAGCCTCACTAAAGGGAAAGCGATTTGGTGTAGCGTATGAATTCTGCATAAAGCATTTAAATCAAACGCAGAGATCAGTTTTCGATGAAGCTCTAAAGCTCATAGAGGATGAAGGTGGAGAGATTATTTATTTAGAACAGATCTCACCTTTTGAGAATATTGAATCAGATTATAAGGTCCTCTTACACGAATTTAAATTTGGCCTCAACCATTATTTACGTACTGTTTCATCAGAGATCAAGATCTCCTCTTTATCAGATGTTATCAAATTTAATGAACAGAACAAAGAAATGTGTTTAAAGCACGACCAAGAGCTGTTGATAGAAAGTAATGGTACTGACGGGAATTTAACGAGTCCTGAATATCTTACAGCGAGATTGAACGATCTTGAGATGACACAGAAAAAAGGAATAGATCTTGCCATTGAAAGACACAGTTTGACTGCTCTAATCAGTCCAAACGATGTCTGGTACAGTATTCCTGCAAAAGCAGGATATCCTTCCATTTCAGTTCCTTCTGGATTCGGTGATGACGGCATGCCACTAAGTGTCATATTTACTGGGGAAGCATACTCTGAGAAAAAATTGATTCACATCGCTTATGCCTTTGAACAGATTTCGAACAAGAGAGTTCCTGTAGTATTTTAATAGAATTTATTTGAAAGTAGTTGATTTCCGTTCAAGATACACGCTTTTGGCGGGGCAAGCAGTGAACCACATTTTAACGTGTGTCTTAACTGCCCACCTGTCCTAGCCGAGAGTCTCACATCTTTCACCATTCAAAGTCGAAGAAGCGGTTTAAAAACACAAAGGATGAGCCTTCATGTAGAGGCTCATCCTTCTATTTGTAGTTCATTGTTTCATCCGTTATTGAGATACATTCTATTATCCTACTACTCGTCTTAATGCAGAAATAGCATGATCGATATCTTCTTCACTAACATCATAATGCGTTGTTAACCGAATCTGACCTTCACCGAACGATACAGCAAGAACTCCCTCTTGCTTTAGTCTTTCTAAAAACTCTTCATTCCTCTGTTTTGTGTTTTCAATATTCATGATTACAATATTTGTATCAGGTCTATTGACTACTACCAAACTCTCCATATCTTCGATGGCATCTGCTAACCTTCGTGCTTTATGATGATCTTCAGCTAATCGGTCGACCATTTTTGTTAATGAGATGATACCACTAGCTGCTAAGAATCCTGCTTGTCTCATTCCTCCGCCTAGACGTTTTCTCCACTTACGAGCTTTCTGGATAAATTCTCGGTCTCCTGCAAGAATGGAACCCACAGGTGAGCCTAATCCTTTTGATAAACAGATTTGTACCGAATCACAATATTGGGTAAAGTCATTCACATTCTTGTTCGTCGCTACAGCTGCATTAAAAAGCCTCGCACCATCGATATGTACAGGGATTCCTGCCTCTTTTGCCACTTCGTATATCTTTTTCATGTTTTCTAATGAAACGACAGATCCTCCTGAACGGTTATGTGTATTCTCAAGACAAATTAACGTTGTATCTGGAAAATGAATATCTTCAGTACGAATCGCTTGTTTGACTAAAAGAGGATCCATCTCTCCTCGTAAGCCTTCAATGACTCTTGGCTGAACACCCGCTAATGCAGAGATAGCAGCTCCTTCATAAAAGAAGATATGAGACTCTGATTCAACGATGATCTCATCACCAGGTGAACATTTAGCCAGCACCGCCAACTGATTTCCTTGTGTTCCACTCGTTACAAACAAAGCTGCCTCTTTTCCTGTTATCTCAGCAGCTAACTTTTCAAGTTTGTTTATTGTTGGATCTTCTCCATATACATCATCACCAACAGTTGCTGTGTAGATAGCTTCTCTCATTTCTTTAGTAGGTTGCGTTAGCGTATCACTTCTAAGATCGATCATGTTCCACCTCATCTGATTTTTTTCTGTCTTAACCTTTTAGTTACCATCAATAACACCATATAAAAAACTGGCGTTTCGTTTTATTACGGAAAATCCTAAGTCATAAAACTTCGAACTCGTTTTGTTGTCTTTCATTACAACTCGTTTTGAAGCTACTCTTTTTGCTTCATTAATGGTCGCTTCTGTGAGGATACTATAATCAGCACTGCTCTTTAACCCTTGAATCCCAGGTGATGAGATCGTAGATTCGAACATCGGATCAAAATAGACCACATCAAAACTATTATCGAGCTGTTTTTTCAGAAAATCATAATGATTATCATACACCACTTCAATTCTTCTCATCGCTTCATTCATCTCTTCAGAGTTCGAATCCCATACTTGGAGACCGCTCTTCACAACAAATGAAATCGCTCTGCTGCTCTCTACTCCGACTACAGCTCCTGAACTTCCTGCTACTAAACTCGCAACGATCGCATCAGAGGCAAGGCCTAGCGTACAGTCTAAGATCTTCATCCCCACGTTAAGCTGAGTCGCTTCTATAAAAGCATCTTTTTCCCCTCGAAGGATCTGTTTTACACGAAACATAGAAGAATTGGGATGAAAAAAGAACGGTGTACCTCCGTCTTTAGGATGATACGAGATTTTGTCCACTCCGATCATAAGAATATGGTCATTATATGTACGAATCATAGAAGAAATGGAATGACTTTCTCTGTCCACAAAAGTACCGTCAATCGAGTCGGCTACTTCTTTTGCTTTGTTTCTTAATCGTGTTGCATTCTTTCCAGCTGTCGTAATGATCATTGTTTTCACCTATCAGTTTTATTATGAATAATTCATTATCGTAATTGCCTCTTATAAACCTGCTACTAAGATTACGTATCATTTGCATATCTCATTGAACAAACCTAAAATATGGGAAGATAGAAGTATGAGGAGGCTCCAAGAATGAAAAAAGGTTTATCGTTTCAGGCCTTAGGAAAATTTACATACCGTTTCCGTAAGCTCATTATAACATTTTGGGTTCTAACTACCATTCTCTTAGGCTTTTTTGCTGTTAAACTCCCTTCGATCTTAAGCGGCAGCGGGTTTGAAATGGATGGATCTTTCGCAAAAGTAGAAAATATTCTTCAAGATAAGTTTGATCAGCCAAAATCATCGGTGATGCTCGTCTTTGATTCTAAAGAGTACTCTCCAGAAGACGCTGAGTATAAGTCATTCGTCATGGAAACGATTGAAAAGATGGACGGAGTCGACGATGTAGTTGACATCCAAAGTCCTTATGACGTTCCTGAAAAAACAATAAAAGAGAACGTTTCTTTTGCATCTGTTCAGTTCGATAAAAGTTTTGGAGACCTGAAAAAGTCTATTGATCAAATAAGAGATCGTATGCCAGAAAACAATGAAATTTCTGTTTCATTAACAGGTGGACCCGTGATTGCAGAAGATATGAACACTGCGAGTCAACACGACCTAGCTAGAGCAGAAGCGATCGGGATACCTGCTGCATTAATCATTCTTTTGCTCGCGTTCGGCGGTTTGATCGCAGCAGGCTTACCTATTATTGTCGGATTAATCTCGGTCGCAAGTTCACTTGGTCTTCTCTATTTTTACGGACAAACTACAAATGTGAGTATTTTCTTACTCAATGTTGTTCCTATGATCGGACTTGCATTAGGAATAGATTTCGCTCTTCTCCTCGTCAACCGGTTTCGTGAAGAGCTTCATCGTGGTATTGAAAAAGCTACGATCATATCTGTACAAACAGCTGGTCGTTCAATCGCCTTCTCAGGTTTATGTGTCTTCTTAGGACTATCTGGAATGCTGTTGATCGATATTGATATTTTTAAGACCGTTGCCATCGGTGGCATGCTCGTTGTAGTGCTCTCGGTTCTGAATGCGATAACATTCTTACCATCCCTGTTAGCAGTTCTTGGCGAGAGAGTGAACGCTTTGAAATTGTTAAAAACAAAAGAGAACACAAAATCAGTTTGGCATAGTTTTGCAGCGTTCGTTATGAAAAGACCTATTATAATGGCTGTAATCGCAGCTCTGGTTTTAGGATTATCTGTGACACCTGTGAAAGATATGAAGCTATCCATACCAGAGGCCGACGCACTTCCACCGGATTATGAATCAAGATTAGCCTTTGAAAAATTCGAAAAAACGTTCGGTGAAGATGAGTTATACCCTGTAACAATAGTTGCCGAATCTAAAAATTCTTTTCTAAAAGATGAAGAATCACTTTTAGCACTTGAAAAACTTACAAAAGATCTTCAAAGTCAAAAAGAAGTAAATAAAACAGAATCTATCTTCACTTACACCAATTCATTAAACGGTTCAGAACTTTTCCAAGCCCTGCAGACCGATCAAGGAAAGCAGCAGTTCTCTCCTGTTCTGAAACCTTTTATCAATGACGATACTGCTGTAATTAAAGCTTATCTATCTGTCGATGTAACAGGTGATAAGGCGAAACAGTTCGTCAAAAAATGGGAAAAAGAACATGAAGGATTGTCTATCACAATCGGTGGAGTTACGAAGTTTAATCAAGAGATCTTTGATGAGATCATCGAAAAGGCTCCTTACGGCTTAGCTATCGTTCTTATAACAACACTCTTTATTCTCATGATCGCATTCCGTTCTGTATTTATTCCGGTAAAAGCGATCTTTATGAACATGCTGAGCTTGTCCGCTACTTTTGGAATACTAGTTTGGATTTTCCAAAGTGGTGTCATCATGGAACCTGTTGATATCGGATTGATGATTCCTGTCTTTACTTTTGGAATCGTTTTTGGACTTAGTATGGATTACGAAGTGTTTTTGATCTCTAGGATTCAAGAGATATACGAAGAGACTGGTGATAATGATCGTGCTACCCTACTTGGATTAACTTCTACATCTAAGATCATTACATCAGCTGCAGCGATCATGATTGTAATCACAGGCTCGTTTGCTTTTACGAACGTCATGCCTGTGAAACAGATCGGTATCGCTATTGCTCTTGCCATATTTATAGATGCAACGATCGTTAGGATGATATTCGTACCGTCTCTTATGAAACTTCTTGGAGACTGGAACTGGTGGATGCCATTCATAAAGAGAAAAGAGAAAAAGCAAAGCGGCACCCTTTCTTAAAGGGATGCCGTTTTTTAAAGTAATTGTGGGAAAACGAAACATAATATCCTATAATAAAAATAGCTAGTCTCATATTTAAGGGGTGTTCATATGTTTGAAATTATCATCATTCTTTTACTTTCTTATTTACTTGGCTCGATCCCCTTTGCACTCTTAGTTGGAAAAATAGGATATGGCATTGATATCAGAGAACATGGAAGCGGTAACTTAGGCGGTACGAACACATTTAGGACGCTTGGTAAAAAAGCCGGTTTTATTGTATCAGCAGCAGATGTTTTAAAAGGAACACTAGCTGCAAGCTTACCTATAATACTCGATGTTGATATTCACCCTCTCATTGCAGGGGTTCCTGCTGTCATCGGGCATTGTTATCCGGTGTTCGCAAAATTTAAAGGTGGCAAAGCTGTTGCTACTTCTGGCGGCGTTCTACTATTCGCGCAACCATTATTGTTTGTACTCGTCTTGTTCACTTTCTTTTTGACATTATACATAAGTAAATACGTGTCTCTGTCATCCATCATGGCTGGCGTAGGCTCAGTTGTCCTAAGCTTTTTCATTGCAGGTGATTGGCTGACAACGTATATCCTTATCGGCTTTACATTGTTCTTAATCTATAGACATAGACAGAATATTGTAAGAATCGCTAAGAAAACAGAGCCTAAAGTGAAATGGATCTAAGAATCGTTCTTTTTTAAGAGCGGTTCTTTTTTTACGTCTAAACTTCTTGGAGACAAGATTAACTTATTGCCCGTTTATCAAGACTTTTTGATAAAAGTCGAAAAATAGGCTCTTCTCCTAAAAAAGTACAGGCGTTTTCACTAAAAACTCCGCATTTGTCCGTGTCCGTTTATGTGTTTCGGTCATATGGTGTAATGTGACGTTGACCTAGACTTAAATATTTGGAGGGACTGAAATGGAAAATAAAAAAATGAATATGCCTTATGGTGACAATATGAACATTAATATGAAGCCGGTAGCGAATATGCCGATTCATCATGGTGAATATGGTGGAGGTTATGGTGGCTATGGACACGGATGCGGCTTTTTAATCATTGTTGTTCTATTCATCCTGTTGATCATTATCGGTGCTACTGCGTTTCATTGTAAAGAAGAAGAACATGACTGTGACGAATCGTCTTCATCTTCGTCTTCATCCTCATCTCATTAAGTCATCATATTTTAAAAAAGAAAAGAGAGAAGCAGATCTGCTTCTCTCTTTCTTTTGTTATAAAACCTGATCATTCTAGACTAGTGGCTTAACAATGCTCATCATATGCCCCAAGAAGATTCTCAAGAATTTCTTCAGGTGCATGATTTTCGATATTATGACGATGAATAAAGTGAACAACTTTTCCACCCTTTAGTACAGCCATAGACGGAGAAGATGGTGGGATCTCCCCAAAGAATTCTCTCATTTGAGCCGTCGCTTCTTTATCTTGACCAGCAAAAACAGTCACAAACTGGTCAGGTTTTACAGAATGATTAAGAGATGCTACTGCGACCGGACGAGCAAGACCAGCAGCACAACCACAGACTGAATTAATGACAACAAGTGCTGTACCTTCTGTTTCTTGCATAAAATAATTTACTTCTTCTGGTGTTTTTAATTCTTCAAACCCAGCACGTGTTAGTTCGTCTCTCATCGGCTGAGCCATCTGTTTCATATATTCTTCATAAGCATTCATGATTTATTCCTCCTGAAAACGATTCATTTACATACAATGTTATTATAACGTAAACAGACTAGCTTTTTAAAATGTTTCTGCTTATCTCATGTATCTTCTTGTTCTCAATAATTTTTACGGAATCAGTTTGGGTGTTGAAAGCGTCTTGTATCATCGCTCTTGCAACTGAGCTTGATTCTACCGGTTCATATTTACTAGGATAGATAAAAGGGATTGCTTTATAAAGCTTTTCAGCCAATCTTTCTCCGAACCTGAACTCTTCGCGATCACCGATCAATAAAGATGGTCTTACAATCGTCAAAGAAGAGAGATTCATTGAGATCAAATGGGACTCCATGTTTCCCTTTACACGATTGTAAAAAAAAGTAGACTTAGCATGAGCACCCATAGCTGAAATAACAGAAACATGGGTTATATTTAACTTGTGAGCAAGTTTTCCTAATTTAACCGGAATATGTAGATCTACTTCTTCAAAAGCTTTTTTGGATTTTACTTTATTCATCGTCGTTCCGATACAGATGAACATAACATCCGCTTCTGTATGTTCTAGGCTATATTCAGATGCAGTAAAATCAAATATCACTTCTTTAATCTTTTCATGCTTCATACCCGATGACTTTCTAACTAGTAAGATAATCTCTTTACACTGTGGGTCCGTCAATAATTGCTTTACCACTTCTTTTCCTACTAATCCGCTTGAGCCTGCAACAATAACAGTCTTCTTATTCATGTGTTACGGTCCTTTCTGTTACGAGTAAACTTATCTTATCATGAGCTGAGGTGTATATCGATGAACCATACTTATTTTATCACCGGTTACCCAGGATTTATAGCTTCAAAGCTTGTAAGTGCTCTTCAAACAAAGTATCCTTCTTCTACCTTTTATTTATTGATCTTAAAACATGAACGTGAAACTGCAGAGCGAAAATTACGAACTCAACCTAAAAACATACATCTTATCGAAGGAGATATTACAAAACACAATTTAGGTCTTGCATCTCACACTATAGATGACCTTTATAAACAGGTTACACACTGTGTACATCTTGCAGCTCTTTATGACCTCACTGTTGCTTATGAACCTGCATATCTTTGTAATGTGATCGGTACAAAAAACGTCTTAACGTTTGTTGAAAAGTGTCCGAACTTAAAGCGTTTTTGTTATTTCAGTACAGCTTATGTTTCTGGAGATGAAAAGGGATTGATCATGGAGAGCGACATTAGTATGCCTAGTCGGTTTCGTAATTATTATGAACAGACAAAACACGAAGCAGAAGTGCTAGTCCGTGATAGAATGAATGAACTTCCGATCACGATCATACGACCTGGTATTATTGTAGGTGATTCAAAGACAGGAGAAACGCTCAAGTTTGACGGTCCTTATTTTATGATGCAATTTATAAATCGGCTTGGTAAATTCCCCATTCCCTATATCGGAAAAACTTCATCCAAGATTCATCTCGTTCCTGTCGATTTCATCATTGACGCTTCGGTGTATCTCATGCACGAGACTGTCGGAAGATCTAAGACGTATCATGTTCTTAGTCCAGATTCACCTTCCATACAAGATGCATATACATCTTTATGCCAGGAGCTTTTAGGGAAAAAGCCAAGCTGGACGTTTAATAGAAGAATAGCTGAAAAATGTCTATCATTTTCACTTGTTTCGAAATGGCTTGGTGTACCTTTAGAAACTCTTTCGTATTTTTCTCATGATGCGAAATATGATACTTCTCAACTCGTAAAAGATCTAAAAGGATCAGGAATTGAATGTCGGCCCTTCGATGAGTATGTAGGTTCGATGGTACACTATTATAAAAACAATGCTCATGACAAGAACTTAATACGATATTAAAAAAAGGGTGACAGATTACGTCACCCTTTTTCTTTTCCTAAGAGATAACTCTTAAATAATTTGAATGTATCAGCCACTTTATAAAGAGAGCCTCTTCGACAGGCTATCGATCATAAAACCTAAATCATCCAAGCGTTTCAATCTCAACACTTCTGATACCCTCAATTTTTTTCACATCATCATATAGATCTGTGGTGTATCTTTTCTCATAGATGGATGCTGCCATCTCCATTTTTTTGTAGTCATGCTCAAGATCCTTTATTCGAACATTTACGATCTTTACTTTCAGCTCATTGATCTCTTTCATCACATCACTCATGATGGTGTCTGGGTTAACGACCAATTTTAACTTAATATCGATCTGTCTTAATGCTTTTGGACCGATCCATTTCATGATAAGTGGAATCAGTTCAACACTGATAAGAATTAAAAAAGCACCTGCAGCGGCTTCTTTATAGAAACCAGCTCCGGCGGCAATTCCTAGTCCAGATGCTCCCCATATCATAGCTGCGGTTGTTAATCCTGAAATTACATCGTTGCTTCTTCTTAAGATAACACCTGCTCCAAGAAAACCAATCCCACTAACGATCTGAGCTGCTAAACGCATTGGGTCCATAACCGTTTGACCAGATAGAAGTGAAAATTGTCTAGCAGATTCTATGCTGACAATCGTGAGCAAACAACTGCTGATGGAGATAACAAGGCTCGTTTTAAGACCAACGGGTTTATTCTTCAACTCCCTCTCAATTCCGATGATCAATCCGAAGAATGCCGACATTCCAAGTTTCACTAAGACAAGACTCATGATGTTTACACCTCTCTCCTGTTTTTGCCCTTATTTATTAATACGCAAATCATCCCATTAAATCCTTCTAACTTCAAGAACGATTCCCGTTGAATCATAACGTTTCTCCGTATATAATAGAAGTTGATTTTGTCAGAAAATAAAGATTATTCAGTTAAAGGAGGCATGAGTATTAGTTGGATTTAATTTAATAAGAGGAGGAAAATGCATTGTTACCAAAAAAACAGCAAAATTTTGAACACTCAAGGTACAGCGAAGTCGTGAACACAAACACATTTCAGCAATTAATGGCTGAGAAAAAACGTTTCATCCTGCCAATGACCGTGTTTTTTTTACTGTTTTACTTCAGCCTTCCTGTCCTAACCGCTTATACAGATGTGTTGAATAAGAATGCGATCGGTGATATCACGTGGGCTTGGATCTTTGCTTTTGCTCAATTCATCATGACATGGGCTCTGTGTATGATCTATACGAAACGAGCCAAGCGCTTTGACGAACTCGCTGAAAAAGTGATAGCTGATATGGACAAGGAGGCTTCCTCATGAATGGTACAGCATTTTCTTTGTTTTTAGGAATCGTTGCTCTTACTTTAGTCATTACCTATTTTGCTTCTAAGAAAACAAAAACAACGAGTGATTTCTACACAGCAGATGGCGGATTGACCGGAATGCAGAATGGACTTGCCATTGCCGGAGACTATATGTCAGCTGCTTCATTCCTTGGAATTGCTGGCACGATCGCACTATCTGGGTTTGATGGCTTCTTTTATAGCATAGGATTCCTAGTAGCCTACCTTGTTGTTCTGTTCTTAGTAGCTGAGCCTCTTCGCAATCTTGGTAAATATACGATGGCGGATATGATTGCTGCGAGGTTTAATGATAAAAAGGTTCGCGGTGTTGCAGCATTGAATACGATGGCGATCTCTACCTTTTATATGGTCGCCCAATTAGTAGGTGCTGGTGCTCTTATCAAACTTTTACTAGGTATTGAGTACATATATTCTGTACTTATCGTAGGCGTATTGATGACCGTCTATGTGGTGTTCGGTGGTATGACTGCTACATCATGGGTACAAATCGTAAAAGCGATTCTTTTGATGCTTGGAACGTTTATCATTTCTGTCATGGTGTTTGCTAAATTTGGTTTTAGCTTTACTGAGATGTTCAACCAAGTTAAAAGTGCTACACCACTGGGCGAGTCGTTTTTGAACCCCGGTAATAAGTTTAAAGACCCGCTTGATACGATCTCCTTAAACTTAGCACTTGTCTTAGGAACTGCCGGTCTTCCTCATATACTTATACGGTTCTTTACGGTAAAAGATGCTCCTACTGCCAGAAAATCCGTTGTGTATGCAACTTGGCTGATCGGAGCGTTCTACATCATGACGATCTTTTTAGGATTTGGTGCTGCAGCTTTTGTTGGACAAGATCAGATCGTAGCTGCGAATGCTGCTGGAAATATGGCAGCTCCACTGTTAGCAGAAGTACTCGGAGGAGAGTTTTTGTTTGCCTTTGTTTCTGCCGTTGCGTTTGCTACCATTCTAGCCGTCGTTGCTGGATTGGTACTGTCAGCCGCTTCAGCTTTTGCTCATGACTTTTATACACACATCATCAGAAAAGGTCATGCATCAGAAAAAGAACAGATGAAAGCCGCCAAATGGGCTTCAGTAGGGGTAGCGATCATCTCTATCATACTCGCTTTGTTCGCACAAAAATTAAATGTCGCTTTCTTAGTCTCTCTTGCCTTTGCCGTAGCAGCTAGTGCAAACCTTCCTATCATTCTTTTAACAATATTTTGGAAGCGTTTTAATACGGCAGGCGCAGTAACTGGGATGTTAGTCGGACTCATTAGTTCACTTGTTTTAGTAATGATTTCACCTAGTGTATGGTCTCCTGTAGAAGGAGCCGCGATCCTTACAGGAGAAGCGATCTTTCCTCTAGCAAACCCAGGTATTGTTTCTATACCACTTGGGTTCTTAGGAGCTATCGTCGGAACGATGCTTTCCAAACCATCAGACGTTGATAAGTTTAATGAAATTTTAGTAAAAGCAAATACGGGATCTGGTCTTCGAAAAGGTGCTTGATGATAAAAGGCTGTTTTTGTATTCATTGTTGCTAATGAAAGTATTGATTTCCGTTTCAGATGCTCGCTTTCCATGGGGCAGGCGGTGAGCCACATACGTACGTTTCCGTATAAGTGTCTCACCTGTCTAGTTACAATGGCTAGCCCCTCGAGATCAAAAGTTAAAGAAGGAATAAAAAAGACTTAAAGGCAACAATCTTTTACAAAGAGCTATAAAAAAACCGGCTATTAATCAGCCGGTTTTTTGATGGGTTCAGTTTGTTTTGGAACGAAGGGATAAAATAAGATGCCTGATGCAAGTAAGGCGATTCCGAATAAGAAAGTCTTGAGATCTGCCGTTCCTGCATAGATGACCCAGAACGAATAGATGGCAGCAACTGAAGCAATAATACCATCTGTCGTTCGACTTCTTCCCGATTTCTCATACGTCTCACCTTTCATAACGAGCTTCAACTGATATAGAGAAGCGAACAAATATGGAACGAGAAAAGCGAGTGTTGCAATAAAGATCATAAAATCAAAAGCAGACGCCATCGACTGAGAAATAACAGAAAACAAGAATAGCTGAGTACAAAGGTTTGTGATCCAAAGAGAGAAAACGGGTGCACCTTTTTTATTTTCTTTTAAAAAGTTCGTGATAAACATCCGCTGCTGTGCTGCCTGAAACGGCACTTCAGCAGAAAGCAAAACCCAACCAACAGTCGCTCCCAATAACGAGACCACTCCTAAGACGGCCATGATCATACTGCCAGATGGTCCAATTGCTGCCATCAATGAATCAACAAGTGGTTTTTGAGAGTTGATCAATTCTTCTTGCTTAAGAGTTCCCATGACTAACAACGTGATACTTAAATACAAAAGAAGTGCGATGATCAGACCAAGGATCGTCGCCTTTTTTACATCTCTTTTCTTTTTGGCACGAGTCGCGAAAACAACAGCAGATTCTACTCCTACAAATGCCCAAAGGGTTGCGATCGCGGCGTTATTTATCTGAGATAGAAAACCTGAAGTAACACCGCCCTCACCCTCGATCGGAGCATAGAAAGGAACAAGATTACTGCTTTGGAACGCAAATAAACAAGCTACTATAAATAATAAGAATCCTAAAACTTTAGCTACAGTTGCAATAAAGTTTACCTTCCCTGCTCCCTCGATACCGTTAAGAATCAAGATATGTACGCTCCACAAAAGAACGGAACAGATAATAAACGTGATGACTCCACCTATTCTTACAGAAGTCCCCATCACGGTGAATAAAATGGTTTTGTTTGTCATAACAGGGAAAAAAGTTGAAAGATAACTGGCAAACGTTGTGATGATCGCAACGTTACCTGACCAGTTAGCCACCCAATATCCCCAGCTTACAAGGTATCCTGCTACTAGTGAAGATCGTGAATTCTCTTTAAACAAAGCCTTCGCGTAGTTTTGAGGACCTCCATTTAATTCAGGTTTTCTTAAACTCAGGTTTCCAAAAACAAGTGCTGTCATCAAAACACCAAAACCTGTGATCAGCCAGGCTGTTAATACACCAGATGGACTAGCTACTTCTGCTAATGATCGTGGCAACATGAAAATACCCGATCCTACCATATTTCCTACAACAAGCGCTGTTAAGACCCAAAAGCCTAGATTTCTTTTCAAAGTGATTCCACCTTTCTCTTCGTATTTTACCCAATGAAGTACATTGCAAATCCTGAAGTAACATTAGCTAAAAAGTCTATACGAAAAAGAGAATGGAAAATAAAAAATAAAGCTGTTAAAAAACAATAATTGTTATAGGAGTATTCCTCAAAAAGTAAAAAGAGCCTGATTAATCAGACCCTTTTCCTTAAATTTGAAGAAACGTTTTTCCATCTTCTTGAATGATTTTCTCTTCTTTCATAAGCTTACCTAGAGCTCGTTTGAAAGCAGCTTTACTCATCTGAAAAGTCTCTTTGATCTCTTCTGGAGATGATTTGTCTGTAAGTGGCATCTGCCCTTTGTTTTCTCTTAAATATTGATAGATGCGTTCAGAATCCTCACTGTAAGCAATCTCTTTTCTTGCTCTCATCGATAAGTTCATTCTTCCATCTTCTCGAACGAAAGCTACACGAGCTCCAAGCTTCTGCCCTAGACGAGGCTTCACCTTTAACTCATCGTTATGGATGAATCCGATTTGCTGTGACTCAGTAAACAGGAGTACACCCGCTTCATTAATCTTATAAACATATCCTGACGTTTGTTGGTTAAACATCTCTTCTGTTGCTGCTTCCGCTTGTTCTACCATCTCTTCTTCTGTAGCCAAGTCAGCAAAGATACGGCCTTTTTTATCCAGCTTCATACCTGAGTATACACGGTCGCCTAGATGTGGCCATTCATCCCATGATTCAGGAAGATCGTCTTTTGATAAGAGAATATCTTTCTTAATACCGATATGAAGAAATACGCCTAACTTACGGTTCACGCCCGCAACTTCTAGCCAAGCTAATGAATCGAGACGAACTTTTGGAATCGTTTCGGTAGCCGCCAGTCTTCCTTCGTGATCTTGATATAAAAAGACTTCTACCATGTTTCCTTCTTCATGCTTACTTTTTGCTTCAGACCGATGTAAAAGAACTTCTTTCCCATCTTCAAGATCTAATACATAGCCAAGATCTGATACTCGCACAACTTTAAGTGTATACACTAAACCAGGTTTTTTTGTTTCCATATTTTCATTCCTTTTTTTAATAGATAGATTGAGAAAAAAAGAAAAAACCTACATAGTAGGTTTTCGCCTTCTTGTTCTTAATTATTCATCCTTATTTTCTTTGGATGCTTCCAATTCCATCAGCTTTTTCACCAATATATGCTGAGGCATATGCATCAACTGTTCCAGTGGTACGTTTAACGCCTTTGCTAATTTCACCGCAGTATCAGCTGATAGTTGTAATGGTTTCATATGCATCCCTCCTACAGAAGTATAGCAGTTTATAAGGATACTTTACACTATTTCTTAAAATAGTCCTACTGCTTTTCCGTCTTCAGATACATCCATGTTGTTCGCTGCAGGTACTTTAGGAAGTCCTGGCATCGTCATCACATCACCTGTAAGAGCAACGATGAACCCAGCTCCAATCGACGGTTTAAGTTCTCTGATCGTAATCGTAAAGTTTTCTGGACGGCCGAGTTTTTTTGGATCATCCGAGAAGGAATATTGAGTTTTAGCCATACATACAGGCAATTGATCCCACCCGAAATCAGTGTACTGCTTCATTTGCTTTACAGCTTTTGGTGAGAACTGTACTTCTCCTGCTCCGTACACTTTTTTACAGATCGTCTCTATTTTTTCTTGTAAAGAAACGTTTAGTTCGTAAAGAGGTTTGTAGTTATTCTCTTCTGATTCAATGGTTTCTAACACTCTGTTTGCTAATGCTTCTCCACCTTGTCCGCCTTTAGCCCAAACATCAGCTTCTTCTGCAGCAACACCTTTACTATTGCACCACTCTTTTATGAAAGCAACCTCTTCGTCGGTGTCAGTTACAAATTTGTTGATAGCTACCACTACAGGCACACCAAATTCTTTTAACGTTTCTAAATGTTTTTCAAGGTTTGGCATACCTTTTTGAAGTGCTTCTAAGTCCGGATTCTTCAAATACTCTTTTGCAAGGCCTCCATGCATCTTAAGCGCTCTTACAGTAGCAACAATAACAACTGCGCTTGGATTGATACCCGCATATCTCGCTTTAATGTCTAAGAACTTCTCAGCTCCTAGATCAGCACCGAATCCAGCTTCAGTTACGACCATCTCACCAAGTTTAGAAGCTAGCTTTGTCGCGATAACACTGTTACACCCATGAGCAATGTTAGCGAACGGTCCACCATGAACAAGTGCCGGTGTGTTTTCTAATGTTTGTACGATATTCGGGCGAATCGCATCTTTTAACAATAAGGTTAATGCACCATGAGCATTCAGATGTCCAGCGGTTACAGGCTGATTGTCGTAATCAAACGCCACTACCATCTTAGATAGTCTTATCTTCAAGTCTTCTAGATCATTAGCAAGACAGAAGATGGCCATCACTTCTGATGCTACGGTAATATCGAATCCATCTTCTCGTGGTACACCTTGAACGGGTCCACCTAAGCCGATGACAATCTTTCTTAATGCTCGATCATTCATATCTAACGCACGCTTCCAAACGATTCGACGTGGATCTATATTCAATTCATTCCCTTGATGTATATGGTTATCAATCAATGCAGCTAATGCGTTATTAGCGGTTGTAATAGCATGCAGGTCTCCAGTAAAGTGCAGATTGATATCTTCCATCGGCATCACTTGAGAGTATCCTCCACCTGCTGCACCACCTTTAATACCCATGCTAGGGCCTAGTGATGGTTCACGTAAAGCGATAATCGTTTTCTTTCCAACACGATTGAGTGCTTGTCCAAGCCCCACGGTCACTGTAGACTTGCCCTCTCCTGCTGGTGTTGGACTAATCGCTGTAACTAAGACTACTTTTCCATCTTCAACATTCTGAAGCTTTTGAAACAGATCCAATGAGAGCTTTCCTTTGTATCTTCCATAAGGTTCCCAATCATCTTCTTCAATTCCTAGTTGTCCTACAATTTCTTCGATTCGCAGCATTTTCGCTGATTGGGCAATCTCGATATCACTTTTGAACGTAACCTTTTCTAGCATGTTGATTTAACCCTCCATCATATGTAATTGACTCCACTCTCTATTGTATATGAAACAAGTATGTGATGCGATTAGTTTTTCTATTACAACTTTTAATCCTGTAGTTTACTTGGTAAGAGGTTATCGTATAATATGTATGGAAAGAAATACTAAGTATTCATTTAAGGAGGCAGGTAAAATGGCTAAAATTGATGTGCGTGGATTTGGTACATACGAGATCGAGAATGGCAAAAAACTTGTAAATGCACTTGAAGACAATGGGATTGATATCCTTCACCGCTGTGGAGGCAAAGCAAAATGTACAACATGCCGAGTGGAAGTATTGTCAGGAGATCTAGGTCCGATCGGCGAAAATGAAGCTAATATTATCGCTACGAAGGGTCTATCAGGTAATGTAAGGTTGTCTTGCCAGATCTGTGTGAGTGAGGATGCATCAATTAATCCTGTTCTTACTGTAACATCAGAAGGATTAGACGCAGGACCTCGACCAGCAGAAGAGTGTTAGTCTAGATTCTAAGTAACTAAAAAAGGCCATTATTTTGGCCTTTTTTTAATACAGATCATTCACTTTGTAATGACAACCTAAATTAAGAATGTTGATTTTGGATGTTTATTTTCTCTTCCTATGAAAACTTACTCACTTTCTGCCTTCCCACTCTTCAAAAAACTGCTCTAGAAAGTTTTCTAGAAAGGCATGGCGGTCATCTGCTAGTTTTTTTGCATATGGAGTATTCATCCCATGCTTTAACTTTAACAACTTTTCGTAGAAGTGATTTATAGCTGTACTCTTTTCATTGCGATACTGCTCTTTTGTCATGATTTCTCGAACAGGTATCTCAGGATCGTACATCAACTGTCCCTTCGCTCCGGAATAAGCGAATGTTCGGCCGATTCCTATAGCTCCGATCGCGTCTAAACGGTCTGCGTCCTGAACGACTCTACCTTCAACCGATTCCATCTCTTTTCCGTTACCGCCTTTAAATGACATCGTAGAGATAATTGACAATATGTGCGTGATGTAATATTCCTCGACAGAAATTGATTCTAACCAATTTTTCACTTCTTGAAGACCTTCTTCTTCAGTTCCTGCAATTTTTTCATCAGCGATATCATGAAGAAGTGCCGCCATCACACATACAAAGTGATCTGCACCTTCTTTTTCTGCAATGTTCAGAGACAGATTTTTAACACGATAGATATGATACCAATCATGTCCACTGCTCTCGTTTCTTAATTTATCTTTTACAAACTTCTCTGTCTGTTGGATCATTTTTTCTTTCATACTTACCCCACTGTATAAGAATGTTTTCTTTCGTTGTTGGTTTGCAGTTGATCTAGTAATTCATACGCTTTTTTCTTTGAGGTTATCTTTTCATTAACTAAAGATTCTAAAATGGCGATAAAGTAACTTCCGTCAAATGATAATTGTTTAATTAAAGTAACTTCTAATGCTATCTTCACTTGAGATTCACTTGCATCTGTATAATGTTTTCCAAAATCCACAAAATGAAGGTCTCCATCATTAAGACGAAACCCTTTTGAAGCTAATAATGCTATATAGTCGCCTAGAACGTTCTCATTCATTTCTACCTCAACCCCAAAATCAAAAGATTCTAGTAAATTGTACCAGTAACATTCAGGAATTATCAATGACTTCTTTCTTCGCTTGTATGATCTTTCCGTTTAATGCTTGTGTTACGAGATGATCTGCATCTTTGTTCTTGTTTCTAGCCACCCATTCGTAAACAGGTTCGATCTGAAGTTTCTTCAATAGTGTTTCGATTTTTTCTGCCCAGTTCTGGAGGTTCGTTTCATAACATGGCCATTCCCCTTTTAATTGCTCTATGACAACCTTTGAATCTCCTTGAATTCTCACTTCTTCATATTGAACTCCAAGTTCTTCGAGTTCTTTTATCGCTATCCACAGTGCAGCATACTCTGATTCGTTATTGGATTCAAGATTGGACAGACTCGCGTTCTTTTTAATTCGATAGGTTATCCCGTTTTGAGAAAAATGAATAATAATACCTTGACCACTAGTTCTCGTTTCCGACTTAAAACCTCCATCGAAATAAATAGAGATATCTTTTGGTTCTTCTTTTTTGACTTGCGTTAATTTAGTCAGCTCTTTCTTCGTCCACGTTACATCTTTTGTATCGATGAAGACCAATTCAGATACTCTTCCGGTCTTCTCCAAATCAGTTGCTGTAAAAAGGGCTTCAGCTAGCGGCATAGGATCAGAAACAAATCGAACCTTCAAGGGGGATTTGGGATGTTTATACATATACTCTATTGAGAAGTTCATAGTAATCTCCTTTTTGTTTTTTATAAAGTCCTTTATAATACGAATATAATCGTATAGAGGAGAGAAAGAATTGATAGAGATATACATTGATGGTGCAAGTGCAGGTGATCCCGGACTCTCCGGAGCAGGCGTGTATGTAAAAGTCGGAAACGGCACTACACATTCGTATCGTTTTCCAATCGGTACGATGAGTAACCATGAAGCGGAATTTAGAGCTCTAATTCATGGTTTAGAACTATGTATTGAACATGATTGGAGAATCGTATCGTTCCGCACAGACTCACAAGCAGTTGAGAGCGCGGTGGATAAGAGATTTGCAAAAGATAAACGTTATACAAAACTTTTAGAAGAAGCTCTAGAACTTTCAGAGCAACTGGATCTGTTCTTTATTAAGTGGATTCCTTCAAAGCAAAATAAGATCGCAGACGAACTTGCACGACAAGCCATTCAATTAAACAAGAGACCGTCAGATGTTTAGAAAGACTTGGTTTGCCGACTTCAATCTACTCCTTGTAGCTTTGATCTGGGGTTCGACTTTCGTTATCGTCCAGAAAGCAATCGCGTTCTTAGAACCATATTCATTTAATAGTGTACGTTTTTCCATTGCCGCCATAACATTATTGCTAATTATCTTCTTGTTTAACCGTTCGTCACTCAGTCATTTTTCAGACAGGAGCATATGGATCAGCGGTATCATACTTGGCTTTTGGCTATTTTTAGGGTACGGGTTTCAGACTGTCGGATTGTTGTATACCACGTCTTCAAAAGCTGGGTTCATAACAGGATTAAGCGTTGTCTTAGTGCCTTTGTTCAGTTATTTATTGTTAAAAAACAAACTGAATTGGCAAGTAGGAATTAGCTCGATAATAGCAGTATTCGGTTTATATTTATTAACGATTCACAACAGCCTCTCGTTGAACACTGGCGATGGTTATGTACTATTATGTGCTATTTCATTTGCTCTTCACATCGTGTTCACAGGAAAGTTTGCTTCATCATACAACGCTATTTGTCTAACTATTATCCAACTTTTGACCGTTGCTCTATTTAGTTTTATAACTGCAATCATGATGGAAGATTGGCAGCAGATGTTTACGGCCAAGTTGGTTCAACAGCCGGAAGTAATCAGTGCTCTCTTGATCACCTCATTCTTTGCAACTGCTCTAGCTTTTTTGGCTCAAACACACTTTCAATCGTTTACGACGCCTGCAAGAGTGGCTTTAATCTTTGCGATGGAACCTGTTTTTGCGGCACTTACTGCTTATATCATGCTTGATGAACGACTGGGTTCAAAATCATTGTTTGGTTGCGGGTTGATTTTACTAGGCATGATTTTATCTGAAATACGGTTCAATAAGAAGTTTATAAAACGCAAACAAAAAGAGTGGGATCTTACTTAACCCACTCTTATTTGAATCTCTAATTCTTCTAATGCGCTTCGAACACTCTGTTTATCTAAAATATATCGGCATTCCTCTAAGTCTCTGTCGACTACTTCAGGAACATCTGTAAAAATCGTACATAAATCTTTACTAAGAACAGCCATCTCACGCCCTGCTTCGAGCTTTTTTAAATACCTCTTATATCTAGGATCTAAATTCTCAAAATTCTCATAGATCGATTCAACCGCACCATATTGTTGTATGAGTGGAAGTGCAGCTTTGTCGCCAACTCCCGCTACCCCAGGAATATTATCACTTTTATCGCCTAGTAAAGCTTTAACATCAATCCACTGAGCAGGAGTTATTCCATACTCTTCTTGGAAATGATTCAATGTATATTTTAGCTCATCTCTTTTTACTGTAATAAGCTGTGAAGTCTTTTCGCAAAGAAGCTGCAAAAGATCGCGATCGTTGCTGTAGATGATACATTCTCCGTCACGTTCGTTTCGCCAGCGATACGCCAGTGTGCCGATGATATCATCCGCTTCATATCTAGGAATCGTAAGCTGCGTGATTCCGATGTTATCAAAAAGTTGAACAAGTGTCTCAAATTGCTGGATAAGTGGCTCAGGCAACTCATTTCTTGTTCCTTTGTAATCAGCAAATTTTTCTCTTCTAAGTGTTTCATCACGTTTAACATCCCAAGCAACAACAATATGAGAAGGCTCATGATCTCGAACGAGCATAAGCAGTTTCTGAATGGTAACACGTATGGCATTCGTAAACTGCCCTTTTGAGTTTCGAGGAAGATCATGCATTTCTTTTCCATAAGCTGTAGCAAAATAACATCTGCTGAGCAGGTTGAATCCATCGATTAACAATAGTACTTCTTTCTTTTCCATTTGCTTTTTATCCCCCGGTAAAAATATGTTATGAAAAAAGCGCATTTTACATGTGATGTAAAATACGCTTGTTGTCGTTTAAGTAAAATCCGCTCTGCCGTGACTTTATATGCCTTTGGAACCTGATCTCTCAGGTGGGTATCCGCAGCTGCCGTTACAGCCTTCCAAGTCGAATGCTAGGCTTGACTGTCTGACAGATCATATTGGATTCCCGTCATTAGCACATAGGTTAAAGACATGGAAAAGCCACGAACATCGCAGAATTTTATTATACTACCAGTTTGTTAAGAAGTAAAATCATTTTGTTTTTTTGCCATGATGCATCTTTTCCACTTCCATCTCAGCATAAGACGCAAATTCTGTTTGATTGTCTGCACCGTTTTCTTTCACGTTGTTATTGCGTTGTGCATTAGCGTTGGCTTTTTTCTGTTTACCCATGATGTATCCCTCCTTTTTCTTACTATGGCTAAATGAAATAAAAATATAACTTACATAATTTTTCCTTGACTGGTTAACTTAAGACTAAAAAGGAGGGTTTCTTAAAAATGGCAAATCCTTATCTATGTCCAAACTGTAAGACGAACCGTACGCGTTTTAACGTGATCGAACAGAATCCTGTAGCAGTGAAGCTGGATCCATCCACTGGTGATGTAGTTCAACAATACGAAGATGGTGAATTAGATATGTTCCATCTTCCGTATAAAGGTTCAGAACGACTTATTCAGTGCGGAGCATGTGGCATCGTGGGAGAAGAAGAGATGTATATCAAACGTGCACAAAGTAATCCAAGAGCATAGAAAAAAGACTGCCGTTATACTTTGCGGCAGTCTTTTTTCTACTGTTTATTAGGTGCAGGAAGTTTTAACGGGACTTCTACCTTTTCTTGTAAAGGGTGAATTTTTGCTATTTTTGAAAGAGTAATGGAGAGGTCACCTTTCGGAAGTCCGTCATGAAAAAATAATAAGAACCCGTATTTCTCACTATCGTACGTATGCATCACATCAAAATTTTGCAGTGTTTCCCCTGACGAATTTTTTATGGTGACGAGGTTGTTCATAAAACGTTCTTCGTTATGGATTCTATTCTCATTATAGTTTGGTTGAAAATAAAGATATCCTTCTTGTCCTACATTTTCTACTTTGCTCTCTATAGAAAACGAGATTCCTTTCTCGTTGTTAGAAACATCATTTTCAATTCCTCTGTAAATGACTTTATAATCACTGTCGTTAGCGATAACTTCATTTCTTGTTATATCTTTTTTTGGATTGCTTGCAAATTGCTCAAGATCTTGTTTAGATACTGAAAATGCATACGATTTGTCCGTTCTATGAATGGAGTGTGTAAACGACAATTTCAAATGATCTATATCGTCCAAATTAAGAAGATCATCTAGAGCAGTATACGTTTCCATAAAGTACCCTGAACCTTCATTTTCTGTGATATCTGCATGTAACGTATAATTATCCTGTCCATTTTCAATGGTTCCAACTAGAGAAACAAGATCTTTATCAATATTTGAGTCCAACTTGATTCTGGATCCCATCTGATAGATTTCAAACGTATCCAGGTGAACTTCTTTGTTGTTGTAAAGCTGCAGAGATTGATTAATTTTTTCTGCAGCAAGAACAGGAGGCAGTTCCAAAGCATGATGAGGCTTGACTTTAAAAGTTAAGTGATCTAACTTCATCTTCCCTTTGTTTGAAGTCAATGTCGGGTTCAGAAGCTTAACCGTCTCACTGCTAAAGACCTCTTTCCAATCTTCATCTGTTTTAATGTTATCATATTGCGCATGTAACATCATGGAACGGTATAATTTATGTTTGTATACAACACCACTGATCGCGCCTTCTCCTTCATACATATCGATAGGAAAATGAAAAGTCTTTCCCTTCTTGGACGTGATCTCAACTTGATTAACCGATAATCGAGGAATATCACTCTCCTGTTTATCCCGTTCTACAAGGTCTACACTGTATAGAATGTACAGCTGTTGTCCGAAGTTATAGATTCTTTCTACCTGGAACTTTCGCTGATTATTCGCTAACGGAATAGAGATCTGACTGTTTTTCAATAACTTGAAATGATCGGCAAACTTAAGGTCACTAAATTTTGATTTTTCTGTATCCATTAGTTCTTCCCAATCTTTCATCACAACAAAATTTTCATCGTTAACTTTCCACGTTGGCTCTGCGCTTTTTTCATATTGCGTGTAAATGACAAATGCAATTAACAGCAAGAGTCCAGTGATGATCTTATTTCGCTTGTTGCTCAAAGTAACCTGTCTCCTTTACCACTTTCATCGTTTGTCAGTTCATGATCATGATGTTCTTATATTTAATGTCCACAGGATTAATTAAAGGCTTTAGATAAGATAGATTTGATACCGTGATCGTCAAGTCCCTCTCAGGGATCAAGATCGGTTTCATCTCACCGTTTTCCATCTCTTCTTTGTTATAAAACGTGATATAGTAGGTGGCTTTGTTTTTTTCTTCTGAACTATGTACTTCGAAATTATTGATTCTCGTTTTCTTATCATCTGAAATCGAGATAACATTGTTTTTGTATACTCTTTCGTAATCATCAGGCACTTCGGCATCACTATAAAAATGATCAGGAATCAGACTCAGATGATGTAAAAGCTGACTAGAATCAGCGAATATGCTCAACTTTATCCTAGGGCTCCCCTCGAACATGGTCATCCCTTCATAGCGTACAATCGTATTATCTATTGTTAAAATTTCTTGGCTCTTTAAAATCGGTTGTTTCGTATTCGCTAAAAACGTTTCAATTTCTTTCTTTGGTATTGTCCATGAGAAAGAACGAGGATCTTTGTGTACGGAAGAAGTAAAAGTAACTGACCTTTCTTTTTTCTTGTTAACATCTCCTGGCATATCATATATGGGAACGTAAAACCCGCTTTTGTTCGTCCCTAATATCCCATACGTCAAAGGTTGGTCTTGTAATTTATTTTCTTTGCTAGTAAATCCGATTAAACTATCATCATTAGGGATTTCTACGCTTAGTCTTTGTTCATAAAGTAAAGCATCTATTGATTTAATCTTTACTTTTTTCTTATCACCATATGTAAACGTTTGATCGATCGGTTCACTTTTCAATACTGTTGTATAAGGATCTTCTGAAGGAACCGTTAACCCAATATCTTGAATCGTGTCTATCCCATTGTCTTTTGAAGAGATTTTAAGGTCTTGTAACCGAACGATATGAGCATTTGATACGATCGACCAATCGTTCTCTGAAGAATCGAACATAGTTGGCATCAGCATCATGGAGCGGTATAAACGGTGCTTGTAGACGAATCCTTCGTCCCTAGTTCCCGGTTTTCCCATCTCTTCACCAGCCTTGAGCACGAGTTCCTTACCATCTTTTGTCTGAAACTGCATGTTTTTAACAGAGAGCCGCGGAATATGATACTCGTCCTTATCTCTTTCTTTAACGTCTACACTGTATAAAAGATACATGCGTCCATTCATGTTCCAGAGCTTTTCGATTTTTAACGTTCGATACGATTCTTTAAGCGTCACTTTTTTGTCTACATCATTTAGAAAACCATACTTATCTATCAACTCTAATTCATCGAACTTGATATACTCTCTTTTCATTCCATCTTTTAATGAGTTTACAACCGAAAAGTGTTCCGCATTCACCGTCCAAGTTGGTTCAGCATTTTTTTCGTATTGTGTATAAACAACAAATCCACCAATTAAAACAGAGCCGATCAACAGTTTTTTAATGATTTGCAATTCTTACAGCCCCTTTAGTATCTATATCATCATATTAGCATAATTTTCCGAATTTTCATTCCGAAAATATCCAGTAATTTGAAAAACAAAGTTGAAATAATAAAGTAACCTCGCCTGAAAAGACGAGGTTACAATTAATATTTATGACGATACCATCTCACTTACTTTTGTAAGCTGTTTCTCAATCACGTTCAAGCCTTTGAGAAGCTGTTCATCAGAGATTACGAGTGGTGAGAGTATCCGTATAACGTTGCTATAAAGACCAGCTCCCATAATGGCTACGCCATTTTGGTTACAAAGTGCAATAATTTTTTTCGCACGATCAGGGTCTGGTGTTTTCGTCACTTTATCTTTCACGATCTCGAGTGCACACATAGCTCCTATACCTCGAACATCGCCGACAAATTCGTATTGATCTCTCCATTTTGAAAAGGTGTTGGTAATTCTTTCCCCGATCTGATTCGCTCTTGTTAACAAACCTTCTTCTTCAATCATTGAGATGACCTCTAGCGCAGCAACACATCCTAATGGACTTCCTCCATAGGTACCCCCGATCTCACCTGGCGCCGGTGCATCCATGATCTCCGCTCTGCCTGTTACTGCAGAGATCGGCAGGCCAGCAGCTATTGATTTTGACAGGGTCATGAGGTCTGGCACTACATCAAAATGTTCCATCGCAAACATTTTCCCGGTACGGCCGAATCCTGTCTGTATCTCATCAGCGATTAAAAGGATATTGTATTTATCACAGATCTCTCGAAGACCTTTAACGAACGTCGTGGAAGGTATAACGAATCCTCCCTCACCTTGAACGGGTTCAAAGATGATCGCAGCTATTTCCTCAGGTGGAACCTCTCCTAAAAAGAAGTCTTCGAATTTCTTTAAGATCGCTCTATCGGTCTCCTCGACATTACGATCCTCTCGATAATAATATGGATAAGGCATCTTATACGTTTCTGGCGCAAAAGGACCGAACTCAAACTTATATGGCTTTACTTTGCTCGTTAAACTCATTGCGAGCAACGTCCTGCCATGAAATCCTCGTTCGAATGAGATGATGGCTTTTCTGCCTGTAAATTTTCTAGCGATCTTAACCGCGTTTTCTACAGCTTCTGCACCACTATTTAAAAAGAACGTTTTCTTATGATGATCTCCAGGTGTGATCTCGTTCAGTTTCTCTGCAAGCTGAACGTACGGTTCGTACATCATTACGTGAAAACATGGGTGAATGTATTTTTCTACTTGGTTTTTAAGTGCTTCTACTACCCTGGGCGGACAATGACCAACGTTTAATGTTCCAATCGCACCAGCAAAATCAATATATTCGTTACCATCAACATCAACCATCGTACTTCCGCTAGCATGATCCACAAAATTCAAGACAGTATTAAAAGGACCTCTTGGGACGTTTAATTCTTTCCGCTTTAACAACTCTTCTGATTTCTTCATCCATTATCGCCTCCACACCAGTCATAGATCGTTAAAGCTATGATCTCAGCAGCTTCCATGATCTTCGAAATCTCAATATATTCGTTCGGATAATGTGCGACCCCTGTAACTCCTGGCCCGAACACGATCGCCGGAGTGTCGCCGACATGAGATAATAAGCCGCCATCAGTGCCCCATGGAGACGCTTCGATGATGGGTTTATCTCCAACTACCTCTTCAAAATTCTTTGAGAGCATGTTCATGAGAGGATGTTGTGTTTCTATCAATCCTGGCAGCCACTGTGCACCGAACCATTCTACAGAGATCTTATGCTCTTCTAGCCACGGGTCTGAAACATTTGATAGATAACTCTGAAGTTCGTTTTTTACTTCTTCCAAGGTTTCGTCAGGAGCAACGCCTATTCTTCCTTCTATTTCAACCGTATCTGGAACAGACGACGGCCAGTTTCCACCAGATATCTTACCTACGTTGATCGGAACGGGTATCGGTATATTCTTGTATAAAGGGTCTGTCACTCTATCATTTCTGATGATTTCCAACTGTCTGATAGCCTCTAATACGACTACCGCTTTTTCGATAGCACTAACTCCTTCATACCGTGTTCCTCCATGTGCCGCTTTTCCTTTTACGGTTAGCCGGAACCACATTGAACCTTGCTGAGCAGGAAAGATCTTCATATTCGTAGGTTCGGGAATAATGGCTGCATCTGCACTGTATCCTCGAAGAACTGCAGCGAGCGTACCTGCACCGCCACTCTCTTCTTCTATGACACTATGAAAGAGTAGATCGCCTTTTAACTGAACCCCTGTTTCTTTTAGTGCTTGAATGGCTAGCAAAAGGGAGAGGTTTCCCCCTTTCATATCTGTTGATCCTCTGCCGTAGAGTCTACCATCTATTATTTTTCCACTGTAAGGAGGATCGTTCCATTGGTTTAAATCACCTTCTGGGACGACATCCACATGACCGTTTAGAACAAGTGAACGGCCTTTCCCGTTTCCCCGCCAGATTCCAACAACATTAGGACTTGTACTGAAATCTGTCCGGCTTGCACAAAAATTAGGATGTTTCGCTAACTCTTCACCATCCGGATACCACATATCAACCTCGAGTCCCATTTCCTCAAGTTTTCTTGCGATCAACATTTGTACACCCGTTTCATTTCCAGTCGTGCTCGCTTCTTGAACCGTTTTTTGTAAAAAACGAATGGCGTTATCTTGTTCTTTCATCAACCAGTTTGAGAGTTTTTCTTTTACTAACATGTTTTACCTCCCTAACTTCTCATTGAAAAACAGAGATCTGTTCATCTAGAACGATAGAAGCACCCGTTGTCTGGATAACATCTTCTACCGTATAGGGGCTCATGATTTCACGAAGATAAAGTTTTCCATCTACACAATGAAAAACTGCTTTCTCTGTGATAATCATGTCTGCGCCTTCTTTGACCGTAAGCGGAAGAGAACAGTTTTTAACAATCTTAGGGTTTCCGTACTTATCCGTGTGGTTCATTAAAATAATGACTTTCTTTGCTTTTTGTGCAAGATCGATCGCTCCGCCCATTCCAGGAACCCGCTTTCCTGGGACGATCCAATTGGCAATATCACCTTTTTCACTCACTTCTAGTGCTCCTAAAATCGTTACATCAAGCAATCCCTTTCTAATGATTCCGAATGCCGTGGCACTGTCAAAGTAAGAAGCCCCTGGCTTGATGGAAACTGGATATCCTCCTGCATTCGATAGGTTACCATCTTCACTGCCTGCTTGTGGTGACCCACCCATGCCTAAGATTCCGTTTTCTGTATGCAGCATGATATGTAGGTCTTTTTCAATATAATCTGCAACAAGCGTGGGAATTCCGATTCCAAGGTTAACGATCATTCCATTATTTATTTCGAGGGCTGCCCTTCTTGCGATCCTGTGCCTTGTTTCAATTCCCAAACCCATTTCCAGTCCACTCCTTTACTCTGAATGATATAGTCTATAAAGACGCCTGGCGTAACGATTTCTTCCGGATTAAGGGAACCTACAGGAACGATCTCTTCCACTTCTGCGATCGTTATCTGTCCCGCCATAGCCACGAGTGGATTCGTATTTCGAGCGCTCTTATCATAGATGAGATTTCCGTACCGATCGGCTTTTTTGGCATAAACGATCGCCACGTCAGCCGTTAAAGCTGGTTCGATCATGTATTCTTTGTTCTTGAGCAAGACTTTTTCTTTGTTCGCTTCAACAACCGTTCCTAACCCAACATCTACTAAGATACCGCCAAGCCCCATACCTCCAGCTCTTATTTTTTCAGCAAGTGTACCCTGCGGAACAAATTCCACTTCTAGGGACCCATCTTGCATCTGCTTACCCGCTTCAGGGTTTGAGCCGATATGAGAAGCTATTAATTTTTTCACCCTTTTTTCCGTGATCAGCTTACCAGGTCCGATCCAAGGGAAACCTGTATCGTTGCTTATTAGAAAGATATCATTAATATCTTTTTCTAGTATGAGATTAACAAGAGTTGGAGGAGCACCCACTCCTCCAAAGCCGCCGACCATAAGTGACATGCCATTATGAAAATAAGCAGAGGCACTTTCTAGTGTGATCTGTTTATCAACCCCTTTGGCCATTCACAACACCTCTTTCAGCTAGTTGCTTCTGTAATATATAAACCTTCTGTAATGAGCTGGGTAGTCAGTTCACCAATGGATTGATCGAGAATATCCATAATATCTGTGATCTGTTCTTTCGTAACGTTCAACGGCGGAGACAAAAGAATAGAGTCTCCAGAAAACCCAGTTACTCCACCTACCGCAGGATAAACAAGCAGGCCGTTGTCAAAACAGATGGATAACAGACGATCGGTAACTTTTGTAGTGATCTCAAAAGGTTCTCGTGTGATTGGATTTTTAACAAATTCAATGCCACATAATAAACCCTTGCCTCTTACATCACCGATTAACGGGTATTTCCATTGAAGGCGCTGTAGATGATTGATCAGATACTGTCCCATGATCCCAGCATTTTCCTGAAGTTTGTTTCTTTCCATATAATCAATAACAGCAAGGCAAATCGCAGCAGATTGTGGATTGGCGCTAAACGTGTGTCCGCTCATCACTACTTTACTTCCTGCTTCAATCACGTTCATAATTCGGTCTGAAACGATAGTTGCGGCCATCGGTGTATAGCCTGCACTCATGCCTTTTCCTATTGCAATAATGTCAGGAGTTACATTCCAATGTTCCATCGCGAACATTTTCCCCGTACGGCCCATGCCTGTCATTACTTCATCAGCGATCAGTAAAATATTATATTTATCACAGATCTCTCTAATTTTTCCGAAGTATTCGTCTGGTGGTACGATCGCTCCTCCAGATGCGCCGATGATCGGTTCCGCGATAAAAGCAGCGATTTGGTCTGGTTCGATTGCTTGAATCAATGATTCTAAGTCATCTGCACATTTCACACCACAACCAGGATATGTCTCTTTTAATGGACACTGGTAACAATATGGTGGATGAGCAGCAGGAAAATCTTCAAGCAATGATGTGAACCGTTGTCGTCTTAGTTTGTGACCGGACATTGACAGTGCGCCAAGTGTTATTCCATGATAACTGGTCCATCGGGATATCACTTTTGTTTTCGTCATGTTTCCTTGTTCTTGAAAATACTGAATAGCAACCTTAAGTGCTGTCTCGGTTGCTTCTGATCCACTATTTACAAAGAACACTGAATTCAAATCTCCTGGAGCATAATGAGCTATTTTTTCCGCTAATTGTTCTGCTGCTTCACTTGTGAACTGCGAACGGTAAACGAAAGATACATGATTTGCTTGATTCCACATGGCTTCAGCAACTTCATGTACTCCGTGACCGATATTACACGTGATTGCACCTGACGATCCATCAATATATTGCTTTCCATTTTTATCGTATAAATAGATTCCTTTGCCATGACTGATAACAGGGTAATCGCTTCCTAGAACCGGTTTGATGAGATGTGATTTTCTCATAAAAAAGGCTCCTTCCTCATGAAGGTTAAAAAGGAAATATCTTTATTTATAGCTATTTTCACTGTCTCTCTCAGAAAGTTTAGCAAGCAGCTTTTAAATAATAATTTTATTGAGAACGCTCTTTTCTAAAAGATTGTTGTTTTTAACTCCTTGTCACCTTTGACAGTTGATTGTAGTGGAAGGTGCGAGACTCCTACGGGACAGGCGGGCAGGTGAGACACTTAAATGTGAAACATTCGAATGTGGCTCACCGCCTGCCCCGTGGAAAGCGAGCAGCCTGAAACGGAAATCAACACTTCCAATAGCAACAAAGTTTGCGAAAACAACCATTTAAAAAAGATACTTCCTTACTTACTGATGTTACAACTTAAAATAATTTTTCTTTAAAAACCTCGGTATGTTCATTAATTCTGTATAGGAAATCGTTGTATCTATCTTCTTAGTATCTATTAACATGAGTTGATCTTCTATCTCATCTACAATATGATCTTCTTGATATTCCATACCGCAAGAAGAACAGGACACAGAAGGGATAACAGTTATTTGGACGGCTCTTGAACCATCAGGCAGTTCCCAATATCCTGTTAATCCTGCCTTCTCTGCTTCTTCACTTTCACACCATAAGCACTTCATGTTATCCTCCTCTCTATGCATTTCTTTGTTCTTCAGGAGTTGCTGAAATTCCTTCGTCTTTTGTCTGCTCAAACTTATATTTTTTCTCTTTCAATTCATCACGTTTATCACGCTTATCTTTTAGTGAACTATGCTCAGGATTCGTATCATAATCTTCTCTTCGTTCAAGTCTCTTTAACCCTTTTGGTACTAGATTGAAAGCTTCATCGCTCATAAGTGCTGAAACTCCGATCGCAGGCTTGATGTGGCCTGTTCCCATCACTTCGTTAAAATAAGCATCGGCTCTTCCAGCTTGATAGTTTTGAGGTTCGGGATAAGATGTGATCACTCCTTCAAAGTTACGAAGCACTACCTTTTCTGGTGATTGAGAGATGAGATAGTTTGGCTGAACAGCAATCTTCCCTCCGCCTCCAGGAGCATCTACTACGAATGTAGGAACAGCGTAACCAGAAGTATGGCCACGTAATCCTTCAATAATCTCTAGACCTTTAGAAACAGGTGCACGGAAATGACCGATTCCTTCAGACAGATCACATTGGTAGATATAATATGGTCTTACTCTAATTTTTACAAGATCATGCATCAGCTTTTTCATGATAGGAACGCTATCATTGATTCCTGCAAGAATAACAGATTGATTGCCTACAGGAACGCCTGCATTCGCGAGCATCTCACACGCCTTTTTAGATTCTTCTGTAATCTCGATTGAAGTGTTGAAATGTGTGTTTAACCATACAGGATGATACTTCTTTAAAATGTTACATAGATTTTCTGTAATTCTTTGTGGGAAAACGACTGGAGCACGTGTTCCAATCCGAATGATCTCAAGATGAGGTATTTCTCTTAAGTTCTTTAATATATATTCTAGGATGTTGTCATTAATTAATAACCCGTCGCCGCCTGAGATCAAACAGTCCCTAACTTGTGGATTGTTTCGAATATAGTTAATGGCTGCATCCAATTGTTTCTTTGGTACACCCATACCGATCTGACCAGAAAAACGTCTTCTCGTACAATAACGGCAATACATAGAACATTGATTCGTTACAAGAAAAAGAACACGATCAGGATAACGGTGCGTAAGCCCTGGAACAGGGGAATCTTCGTCTTCGTGCAAAGGATCTTCCAAGTCGTATTTCGTCTTTAATATCTCCTTGCCGATCGGAACGGATTGCATTCGAATCGGACACCGTGGATCGTCTTGATCCATGAGCCAAGCATAATAAGGTGTAATATTTAACGGGATCGTCATCGTGGAAATTTTAACGCCTTCTTCTTCTTCCGGAGTCAAGTTGATGATACTCTTAAGATCTTTTAAATTTCTGATGGTGTTAGTCAGCTGCCACAGCCAATCGTTCCATTGCTCTTCTGTAACATCTTTCCATAAATCAAATTCACTCCAATGTTTCTTTGGTTTGAATAATCCATTTACTACAGGCATTCTAATGACCTCCTTTATTTCTACACTCTTCAATCATGCAAGAAGCGTGCCAACTTACAGAAAGTTCAGAATATAACGATTTATCCTTAGTTTATGCATCCGCTTCACAATGTGGGCCGATTAATAAAACAAAAGTGAACTGCCGAAAATCCGGCAGTTCACTTTTGTTTTATTTTATATTGCAGAGTTTGTCTAGGAACTCCTAAAATTTTTGCGGCTTGAAGGATATTGCCAGAAGTATGTTGGAGTGCCATCTCTATGATCTGTTTTTCATAATCTCCTAAAGCTTTTCTTAATGAAGGTATGTTTGAAAGTTCTTTTCTGACAGTACGTCCATTCCGATCAGGATTGATTATATGTTTCGGAAGTAAGGAAGACTCGATCAAAGAACCATTTTCCGCAAAATTCATACAGTGCTCGATTGCGTGCTTGAGTTCTCGAACATTACCTGGCCAAGAATAACGGTGTATGAACGCTTGAGCTTCAGATGTAAATCCTCGTACCTTTTTTCCAAAGTTATGATTAAAATAGTCTACAAAATGTTTTACTAAGAATGCAATATCCCCTTTTCTTTGCCTCAACGGGGGCAATTCAAAATAAACTACATTTAACCGATAAAAAAGATCTCTTCGCAACTTTCCATTTTCCATACAAACATCTGGCCGTTCGTTTAAAGCAGAAATGATCCTAACATCAACCCTTCTTGATACATGACTTCCTATGCGCTCTACAACACCTTCTTGAACGACTCTTAATAGCTTTGCTTGCAATTCAACAGGCATCGAATTCAGTTCATCTAAAAATAGAGTGCCTCCATCTGCTAGTTCAAACACTCCTGGCCGATCGATGCTACCAGTAAAACTGCCTTTTGTTGTTCCGAATAATATCCCTTCAAGTAGTGGCCCCGGAATAGCGGCGCAGTTTTGAACGACGAACGGATTTGAAGAACGTTTAGAAGAATTGTGTATCGCTTGAACAAACATCTCTTTGCCTGTTCCCGTTTCTCCATACAACATGATCGGCGAGTTTGTTTGAGAGGCTTGGTTACATTGTAATTTTACCTCGTTTAATTCAGGATCATCTGTGATGATATCGGAGAAGTGATAAGCTGCCAGCGGTTGATCTTTATTTGTTTTTTTCTTAACTTTCATCTTTTTTTGCAGATCGATCAGCTGTTCAGACAGAACTTTAATCTTTGAAAGATCTTTTGCTACCTCAACAGCACCTATCAGTTCTCCATTCAACCAAAGTGGCAAGGTAGAATTTACCGTGTCGATCTGTTTGCCTTTTCGATTCATATAGGATTGATGTTCATTAAAGATGGGTTTCCCTGTTTCTATAACTTTAAGTAATGTGCTCGTTTCCTTTGTTAAGGAAGGAAACGCATCAAGTACATGATGTTGATGAACCTCATCAGATGTTAAACCATCTAATGAGGCAGCCACCGAATTATAAAAAATAGTTATTCCATCTGCATCAACTACATGTATACCCTCATCAATCGTCTTTAATATGGCATTTAAAGTTTCTGCTGTTTCTAATGATTTAGATATCAAAAACATCACCACCACGAGTGCTTAATTTTTGTCACTACATGCCTAAAATTCGGCACTCATTTCGATAAATCCTTCACCCATATGTTCATATCTTCGTATTTATCAAAAATTTTACAGTTATTCGCTAGCCTCCCTTTAAATATGTAGCCTTTTTGATGAAAAACGGCATTCATACCAAAAGAGAGGGCTCTAGCGATTGAATAGGAACAATAGATATTTCTTTGGAATAACTCTTTTTCAAGCTGATCAATCAGATGCTTCATAAGACCAAATTTTCGGTGCTCTGGGGTTGTCGCACAATCTGTGATCTCAGCATTATGATACGTCTCATTGACGTCTGCAGAAGCAGCACTAACGATTCGTTTATCATGCTCAATAACACAAAATAATGTGCCTGAATGAATCATCTTCCGTACATACTCTGCATCGTTCATTGGTGTAGGATACACTTGGAATACGTTCCCATAAAGCTCTGCAAGTGAATTGGCATCCTCTATATCAGCCATCCTTAAAGAATAGTTGCTTTGAAGAGGCTGATTTTTTGATCCTGTTCCTATCTTTACAACATCTTTTAAAATACGATCTTCATCTACCCAATAAGCGCTGTTTCTTCTGTCATTTGCAAGGTATTTACACATAGCGAATGCTGAGGCACCATTAAAATATCCACTAAACTCTCCTTCGTAAATATAACCAAGCTCTTGCCAATAAGAGAGATCATCTTCTTTCGATTTAACAATGATTTTATGAAATCCATTGATTACCGCTTCTTCTTCAAGCCATTCTGATAAAAAGTTGATGTTTCCACGATAATCGTCTGCTCGTATGCGTTCACTGTAAAAATCAAAACATATATCTGCGATAAAATGGGCCTTATTGATTCTTTTGTTTTCGTAGTATGTGGTCTGCATGGTTTTTGCCTCCTATAATGTCCTGTTTCATAACTTCCATAATATATGCATAGAATCCTGCACAAAAAACCACCCTCTGTTTTAGGGTGGTTTCATATATGGCTGTTAAGTTAAGATTGCTTTCATATCATAAAGCCCTATGTGGAAGTTTCCAATTGAGTTTCAGTGACAACATTCTAAACACAACTAAAGAAACAAAAAGAAGCATATATTCCACAGTGCTATTAACAATATTCAGACCAACGACTAAACCGCCTAATAAAGCCCAAACAGCATAGATCTCTTCACGTAATACGACCGGCTTTCGGCCAGCCAGTACGTCACGAATCATACCTCCGCCAATACCTGTTAAGATCGCAGCAACGATAACAGCACTGATGGGATGATTCATACTTGTCGCAGCGATCGCACCTTGAATCGCGAATGCAGAAAGACCGATGGCATCAAAAAAATGAAGGCTCCTCTTAGAGAATTGAATCATGCTCTCTGGCATAAAAAACACGATCCCCATAGAGGCCAGTGCTGATTTCAGTAGAAGTCCCTGCTCCCAAATCGTGTCTACAGGAAGGCCGATTAACACATTACGCAATATCCCTCCGCCAAACGCTGTGACGAGTCCTAAAATAAAGACGCCCAAAATATCATAATCTTCTTCCATTGCAACTAATGCACCTGAAATGGCAAATGCGATCGTTCCAATGATGTTTAATAAATCCCAAGTCAAACCCATTCTTCCTCTCACAATCAATATGCTCCGTATTGAATCTTATAAGGTTCTAGGCCGACTGGCAAGCTTTATTTACTAAAACTTCTCAATTCGTTTAAGGTGCTGATCGGAACTGAACAGCTGCCTATGTCTCCATGGAAAACTTCGCCATTACGAAAGCCATGAAAATCACTTCCAGCTGTTTTGATTAGAGAGTATTCATCTGCTAAACCCTCATAAAAAACTACTTGTTCCTCTGTGTGATCTGGATGGCTATACTCTAGTCCGACCAAACCTTTCTCACTTAGGATCGGAATAAGTTCATCTGCTTCGTAAATACCTGGATGAGCTAGTACAGGTACTCCTTTTGCTTGTTTGATCAATTGAATCGCTTCTATAGGAGAGATGCGTTCTGTTGAAGCATAAGCAGCTTTCCCTTTTCCTAGATACTTTTCAAATGCTTCTGGAAGTGATTTCACAATTCCTTTTTCCATCAAAATCTCTGCAATATGCCCTCTTCCTACATTTCCTTTGCCATGTCTTTTCGCTTCTAATTCCGATTCCTCTAATGGAATTCCGAGGTTGTTCAAATTTTGAAGAATCATTTTATTTCTTTTATCTCTAACAGAAGTAAGACTGCTTAATGCTTTTAAAAAGTTTTCGTCTTTATAATCTACAAAATAACCTAATACATGAATGTCTTGGCCTTGATATAGTGTACTTATCTCGACACCTGGAATCACGGTAAATCCTGGGTAGTTATTCGCTTCTACCATCGCTTCCTCAATTCCATTCACGGTATCATGATCAGTGATCGCGATCGCTCCAAGACCTTTTTCAACTGCTCTTCTAATATTATCAACAGGAGAATAGGTCCCGTCAGATGCTGTGGTATGAGTATGTAAATCGCATTGTTTCATTATTTAATTCTCCTAAATAATTAAATTGATTACGGTACATGAAATTTTTAATCAGTCGTTTCTTTTATTATTGGATTTTCAACATAGCTGATCCAATCACTCCAGCTGCCCGCATATAGGGATTTATCAGTGATTCCCGCTTCATCCATAGCCAGTATGTTTACACATGCCGTTACACCAGATCCGCAATACACAATAACTTTTTTATTTCCATTCCAACCATTATATTTCGTTTGTAGTTCTTGCTGGCTTTTCCACCAGCCCGGTTTATGCATATGACTTTCCCAAGGGATGTTTATCGCATTAGGTATATGACCCCCCACATGATCGATAGGCTCGAACTCTCCTGTATATCGTTTGAATTCTCGGGCATCGACGATAAGTATATCCTCTTTGTTCATTTCACGTAATACGTCTTCTTTGCTCTTCAACATTTCAACTCTCACTTCTGGAGTAAAATGTGCAGGTTTCTCGGTAGGCATTTTACTTGAGATGGCATATCCTTTTTCTTTATAGTGTGTATAGCCGCCTTGCATGACATAAACGTTATCATGTCCTAAGTATTTCAAGATCCACCAAAGTCTTGCAGCCATGCTGCCTGATTGATCATCATAGGCGACAATAATTTTTTCAGAGTCAACACCACAACGGCTAAAAAATTGTGATAGTATGTTTACGGAAGGTAATGGATGACGACCACCATGGGCTGAAACTGTGCTTGAGAGATGTTGCTCAAGATCCACATAAATAGCAGATTCAATATGATCGTTCTTATACAGTTCATACCCTTTTTGCGGTTCAGCTAATGAGAACCTGCAATCAAAGATCACGATATCAGCACTGTTCACCTTTTGGTTCACCCATTCAGGACTTACGAAATTTGACATATTTGACCTCCTGTTTTATGAAGTGGTTCGTTATTTTAACTTCATCTAGGGAAAGCTGTAACTATTAGAAAAGATAGAAAGAAGTGACGTACAGATGATACATAGTATTCCTAACGCATCCATCGTATTGTTCGGAGCGACTGGTGACCTTGCTCACAGAAAACTTTTCCCCGCTCTTTATCAATTGTATCAAAAGGGACATATGAAAGAGAACTTTTCTGTTGTAGGTGTTTCAAGAAAAGAATTCTCTCATGAAGAGTTTCAAGCTGAAGTTGCCTCTGCTATTCATGAACATGCAAAAGGTGCAGACCGACAAATCGTAGAAAAGTTTGCTTCTCATTTTTATTATCTAAAGATGGATGTAACGAGTGAAGCAAGCTATCATGAGCTTGAAGAACTATTGAACGTACTCGACAGAGATTATCAAACGAATGGAAATCGCCTCTATTATCTGGCGATGGCTCCTAAGTTCTTCGGAACGATTCCGACTTTCTTAAAATCAGAGGGAATCACGAATACAGAAGGTTGGCAACGTATCGTTATCGAAAAACCTTTCGGCAATGACTTGCCTTCTGCAACGAAGTTAAATGAAGAGATCCAACAAAGTTTTAATGAGAATGATATTTACCGCATCGATCACTATCTTGGAAAAGAGATGGTTCAGAACATCCAAGTGATTCGTTTCGGAAATGCTATCTTCGAATCGATCTGGAACAATAAATATATTGACTCTGTTCAGATCACTTCAAGTGAAACATTAGGTGTAGAAGATCGAGCAGGTTATTATGAAAAATCGGGTGCCCTGCTTGACATGGTACAGAATCATATGCTTCAAATGGTCATGATGGTGGCGATGGAACCGCCTGGTGAATTAAAACCTGAACACATCCGAGACGAAAAAGTTAAAGTTCTTCGATCATTGCGTTTCTTTTCAGAAGAAGAAGTGAAGAAGAATGTGATACGCGGTCAATATTCTGAAGGAACGATGAACGGAAACCAAGTTCCTGGTTATTTGAACGAGGATAACGTAGATCCAGAGTCTCGAACCGAAACTTTTGTAGCGGCTAAGCTATTCATTGATAATTTCCGATGGACAGGCGTTCCGTTCTATATTCGTACAGGTAAACGTATGGCTGTAAAATCTACAGAGATCGTTATTCAATTTAAGCAGGGTCCGATGGCACTTTATCATGCGAACACAGAAAATTATCAGCCTAACTTGTTAAGAATTCATGTTCAACCAGATGAAGGTGTTAGCCTTACACTTAATGCAAAACCAAAAGGTGATACTCCTGATCTCTTGCCGATCGATATGACTTACAATAATAATAGTACAGCAGAAATGAATTCACCTGAAGCATACGAGAAGCTTCTGCACGATTGTCTTCTTGGTAACTCTACTTATTTCACGCGATGGGATGAAGTGGCACTCAGCTGGGACTTTATTGACCGCATCACGAAATCGTGGCAAGACGGAACAGGTTCTAAGCTCACACACTATCCATCAGGAAGTATGGGGCCTGAAGAAGCTGAGGAACTATTAAAAGCTGACGGACATTCTTGGTGGGAACCTACAAAAGTAAGAGAGGAATGTTAATTCATGAAAATATTTGATGTCTCTTTACCGATCTTTGAGGGAATGCCAGTCTATAAGAACAAACCTGAAAAACAACCCGAGTTCAAAACAGCACAGAATGCTCATGTAACAGAAACACGCATCTCAATGGATGTTCATACAGGAACACATGTTGATGCACCGCTGCACATGGTTCCTGGCGGTGATACGATCGAAACTCTTCCGATCGAAAAATTGGTTCGAAAAGCTAAAGTGATCGATCTTACAGGGTCTACTGGTTTTATTTCTGCTGAAGATCTTGCCGATAAAGATATTCAAAAAGATGACTTCGTCTTATTTAAAACAAAAAATTCCTGGGATACTGAGTTCAATTTTGAATTCATATATGTAAACAGTGATGCAGCTAAAGTGTTGGCTGAAATCGGTATAGCAGGTGTTGGAATTGACGCATTAGGGGTAGAGAGAGCACAAGAAAACCATCCTACTCACAAACAGCTATTTCAAAACAACATCATCATTATCGAAGGACTTCAGTTAAAAGAAGTTCCTGAAGGCGAATATCTAATGGTCGCTGCTCCTCTAAAGATAAGAGGTCTTGATGCATCGCCTGCAAGAATCGTACTTATAGAACAATAATAAAACAAGGGCTTGCATAGATCCACATGCAACGCCCTTGTTTTTTTAAATTGATTCTTATTCTAAAGCAGGTTTTAATTTCTGAGTCGGATTAGGATCTTTCTTTTCTTCATCTCCCCCGCCTTTTTCCTTATCAGGTTTGATAGCAAAAAATGCAGCAATGGCTCCAATAATACTTACTCCTGCCGAAGTATAAAAAACAATCTCATGTGATTGTTTCATGAGAATCGCATAGATGGGTGGTCCTAGGGCTACACCAACAAATCTCATAGAACTATAGATGGAAGTGATCGTGCCTCTAGCTTCTTTTTCAATTCCTTCTGTGATTAATGCATCTAAACTTGGCAGAGCCGCACCAATTCCTATACCTGCCACAAAAAGTGCACCTAAAAGAAAATAGACGTTTTCTGTAAACGTGATTAAAAAGACAGAACCGCCCAAAAGCACCATAGAGATAAATGTACACCATTTCATGATGATTTTATTTTGTTTGATCTTCTTTCCTGCAATAAAGGAGGCTATGGAAAGTGCTAATAACGGTAAAGCGATTACTAATCCTTTCATAACACCCTTTACACCATACTTCTCTTCTAATATGGTCGATAGATAAAACAAGATACCAAACAGAACAAACATGATAATGCCACCGATTAAAAAAATGGCGAACAGCCATCTTCCTTCGTTATGGAAAATTTTCTTTACGTTTTGTAAGTATTCTTTAAAAGGTTGTTTTTCTTGATCCGTTTTTGGCACTTTAACTAAGAACATGACTAGCAGGATAGAAATAATACAAAATACAGGGATGAGCCAGAACGGTAAAAACCATACGATTGTTGCAAGAAATGCTCCTAATATAGGACTCAATACTTTACCAATCGTATTGGATGTTTCGATCAATCCTAAACCTGAACTCACTTCTTCTTCATCCTTAAACATGTCCCCTACTAAAGGTAAGACGACGGGTGCGGCTCCTGAAGAACCAACTCCCTGAAAAAACCTCCCAATAAGTATAAAAGTAAATGCATGATCCGATTGCCATGCCGCCCAACCACAGATCAAGCCTCCGATTCCAGCTATAAAAAGGCTAGGGATGATTACTTTTTTACGCCCAAAACGGTCTGACAGATATCCAGCGATCGGTATTAACAAAATAGCAACGATCGAATACACCGTAATGATCAACGAAACCTGAAAAGAGCTTATATTTAGTTCTTTACCGATCTCAGGCAAAACGGGTATGAGCATAGAATTCCCCAATGTCATAACAAGGGGAATGGATGCGAGTGCAAGTAAGTCCCACTTTTTCTTTGCTTCCATAATTTCCTCCAAAACCGTACTATTACATCTTTAGTATTGTAAAAAGTCATAAAACCATACAAGAAAATCCACCCATTGACTCAAGAAACGAATTAAAGCTACACTAATGGCAACGTTAATTTGTCAATTGGTGCGATATGAAGAAAGGAAGTTATTTTTTGTGGAACAATTATTAAACAACAGAGCTAAAAGCATACAAATTTCAGGCATTCGAAAATTCTTCAATGAAGTGACTCAGTTCCCAAACGCGATTTCATTAACATTAGGACAACCTGATTTTCCAACACCTATGCATGTAAAAGAAGCTGCGATTAGAGCGATACATAATAATCAAACGGTATATTCTCATAACGCAGGATACATGGAACTTAGAGAAGCAGCATCTTCTTTCCTAAAAGAAAAATATGCTCTTACTTATGACCCCGCGTCTGAAATCATTGTAACGGCCGGGGCAAGTGAGGCTATTGACATCACATTACGAACCATTTTGAGTGAAGGCGATGATGTGCTTCTTCCTGCTCCCATCTATCCTGGATATGAACCCGTAATTACTCTTTGCGGTGCGAATACTATCTATATGGATACAACACAAACAGGGTTTAAGGTGACACCCGACCTAATCGAAAAACATATTACAAATAGAACAAAAGCGATCATCATCCCTTCTCCTTCTAACCCAACAGGTGTTGTTTTGGAGGATCATGAATTACAGGCTCTTGCTCAATACTTCTCAAACAAAGATATTTTTGTAGTATCTGACGAGATCTATAGTGAATTAAAATACGAGGGTGAACATCGATCGATCGCGAACTATGATGGCATGCGTGAAAAGACGTTTGTGATCAACGGACTTTCAAAATCACACAGCATGACCGGTTGGAGAATTGGGTTGCTGTTCGGGCCAAGTAATCTCATGCAGCATGTATTGAAAGTTCATCAATATAATGTCACTTGTGCTTCGACCATCTCTCAGGCAGCTGCTATTCGAGCATTAACGGTAGGCAAAAATGATGCTTTCGATATGCGTACCGCTTATAAAGAGCGGTTAGATTATTGTTACGAACGACTTCACAAGATGGGATTTATGTTTGAAAAACCGAACGGAGCATTTTATCTCTTTATTTCCATAAAAAAATATGGACTCTCTTCATATGAATTTGCGTTAAAACTTTTACAAGAACAAGAAGTTGCTGTTGTACCAGGTGATGCATTTACAGTTATCGGAGAAGGATATATACGCATCTCCTATGCCGCTTCTATGGAACAGTTAAAAAAAGGTATGGATGGCATAGAAAACTTTATAAATTCCCTAACGTAAACTGCCCTCAAAATGGGCAGTTTTTTCGAATAAGTTAACATAAACATATTACGGTTAATTTAAAGTTTCTGAATAAGAACTTAAATTAGAAAAAAACTATAATGAATTTATTCAAAGGATGCGTTTTTGTGAAGTTAAATGCTTTATTAAGTCACTTATCTATACAACCTATCATTGAGGATGATCCTGAGATCACAGGCATCACATCCCACTCTAAAAAAGTTAAACCCGGAAACTTGTTTTTTGCGATTTCAGGTGTACAAGCTGATGGCCATCAGTACATACAAGAAGCATTTGATAATGGCGCCGCAGCTGTGATCGGTGAATATGATGAGAACATAGGTCCTGGTGTTTATATATACGCTGAAGAAACAAAGCGTTTATTGAGTCTTGCCGCTTCTTACTTTTATGAAGAGCCATATAAAAAACATAAGATGACGGGCATTACAGGAACGAATGGAAAAACAACAACATCCTTTTTATTACAGCATATCCTCAATGTTCACGGTATGTCTTCTGCTCTTTTTGGCACGGTATATCACTATATCAATTCCGAAATTGTGAAAAGTTCACATACTACACCAGATCCTGTTACCCTGCAGAAGATGCTTTTAGAAAGCGATGATGATGTAGTTGTTATGGAAGTTAGTTCACATGGGATCGAACAGCATAGGATCGATGGGATAACGTATGATCAAGCGATCTTTCTAAATTTAACGCATGATCATCTTGATTATCATGGTACGATGGAATCCTACTTTCTCTGTAAATCTAAATTGTTTTCTTATTTAAAGAATAAAGGAACGGCCATTATCTGCAGTGAAGGTGAGTATGGCAGGCGGTTAAGGGATGAACTGCGGTCAAAAAACGACTTACAGATCTGGACCTATGGTAAACGAAAGTCTGATGACTTTTATATTGAAGATGTCGGAATTGATTCTTTTAACCTTGTGCATGAAACATTACAGGTGAACGTTTCATTACCATTACCAGGAGAATACAATGCCCTAAATACCACTGCTGCGATAGCCGCTGCATTAGATTATGGGATCCCGATAAAGAACTCTGTAGAATATCTAAAAAGTTTCGGAGGAATTCCCGGTCGCTTTGAAGAGATCACACTTCATAACGGGACAGAAGTTATCGTTGATTATGCGCATACTCCTGATGGAGTTTCTCAAGTGCTTGAAGCCGCGAGCAAAAAAGCGGGAGATCGTCCTCTTTATCATGTTTTTGGATTTAGAGGAAACAGAGATCTATCGAAACGGACTGATATGATTAAGATCTCATTAGAATTCAGTACGAAGACCGTCTTAACGGTAGATGACTTAAACGGTATAGATCGTGATCAATTACTTCTTGAAACGGAAGAAGCAATTCCTAGATCTTCTCACCGGCCTGTGATCATAGAAGATCGGACAGATGCTATATTCTTTGCTCTTAAAGAAGCACCAGCAAACTCAGTAGTAATCATTACGGGTAAAGGACCTGAAAAGTATAAAGAAACATACAATCACCCTTCTACGTCTGATCTTGCTTCTGTTGAGCTATACCAGTCTTTAAACAAACCGACTTGTATCTAAAGAATAGAACGAACCAAAAAGAACAGCACCCTCATCAAAGAGAGTGCTGTTTTTTTAAAGGCTATTTTCGTAAACTTTGTTGTTTTTGGGAGTGTTGATTTCCATTCCAGGCTGCTCGCTTTCCACGGGGCAGGCGGTGAGCCACATTCGTACGTTGCACTCTTAAGTGTCTCACCTGCCCGCCTGTCCCGTAGGAGTCTCGCACCTTCCACTCCAATCAATTGTCAAAGGTGACAAGGAGTTCAAAGCAACATTCTGTTAGAAAAAAGCGTTGTAAAAAATCTTGTAATGGGTTTCCGTTTTAGATGCTTGCTTCTTACTAATGAGTCAACCGACGATTTCACACTTAAGAATGACGATTATTTTTCAAGCTTTTTCATCTTTGTAAGGGAGTTGTTTAACTCTTGAATTCTTGCCTCTAGATCACCAGGCTGCTTCAATTCTTTAAAATAGTGAACAACTTGATTGATAATATGTGTTTTAAATGCTTTTTCTGTGTTGATCAACACATCTTCATAATGATGAATAAGTTTCTTATCTGCTTCCATCAACCAATTTTCCACTTCACTGTCGATCTCATCAACAAGGTGATTCTTCAACTCGTTCGAACCATTCTGTTCAAAGAACTGTTTCGGATTCTTAAAATAAGCTAGCCACTTCTTCAGTTTCGATTCATCCTGCATCTTAAAATCTAGAGAAAACGATGGAGTTCTAAACAGATCACCCGTTTCATTTCTCTCTTGCAAACTCACACCTTCTTGATCTGCTCTAGAGATCAAATGAGCTACTTTTTCTTTCATGTCTTTTTGTATCCAATGATCTAAACGTAACGAACATGCCTTAAATTCCTGATGCAAATCATGCGAGATCTTTCCGTAAAGGTCTCCAATGCATTGAGTTAAAGCGTCCTTCGAACTTTGAACCGCGGCCGGATGGATCGTCTCTTTATAAAAATCATGATATCGAATCAACACACGCTGTTTGATATAATACAAAAGTTCTTTTTGTTCTTGAAGAAATTGTTTTTTCGATATTCTAATATAATCATTACTGAATTCAATCAGAGTGTTTTCTCTCTTCTGAAGACGCTCCAAATATTCGTCTTCTTTTTCCATTCTGTGAATGGTCTCTTTAATCATATTCTCCATGACCGTGTTCGCGTGGCTAACGGAGGATCTTGCACTCTTGATCATGGCGTTTTCCAACTCATGTTCAATATATTGAGTTAAGCTTGATGAAAATGCTTCAAAGCCACTTTCTGCACGCTTACTTGCAATCAGTTCATTTTTACTAGAAACCGGGAATAACCTCGGATTTCTGATTCCGAAAGTAAGAAGATTGTTCTTCACATGATGAACAACATCGTTCTTGTCTTCTTCTGTTTCAGCAAGATCTGAAGCATTGATCGCAAAGAACATCTTATCTGATGAGAAGGTATCTTTTATTCTTCCTAACTGGATCAAAAATTCTCGATCTGCATATGAAAACGCATGGTTAAAGTAAGTAAGATAAATGATAATATCTGCATGTTTCATATATTCGAACGCGACTTCAGTATGGCGGGAATGAATCGAGTTCGCTCCTGGTGTATCAACAAGTACAAGACCTTTTTCAGTTAACGGACAGCTGTAATAGATCGTAATTTTTTTGATAAAACAAGCTCTTGTTTCATCCGCAGCATACTCGCCGATCTCAGAGATCTCTTTATTTAATACTTTTCCTAAATGATCGTTCGCCCACGCGTAGCCTGCTTTGTATGACGCCAGTCTCTTATCTGATGCATTCAGTAACTCTTTCAATTCCTGATCTGTAGTTTTTAAGAGGGTGTTGAGCTCATTCGTTAGTTCTTCGACACTCTTCATCTCAATCATGATCGAACCGTGGTGATGCTCACGATCTGGATATCGAATCTCATTAATAGCAGCTGTCGTAGGATTTGGTGAAGATGGAAGGATACTTTCACCAAATAATGCGTTCGCAAATGAAGATTTCCCTGCTGAAAACGCTCCAAAGAGAACCATCGTAAACGATCGTTTATCAAGTCTCTCTTGAAGTTCCTCCATCTCCGCAGCTAAATGTGAGAGCCCTCTAACCGGCTTAAGTATTGATACAGCAGTAGATAATTTTTCTGTTTCTTTTATAAGAGAACCTGTACTAGAATGTGTCGTAATGTGATTATCCTCTTCATAGGTATCTTTTTCATTTTCTATTGGTTCTTTATCAAATTTTTCTTTAAACATCTCGATCGATAGAGGCTCGTATTCAGCAAGAAACTTTCTTTCATATTCATCTATAGATCGATCGCCAGATACATTTGTATAAAGCAGTTCTTGAAGGTCATGTTTTTGCTCATCCCAGATTTCTGCGATCTCTTTTTCTTGTTGCAAAGATTCTAGTTCTTTCTCTATCCTGCTGATCTCTTCTTTTAAGTTTGAGAGCACATGATCTGCTTTTGAGTTTAAACATTTTTTGACAGCATTTATACATATTGTAGCTTCTTGGCGTGCTTTCTTTTTAACATCATTTGATAAATTGTTGCAATAGTTTAAAAGACCTTGCCCTTGTGAAGATAACCCAGGTGTTACGAATGAATGTAACATGTCTTTATTAGCTTTTATCGGTTCCCAATCTGGAAGGTTATGGTCCACTTCTTTTTGAAGAGAGCTTATAAAATTTTGAGCATGCCAATTGATATGAGCATCGATTGACTTTTGTAGACTTTCTAGTAACGCATCTGTTCGAACAGTTCGTTCTTGTTCCGTTTTATGTTTAGAAAAGAAGAGCCCCACTTTAAAGTCTTTTTTGGCAGATTCAATAAAGGAGCCTGCTTTTTCTCTCGTCTCATAAGGCATTAGTTGTGCTGATTCTAAAATATTTACAAGTTGGTCCTTAACACTTTCTTCTTTTTCAATGATGACCTGTTTTTCTTGAGATAACTGTTTTGAGATATCTTCATGTTCTTGAGAAAGAGAAGCTAATCTTTGACTAACAACATCGATGGTTACTAAACCTTCTTCTGTTCTTTCTACAAAGTCATCCACAAAATGCTGAAGCTGATTATTCACTTGCTTTAAAAGAAGAACGTCCTTGTTTTGCTCGATTCTTTTTATATAAGCCATAAGAGCAGTTAGATCATTATGCGATAAATTTTGCTTCTTAACACTTGTGAAAAAGATGTGCTCTTTTGGAATCCCTAGAGAAAGAAAAGATTCAAAAACGTTTTTCTTAAAAGATGTAAAGTTCAACTCTTCATCACTGTGCTTATCAATCTGGTTAACGATTAAACGTACATCTTTTCCCCTTTTGATCAGTGATGAGATGAATTCGATATTCGTCTCAGAGAGTATATGATTATAATCCATCACATAAAAGATCAGGTCTGCTAAATAAACAACGTTCTCTGTTGCTTTCTTATGAAGAGGATCAGTCGAATCGATTCCTGGTGTGTCGTAAAAAACGATATTCTCTACGTTCTTTTCGTCACCGCCATAATAGATCTCAATCTCTTCAACAAGCTCTGCATCTTTACAGAGCTCTTTTATCTCATTTACGTCATATGGAGAGTGGAATGTAACCACTTTTTTATTTTTAAGCGTTACAACTGCTCTTTCCTCTCCTCTTACCATCTTAACGATATTTGCACTTGTAGGAATCGGAGAGGACGGAAGGATGCCTGTTTCTGAAAGTGCATTGATCAAGCTTGATTTTCCTGCAGAAAAATGCCCGCAAAAAGCTATAGCAAACTCTTCCTTTGCTATTTTAAGGAATAGTTTGCTTAACTGATCTTCTTCTTTTTTATTGTCCATTTTTTGAAACGCTTCATATAATCCGATCACTCTTTGTTTTTCAGTTATTAATAGTTCTTTTTCAGTTGACTTCATCGTATCCACCTGTCTTCAATACTGTATCACTATCCACTTTACCATATATATGATAGCGATTTCACCATTGATTATCTATTATCTTGGAATCACAATGAGTTTATTTTTTAGTTGAATTGAAAAAATACGCCATAAAATATTCATCTTCAAATTTGCCTTCTATGATCACTTGATCTCTTTGCTTTCCTTCTATAATAAAACCGGCTTTTTCATAAACCTTTACTGCCTTTTCGTTTCCAGAAAAAACAGTAAGCCATATCTTATGTAAATCATTATCCTCTCCCCATCTTAACGTATGAGCCAGAAGTTCTTTTCCAATACCTAAGCCCTGTGCTTCTGGATGAATCCAAGTTCTAAAAACACCGGTGTGTTTCTTCATTTGAAGTTCGCCTCTTAGCACTCTAGCGATTCCTACTACTTTTTTATTCCGTTCGACCGCTGTATACAAATTCCCCTTACGCTTAACCTCATGAATAAACTCAATCTCTTCTGAAACAGAATGAGGCTCCTCTTTTTGAAGGTACCTACCGGCTTTAACGATCGCTTCTACATGTTTTGTGATATCTGCTGCATCTTTTTCTTCTACAGGTCTTAAGATGATCTCTTCCCCATTTTTTGCTGTAAAGAAGAAGTTGTCCCCATTTGGCATGATTTTTATTCCTCCAAAAGTTATGATTGTATTATTATGTCTTCTTTACAGGTTGTCATGCATCAAGAAAAATAATGATGATCGAGTGTGATTTTTGATTGATCGATAACCGCTATACCATATGAAAACTGCTTTTGCCTTCTTTTATCTGTTGGTGAGCCGGGATTAAAAAGGATTGTACTCCCTTTTCGCTCATGAAAAGGGATGTGAGAATGCCCAAATATAATCAGGTCGGCAGAATCTCCTTCACATCCTCTGTATGCACGTTCTGGTGTCGATCTACCCTTGCCTTGATGTCCATGAATCATTGCAATTTTTACATCTTCAATAGTAACAAGTACTTTTTCAGGCAAAGTATGACTCCAATCCTCTTTGTCTATGTTTCCCTTTACTCCAAAAAGGGGCGCATACGTTTTAAGTTCTTCGTAAACAGATTGAGCTGTCCAGTCTCCTGCATGAAATATGTAGTCGATATCCTTCTTTAAAACCTTTAAAAGTGGATCAGGAAACATCTTTCCTTTTTTCGGCATGTGGGTATCAGAAATTATTAGGATTTTTTTCAACGCTGTAACCCCTCTTCATGAGTACGAGCTCTTATTGACTGATATTTTATATGATTCATTTAAACATAGTGAGAAAATAAACACAAAAAAAGCAAGAGAGACGTTCTCTCTTGCTTTACAATATGATTTATCTGTTTTTAAAATCTTCACGAACACGTTTTTGTGAACGGTATGATTGATCACGGCTGCCGCTGCTGCTACGGTTTGCACCATCGCGAGAACCACTGCGTTCGCCTTTAGAATATCCAGAACGGCGATTATCTCTTCCGCCTCCACCCTCTCTTTTAGGGCCTCCTCCAGAACGTCTACGATCAGAGAAACGGTTATTAGGACGTCTCTTTTTAACTGATAGTGGCGGCTCATCTGTAAGGTTGATCGGAGTCGTATCAGGTTCTTTTGTAAGAAGCTTTAGGGCTGCAGCTAAAAGTGTTACAGAATCGTTCTCTTCTAGTAACTCAACTGCTGTTTGCTTATAGCCGTTAAAATTATCTTCTCCAACAACTTCCATCAACTTTTCAAGCGTGATCTGTTGTTGTCCTTCCATTGCTTCTGATACAGAAGGAATGGCACGTTTTACCATTTTACGCTTTGTGATTTTTTCAATCGTGTATAGGTGATCGATTTCACGCGGCGTGATGAACGTTAATGCATAACCAGTTTTTCCTGCACGTCCAGTACGTCCAATACGGTGAACATAGCTTTCTGGATCTTGAGGAATATCGAAGTTATAAACGTGAGAAACACCAGAGATGTCAAGACCACGAGCAGCTACGTCTGTTGCAACAAGAACTTCGATCGTGTTGTTTTTGAACGCACGTAACACTTTGTCACGTTTAGCTTGCGGAAGGTCACCGTGGATTCCTTCAGCTGAATATCCACGTTTGCTTAATGCTTCAGACAATTCATCTACACGACGCTTCGTACGTCCGAAAACGATCGCAAGCTCTGGAGAGTGAATATCCATGAAGCGGCATAACGCATCAAACTTTTGACGTTCTTTAACTTCAACATATTCTTGCTCAATGTTTTTAACAGTCATTTCAGACGCTTTTACTTTGATAAGCAATACGTCCTTCATGAATTTTGCAGCCAAGTTTTGAATCTGCTTTGGCATTGTTGCAGAGAAAAGCATCGTGTGACGTTCTGTAGGAACGTTTTCTAAGATCTTTTCGATGTCTTCAACAAATCCCATGTTAAGCATTTCATCAGCTTCATCAAGCACAACTGTATGAACGCTATCAAGCTTTAATGTTTTTCTGTTAATGTGGTCTTGCACACGTCCTGGTGTACCTACTACGATGTGTGGACCGTTTTTTAATGCTTTAATTTGTCGAACAATGGATTGTCCACCATAAATCGGCAATGTTTTGATTCCTTTGAATTGACCGATTTTATTGAGTTCTTCTGCTACTTGAACAGCTAACTCACGAGTTGGAGCTAATACGATTCCTTGAACGAATCGTGATCTAGTATCCATTTTTTCGATTAGCGGTATACCAAACGCAGCTGTCTTACCAGTCCCTGTTTGTGCCTGGCCAATAAGGTCAGTCCCCTTAAGTGCTGTTGGAATGGTATCACGCTGAATCGGTGTTGCTTCCTCAAATCCCATGTTGTTGATGGATTGAAGCAACTCAGGACTTAGTCCTAATTCTTGAAATGTTGTCAATGTTCTATCTCCTTTTCTGTGACGAAAAAGGTTTTACGATAACCTCGTGGACACGGCATAGATTGTCATGTTAAAGTGCCGGCCAATTTGTTTTTTCAAAATACATCATGATTTGCACATAAAATAGCATTTCCTAATTAAGTATTGATGGGAAATGCTTAGCCATGTGAATATGCGTAAAAATTAAACGTTAATAGTTACAAGGCTATCCGTAATTCAAACTTGTTCCGTCCATATATATTCCGTTGTTAAACTTATCACGTAAACCTAATAAATGCAACTCTTTACATTAGAAGTGGTGTTTAAAGTTTATTCACACAACTCTTTAAACATGTGATATTTCACTTAAACGGTATTATTCTAACCAATGTAGATTTGAATGAAACGTCTTTTCTTCCGTTCGAAAGAATAAATTTTTGAAACCATCGCACGCTAACACTATTATCTTCAGTATGAAAGAAGGACTCTTTATGGATCAAAATTGGGTTTCTGTTATTCCGTTCTTAGTGGTAATTCCTATAGCTATCAAGACTAAACAAGTTCTCCCAGGTTTGATCGCAGGACTTTTGACCGGTTCTTACCTACTCCATCCAACCCTCGTTGGTGGATTGGAGAAGATGGTCCAATTTTTAGTAAAGGGACTGGTAGACCCTAAGAACATAAAAATCTTAGTGTTTTTGTATGCATTTTCAGGACTCATCTCAATGATTAAACTTTCTGGGGGAATTAAAGGCTTTGTGGAAGAAGCTTCTAACAGGATCGAAACAAAAAAAGGAGCATTACTACTTACTTATGTGTCTACGATCGGTACTTTTGCTGCTCCAAGTTTTCGTTTCGTCACGATTGCTCCGATCATGAGAGCTCTTCTAAAAAAAGTAAAGATGTCTACTCAAGAACTTGGTTTTGTCATTGAGACTACAGCAACTCCCATCATTGTATTGATACCAATCGCTACCGCATTTGTTGGATACATGACATCTATTGTAGATATATCGTTAAAGAACGAAAATATTACGGCAGATCCTTATTCTCTCTTTTTACAAAGCATTCCGTTTAATTTTTTCTCTTTTGTGATGATAATCGTAGGAATCTACCTGAGCTTCTTTCATCATTCAAAATCTACAGAAGAAACTGATCCAAAAGATGTAGGTAAAAGCGAAGAGGATGACTGGCATAGTTGTGATCCAGCTGTAAATAAAGAACTTCCGAATAAACCATGGAATTTACTGATCCCCCTCATTCTTGTCGTATTTCTTACTCTACTGTTGACATGGTGGGATGGTTACAAAAAAACGAAAGGCAGTTTTTTTGCAGCCTTCATTTCAGCAGATGTTATGGATGCCATGCTGATCGCACTGTTGTTCACAACAATATTCACATTTCTTTTCCTTCGTTTTCAAAAAATGAAAACAGGAGATCTTTTAAATGGGTTTATTTTTGGCGGTAACGAATTGATGAGTGTTATCGTACTGTTAGCTGTAGTTTGGGGCTTATCTTCCGTTACGGAAGAGCTTGGTTTCTCTGCTTTTGTAACTCGTTACGCTGGCTGGATTCCAGGGTCAGTTATCGTTCCGTTGCTGTTTATCTTCGGCTGTGCAGTCTCTTATTTTATCGGATCTGCTTGGGGTACATGGGGAATATTGATGCCTCTTGGTGTATCGATGGCAGGGGTGGCAGATGTTTCACTGCCTCTTGTGATCGGAGCAGTCTTTGCAAGTGGAACATTCGGAGCATTCGCCTCACCTTTAAGTGATGATACGAACACGATCGCACGCATTTTAAACCTCTCTGTCATCACTTATGCACGATACAAGCTTAAACCAGCACTAATAGCTGCTGGAATCACAGCAGTACTATACGGAGCTACTGTATTCTTTATTTGAACCTCCTGATTTAGGAGGTTCGTTTTTTTCCTTCTTCTCTAACTTTATCTATTACTTCTTGGTAGCGATCTCTAGACCAAGAATGATAAGAAGGGTGTGGTACCCCTTCTATGGTGGTTAAACTCTCTTTATTAGTCAGTTTGTTCACATATTTTTCTGCAAATCTTCCGCATGGAATGATAAGTGTGTTTCCAGTAAGCAAGGATGTTAATCTACTTTCGAAATGATGTAGAAGAAGTTGATCAAATTCAGCCCTGAATTCGTCTTTAAAGACTTTCACTGAACTCGTTCTTACTGCTTCAGCGACTTTTATCTCATCACTATATCTGTTTACGAAAGTTTGATCAGGAAATGCAGACCCTTGCAGTGGAAAAGGACAAACATTTACGATTCCGAACACTGTCTTCTTATTCTCATTTATGTACTGTTTTAACAACTTTCCCATCGGAAGGGTCTCTTCGACTTCAAACAATTCTTTTGCCATCGATCTGCCAGACATACCCGCCAGAGGTAATCCAGATTTGATCTCCTCTTTATGAGGGGATTCTAAAATAAATATCATATTCGTATGTTCAGAAATTAAATCTTGAACGCTATAAAGTGATGATGCTTCTTCAAAAAAAGATTGAATATCCACCAAATCTGCCTCCTTTACTCAATAAATGTTGATTATTATTTATCTACCTCGCACAAAACGAGCAGCTTAGAATGTTAATCAACGCCTCCTAAAAAAACAATCGTTTTAATTGTGCTTTCGACATTCGTATGCCACAATATCATCATTACTTGAAAGTAATTGTTAAGGAGTGAACATACTTTGAAAATCATTTTGAATGAAGAGACTGCAAATTTTGTGATCAATGACCTTCAAGCGTCTCAGAACGATTCCATCCGTTTTTTCGTTCGCCTTGGAGGATGCAGCACAGTACAAGACGGCTTTTCGTTAGGCCTTACAAAAGATACACCTAAACATCCAGCTGCAGAAATTGTTGTAGAGAACCATACTTTCTTCATTGAGCAAGAAGATGAATGGTTCTTTGACGGAAATGATCTAACTGTTTCCATTACGGATGGAGAAATCAAATACGATTTTAACAACAAAAATTAGATTATAAGAACTTTTGAAGATCTCCAATTCTTCCTTCATTTTTCATGATCTCTATTTGCTTATCCCCAATAAGGTCGAAGTGGGGGTAAGCATCTCGTTCATGAATCCACTCTTTTTTTAAACCGTAATTTCTTCCCCACTCTGATAATTTTTTCCGATCGTTACAGCCTACTTTTGTCACACTTTTAGCTGTTGGAAATCGCGGGTCATACCAAAAATGGGTAAGGAATGCGATGTTTCCTGCCTCTACTTCATCTTTCCATCTCTTTAAGTCAGCACGTTTTATTCCAAATGCCATTATTTTGATGAGCTCATTTCTAGGTATGCTTCATGCCAATCTGGAAAATACTTCTTAATTGAGATCGGTCGAAAATTTTCTTTTTTCACACAAACATGAGTGGATTTCCCTGTAACACATAATTCGTTTTCTTCGTTAAAGATCTCATAATAATAAATAACTTTGATCCCTGAGTATTCTTTTACGGCTGTCTTTATGTGGGCTTTTTGTCCATAAGTTAGTGGTTTTTTATATGACGCTTGAATGTCTGTTACAGGAGAAAGTATCCCTCCTCTTTCCATGTCTGCATATTTAAACCCTAAATGTTCGATCAGCTTTGTTCTACCGATTTCAAACCATACCAGATAGTTTGCATGATAGACGACCCCCATCTGATCTGTTTCTGCATATCTTACATCAACGCTAGTTTCAACAAATTTCATATTTCATCTGTTTCCCTTCGTGTTGTCTTTTCTTAACACTTTAGTAGAAAATGAAAAAAAAGACCAGCAATATGCCGGTCCTTCTCTTATTGAAGGTCGTTACCTTCTCTATAAGCCTTTTCTTCTTGAATCTCATTTTGAAACTGCTCAATGGATTCTTGTCTATGTTGATTCTTCTCTTTGATCTGCTCTTTTTGGCTAGCTGTTAGTTCCGTGTTAGCCGCAGTCTGGTTAGCTTCTGAGATGTTTTGTTCTGTGTTTTGAACCATTTGTTCTAATCGCTCAACATTGTTGCTTCGATCGTCTCTGTTTGGTTTGTTCATGATGATTCTCCTTTTTTAAGTAAGTTCGTACCATCATAGTTTGTACAAGTAAACGATCGAATTATTCTTTAGTTTTTTTGCAAAAGAATGGGACTCATGTTTTGAACGCTGAATTGACAAAGGTCAGTGAGATATTTCCAATATTCTACTACACTGTCGTCGTTTAGATTCTTCATCGTGATCTCTAGCCAAGCTAACTCTTCGGCTAGCCGAATGGATGAACCGATCCAGTATCTTTTATTCTTTACTGTAATATTGAACGGTTCTTCAAATCGGAAAGGAAGATAGAACCCTTCTGTATTCGGATGCAGGATGATATGCTGATAAACGGTTCCTTTTGTAAGCTTAGCATAGAACAAAAATACCCCATCGTTCTTTGCCGCAGCTTTTTTTAACTTTTCAAGCGTTTCAACATTTCCAAGTTCCATCGTTGTAATTTCTTTATCCCAGTTCAACTCTTCACGAAAAGGAACGAGATGTCCCAATCTTTGCATTTCAATCTCTAACTGACGATATAAATAATCCTGATCATCTTTGTTATGTGATACAGGTAATGGTTTGACAGATGCCGTAATCAAACGTACCCCTCCTAATTCTTTCACTACATACACTTTTTCGACAAAATCTTTCGTATATGGGAGTCAAAAGAAAAAATTATAGAGAGGTAATTTTTAGAAAGTAAGATTTATTTCCCTTTAGGTGGTACATAATCTGCGTGATCATGCGATTTATTAGCCATCTTTTTTCCATTATTGCTGTTGCTCTCACGTGGCTGAGTGCCGATATGATTTGGAACGAAATCTTCAGGAAAGCGTTTTGGATTACTCAAAGGTCCTACCTCCTTTCGTCTTCTTTTTACTTTTCCATTAATCAAAATCAACTATTCATCAGTAAACTGGCAATTATTTTTTAATGTCTGATTATTTCGATTTCATCTTGGCTATATTGTTATTATTACAATGAAGAGGTGTCAATAATGAGGAAGAACAGAAAAATGAACTTCAAAGAACTCGTGAGCGAGAACAAAAGGCAATTATTGAAAGATGAATCTTACATCGAACAACTTGAGATCAAACTTGACGAAAGACATATGAAAAAAGCATAAAAAAATCCTTTGCCTAAAACGAATTGGCAAAGGATTTTTTTATTAATTTTGAGTTTGAGAAGAATGAGCAAGCTTGTTACGAAGTACCATTGGAAGGATACCACCATGACGATAGTATTCAATTTCAACTTCGCTGTCAAATCGAGCTATAACTTCAAATGTTTTTTCTGTTCCATCTTCAAAAACAGCTGTAACTTGAACAAGATCACGAGGTTTAACCGTTTCATCAACGGAAACCGTGAATGATTCTTTTCCTGTAAGTCCAAACGTCTCAGCATTCTCACCATCTTTGAATTGAAGAGGCAGTACACCCATCAACACAAGGTTTGAACGGTGGATACGCTCGAAGCTTTCAGCAAGTACAGTTTGAATTCCTAGTAATGTAGTACCTTTTGCTGCCCAGTCACGAGAAGATCCCATACCGTAATCTTTTCCTGCGATTACCATAAGACCCGTACCGTTCTCTTTGTATTTCATTGCAGCATCATAGATGCTCATCACTTGGTTAGTTGGCCAGAAAGTAGTCCATCCACCTTCAGTACCAGGAGCCACCGCGTTACGAATACGAATATTCGCGAAAGTACCACGCATCATTACTTCATGGTTACCACGACGAGAACCGTAAGAGTTAAAGTCGCGTGGCTCTACACCATTTTGAATCAAGTATCTGCCTGCAGGAGTATCTTTTCCGATCGCACCAGCTGGTGAAATGTGGTCAGTTGTAACAGAATCCCCGAATTTAGCGATAAGCTTAAGATCTTTAAGAGGTTGGATCTCTTTAAGTTCTGCAGAAAGCTCTTCAAAGAACGGAGGGTTTTGAATATATGTTGATGATGTATCAAAACCATATAATTGGTCAGCTGAAGTCTTCAGTTCGTTCCAACGTTCGTTCTCATCAAATACACGCTCGTATTCCTTCTTGAACAATTCTGGAGTAACTGCTTTCTTCATCGCTTCATTAATCTCTTCTGTTGAAGGCCAGATATCTTTAAAGTAAACTTCGTTACCCTCTTTGTCTGTTCCGAAAGAATCAGATTGAAGGTTGAAATCTACGGTTCCTGCTAGTGCATACGCTACAACTAACGGTGGAGAAGCTAAGTAGTTGGCTTTTACTAGCGGGTGGATACGTCCTTCAAAGTTTCTGTTTCCTGAAAGTACTGAGGTTACAGTTAGATCGTTCTTAGAGATCGCATTTTCAACTTCAAGCGCTAAAGGACCTGAGTTACCGATACATGTTGTACAACCGTAACCAACAAGGTTGAACCCTAACTGATCCATATAGCTCATTAAGCCCGCTTCTTCTAAATAACGTGTAACAACTTTAGATCCGGGTGCCAAAGATGTTTTTACATAGCCAGGAACTTTTAAGCCTTTTTCAATCGCTTTCTTAGCAACTAATCCAGCACCTAACATTACGTAAGGGTTAGACGTATTCGTACAGCTTGTAATTGCGGCGATCGCAACTGCACCAGTCTTCATCGTAGAAGTTTCGTTGTTCGGATGCTTCACGGTAACTTCTTTGTTGATCTCATCAGCTGTAAGCCCGAACCCTGCATTTCCTTGTGGAGCTACAAGCGCTTTATTGAAGCTGTCTTTCATTTGTGATAAAGGAATCAAATCTTGTGGGCGTTTTGGTCCTGACAAGTTTGGCTCAATTTCAGAAAGATTGATTTCAACAACGTCTGTAAATTCAGGATCAGCATCTCCTGCTGTGTAGAACAATCCGTTTGCTTTGCAATACGCTTCTACAAGCTGAATTTGATCTTCTGTTCTACCTGTTAAGCGAAGGTAGTTTAAAGCTTCTTCATCAACTGGGAAGAAACCACAAGTCGCCCCATATTCAGGAGCCATATTTGAAACTGTCGCACGGTCTGCAAGCGGCATATCAGCAAGTCCTGGACCGAAGAACTCAACAAACTTTCCTACTACCTTCTTTTCACGCAATACTTGCGTTACTTTAAGAGCAAGGTCAGTTGCAGTCGTTCCGTTTGGAAGTGTCCCTGTAAGTTTCACACCGATAACTTCTGGAACTGGGAAGTAAGAAGGCTGTCCTAACATACCAGCTTCTGCCTCAATTCCTCCAACACCCCATCCTAATACTCCAAGACCATTGATCATTGTTGTATGGGAATCTGTACCTACTAGTGAATCAGGAAAAGCAATTGTTTCCCCTTCTGATTCGCTTGTAAGAACAACTGGTGCCAGATACTCCAAGTTAACTTGGTGAACGATACCCGTTGCAGGAGGAACTGCACGGTAGTTGTCAAACGCAGATTGAGCCCAGCTCAAAAGTTTGTAACGCTCTTCATTTCGAGCAAATTCAAGGTTCATGTTGAAAGCAAGTGAATCTTGAGTACCCGCTTTATCAACTTGAACAGAATGGTCAACTACAAGATCAACGGGAATTTCAGGGTTGATCTGAGAAGGGTCTCCACCCATATCCTTCATGGCTTTACGAAGTGAAGCTAGATCAACAACAGCCGGCACTCCTGTAAAATCTTGAAGAATAACACGTGAAGGCTTAAAAGGAACATCGATATCTCTTAGCTCACTCGTGCCCCACTTTGCAAGATTTTCAACATGTTCTTTGTTGATTACTTTTCCATCAAATTGTCTTAATACAGATTCCAATAATACTTTTACAGAGTAGGGTAATTTTGATACGTTACCTATTCCCGCTTCTTCTAACGCTCCTAAACGGTAATAGCTATATTCCTTACCGTTCACATCAAAAGTAGAACGGGCATTAAATACATCATTTCTTTTCATGTTCCACTCTCTCCCTTCACTAACAATCATACACGATTATGAGAAAAATTGTCGAAAAAATGTGTTCAATTTCAGAGTCATTTACACAAAATCTTTTTTTCCCTCTATTATCATACGTAAAACCCTTTCATAAGTAAAATAGTTAATAGTTATCAATCGACATAAGTATTTCTTATGGGTGTAAAAATCACCAGTATCTTCGTGCATGCATATAGTAAATTACGTAATACTTCTTTTTGTTTTCCCATAAGTACACGCTTAAAAAGATCGGAGGGAAACAGGATGGAATGGTTAAAAAAACTTGCCGCTTTACTCGTGTTGATCGGAGCATTAAACTGGGGAGCAATCGGTCTTTTTGATTTTAACGTTGTCACAGAAATTCTTGGAAGCGCTACCACTGTTACAAAAGTTTTATACAGTTTGATCGGCCTTTCTGGTGTCTGGCTGTTACTCAGTAAATATAAATCTTGAACGTAAAGAAGCACTCCTTTTTTTGGAGTGCTTCTTCTTTTTGATATTGCACAAACTAAATGTAACGGAGGTGATAAACAAATGGGAAGAAATAAAGCAAATCACTCGCGTCCTGGAATGAATGCAGCAAAAGCTCAAGGTAAGGGAGCTGGATATGAGACAGAATTCGGTAATGAGGCATTATCCATACCTAATGAAAAGTTAAGTGAAGCTGAGCGTCAAAACAATAAGAAAACGAAGAAAAGACATTAAGGTTTTGGAAACTGACTCTGAAGTTGTTGCAGCTCATTTAGAAAGCTTTCTAACTGCGGCTGTTGATGTTCAGAAGCTGTTTCCAGTGCGTTCTGTATTTGTTGACAAGCCTTTTCGTTTTCAGTCATAAAATGGGCATAAAAAACACCATATTCACTATTTGACGCATCCAATGTTTTTGAGATATCCATTGCATGGTGATAACCTTGCTCAGCAGCTTGATATGCTTGTTGCTTGTTTTTATGATAGGGCATAATTACCATCCTTTGTTTTGATATACCTTTAACGTTCCAATATTATCTATAATTATTCAATAAATTGCTTTCTATTGCTGAGCAATTGCACAGATGTTGTTGATTTACGTTCCAGGTGCTCGCTTTCCGGGGGGCGTGCGGTGAGCCCCCAGGAGTCTCACACCTTGCACTACAATCAACTAGGCAATGAAGCCTTTCTAACAAATAAATATACAAAAGTGAAAAGAAAAATAGGAGGCTTATAATGGGAGAGCATAATACGTTTAAAGATATTCGAAAGAACGCTCCTAAAGGAGAGAACCCTGGACAACCAGCTCCTATGAGTGGTTCTAAAAAAGTTAAGCAACGTAATCATACGGGACAAAACCGTGGAGAAGGAAGTTAATAAACAAAACAACAACAGGGACTGACAGATTATCTGTCAGTCCCTGTTGTTACTCGATCGAACGTATAGCATCTTCAACCGTCAAAAGCTCATCATCGGAAATCGTTCTAAGATCCAGAAGGACTTCTTCATCTTTGATCCTCACGATAATAGGGGTCCGATAGTTCCGAAAAGCTCTTGCGAGGTAATCTGCTCCTTTAAAATGTTTAAGCCCTAAACAAAAAGTTGGCAACTTCACATCCGGCATCGTTCCTCCCCCAACTTGAGAGAACTCTTCTAGAATTCGGATATGTAAAGAAGAATGATCTTCCACTTTTCTTTTTAGTCGCCATACGACTTCTCTGATTTCTTCAGGAGTTTTCAAAATATCTCTAACCGTAGGAATTTCTTTAAATTCTTCGTTCATATACGACTGCAACGTTTCGTTTAATGCAGCTATCGTAAATTTATCCACTCTTAAAACACGAGCTAGCTGATGCTTTTTTAATATCTCGATGATCTTTTTCTTACCAGCAATGATTCCAGCTTGTGGGCCGCCTAAAAGTTTATCTCCGCTAAAAGACACGAGATCTATTCCATTATCAATAACAGAGGAGATCAATGGCTCATCACCGATTCCTTCAGACTGAAAAGGATAGAGAGCTCCACTTCCAAGATCTTCGTAGATAATCAGCTCATGATTATCCTTCTTCAACTGAATCAACTCACTTGAAGGAACTTCTTTCGTGAACCCGATCACCTTAAAATTACTTGTATGAACCTTCATGATCATACCAGTTTCATCATTCAACGCTCTTTCATAATCAAAGAGATGTGTTTTATTCGTCGTTCCAACCTCACGGAGTTTCGCTCCACTTTCTTCCATAATAGAAGAGACACGAAATGAGCCTCCTATTTCAACCAGCTCACCTCTTGACACGATAACTTCTTTGTTTTTAGCTAGTGCTTTTAGGATTAAGTAAACGGCTGCAGCATTATTGTTCACGACCATCGCTGCTTCTGCACCTGTCACTTGTTTAATTAGATTCTCTGTCAGGTCATGCCTGGAACCTCTTTTTCCTGCTTCCAAATTATATTCTAAATTCGAGTACATTCTTGCTGTCTCACTCATCCGTTCTACACTTTTCTCGCTAAGTCTAGATCGTCCTAGATTTGTATGTATTACGACTCCACTTGCATTGATCAAGGAGCGGATCTGATCCGTAGGATGAGTTAAATTAGACTTTGCTGAATTTTTAACGAGGGACCTCATATCAGTTTTCAAGTCAATAGCATGGTGCTCGTTGAGAATAGTTTTCCGCCAATGTTTGATCGCATCTTGAACCGCTCGTGTTATTTCCTTTTCCGGTTTGCCATTCACTTCAGAACTGATATCTTTTACTACCTCATGCACGGCAGGCAGCTGCCTTAATAGATCAGATTTTGACAAGATGAAGCTCCTCCTTAAGGGTATAACGATCCCTTTAAGGAGGGCATCGTTTTTAAGCCATTAGTTTTTCTAAATGCTGTATGATCAGATCATGATCCGGAAATTCTCCGGTCTCTTTTTTTGAATAAATCTTTTCGCCATTGACGTTTACTTCAAACACTCCCCCAGAGCTAGGGATCAGTTCGAGAGTTGAGATTTTTGAACGAAAATGGTTGAACAGGTCTTCCGCGAGACTCGCGGCTTTTGGTGCAAAGTTTCACATCATGCAGAATTCAATAGATACTTTCATTTTTCATCCTCCTTTTTTAAGACTATTTTAGTATATCCTTAGGCATTTCACAAAAATAATGTTTATACTAACAAAAGGAGGTGTCGTTTCATTATGACAAGTAAAGACAATGTTAAGCTTACTCACCTTTCCTCAAAAGGTGGTTGAGGCTGTAAAATTGGTCCAGAAGACCTGGCGCAAGTTTTGCGTCATCTACCAAAACGTGAAAATGATCCTAACCTTTTAGTTGGTTTAGATACTTCAGACGATGCGGGAGTCTATAAGTTAACGGATGACCTTGCTATGATCCAGACTGTCGACTTCTTTACACCAATAGTAGACGATCCATACATGTTCGGACAAATTGCAGCTGCCAACTCACTAAGTGATGTATACGCGATGGGAGGACGGCCTACAACGGTAATGAATATAGTAGGTTTTCCGATCAACACTCTCGGTCACGATGTTCTTGCTGAAATCCTAAAGGGAGCAGCAGATAAAGTGAAGGAATCTGGTGCAGTGCTGGTTGGAGGACACTCGATCGACGATTCAGAGCCTAAGTTTGGTCTGTCTGTTACAGGACTCGTACATCCATCAAAAGTATATAAAAATGTAGGGGCGAGACCCGGAGATGTTCTTGTGTTAACAAAACCAATCGGTGTGGGTATACAAACCACAGCGATAAAGAAAGACAAGCTTTCTGATGATCAACTCCAGCTAGTCAGCGAGACGATGGCAGCACTGAATAAGACTGCTGCTGAATGTTTAGAAGGTCTATCTCCAAACGCTGTCACAGATGTAACTGGATTTGGTCTCCTTGGTCATGCGACTGAGATGGCAAAAGGAACAGGAAATATTACAATCGTGATCGATTATGACCGAGTTCCACTTTTACCAGGTACATCAGAGCTTGCTCAAGAGGGAATCGTTCCTGGTGGTTCAAAAGCAAATCATCGTTGGATAAAAGATGATGTCCAATACGGAAACGACCTTACCGAGTGGCAGCAATGGATTTTATGTGATGCTGTAACTTCTGGCGGCTTACTCGTAAGCCTTCCTGAAAGCGAAGCGCTAGAATATGTGAAGAGACTTCACACTAATGGAATAAATGACGCTAGCATCGTCGGTCGTGTTCTTGCATTCTCTGAAAAACCGATTAACGCCAATTAAACAAAAAAACTCCGGGTTCGGAGTTTTTTTGCGTCCATTTTAAGATGAATGGTTATAGATGTCTGCATAGACCTTATCATCAAATTCTTCAGGTGTTCCGTCAAAAACGAGCTTTCCGTCCTTGAGCGCAATGATTCTTGTGGCAAATTTTTTAGCGAGGATGACGTCGTGCACGTTAATAATTGACACAAGATTCCTTTTTACATGAGTTTTTTTTAATAATTGAAAAATCCGATCAGCCGTTCCAGGATCCAAACTCGCAACAGGTTCGTCTCCTAAGAATACTTTCGGATTTTGAACGAGTGCTCGAGCGATCGCTACTCTTTGTTTTTGCCCGCCGCTTAACTTCTCAACTCGTCTTGTTGGTTCAACAGTTAGCTCAACCTGATCAATCGCTTCTAGAGCTTGCAATCGATCATTGGATTTAAACAATCCTAACAAATTCTCATATGATTTTTTGTATCCAAACAGACCTGTTAAGATGTTCTGAACAACACTCATCCTCGGAATTAAGTTAAAATGCTGAAAGATCATACCTGTTTTCCGGCGAACTTCTAACGTTTCTTTGTGAGTCATCTCACTTAACGTTTTATCTTCCCATTTCACATAACCTTCAGATACAGGCTGCAACCCGTTGATACATCTGATAAATGTTGATTTTCCTGCACCGCTTCTTCCTAAGACACAGACGAACTCCCCTTTTTGGAAAGTTATACTCACATCCGCTAAAGCAGGTTCTTTAGCGCCAGGATACGTGACAGATACACTCTTAAATTCAATCATATTATCACCTAAATTACCTTTTCCCGAATTTTGCTGCCAATATAATCCACCATGATAACCATGATCATGATGAGTAGTACGTCAACCGAGACGAGTTGATACTGAAACGTTTTAAAATGAATAAACAATTGTTGACCGATTCCCCCTCCACCAATCAAACCTAAGATGAGCGAAGTTCGAATAGCGACCTCAAATCGGTAGAAAAATTGAGAAAGGACATTCGGCCATATTTGTGGTAATACTGCAAAAAGATTCCCGATCCATTTCCTTGCCCCTACTGCCAGCATCGCTTCCATCGGACCCTTATCAGCCGACTCAATAAGCTCTGATATCAGCTTTCCTAATACTCCGATGTTATGAAATATGATGGCGATAACGGCAGGAAATGGGCCAAGTCCAAGCGTTGTTAATAGAATTAAACCGAAAACAAATTCAGGTACTGATCGTAAAAAGCTAAGCAAGAAGCGAGTCACAAAATAGACAAAGCGGTTTTTACTCGTATTTCGAGCCGCCATAAAGCTTAAAGGAAGTGCGATAATCAGACCGAATAAACTCCCCAAAAATGCAATAGCAATCGTTAACAAACTTTCTTGAAACAGAAACGGCAAACTTTCTGTGTTCATCGGAAACCATTTCGACAGAAAGTCACCCATATTCTGAAAATCTCTAAACTTCGAAAGATCAAACTCTGTAAACTTCATGCTTCCTATTACAAGTATAGTTAAGCATAATAGAATTAAAAACTGACTCCTCTTAAACCAAACCATGGTTCCCCTCTATTCCTGAATGGTACCCTCTTTGATTGCTGCTTTTCGGATACTCTCGTAATCCTTGTTGTCTGCTTTCGTAAACCCTGTTGCACCAAAGGCATCTAGAATCTCTTTATCTTTTATATCTAAAAAGATCTGCTGAAGTTTCTTCATCGTTTTCTCATCTGTACTTTCAGATACAGCCCATGGATATTGGAACAACTTCTCTGACTTCCAGATCACTTTAAACTGATCTCCGTCAATCGCCCCTTCTTCGATCAATTTATCATAGATAGCGCTGTCGATCGCACCAACATCTACTTGTTTGTTTTGAACAGCAAGCGCGGTCGCATCATGTGAACCGGTAAACCTAACATTATTAAAATCACTATCAGATTCACTTCTATAGATGCCTTCATCTTTTAATTTGATACTAGGAATCAATGATCCTGAAGTTGAGGATGGGTCACCAAAAGCAAACTTAACATTCTTAACATCAGATGCCATATCCTCAAAACTTTCATACTTGCTGTCTTTATGCGTGATTAAATAAGAATAGTAGAACGGTTCGCCTTTGATCAGTTGTGTTACGATTGCTTTCGCTCCACTCTCTTCATGAGCGACAACGTATGTAAGAGGCCCAAAATAAGCCATGTCGATCTTATCATAGTTCATCGCTTCAACTACACCGTTGTAATCCGGATAAGATGTGATCTTAACTTCACGGTCCATTTTCTCACTAAGCACATTCTGAAGCTTATCAAGCGCACCCTTCATCTCACCTTCAGTTTGTGCTGGGATTACCCCAATCGTAAAGACCTCATCTTTATTTGATTTTGAATTTTTCTTATCTTCATTATTCGTTCCGCAAGCTGATAAGAATAGCATCATAGTCAGCAACAATAAACTAATTTTTTTCATCATACTCTCTCCTTTATTCTTAATAACCTTTATATAATTCCATATAAGAGTCTATCTCTTTCTTTATAGTGTGGTTCTCTTTTATGGTTTGATACCCATGGTCACTTAGTTGTTTATACGTTTTATTATCAGAAATCACTTTTTTTATAGAGTGATAAAATTCTTCTTGAGATTGAAACAGCAATCCGTTCTTTCCGTGCTGTATGATGCTAGCATTCCCAACGTTATCCCTAGCAATAACAGGCTTTTTCAAACTCATCGCTTCTAATAGTGCTGTCGGCTGCCCTTCTGAGATCGATGTATTCAGAACAACATCTCCCCATTCATACAGCTTCTTCATTTGACCGAGTTCTACTTCGGGCAGATAATGCAGCCAATCATACTTTTTCTCCGCCTTCTTCACTCGTTCGAGCTCTTCCTCATCTAAGTTTGCTCCTACGAGTAAAAAGCAGAGTTCAGTAAAATCTTCAGACAGCTTAATTAAACTTTCTAAAGCAAAAAGAACATCTTTAACCGGGCGAATTCCAGCTGGCAATAACAATTTTGGGTAGCCGTCCGGTAGAGTCAATGTTTGGAGCGTATGGTCTGTGGTAGGTAAATAAATACTTTGGGGTATCACATGTACAGATTTATCACTTAGTCCATAATCTTTTATTAGCATTCGTTTAGCTTGTTGAGTAAAAACAGTAATAGCTTTTGCTTCACGCAACATAGGAAGATATCTTTCTTCGTCTTCTATTAAAGAGTGGTTGAGATCTGTTCCTCCAGAAGTAACGATATAAGGTTTATCCAACGTAACCTCATTTTTTTCAGCCCATTGAACGAATCTAGAAAAATGAAGGATGTGATACATTTCCGCTTTCTCCATCCATTCAAGAAGAGTAGGATTAACACTTAATTCTTCATATGGAAATAAAGAAAACTCAACTTTCTTAGACAATCCATGTTCTAACCGTTTGGCCGTAGTAGAATTACCACGGTTTTGTTTATAATATGGTGTAAAAAAAACAACTCTCAATTATTGCACCCATTTTCTAACATTAGATTCTCGCATCGTATACCCTAAAGAATCCATACATTCCAAGATCGGTATTAAAAACTTTCTTGATGTATGAAGAACCGCCTTAGCATCCTGCACCGAGAAGGCTGAATCCGTATTATCTCTTAAGTGTTCAACTGCTGAATCAAATGCCTTTTTACTCAACATCACTTCATCAAATAGCGTGACTACTTCATTAGTCTTAATCAAAAAATATTTAAACTCATGATAAAGAGATTCAGGAAGTTGTTGAGCGTTATAGATGTTCTCTAGGTCATCTGGTTCAAGCTGTGCTTCTTCCAAGTTGGTTAGAACATTCGCCATCCTTTTTGCCCATTTTTCTGGATAATGTGGTTTAAAATGTGATAAATGAACAAAATGGTCCGTGGTCGAAACGGTTGAATCTGTTACCCATTTTTCAAGTAGCATGTTAACTATCTTCGGATTTACTTCGCTTTGGAATGATTGAACAATTTCTGCCTTTGGAATACCTTGTCTTAAACTATGCTCACTATGGAAGTTTTGAAGTTTGTTCATGATGCTAGATTTAATATGCTGTACCGTAGAATGAGAAACCAAATAATCCTGCATTTGTTCAACAGAACCCTCACTTAATAGTTCGTCCAACGTGTGTTGAAGAATTTCCTCATCCATTCCACTAGATCTCTTAAGTTCTAACTCTGTCATCGATCCTGCTTTATTAAGCAACTGTAAGACACGGTCACCAGGAGTTCCTTTATGTTTACTTTTCAATCGTTCGATGGTCTCCGCTCCAAATCTATAAACAGATCCGTTCGGGTCGATAACTTCTCCTCCGCCTATTGTTTCCTCAGGAGTTGGTCTTCTTAAAATGAAACGATCACCTCGTTTTGTTACGACCTCTTGATCTAATCGAACTTGACAATATATTTGATCTTCATTGACATCAAGCTCATTCCGGTCAAACAGGACGAGTTTACCCATCACTTCAGACGTACCACTATAAAACTTCACAAGCGAGCGCTGTTTCAACTTTCCTTGCCAACCTTCACCCGTTGATAACACGAGATCGATAGTGTCCGTGGTCGAGTAGACATTCGGTTCTACTAAAACATGACCTCTTTTCCAATCTGCTCTAGAGCCTCCTGAAAGGTTTAGCGCTGCTCTTTGTCCCGCTCTAGCTGAATGAACATCTTGTTTATGCACTTGCAGTTTTCGAATCTTCACTTTATCGTTCCCAGGCTGAACAAGAAGTTCATCACCTTCCTGTACCTCACCTTCATAGACCGTACCTCTTACAACAGTACCTTGTCCTTTAACGGTAAAGATGTGGTCGATCGGCATGCGAAATGAGCCTTGTGAAGATTTAACAGGCGTGTCTCTTAAGAGGTTAATGATTTCATCTTTCAATTTCTCTATTCCTGCAGAAGAAATACTGTCTACAAAATGTATTGAAAAATGTTCGAAAACCGATGAGTTTGTAAGTTCCAAAATGTCTTCTTCAACTAACATCCTCATCTCTTCATCAATCATATCTGACTTTGTAACCACGATTATTCCCTTCTCAATGCCTAAGTAGGAAAGAATTTCAAAGTGTTCTCTCGTTTGAGGCATCACACCTTCATCTCCCGCGATCACAAGGAGCACTAGATCGATTCCCGCTACACCAGCGATCATCTGACGAATCAGCTTTTCATGACCCGGTACATCTACGATAGAGGTATGCAGATCTTTTGTTAACGGAAAAGGCGCAAACCCTGGTTCGATCGTGATCTTGCGGGCTTTTTCTTCCTTGAGTGTATCTGTATCGATACCACTCAAAGCTTTTGTGAGCGTCGTTTTTCCGTGATCAATGTGTCCAGCCATTCCAATCGTATAATATTTTATCGTCATATGTTTAACCACCTATATGTACATACTCTTCTACACTTTATGAAAAGGAGATGTAAAAAACAAGGATAACGCATTATTCAATGTTGAAAAATAGCGAAGTTTGCGTGCTTAATATTATTTCCCAGAACGTCATAAACGGATGTATATTTATTCACACCTGTATACCCACAGGTTATCCACAGAACAAGTTATTCACACTTGTCCACAGGACAAACTGTTATAGTGTAGAAAATCATCTGTTATAGTTTCAAGCTGTTATAGTTGAGTTTCCTCCCTGTTACAGTCGCGCTGCACCACAATTCGACAAAACTGTTCTCCCCTATCATATGGAATAAGTCACAAACCTTGTCCTACTGAGGTAAAATGCTGTATAATGCAATAGCGAGCTAGAGATTTTACTTGGGGCCAGATGTGTAGCTGGTGCTTGCCTAGGTCTTCAAAACCTTTTGGGAGGCGCGTGCCGTCTCCGGTGGGTTCGATTCCCACATGGTCCCGCCAAAAAATTTATACATATGAGGTGGACGCATTGTCTGGATGGTTCATCACTTTTATCGTGTTATGGTCCGTTTTTTTATTTACCATGTTTGCAATCGGCGGATATTTTATGTTCCGCAAATTCTTAAAACGATTACCTAAAGAAGATGGAAAATCAATTTTAGATTGGCAAGAACATTACATTAACCAAACTATTCATCTATGGACAGATGATCAGAAGAAACTTTTAAACGAATTAGTAGCCCCGGTACCTGAACTCTTCAGAGACGTAGCGAAAGAAAAGATCGCTGGTAAGATCGGCGAGCTAGCATTGCAAGAAAATGCAAGTTCAATGTCACAAGACTTAATCATTCGCGGCTATATTATCGCTACACCAAAAAGAGATCACAAGTGGTTGATCAAGACACTAAAAAAGAAAAACATCGACATCAAACCTTATTATTCTTTACTCGCATAAAGAACCCCTGAATCATTTAGATTCAGGGGTTTTCTTTTGTTATTGAAGTTTACATTGCGATCTCATTTTTCTTTTTATTGAACAAAACGAGCATGGCAAGTCGCCATGGCAGAATCATTCCAAACGCAACGATAAAGAATAACGAACTTGTTTCAAAGATCGATATCGTTGAACCAATATACCACTTTAGAGCTAAGCGGATGGCGAACAATCCGATAATGATAAAGATAAAAGCTTTCGACCGAACTAAGTATACATGATCACCTTTAATCTCGAACTTGCTTGTCATGATAAGAAATATGGAGAACATGACACCCACTAAGAATGCCTCCCCCGCTTCCGTCCAGGTGATGTGAAAAGCAGGAATCACGAACTGAAGAAAGCCTGTACTCATAGCCAATGGAGGGATGATGATCTTTTTGGTCGTCACCGGTTCTCTTGTTTCTTTCATTCGGAAATTAAAAACAATCACTGCCATGATGATGGCAAAGCATGTACTCGCAATAAAAAACACGGTTAGTTCCCTTCCCCTACTTCTTTCTCGATCTTATCTTCTGCAATTGAGAGGATAATGGTCATCGTCACACCGATTACAGTCAAATATACACCTAAGTCAAAAAGCATCGCTGTAGCAAGTTCTGTTTTCCCTAACAACGGGAGTTGAAAATATCCAAAACTGTGACTCAAAAATGGAACACCCAAAACAAAGGAACCTGCACCGGTCAGTATGGCGATCAATAAACCAGCTGCGATCATGTGCGTAAAGTTAATGGGCAAGATTCTATGTACAGGTTGTAATCCGTAGGAAACATAGAGAAGAAGAAATGCTCCTGCTCCCATCAATCCTCCAATAAATCCTCCTCCAGGAGCATTATGTCCTGAAAAAAGCATGTTGATTGAAAAAGCTAGAATAACAAAAACAATAATATTTGTTGTTGTTTTTAAGATAAGGTCATTCGATCGTGAATGCATGATGTATATCCCCTTTCCAGTTTACTCTTAAAAACCTTTAAATCCTCCAAACACACGGTTTGTTAGAAACGATGTTAATTGAATCAGCCAATCAAAGTATAGCAAGATTCCCATGATGACCATAAGAGTTCCGCCTACTACCATAAACTGACGATTGAACTTTTTTATTACCTTTAGTTTATCCAAAAAGAAGCTTAAAACAAAGAAAGGAACAGCAAATCCTAAAACATAAGCGACCATATACGTCATAGATGCTGCTGGATTCGATACTCCAAGCGCAATAACACCTGCTAGAATCGGACCCATACAAGGTGTCCAACCTGCTGCAAAACCAATGCCGATCAATACGGAACCCAGATATCCAGTAGGACGAGATTGAAACCTGACTTTCTTATCCTTCATCAAAAATGTTGGAGATATGAATCCTATTACAACTAGTCCGAAAAAGATAATTACAATAGCCCCGATTTGTCTTAACAAAGTTTGATATTGTACGAATAGATCACCGATTATCGTAGTAGATAGACCAAGGAAAAGAAAGATGATCGAAAAACCTATTAAAAAAAATGTAGTATGTAAAAGCGCCGTTTTTCTAAGCATGGCATTTTCTTCTTTAAGTTCCTGAACAGATATCCCCGTTATGTAAGATAGAAAAGCAGGATACAACGGCAAACAGCAAGGTGAAATAAAGGAGAGCAAGCCAGCTCCAAAAGCAAGCAGAATATTAAGATCGGTCATTTTTTTAGTAAGCTCCTTTTTACAGTTCTCTCTCTATCTTAAAGGGAATATCCATTTTGTTCAAACATAAAGAAAGACAGCTTTAAAAAAAGCTGTCAGATATTTTTATGGTTTCTGTAAATACTCTTCAAGGGTAATTCCTTGCTCGTGAATTTTTTTAGCATGCTCTACACCAACATAACGTAGATGCCAAGGTTCATATTGATATCCCGTAATCTCTTCTTTTCCTTTAAGATATCTGATGATGAATCCATACTTATGTGCATTTTCAGCGAGCCATTTTCCTTCTTTTGTCTCACCGAATGCTTCTACAAGTTCAAAATTTACTTCTTGAGAAGTAACGTCCATAGACAATCCCGTCTGATGCTCACTCTGACCGGGTCTGGAACTCGTTTTGTTAGCTACTTCTTCTCCTTTTTGCTCCGCGTTAAAGGCAAATATGGAAACTTGTGTATCGTATGAGCGATAACCTGATTGAGCTAGCAGCTCCAGGCCATCTTTTTGGGCTGCCTTAAACAATACTTCTAAAGAAAGCGCAGCTTCTTTTCTAAGTTTTTTCTTAGGCAGATCCTCTTTAAACGGGAACGGAACATTAGGTGTAACTAAATCTTTCGGTTCATAATCACCTGGCAGGTTTCTTTCCTTGTTTGCAACTATTAAAAGATCGTCTAAATTCTGTACGACCGCTTTTCCGTCACCGGATGCTGTTACCGTTTCTTCTAGCCAAGGCAGATCAGTCTTCGCTGAAGGTTGTTCATCAGGAGTTTCATTTTTGTTTTTATCATTGGGTTTTGGTGAAGTCTGCTCGTTCGAAATCTGTTTTTCGTTCTCTTCAGAGCTCTCTTCCTTAAAGGCTGCATTCCATTTTTTTTCTGCCCAATCAACTGGCTTACATGCTGAAAGGACAACCATGCTGCCGATCAACATTGATGGTAATACATATTTCTTCAAAGCATTCTCATCCTTTTATTCAGTTTGTCTGTATGTGTATGCTATCTTATAATAAAATAATTTGCAAATAAGTCAATCCTTAAAACACATGTTCATATTTTCGAAAGATTATAGTAAAAAATAGGGACATTTTTGAATGGAGAAATAAAAGTTTTTTCGCAGACCTTACATGAAAAACTCTGGTTTTTCTCTAGTGCTCATTTTACGGTACGTGTTTTTATATTTATTACGCGTTCACCGGTTAATTGGTTGTTTTCACCTGTAATCGCTTTGTTTTCACCTATAAAACGGTTAGGAGCACTGTTAAAACGCGCATAACCACCTGAGATTACACTTCGCGATCACCTGAAGGCTATACTTATGCAGTACAAAACAGCATTAAAAAAGACAGCTCTGTATGAAGATGAGCTGTCTTTTCGTACAGGTATCATTTTATTAATTAACCTACATCGTTCATAGAATCTTTTCCATGTTGTAAAAGGAACATCTTATGATACAACCCTCGCTGTCTTAATAGTTCTTGATGAGTGCCTCTTTCGACAATTTCACCTTTATGCAACACGAGAATGAGTTCGGCGTCTTGTATCGTAGATAATCGATGTGCGATAGCAATGGTCGTTCTGCCGCTGCGCATTTTATGAAGAGCTTCTTGAATCTCTTCCTCTGTCTCTGTATCAATGTTTGCCGTCGCTTCGTCGAGTATTAATATTTTCGGGGAAAAAGCCATCGTGCGTGCAAAAGAGATCAGCTGTCTTTGTCCACTTGAAAAAGTGGCTCCTCTTTCTCCTAATTCTGTTTGATACCCCTCTGGTAACCTCTCAATAAAGGGGGCAGCTTGAACAAACCTAGCCGCATTCACTACATCCTCATCTGTGATCGTCTGATCGTACAATCTTACGTTCTGCATAATATCACCTACAAATAAGAAAGGATCTTGCAGAACGAGCCCCATCTTAGTTCTCAACTCTTTGTTTTCAAAGTTGGATAAAGGAACGTCATCGATCAAAATCTTACCTTTATTCACTTCATAAAAACGCATGAGCAGATTGATGATCGAGCTCTTACCACTTCCGGTATGACCGACGAGGGCTACTGTTTGACCAGGCTCTGCAGTGAAAGTGATATCTTTTAGAACTTCCTGTTCTCCATCATAAGAAAAGGAAACGTCTTTAAATTGAATCTTTCCTCTTGAAATCGAAGGCGTCTCATCCCCTTTTTTAATAGGAGCAAATTCTTCTTCATCCATGACTGTAAATACTCGTCCTGCAGAAACGATCGCTTGCTGAAAGATAGAAAGGCGCATCATCATCATGTTAACCGGTTCAAAAAAGCGATCTAGATAATTGATAAAAGCATAGATCACACCGATCTCAACGGGTGAATGAAAAGATTTAATGCCAAAAAAGGATAGAATCATCAACAATGCAAGCATATAGACAAGATCAACGGCAGGTCTTAGCAACAAACCATTGTATTTTATATTTCTGATCTGTGCGTCATTATGCTCTTGATTAATTTTTGCAAACTCTTTTCTTAGCCTCTTCTGCTGATTGAACACTTGGACGATTGACATCCCTTGAAGAGATTCGTTCAATTTAGCGTTCAACTGGCTAAGTTTCTCTCTCATGTCATAAAACGACCTTGAACTGTATTTACGGTATAACCACATGATCAAAACGATGAACGGCAGAATTCCTAAACAGAATAAGGCAAGTTTCACATTCAAATAGAACATGAAGCCAAAGATTCCAAATAAAAATACAATATTTTGAACAAACGTTGAAAGTACACTTACATAAAGATCTTTCACCGCTTCTGTATCGTTCGTAATTCTTGATACTAAACTTCCAACTGGTGTACGATCAAAGAATTTTAACCCTAGTGAATGTACCTTTGAAAACACTTGAATCCGAAGCGTTTGAATGATATCTAGAGCAACCGATTGAAACAGAACAAATTGTATGTAATTTACGACCGCTGAGATTACGATTAATCCAATATATCCAGAAGCAAGGATCACTAAAGCTCTTTGATCGAAATTTCGCGGTGTGACAAAATCGTCGATGAACGTTTTAACGAGAATAGGACCCGTAAGTTCAGCTGCAGTCGCAACTAGTAATAGAATGAAAGCGAACGCTAAACGCTTCTTGTGTGGTTTTGTATAAGACATGAGTCTTTTGAAAACAGACCACTGCTTCATTTGCTGCAATTCATCGAGCGTTGGTTCTTTTTCGGTACTCATTTGATGACACCCCCTTGCGAGATGAGCGTTTCCAACGCTTGTTTCTCATATGTTTCTTTGTACCATCCATCCTCGTTCAATAAACTGAGATGAGTACCGCGTTGTACGATCGTTCCGTTCTCCAAAACGATGATCAGATCACAATGCGCGATCGATGATAGGCGATGCGCAGTAATGATTGTCGTTTGATTCTGGCGTTTACGCTTCAGTTGCTGAAGGATGGATTCTTCTGTTTTTGCATCAACAGCAGATAGGGAGTCGTCTAGAATTAAAATTTCTGGGTTTTTAATCAATGCTCTTGCAATAGAGATCCTTTGTTTTTGTCCCCCTGAAAGTGTAACGCCCCTCTCCCCCACAACTGTTTCATAACCGTATTTGAACTGCGATATATCTTTATGAATAGAGGCCAGTTCTGCTGCTTCTTTTATTTTTATAAAAGGTGATTCAACTTTAGAGAACGCTATATTTTCCGCAATAGTTGCCGAAAATAAAAAATGGTCTTGAGGTACATAGCCGATCGAATTTCGTAAAGCATGCAATTTATAATTACAGATATCGTGATCATTAATAATAATGTCGTCTGATCTTAATTGAAATTCACGCAGCAATAGCTTGCATAGCGTGGTTTTGCCGCTGCCTGTTTTTCCGACGACACCAAGTGTCTGACCGCGTTTTAAAGTAAAATGTATATCACTCAAAACAGGAGTATCCGTAGTGTAAGAAAATTGATTTAATTGAAATGAAATATCACCACTAGGACTGTTTTCAATTGAACCACTGTCTTCAATCTCTTCTTTTACCGCAAGAAGTGACTCTACACGATCATAAGAAGCTCTTCCTCGCTCTACGATATTAAACAGCCAGCCAAATGCAAGCATCGGCCATATGAGTAATCCGAGGTAGCTCGTAAATGAAACCAGTTCTCCTATTGTGAGTTCGTTATGCGTTACAAGAATCGAGCCATAACCAACTGCTAAGAAAAAGGAAAAACCAATGATCAGGGAAATCGTAGGATCGAACAAAGAATCAATACGTGCTACAGCCATGTTCTTTTTAACGGCATCTTGGGATAGTTTTGAAAAGCTGTCGATATCATCTCTTTCTTGACCAAAAGCTTTGATTACCCTCGTTCCAGAGATGCTTTCTTGCACCTTATCGTTTAGTGTTGAGAATGCTTCTTGTGCACTATGAAACCTTTTATGCAGCATCGTGCCATACTTGTTTGTTGCCCAAGCCATGATGGGTAGAGGTAGAAGACTGACAAGTGTCAGTTTCCAACTGATCGTAGTAGCCATTGCGATCAACGTGAAGCCGCCCATCATCAAGGAATCCACTAAAGTCAAAACACCATCGCCTGCGGTCTGTTGAATGGCTTGCAGATCATTTGTAGAATGAGCCATCAAGTCTCCTACACGTCTTTTATGGTAGAATTCTTGTGATTTTTTTGTGAAATGTTCGTAAAGCCTATTTCTTAGTAACATCGCCAATTTAACGGCTGAACCGAATATCAAGATTCTCCAGATATAACGAAGAACATAGATGCCAATCGCAATACCGATTAATACAGCAGCATATCTCCATAATATCTCTTCGGTTATCGTACCTTCCTTAATATGATCAACAATGAGCCCGACCACTTTTGGAGGTACTAACAACCCTAATGAGACGAATGCCAGCATCACGATTCCGCCCAAATATCGCCACTTTTCTTGTTTAAAATACCACATCAATTGCAGAAAAACCCTCAACGCCCGTTCCCCCTTGTTTGCATATCAAAACAATTATAGTTTACCAATATATGAAAATTCAGAAAAGGAAAAAGTTTCACTAAAAAAGACCCTAGAATAATGGGTCTTATATTGAAACATGGTAACCGTTTGGTTAGTTTAATAAATGGTCTATTTGATTTTTTACTTCGGAATACATCTCTTGATAGGATCGACTACTCAGTTTGATACACTCACTATCGTATTTTTGCTCGGCGTAATCATATTTTGGATCATAATAGTTTTCTAGTAAGAGGGATACCACTTTTTCGTAATCTAACGCCCTTAAGTTCTCTTGAATATCTGTCATGACCGATGGTGGTAATCTCCTTGAAAGCTTATGGATTGCTTCCACAATCTCATCTTTATGCAGAAGTGGCTCGTACACATTACAAATATATTGGACTCGCAGATGAAAAGGTAACTCCACATGAATTCGAACACCACTATATTTACCTTCTAAAAGAAAATCAGGCACGATTGCTCTTCCTATCCGTTTACTCTCTGATTCAATAATAAATGACGAAGAGTTCTCGATTTCTTTTAACCGTTCGTATAGGCTTGATTCAAATTTCTTTTGAGAAGAAGGGTGTTCTCCAATATTCCCAAAAATTGAACCTTTATGTCCTGCCATCTCTTCCAAGTTTAATACGGGATATCCTTCTTCTTGAAGTTCTTTTAATAGTTTCGTCTTCATCGTACCCGTGTGACCTTCGAGTACGATTATGCTCCTAGGTTCGGCAACTATCTTCTTAAAAGTAGCTTCAATTTTCTTTCGATAGGACCGGATGCCACCATCTAACTGTAGAGTATCCATACCCATCATATTCATCGTTTGAGCAATACTTTGCGAACGAAATCCACCTCGTGCACAATAGATGACCACCTGTTTTTCTGGATGTTCTTTACTTTTCGTATGAATCTCTTTATATATCGACGGAAGTTTTGGTGCGACTACTTGAAGTCCACGATCCATCGCAGCTTCTTTGCTATCCTGTTTGTAGAGCGTACCGATCTCTGCTCTTTCCTCATTTGAAAAGATACTTACATTAAAAGCATTAGGAATATGGTATTCCTCAAATTCTTTAGGAGACCTGACATCAAAAAGCAAATAATGATCTTCATTTATCTCATCTATAGAAATCGTTTTAACATTGTTCACTGCTATCATCCCTTTATTGATGCAAATGGTATCGTGGCTATTATAGAGTAGAACGAAAACAAGCACCCGATTCTATATCAGGGTGCTTGTCCAACATTACTTCATCTGTTTGTTCATAGCCTGCATCATTTGATTGATTTTCTTTTGCGAAGGCTTTTGACCCATCTGCATCATCATCACACGCAACATATTTTCATTAATCGGTGGATTTTTTTGTAAATAACTCATCATATACTTGCGGGCAATAAAAAATCCGATCGCAACACCTGCAATCAGTGAGAGTGCACACACAAGGATTATCATACCAGTACCCATTGTTAAAACTTCCTCCTTCATGTTGTCTAGAACTAGTTTACTACAAGTTTACCTACACATACAAGATTGAAAGAGAATTAAGTGGCGTAGACCATATTCAATTTAAACGGTGAGAGCCAGCCAAATTTCCTTTCGCTATAGTCCATCGCAAGAAAATAAGGTTCATATTGGCGTAACCCCTCAAATATAACCGTTTCTGCTTCAAAGTTGCCGATGCTATAAAGATGGATATATTGATCAGTGAGTTCAATCCTCACAATACTATCTTTACAAGTTAATGAATAGGTTTCTCCTTCCAAACGCCATTCATGTTTATCTTTTAAATGATTCCAGAAGTGTTTTTCTAACTGAGAAACAGATAATAGAGAGGTTATGTAGCTGATTTGCTTTTGTAAGATGGTTTTTGAAATACCATTTGAGCGCTGTTCTTCGAAAAACAACTGAAAAAGCTTATTTTCCTTGCCATAGTAGGAATGAGCAACTTCTTTTGTGATTAGATAAATATAAAATTCTCTCATGAACAAGCTCCTCTCAGATACTTTTCTAAAAGTATATACAATATACGGAAAAAAGCTTGTCTAAAAAGGTGCGCAAAATATAACTATTTTTGTCGAATCAGTAAGAAAAGGAGGCTTCCTCGTGGAAACCCCCTTTTTTTGAATAAGATTATTTATTTAACATATCTTTAACACGCTTTACGATGTTCTCTGGAGTAAATCCAAATTCTTTTTGGATAACTTCTCCAGGTGCAGATGCACCAAACGTATCAATTGTTAACGTGTCTCCTTCTAGACCGACATATTTATGCCAACCAAGTGAAGCTCCCATCTCAATCGCTAAACGCTTCGTAATGTGTTTAGGAAGTACAGACTCTTTGTAGTCATTATCTTGCTTATCAAAACTTTCCCAAGATGGCATAGAAACGACAGAAGCAGAAATTCCTTCTTTTTGAAGCAATTCTTGTGCAGCAACTGCAATACTCACTTCAGATCCAGCAGAAAGAAGTAGTACATCCGCATCTGATTCAGCTGGTGAAACTACATAAGCTCCACGCTTAACACCTTCATATGCCTTCTCTTTTGTGTTCTTTAAGATCGGCAAGTCATGACGGCTTAGTACCAATGCCGTTGGTTGGTTCTTGCTCTCAAGCGCTAACTTCCAAGCTGCATTCGACTCATAACCATCAGCTGGACGGATCAGATTAAGATTAGGCATCGCACGAAGAGAAGCAAGTTGCTCAACTGGTTCATGTGTAGGTCCATCTTCTCCTACCATCACACTATCATGTGTTAATACATACGTAACAGGGAGTCCCATTAGAGCAGATAAACGAATTGCAGGTCTTACGTAATCAGAGAACACGAAGAATGTCCCACCAAATACATTTAGACCACCATGCAGTGCCATTCCGTTTAAAGCAGCTCCCATAGCGAACTCACGAACACCAAACCAGATGTTTCGTCCGCTATAATCGTTACGGCTGAAGTTGTTTTCCCCTTCGATAAGCGTCTTATTAGAACCTGCTAAGTCAGCAGATCCACCAAATAAGGATGGTACACTCTTAGCTAGAGCATTGATCGCCTTACCTGAAGAAGAACGAGTAGCAATCGCTTTATCATAGTCTGGAAGATCTTTATCCCAATTCTCTGGAAGATTCCCTTGGATCGCATCTTGAAGTTCTTGAGCTAATTCTGGATAAGCTTCTGAATAAGCCTTGAACTGCTTATTCCACTCTTCCTCTTTTGCTTGTCCTTCGCTCTTCAGTTGTTCAAAATGTGAATGAACTTCATCAGGAACATGGAAATCTTGCTCAAACGTCCATTTGTATGCTTCTTTTGTTAATAAGATCTCATCTTTACCTAGTGGCGCGCCATGAGAAGCAGATTTTCCTGATTTATTAGGTGACCCATGTCCAATCACAGTCTTCACTTCGATAAGTGTTGGCTTGTTAAGTTCTTCACGTGCTTCTGAAAGTGCTTTTTCGATCTCATCAAGATTTGTTCCATCTTCAACATAAATTACTTGCCAGCCATATGCCTCAAATCTTTGTTTTACACTTTCAGAGAATGAGTGATGAAGGTCGCCATCCAATGAGATGTCATTTGAATCGTAAAGAACGATCATTCTACCTAGTGCAAGATGACCTGCAAGTGAAGCAGCCTCAGCAGATACACCCTCCATAAGATCCCCATCACCACAGATAGAATAGGTATAGTGATCGATCACTTCATGTCCATCACGGTTATATTTCGCAGCTAGATGACGTTCAGCCATAGCCATACCTACTGCCATTGCAATTCCTTGACCTAGTGGGCCAGTTGTTGCTTCAACACCAACGGTATGACCGAATTCAGGGTGACCAGGAGTCTTACTGCCCCATTGTCTGAAATTCTTCAGATCATCAATTGATAAGCCATAACCGCTTAAATGAAGCAAGCTATATAACAACATGGATCCATGCCCTGCTGATAAAACAAAACGGTCACGGTTAAACCATTCAGGGTTTGCAGGATTGTGGTTCATGAATTTTGACCATAAGCTATATGCCATGGGGGCAGCACCCATCGGCATACCTGGATGTCCTGAGTTCGCTTTTTCTATGCTGTCGATAGAAAGTGTTCTTATCGTATTAATTGCTAATTCATCAATAGTTCGTGACAAAAAAATCATCCCTTCATATGTACTAAACAGTTTTGACTTTCATAATAAACGTTCAAGTGCAATTAGACAAGACAAACACATTATTAGCTATAGTTATTTTACCATCTACTCATAAAAACATACAAAAACCGCCTGTTTTTCTACAACATTTTGGTTGTATTAGAACAGGCGGTTATATTTGATTATGCTAGCCCTGGTAAGTGACATGAAAAGTGATCCGTATTTTCATCATAATCAAGTTTCATATTCTCCACGAACCATCTTTCTTCATTTTTAACAAAAAAACGAAGACCTTCGACCTCTTGAATGTAATCGTTCTCTTCAGGCACGGCAGGCGTCACACCTAGTGAAAAACCTCCCGAATCACCACTTCCTGCATATTTAACGAAAAGTCTTAAAGCCTCTGACGCTTCTAAAGTAATGTCTTTATAAAGGTTTGCAGCTGCACTTGTAATTGAAAAAGTCAAAATATTCTCCCCTTTCAAAGTTGTTATATAACAGTATATACTAATATGTATAGAATGCAACAGAAAAAAATGCCTATTTACAGTTGAGTAAATAGGCATTTTTATTAATGTTTAAGGTTTTTCTTATTATCTTTACTTCTCTTTAATTTTTCAGGTGTTACATCATCACCGTTCGGATCAACAAAAGTCATTCCATGCAGATCTTGAACAAAAGATTTACGGAAAACTTGCAAATATTCTTCTCGCAGTTTTTTTTGTTCCGTTTTTTCTGCTGATGTTAGAACAGATTGTTTGGATTTTCTAGACAATTCATTTATACGTTGCATTTTATCTTTAGATAACATAGTAAAAACTCCTTTTTCAAGCATTCTTCACTCTATCCTACAGCAGAATGAAAGGAATTTCTAGTTATCTGTATTTTCCACATGTTCTTTGTATCTTCTATGTACGGTTGCTTTAGATACATCAAAGCCCAATCCTCTAAGTGTTAACGCAATGTCATGAAAGGTAAGCTTCATTTTCTTCAAACGTACGATCTCAGATATAGGAACTTCTTTTTTGTCTCTGCCTCCACCGGTTTGATTCTTTAGATTCTTCTGAGGTTTATATCCTTCTTTAACAGCTTTTCTCATTCCACGCTTGATCTTCATATTATGAAGTTTTCGTTGATATTCTTCTACAGTAGACACAATATCAAGCACCATTTCATCCGCTTCTGTTAACGTGTATTCTCCATTATTAGAAAGGGTATATACTTTAATGTTGTATTTGATCAACTGATGAAGTATTGCCATCTTAGCTTTTCCTCTGCCTAAACGGGTATCATCTTGTACAAGCAAGCACTGAAACTCACCATCCCTTGCAAGATCTAATATATTTAACAATTCTTCTCGGTCTAAAGAGAATCCACTTGCCTTCTCACGATAACAGTTCACCACTTCAAATTGAAATTGTAGTGCTAACTTCTTAAGTTCCGCTTCTTGTCTTTCTAATGAAGTCATTTGTTCATCTTTATCTGTACTAACTCTGGAGTAAATGATTGCTTTCATTGTTTAAAACCCGCTTTATTATTATTTATTAACTGGTATGATTACTTTCTGTCCTGGAAAAACGGCTGCCGCATTTACACTGTTCTTCTTTTCGACCCATTTTATAAACTCCCAATTGGAGTAATGATGCTTGGCATTATATTCTTCAGAAAGACTCCACAGTGAGTCTCCCTCCTGTATGGTTACTTCAATATATTGAGCTTCTTGTGAGGCAAGATTTGATAACGTAAAAAATATACCACCTAACAACCCTAAAAATACAATAACATGCATTGTCCCTTGTTTCATTGTGATATCCCCTTTCAACAAACGTTTGTTCGCATCTCTTGGTTTAATAATACCTGGAACGTTTGTTCGGTGTCAACTATTTTTTCGAACTTATGTTTGTATCTCTGAATTCCCCATGATATACTTTTTATAGATAAAAAATTCGGTGAGGTGCTAAAAAATGACTAAGTTATCCAGACGACAATTGGATATATTGGCTTTCATAAAAGAGGAAGTTTCACAAAAAGGGTATCCGCCTTCAGTTCGTGAAATCGGAGAGGCTGTTGGCCTTGCTTCAAGTTCCACAGTCCATGGGCATTTAGCAAGACTTGAGAAAAAAGGACTTATTCGACGAGATCCAACAAAACCAAGGGCGATTGAAGTATTAGGTTTAGAAGACAACATCCCTTCTGTCCGTTCTGTTTCAATTCCTGTTATCGGTAAAGTTACAGCAGGTCTACCAATTAGCGCAGTTGAAAACGTAGAAGAATACTTCCCGCTACCTGAGCACGTTGTTGGAGATGAGAACGTCTTCATGTTATCTGTTGTTGGTGACAGTATGATTGAAGCAGGAATCTTCAATAAGGACCTAGTTGTTGTAAAACAACAGCCTACAGCAAATAATGGGGATATCATCGTGGCAATGACCGATGAAGATGAAGCGACTGTAAAAAGATTCTTTAAAGAAAGAAACCATATTCGATTGCAGCCTGAAAATTCTTCAATGGAGCCGATTATCTTACAGAGTTGTACGATTTTAGGTAAAGTTATTGGGGTATATCGAAGTATCCATTAATGTTTTGTTGGTACATACGGAGGAATCTAGTTTACTAGATCCTCTTTTTTTTATTGATTACGAATATTAAGCTGTGGTTACTTCATGGTCACTAAAAAACCCCTGACACAAAATGTGTCAGGGGTTACTTTATTTTAATACATGCTCATATATTGTTCGCGTTCCCAAGGGTGAACTTGTGTACGGAACATATCCCACTCGATCTCTTTTGCTTCAATGAAGTGCTCTGTAGCATGTGCTCCAAGAGCTGTTGTAAGAACTTCGTTTTTGCTGAATAGAGTTAGAGCTTCTTTTAATGTTGCTGGAAGATCTTTGATGCCTTCTGCTTCGCGCTCTTCTTTATCCATTACATAGATGTTTCTATCGATTGGTTTTGGAGCGTTTAGCTTGTTCTTGATTCCATCAAGACCAGCTGCAAGCAATACTGCCATAGCAAGATAAGGGTTAGCCGTTGGATCAACGCTTCTTACCTCAATACGAGTACTGATGCCACGAGAAGCAGGAATACGAATAAGCGGGCTTCTGTTTTGCATAGACCATGCAACATAACAAGGAGCTTCGTAACCAGGTACAAGTCGCTTATAAGAGTTTACAGTAGGGTTCGTGATCGCTGTGAAATCTTGTGCATGCTTTAAGATACCTGCTAGGAAATGCATAGCTGTCTCGCTTAATCCTGTTTCTGATTTTGCATCATAGAACACATTCTCTCCATCTTTAAATAGAGACATGTTTGCGTGCATACCTGAACCGTTCACACCGAACAATGGTTTAGCCATGAATGTAGCATGAAGACCATGTTTACGTGCGATCGTTTTAACAGCTAACTTAAATGTTTGAATGTTATCACAAGTGCTTACAGCATCAGCATATTTAAAGTCGATCTCATGCTGACCAGGTGCTACTTCATGGTGAGAAGCTTCGATTTCAAAGCCCATATCTTCAAGTTCTAACACGATATCTCTACGGCAGTTTTCACCAAGATCGGTTGGAGCTAAGTCAAAATATCCACCTTTATCGTTTAGTTCTAGAGTCGGCTCACCCTTCTCATCATTCTTAAATAAGAAGAATTCAGGCTCAGGTCCAATGTTGAAATCAGAGAATCCTAAGTCTTCCATCTCTTTTAATACGCGCTTTAAGATTCCACGTGGATCTCCATCAAACGGGTTACCATCAGGCATAAAGATATCACAGATCAAACGTGCAACTTTGCCTTTTTCAGAAGTCCATGGGAAAATCATAAATGTATCTAAATCAGGATAAAGATTCATGTCTGATTCTTCAATTCGAACGAATCCTTCGATAGAAGATCCGTCAAACATCATCTTGTTATCTAAAGCTTTTTCAAGCTGACCGATCGGAATCTCAACATTCTTAATAACACCCAATAAATCAGTAAATTGTAGTCGGATGAATCTTACGTTTTCTTCTTTTACCATTCTTAAGATATCTTCTTTAGTGTACTTAGACAAATCTTTCTCCTCCTTTAAATATAAAGCGCCTAGTTATGGCGATTGTTCACATTGTAAGTATTAACAATCTTTAATGAAAAAACCTGGAAAGTTCTCCTTGAATCAATGAGGTTTTTCCATGTCTGCCAGCATGAATCAATTCCCTTTTTAACCTACGATGAAGCGCAGATTCGGAAATTTGTTGAACACCTTGCACATTCGGCTGGTTTTTGATCAATTCTGCTGCTTGTTCATTCAGTTCAAAGACTCGTTTGATTCCAGCTAAGTTTACGCCTTGCTCAAGAAGCGCTTTGATCTCAAGAAGTTTATCAACATCATTAAATGAAAATAAACGACGGTTCCCTTCAGTACGTGCAGGATGAATAAGATCATGCTCTTCGTAATACCGAATCTGTCGAGCTGATAGTTCAGTCAGCTGCATGACGATGCTGATGGGGAACAAAGGTAAGTTCCTACGATTCATATCGTTCATATTGCCTACCTCCTTTCAACTTCTTTTTATATCTTATGTCACAAAAGCTCACATGTCAATCCTAATGTTAGAAAAATTAACATCAAAACAAAAAAGAGGTTGTTCGCCTCTTTTTTGTTCAATCTATTGTTATCGTTTATTAATAAGCCCATGAGTTAAAAGTTCGTCGACAGCTGATAATACGGCAATCTTCACATGTTCATACGTTAGCCCACCCTGCACGAAAGCTATGTATGGCGGTCTGATCGGACCATCTGCTGTTAATTCAATGCTTGCTCCTTGAATAAAAGTACCTGCTGCCATGATCACATCGTCTTCATAGCCAGGCATATAATCAGGGTATGGAATCGCATAAGAGTTGATCGGTGATGCTTTTTGTATTGCTTGACAGAACTTAATCATCCGCTCGCGATCTTTAAAGATGACAGATTGAATAAGATCCGTTCTCTTTGCATCAAATGATGGACGCGTTTCTATTCCTAGTTCTTCTAAGAAAGCAGCTGTAAATACCGCACCTTTTAATGCTTGAGCCGTTACGTGAGGTGCGAGGAAGAATCCTTGGTACATCTCTTGAAGACTGTAAAGAGATGCCCCTGCTTCACGGCCGATTCCAGGAGAGGTTAATCGATAAGAGATTCTATTGATCAACTTCTCTTTTCCTGCGATGTAACCACCTGTTTTGGCAAGACCACCACCAGGGTTTTTAATGAGGGAGCCAGCAATAATATCTGCTCCTGCTTCTATTGGTTCTCTTTCTTCAACAAATTCGCCATAGCAATTATCAACGAACACGATCACATCTGATTTGATCTCTTTTACGAAGGAGATCATCTCTTCTATTTCCTCCACTGTGAAAGACGGACGATCCGCGTATCCTTTTGAGCGTTGAATACCGATAACTTTCGTTTTTTCAGAGATCGCACGCTGAACTTCTGGGAAGTTAATAGCCCCTTCAGAAGTCAGGTCTACATGTTGATACGATATGTTGTAATCTTTTAATGATCCTTCACCTGTACCTCTGATTCCTACGATTTCTTCAAGCGTATCATAAGGTTTGCCTGTGATATAAAGCAGTTCATCTCCAGGGCGGAGCATACCGAATAAAGATAGAGTGATCGCATGAGTACCAGAGATGATTTGCGGTCTTACGATTGCAGCTTCTGCTCCAAAAACATCCGCATACACCTTTTCGAGAGTATCTCGACCAGAATCATCGTATCCATAACCGGTTGAAGGATGAAAATGGTGATCTCCTACTTGATTGTTTTGAAATGCTCTTAAAACCTTCAACTGGTTAAACTCACAGATCTCATCAATCAGCTTATGCTGCATTGTAATACGTTCTGTTACTTTTTCTGTAGTATGTTTCAGTACTTCTTCATTTTGAAACTGTGAATACATGTTATTCTCCTTTGTTGCTGATGGACGGAATGGAAGAGGAAGATAACGCATATCCCTTGCATTCATAGACCAACTCTTCTTTATTAAATTCTTGCGTAATTAGAATTGTTTCTCCGCGAAGTTGTGATAAAAGTTTGCCATCATGTGACGGAACTTTAACCTCATAATAAGTCATCTGTTTCATCACTTCTTTTTCAATCGTTTCAAGTAATAGGGATATATCCGTACTTTCTAATGCAGAAATGGATATAGATGGACTCTCCGGAATAAAATCTTCACCAAACTGATCTTTTTTGTTATATACCGTGAGCATCGGAATATGGGATGCCTTAAGATCACTTAATATACGTTTGACCGTTTGTTCATGTTGGTTACGATCCTCGCTAGCACCATCGATCACATGGATAAGAAGATTTGCTTCAGCCGCTTCTTCTAGTGTAGACCGGAAGGCAGCGATCAATGACGTAGGCAGATCTTGAATAAAACCTACGGTATCCGTTAACAGCATCTGAAACCCGCTTTTCAATTTTACTTTTCGCGTCAACGGGTCAAGCGTTGCAAATAGTTGATCTTCTTCATAACTATCAGCTTCTGTTAATTTGTTAAAGATCGTTGACTTCCCTGCGTTCGTATAACCAACAAGTGCTGCTTGAAAAGCCCCCTGGTGTTTGCGGCGTTCACGATATCTTTCTCTATGACTTACAACTGAATTGATCTGTGTTTTCAGTTCATGTATACGAAACCGAATATGACGTCTATCCTTTTCAAGCTTGGTCTCACCTGGACCACGAGTTCCGATACCTCCACCTAACCTAGAAAGACTAGCGCCTATACCTGATAATCGAGGCAATAAGTATTCGAGCTGAGCAAGTTCTACCTGAAGCTTTCCTTCTCTAGTCTTTGCACGTTGTGCAAAGATATCTAATATGAGCTGTGTGCGATCAATGACTCTTGCATTGAAATGAGACGACAAGTTACGAACTTGAGAAGGAGATAACTCACTGTTAAAAATAATGATATCTGCTTCAAGCTCTTCTTCTAGAGTAATAATCTCTTCTACTTTACCTTTTCCGATAAATGTAGCTGAATCATAACGGTCTCTTTTTTGAGTAACAACCGCACAAACTGTTCCTTGAGCCGTTTTCGTTAAAGATTTTAATTCTTCCATTGAATAAAAAAAACGCTCGTCGTTCTGCCGTGGAAGCTGACATCCGACGAGTATCGCTTTTTCATGAACTGAATCATTGTTTTTGTTCAAATTTGCGATCCCTGCTTTCCATAGTCTCCTCTCATAATATCAAATCGAATCCCGTTCTTCTAGCACAAGGTCATCACTTTGAATCGTCATCAATGCTCTTCTATCTTGGTTGCTTTCGTTCAAGAGCCTGACAGATTGCCTTCTTACCGCTTTTTCAACCATATTACGAATGTATCTTCCGTTTGAAAACGAACCTGGATTACTTTGCTTTATCCGTTCGATGTGACTTTTTAGCTTCCATTCACAGTCTCTTGTCAACATGTATTCTCTTTCTGTTACCATTCTCTTTGCGATCTCCATCAATTCCTCCACAGAATAATCAGGGAACGAGATAACAAGTGGAAACCTAGAAGGTAAACCTGGATTCAGCTTTAAAAATCGATCCATTTCTTTAGGGTACCCAGCTAAAATCAATATAAAATCGTGCTGCTGATCTTCCATGGCTTTTACGAGTGTATCGATGGCCTCTTTGCCAAAGTCTTTTTCTCCACCACGGCCTAAAGAATAAGCTTCATCTATAAACAATATGCCCCCACTAGCTTTCTTTAGGAGCTCTCGTGTTTTTTGAGCGGTATGCCCAATGTATTCTCCAACTAGATCAGCCCGTTCAGCTTCGATCAGATGACCCTTTGAGAGTACTTTCATCTCATGAAACAAAGTCCCTAACTTTCTAGCTACGGTCGTCTTTCCAGTGCCTGGGTTACCTTTAAATAGCATATGAAGAGCTTGTTTTTCAGCTTTTAACCCTAACTCCTGACGGCATTTATTAATATGAAGCCACGCATAGATCTCTTTAACATGAGATTTCAAGTCTTCCATTCCGACTAAACGATTCAAATCTTTTTCCATTTTGATGAGAGGTTGGTGCTTTTCAATTGTTTTCTCTTTTTTTCCTGCAAGTGCTGCTCCATCATCGATCTTTGACTTTTCACTCGCTTGATTTAAAACGATATTGATCTGCCTTTGCTTTTTTATCGCAATAGGTTCATTCAAAAGGTACCACCTCACTTTGCCAGTCAAATCATAATACGCAACAACATCCGATCCCGTGACAAATGCCTAAACGATTTCTCGATCCACTGTTATCAATTTATGTTGAAGTCTTATGATCTACTACAAAGACAAGCTTTGTTTTTAGAATGAATATGTATCAACTGAATTGTAAGCGTTTTCTATTTTCAGATGAATAAAAATACTCAAGTATGCAAGATTTTCGTGTTATGTTAAATACTGTGAAAAAAGTACGAATGAAATGGACGAAGAAATCATGCATATTAAACTGCAGAAAAGCTTGTTAATACTAATCGGATTGTTTTTAACAGCGATTGGCATCAAATTATTAAACATACACACATTAACGTTTGGCGGAACAGCAGGGATCGCTACACTTGTTTCATTCATGACGAATTGGACATGGGGCATTCTATTCCTAATTGTAAACTTACCCTTTTTTATTCTGTCGATTAAAAAACTGGGTTGGAATTTCTCACTTCTGACGTTTCTTTGCATTATACTCATCTCTGCCATCTCAGATCTGATGGATTATCTTACGCTTCCACTAATCTCACCGGTCGCTGCTGCGATCATCGCAGGAAGTCTGATAGGCATAGGTGTTAGTTTTGTATTAAATTCAGGAGCATCATTAGGTGGCATACACATTCTCGCACTTTACTTAGAACAAAAATCTAACATTAATCGAGGGATATCCTTGTTTGTTACAGATTTTATTATTGTGTCATCTGCTGTAGTCATGTTTGGATTTAAAAATGCGTTAATTTCAATCATTGCAATCACTGTCGCTTCCTTCTTAACGGGAAGATTAAAAAGCACGGTCAAACCGTCAGAAGTCGAGTATCAACCTTCTGATTCAGAATCACTTCAAAACAACTAAGAGCATTCTCCAATGATGGAGAATGCTCTTTTTTTATTTCTTCTATACTTCCTTTTGTTAACATATTAATTATTATGTTAACTTGTTGTCTATCTCTGTCATTTTCTGCGCTTGCTTAGGAAATAAAATATTTCTTATTCGTAAAGATCATTTCGAATGGATGTATCCTCTTCATGCATGTCTTTCCTCTCAGTGGATTTCATCTGCCCTTTTAATGGCTTTATTTTTCCAATTAGAATTCCAAGCTCATTATATACGCCACTTTTGGAGTCATTTTTGCTATGTGACGCCGTGTTTCCTAACCTTTTGATCTGCTCTATTTTATCTGGATCGGTTGTAATGGCTGCATTTCTCCCATGTGCATTTCCTTTTAATCCATTATAAACCGCTTTGCGCAGCTGGTCGTTTTCTTCACCTGGTGAAACAGGCTCATAGGGAACGATTCCAACTAGTGTATATATACCACTTACAATCACATAAGCCTTATCCACACCGTTTACTTTTTCCGCAAGCTGAACAAGATCTTTTGATTGATGAACTTCGTAAGACTTTTCTACAACTAACGGTGAATCTATCTGTGTATTCGGTTTTCGTTCTGATGTATCATATTTTACTTGCTCAGTATCGAGGGTTTCATCTCCCGAACCTGTTTTGCCTGAACACGCAGTTAAGAGGAGAACTGAAGATAGTACGAGCATTCCTAATTTCCACATAGCTAACCATCCTTTTTTCCATAGTTTCCATTGGACTTTGTAGAAATATGCAAAAAAAAAGACGCTTTGTTATAATGGGAAAAAGAGGTTATAGGAGGCAATTATGGAAGAATATCCACACTTACCCGAATATGCCGATTCATATATCGTTCACTTACAGAAAAAAGATCGAACGAAGAGCACGATTAAGCGATATTATTATGATCTTTTAGATTTTTTTGCATGGGTTAGAGTGATGAGGGATAACGACGATCTACAAACTATACAGCACTTGGATGCTGTGATATTAAATGAATATTTTCTATTTCTTTCAGAACAACGAGAATATCAAACCGCTACTACCAAGCGGGTTTTTACCGTTATTAAAAGTCTCTTTTCCTTCCTCTATGCTAATAGAAAGATTGCATCGAACCCTTTTTCTGAACTGGAGCAAACTCTTAGAGAAGACACTCAATTCAAGGATGAGGATTTTATTTCAGATGAGGAATATAAAATACTTTTTCAAACGTTATCTTCCTATGAGGGATTGACGGAGAAACAACAAAAATATAGACACCTCTTGATCAAAAGAAATGAAGCGATTCTTTCCCTTCTCTACCGCTATGGCATCACACTGCAAGAAATCACCAATATAGAAATGAAACATGTTCATTTCACACAACAAGAATTAACCGTGATCAACAAAAAAGAAACAAGACTGATCTCACTTGAAGATGAGACACACCAACTGTTATATGAATACAAAGAAGATATCCCTGAAAGCATCCGGCCAAGAACTTATTCTTCTGATCGTTTCTTTATCGCGTTTGATTATCAAAGAGGAACGTATCGGTTTGATTATGGAAAGTATGAACCCAAACCATTAACAGTTATCGCTATCCAGAAGATGCTTAGGCAAGAGATCCGGCGCTCTGGACTCAGAGAAGGAATCAGCTCTCAGCACTTAAGGAGAACAGCCATCTTAAACCTTTTAAAAGAAGGAAAATCTGAGGAAGACGTTCAATTATGGTTTGGATTAAAATCAAATCTGACTCTAAATCGCTATGAAGCCTATTTAGAAACAACTGAAATGAAAAAAAGCTAAACAAAAATAGACAAATATATGTGTACTATTTAAAAACTCCCTATCAACCTTATTTAAGGTCGATAGGGAGAGTTTTTTTATTCATTTGTATTTGCAGAAGACAAATCGACATTTCGGTGTGGGGTGAACGTTGAAATGGCATGCTTGTAAATGAGGTGCTGTTTTCCTTCTGCCTCTAGAACAACCGTAAAGTTGTCAAACCCCTTCACTAAACCTTTAAGCTGAAATCCATTCAGCAGATATACGGTCACATAAATGTTTTCGCGACGTAACTGGTTTAAGTAATGATCCTGTAAATTGATTGATTGCTTCATGTGAACAGATCCTCCTCTTTGGGCATTACCCTTATACATTCTCGGAAATTTCTAATTTCCCTTCAACAAAGTGCTGAATTTCTTGAAATTTTTTGTGAAAGGGATCTTCTTCCATGCTGAACCATTCTACATCCATCTGATTTCTAAACCATGTGTATTGTCTTTTTGCATATCGCCTGGAGTCTCTTTTTAACAAAGTGATCGCTTCTTCTAACGTACTTTCCCCAGAAAGATAGGGGAAAAACTCTTTGTAGCCTATCGCTTTAGCGGCCAGACTGTTCGTTATGTCTTGTTCAAAAAGCATTCTTGCTTCGTTTATTACGCCTTGTTGAACCATAAGGTCCACTCTTTCGTTTATGCGTTTATATAAGTGCTCTCGATTCATCGTTAACCCAACTAAAGCTAATTGGTAAAGAGATTCCTCATCGCCCATATTCTTTCCTTGTTCAGCAGAGGGGACATTCCCTGTCGTATAGTAGATTTCCAGCGCTCTGATAACCCGCTGTACATTGTTCGGATGAATCTCTTTCGCACGCTGTGGATCTACTTTGTGCAGTTCTGCATGCAAAGCGTCGGAGCCTTCGACCTCTGACTTTCGTTGAAGCTTGTCTCGCATCTCACTATTTCTGCTTGCTTCAGAGAATTCATAGTGATGCGTGACAGCTCTAACGTATAACCCCGTTCCCCCTACAAGTATCGGAACCTTACCTCTTTGATTTATTTCTGTTATTCGTTCCCTCGCCAGCTTCTGAAACTCTGCAACTGAAAATGATTCTGTTGGATCTTTAATATCGATCAAATAATGAGGGATGCCTTCTTTTTCTTCCTCAGTAATCTTGGCGGTTCCGATGTCAAGACCTCTATAGATTTGCATAGAATCGCCGCTTATGATCTCACCATCGATCGCTTTAGCAAGTTCGATACTGGTTTTTGTTTTTCCAACAGCCGTTGGGCCTACGATCACTACTAATTTTTCCTTCATCGTTTACTCCTACATCACTCTTTTGAACATCTTCTCTAGTTCATATGTTGATAGATGAATTGTTATCGGTCTGCCGTGCGGACATGTGTATGGATCTTCTGATGTTCTCAAAGACTCTAACAAAGCAAAGATCTCATCATTCCTTAGATGATGGTTAGCTTTAATCGAACCTTTACACGACATCATGATCGCTGCATCTTCTCTTAATTTTTCAAGATCGGCCTTTCTATGATCAAGTACCTGCTGGATGATATCAAGCATGATTTCTCTTTCATATCCTTTCGGAAACCATTGCGGGTGCTCTCTTACGATAAAAGTATTCTGTCCAAAGGTTTCTAAAAACAGACCCACTTCGCCGAGAGTCTCTAAGTGACTCTCTAAAAAGGCAGATTCACTCCCGGTGAACTCAAACGTATAGGGAACTGCTAAAAGCTGAACTTCTCGGTCCACTTGTCCCACTTTTTTTCTGAAATACTCATACTTAATGCGTTCTTGTGCAGCATGTTGATCAATGAGGTACAATCCGTTCTCATTTTGAGCAAGGATATAAGTTCCATGCATCTGTCCGATCGGATACATAACCGGAATTTTATCAACAGATACATCAGTCTGTTGAAGGTCATCCACTCTCGTTACAGGTGTTTCATTCCATTCAGAATTTGGTAGTAAATCCACCACACCCTCTTCAATCTCAGTATCTTCATGTGAAGTCTCTCTGATAAAAGAAGATTCAGCATCATCTGAAATCATACTGGACCGGTTTTCACTTTGTGCTGTTTCTATATCTGCTTTTATATCCGTGTGAACGACCTCTGTGTTTCTTTGGTAATCGAAAGTAAATGAACGCTGTTCTTCTCGATCTTTTTCTCTTTGTTCTTTTTTCTTAAACTGAACATCTGGGATCAACTGCTGATTTCTGATCACTTTTCTGAGCTCGTTTTCAACGAGTTGGACTAGTTCCGCTTCTTTACTCAACCTTGCCTCATGTTTGGATGGATGTACGTTCACATCAATAATTGTCGGATCCATCTTAACGGATAGAATAGCGATCGGAAAACGTCCGATCGGCAGGAATGTGTGATAAGCATTCTGTACAGCTTTTGATAGTGCATAGTTCTTAATATATCTAGCGTTCATAAAGAAGGACATATACTGACGAGACGCACGGTTTATTTCAGGTTTTGCTATATAGCCTGTAACTTCATAATCTAATGAGGAAAAAGAGACTGAGATCATGTTTTTGGCAGTTTGTATCCCATAAACAGATGCAATGATCTGCAGCAGGTTTCCGTTACCAGAAGTGTGCAAAAGCTCTTTTCCGTTATGTTTTAAGCGAAAAGAAACATCTGGGTTTGCCAGAGCAAGCCTGTTTACTAGATCACTGATCGTGCCTAGTTCTGTTTGAATGGTCTTCACATGCTTCAATCTAGCTGGTGTGTTATAGAATAAGTTACGAACAGTCAGATCAGTTCCTTTTCTGCTATTCGTCTGTTGCTGTTTAACGATCCTACCGTTCTCAATAAATAGATAAGCACCAGGTCCCTCGCCTGTTGATGATTTAAGTTCTACTTGAGAGACAGATGAGATACTCGGTAATGCTTCCCCTCTAAAACCCATGGTACGAATATGGATTAAATCTTGTTCACTTTTAATCTTACTCGTCGCATGTCTGTTAAAAGCGAGCACGCAATCTTCCGGTTCGATTCCATCGCCATTATCTAGAACACGAATGAGTGATAACCCACCTTCTTCAACTTCGATCTCTATTCTCGTCGCGTTCGCATCGATTGAATTCTCGACAAGTTCTTTAACAACAGAGGCTGGGCGTTCTACAACTTCACCAGCAGCGATTTTATTGGATAGATGTTCATCTAGCTGTACAATTTTGCCCATTCGTCACGCCTCCTTTATTTCACTTTTTTTTGCAGTTTATATAGCGCGTTCATCGCATCGAGAGGAGTCATCTCTAATACATTTAAACTTCTTAACTCTTTGATCAACTCTTGTTCTTTATTGTCACTTCTGTTCGTCGTCTCCTCTTTTTTAACAAAAAGACTCAACTGACTTTCTTGAAGAACTTCTTCTTTAGTAGCTGATACTTCCTGAATGGAAAGCACCTCTCGTTTTTCTTGATTTTCATAGGTTTGTAGAATCGTTTTTGCTCTAGAGATCACAGGTTCTGGAAGTTCAGCAAGCTCAGCCACTTGGATACCAAAACTTTTATCTGCTTGTCCGTCAATGACTTTATGCAGGAATACAAGACTGCCGTTCTCTTCAACTGCACTTACAAACACATTCTTTAGTGAGTGAAGAGACTCTTCTAAGACGGTAAGCTCATGATAATGAGTAGAGAAGAGTGTCTTGGCAGCTATTTCTTCATGAATAAATTCGATGATGGATTGCGCTAATGCCATACCATCATACGTGGAAGTTCCTCTGCCGATCTCATCTAGAAGAATCAAACTGTTTTCAGTAGCACTCGTTAGGGCAAAGTTCGTCTCTAGCATCTCGACCATGAACGTACTCTGTCCGCCCACTAGATCGTCAGCCGCTCCAATACGCGTGAAGATCTGATCAAACATTGGAAGTTCAGCACTCTCTGCTGGAACAAAACAACCGATCTGCATCATAACAGCCGTAAGTGCTAACTGGCGCATATACGTACTCTTACCAGCCATGTTTGGTCCCGTTATAAGGAGCATGTTTCTATCGTTATTTAGAACAATGTCATTAGGAACGTATTCTTGTGCATCCATCACTTTCTCAACAACAGGATGTCTGCCGTTTACAATATTTACGATTCCATCCTCTGAAACGGTCGGTCTTACATAACGATACTGCTCACTGATCGCTGCAAAAGATTGCATAACATCGAGTTCAGAAATGGCTGACGCAAGTTCTTGCAGTCCCGGAATAAATTGCTTTACATATTCTCTTACTTCCAAAAAGAGTGTATATTCTAATCCTGAGATCTTCTCTTCCGCTTCTAAGATGATCCTTTCTTTCTCTTTCAGTTCTGGAGTAACATATCTTTCAGCATTCGCAAGCGTCTGTTTTCTTTCATAACGATCTGGCACTTGTGAAAGATTAGATTTTGTGACCTCGATATAGTAACCAAAGATCTTGTTAAAACCAATCTTTAGGGACTTAATCCCTGAAGCTGCTTTTTCTTGCTGCTCAAGAGATGCAATCCATGCTTTGCCGTTGCTACTCGCATCTTTATATTGATCAAGCTGCTCATTGTAACCTGCTTTGATGAGTCCACCCTCTTTAATATGGATAGGTGCATCATCATGAATGGCAGAATCTAAATAGTCTGCGAGTGTTTTATGTTCATTCATCTTCGCATGAAGCTCGAGTGCATATTTCCCTTCAATACTCTTGATCTTTTCTTTTAAGACCGGAACACTGAACAGAGATCTTTTCAATTGTACAAGATCTCTTGGACTAGCGTTTCCATAAGATATTTTTGCTATCAACCGTTCCATATCATAAACAGACTTCAATTGTTCTTTGATCTCTTCACGAGTAAAGAATTCTCCGATTAAGTTTTCAACGAGCTCTAGCCGCTTCTCGATCGTTTCTTTTACGAACAAAGGCTCTTCCACCCATTGTTTAAGCTTTCTAGCACCCATTGCTGTCATCGTGGCATCTAACAGCCACAATAGTGAACCTTTTTTACCTTTTGCTCGTATGGATTCTGTTAATTCTAAGTTACGTTTTGAAAACGCATCGAGCTTCATCCTTTTATCGTTCTGCTGAAATTCCACCGCTTTTATATGGTGAAAAGATCGCTTTTGCGTATGAGTTAGATAGTGGAACAACCGTCCTATAGATCGTAATAAAACAGGATCTGAGATCGCCTGAACAAGATGATCAAACTGACTGTCTACAGAACTCTCTTCCTGAATAGAAACCGAAGCTTGTCCTGTCTGCATAACTGTGTTCGTCCAAGCATCGTACAATTCTTTGTTTCCAACGATCTCTTTTACACCGTGACTTAAGAGCAATTGTATGAACGATAACTGATTTCCTTCATATGTATATCCCTTCAACTCACCTGTTGAAAGGTCACAAAGAACGTATCCATAAGAATCATTTTCCTTTTCTATCGATACAAGAAAATTGTTCTCTCTATCATGAAGAAGATGGTCATCAATAACCGTTCCTGGCGTAATAATCTGGATGACTTCACGTTTCACTACCCCGACAGATAGTTTAGGGTCTTCTACTTGTTCACAGATAGCTACTTTATGTCCGTTCTCAACTAATGTTTTTATATAACCCGCGGACGAATGATATGGTACCCCACACATCGGAATTCGATCTTGTGAGCCGCCATCTCTGCTTGTTAGTGTGATCTCTAAGATCTGAGATGCTCGAACAGCATCTTCAAAAAACATTTCATAAAAATCTCCTAGACGGAAAAATAAAAAGGCATCCTGATGAGCTGCCTTTATTGATAAGTATTGTTGTATCATTGGAGTATATTGAGCCATAATTTCACCTTTTTCATAACATTTCAATGTCGCTATTATAACATAATTCAAAGCATCTATCGTTTTCTCTGCATGAAAAAAACGGGAAGCTCTCTCCCCGTTTATTATTCTTCCAAATCACCTATTAAAAAGTTCGGATCCAGATCTTCAAAATTCTCATCTTCCACATCATATTCCCAGTCTCTTGTCTGTTCATCATCAAAGCCGTCTGGATTCACATATACACAAACTTTTGTTTCCCCAATAATTTCACAAACGAACTCTCTTTCTACTTGAACGATAACTTTATTTCCGTTCGGAGAGATCGTCGCTTCTAACGTATTGGGTTCTTGAAGTGCGCGGCACGTAACTTCATATTGATTGCCTAGCGCATTCTTATCTCTTACACTAAGATCCACTTTGTCTACAAAATGGATGGTCTCTGTTACGACTTCCGTACGAGTATTATCATTGTATGAATACCACACGTTGATATCATAGCTTCCTTCTACATCTACTGCTTCACCATTCCGCTTCGGTTTATATGCATGGTTAATGATCCAGCATCCTAAAATGCTGCTCGGACGATGACTCGGTGCAATGGTATGCGTTGCCTGAGAAAATTTTCTCCCTTTGCCGCAGACCGCTTTTGTGATGATTTCTCTGTAAGTCAGCTCTTGTTCTACGCGTCTTGACATACATGAATCCCTCCTCTACCAATCTCCATACAGTATATGCTGGGCGGATGCCTATTGTGTCTTCATTTATACGAAACACAATTAGTCTAAGTATATGGGCGTTTGTTGTCCAATGTTCTCAAAATATTATATATGGTGAACGGTACGTGAAATTATTTAGGGATGTTTGAGCCAGGATAATCCGCTTTAAGAGGTATGTGAGTCTATAGGACGTCAGGTGGCCGTGTAATTTGTCGAGGTTTGTAGACTCGTGGATAAAAGGAGAAAACTTTTGGATTGAAAGCCGAAACTCGTGGATAAACAGCATAAACGTTTGGATTCCACACCAAAACTTCTGGATTGCAATTACTTCATACCTCTATAGGTATGCGCGAAACGTCAGATATACGTGGTAATCACACTAAAAAAACACGATGCCTGTAAGAGACATCGCGTTTTTGTTTAGTGACAGCCGCAGCCGCCCGGAGAACATCCTTCTTGAGAGCCTGTTGTACCTTTTAAAAGGTCTCCGCCCGTTGATTCAATGATTTCATCCGTAACTTTGTTTGAGATCGTATGCGAAACCATCTGTAAGATATCATTCACATCGCTTTGTGACTGTTTGAACTCTTGAACAACTGGAATGCTATCAAGCTCAGCCATCAGAGCATCGATCTTTTCTTCTACTTCTCTTGATGCTTCATGCTTTTGATAATGTTGAAGGTTAACAGCTTGTTTTTGTAGATTCTTAATCTGTCCCATCAATCTCGCTACATTTGAATTCGTATTGATCTGAGCTTCTGCTTTTTTAAAAAAATCAACTTCATCAGTTGTTGCGATCATTTTTGCAAGTTCTTTTGCTTTTCCCAAGATCTCTTCTTTTGTATATGTGCTCATTAGCCTACCACCTCTGATTTTTCTTCTACCCATTCGCCGCCAAGGTTCCATGTTTTCGCATCGGTAATCTGAACTTTGACAATTTCTCCTATTAAGTGCTTAGGTGCTTTAAAGTTTACTACTTTGTTGGAACCCGTGTGACCTGTTAGTACATCAGGATTCTTTTTACTTTCTCCCTCAACTAGCACTTCCACAACTTTACCAACGTATGCTTTGTTCTTTTCTAACGAAATATCATTTAGCATAGCGTTCAGTCGCTGAAGACGTTCTCGTTTCACTTCCATCGGAACATTATCTTGCATCTTTGCAGCTGGAGTGCCTTCACGAGGTGAATAGATAAACGTGTACGCAGCATCATACTGCACTTCTTTAACAAGTGATAACGTCTCTTGGAACTGTTCTTCCGTCTCATTCGGAAACCCAACAATAATATCCGTAGTTAAGGCAACATTCGGCATCACTGCTTTTATCTTGTTTACAAGCTCTAAATAATGCTCACGAGTGTATTTACGAGCCATCAATTTAAGTACATCGCTGTTTCCGTGTTGAACAGGCAGATGTACATGATCTACGATGTTTCCACCTTTAGCGAGAACTTCGATCAATCGATCATCAAAATCTCGAGGATGACTTGTCGTAAAACGAAGTCTAGGAATATCAATCTTACGGATCTCATCCATTAGATCACCTAGGCCATACTCCAGATCTTCGAAATCTTTGCCGTATGCATTCACGTTCTGACCAAGAAGGGTGACTTCCTTATAGCCTTCTCTCGCAAGCTGCCTTACTTCTTCGATGATATCTTGCGGATAACGGCTTCGTTCTTTTCCTCGTGTGTAAGGAACAATACAATATGTACAGAATTTGTCGCAGCCGTACATAATGTTAACCCAGCCTTTAACGTTCCCTTTACGCTTTCTAGGAAGGTTCTCAACGATATCTCCTTCTTTAGACCAAACTTCCACAACCATCTCTTTTGAGAATAATGCGTTCTCAATAATTTGTGGCAGACGATGTATGTTATGAGTTCCAAAGATCATATCAACTTGTGGGTACGTAGAAAGAATACGGTTTACGACAGATTCTTCCTGTGACATGCATCCGCAAACTCCTAGCAGAAGATTAGGGTTGTTCGCTTTTGTATGTTTTAAATGACCTAGTTCACCAAATACTTTGTTCTCTGCATTTTCCCGAATGGCACATGTATTAAGAAGGATTACATCAGCATCTTCCGTAGAATATGTGGTTTCATAACCCATCTCATTCAGAATTCCTGCCATAACTTCTGTATCATGCTCGTTCATCTGACAACCGTACGTACGAATATAAAACTTCTTGCCAACACCAATATTTTTTAGATTTTCCGGAATCGAAAAATCTTTTAAAATTTGTATTTGTTCTTTACCACGCTTTTTTGCGTCTTTTAAAGAAGGCGGTGCATACGTAGATTGAAAGTATTGTGAGTAGTCTCTTTCTTTATTATTCGTCTTTACTTCTTGATTGTCTTTCTTAGTATCCAAGACATCTTCACTCCTTACTGCCTTACTGCTAGGTCATCCGTTCAACGTAATTCTAGTATTTCATCCAACTGTAACATTATATCAAAAATTGGATTATAGTTAAACTTGTAATCGGTTTAGTTTACATAATAATATTATGGTTTATTTAAGATGCGTTATTTTCTACTTAATAAAAAAGTTGACTTTAAAAGCTTACTAGTGCGCCTTTAAAGTCAACTTTATAAGTAACTAAATGATATTTAATTCTTTTCCTGCTTTTTCAAATGCATCTAATGCAGCTTGAAGCTCCTCTTTCGTGTGCTGAGCGGTTACGATCGTTCGTACGCGAGCTTTTCCTTTAGCTACTGTTGGGAATGCGATACCTTGAGCGAATACCCCATATTTTAATAACGTATCCGATAGTTTATGCGCAAGCGCGTCATCACCCACAAGTACTGGTGTGATAGGTGTCTCACTAACTCCTGTATTAAACCCTAGTTCTTTTAATCCCGCTTTAAAGAACTTCGTATTCTCCCAAAGTCTTTCCATGTGTTCTGGCTCTTCTTCTAAAACGTCGATCGCCGCTGAACTCGCTGCGATAACTGCAGGCGGATGCGATGTGCTGAACAAGAACGGACGGCCTTTATGGATCAGATAGTCTCTTAACGTTTGCGTGCTGGCAATATAACCACCAAGTACGCCAATAGCTTTACTTAACGTTCCTACCTGAATATGAACACGGCCGTTCAAGTTAAAATGATCGATCGTACCGCGGCCATTCGTACCTAATACACCACTCGCATGTGCGTCGTCTACCATAACGAGGGCATCGTACTTTTCAGCCAGTTCTACGATTCCAGGAAGAGGCGCAATATTACCGTCCATTGAGAAAACACCGTCTGTTACGACAATTCTTTTTCTGAATTCTTGCGTCTCTTTTAACGCTGCTTCTAAATCTTCTAGATCAACGTGTTTGTAGATTCTTCTTTTCGCTTTCGTTAAACGAATACCATCAATGATCGATGCATGGTTTAACTCATCTGAGATAACAACATCTTGATCTGTAAGAATGGCAGAAAGAATTCCTTGGTTCGTTGAAAAACCAGATTGGAAGACGAGACATGCTTCTGTGTGCTTGAATTCAGCTAGTTTTTTTTCAAATTCTTCATGCATGGATAGAGTTCCGGCAATCGTACGCACAGAACCTGTACCAACTCCAAATTCTTCAACAGCTTTTAGAGCTGCTTCCTTCATCTTAGGATGACTCGTAAGACCTAAGTAGTTGTTGGAAGAGAGCTGGATTACTTCTTTTCCATTGATCACAACTTTTGATCCTTGCTCTGATTCTAGTGGTACAAGCTTTCTGAACGTACCTTCTTCTTTCATATGGTCCAATTCTTCTTGCAGGTATTCAAAACCTTTCATCACGATGTTTTGCCCCTTTCGATTTTAAGGAATAAGAACTACTTTTCCGCAATTTCCTTTTATCATGAGATCAAAGCCTTCTTCAAACTTTTCAAGTGGAAGTGTATGAGTAATGATCGTTTCAGGATGCATGCTTCCTGACTGTAAAAGCCCTGAAACCTGTTGCCATGTTTCATACATTTTTCTTCCCGTAATTCCTTGAACAGTAACACCCTTAAATACTACATCGTTCGTTAAGTCGATCTCAACAGGTTTAACAGGCAGACTTAAGATTGAAACACGCCCACCGTTTGTGATCATCTTAAATCCTTGGTGAATCGCAACTGGGTGACCGCTCATCTCACAAACAACATCCACACCATTTCCATCCGTTAAATTCATCACTGTATCAACTGGATCGGTGGATTTAGGGTTGATCACTTCTGTAGCCCCTACTTTTTTAGCAAGATCTAAACGATAATCATTCAGATCGATAGCGATTACCTGACTTGCACCTGCTGCTTTTGCAACGTTAACCGCCATAACACCGATCGGACCGCATCCGATGACAGCCACTGTTTTACCAGCAACATCACCAGCTAACACAGTATGAACAGCATTTCCCATAGGCTCTTGAATCGATCCATGCTCAAACGGCATCTTAGGATCATTTTTCCAGATGTTCTCGGATGGCATTGCTACATACTCTGCAAAACACCCTTGAGTATCAACACCGATAATCTTTGTGTTCTTGCAGATGTGGAACTGCCCTTTTAGACATTGTGGACAAGAATGACAAACTATATGTGTTTCAGCTGATACATGATCTCCAACAGAGACATTTGTAACAGCGCTTCCAACTTTTTCAACAACTCCTGAAAACTCATGTCCAAACACATATGGCGTTTTCACACGACTCTGTGACCATTCATCCCATGTGTATATATGAACATCCGTTCCACAGATCGAAGTCGCTTTAACTTTGATCAATACTTCACTTTCATTTATTTCAGGAATATCTACTGTTTCTAATCTCGCTCCATAACCTGCATGATGCTTAACTATTGCTTTCATTTTTCCTTGCACAGAAACACCCCTCACTGTAAACCTTAATAATCAATTCCATCAATAATTGTACATGGATTGAACAACAAGGTAAAGAGCTGTGTCCATCCCACACGGACATTCGCGGATGCCAAAAAAAATTTAAAGAATTTTTTTCATAAAAGCTTTTTTCGTATAGATTGGTGCACACCAATGGATTTTATTTCCGTTCCAGGTCGGTCGCTTTGATTAACTTTCATAAGAAGAAAAGATAGTCATTCTATAGCTAAATCACGAAAAGAACTAAGAAAAAAGCCCCTCTCCACATTTTAAGGAGAAGGGCTGTTTCTTACATGAATTCTGACATCAATTCATTGAACTTTTCTTCAGGTAAGTTCAGATCAACTTTTGCAAGTGCTTCTTTGCTGTATCCATGGGCAAGATCTTGATAAGAAGGTTTTACCTTATCTTGATAGATGATGCCTTTTACAAGACCTTTGTTTTCCATTAGAGTTTGCATAGCCATCATACGGTTTGAAGAATCATAACCTTCGATCGTGCTTAAAGATACGAGATGCTCTTTAAACCAGTCGTAGGTGTTCACTTTGTTGTATGTCACACATGGAGAGAAAACATTGATCAATGAGAAGCCTTTATGGTTGATACCAGCCTCGATGATGGAAGTTAACTCTTTTAGGTCAGTTGAAAAACTTTGAGCGACAAACGTAGCTCCAGCCGTTAAAGCGAGTTCCATAACTCCGATCGCTGACTCTACAGATCCTTCTGGCGTACTCTTCGTTTTAAAACCAACATCAGATCGAGGTGATGTCTGTCCTTTTGTTAGACCATAAATCTGATTGTCCATAACAATATAAGTAATATCGATGTTTCGTCTGATCGCATGAACAGTATGACCCATTCCGATCGCGAAACCATCTCCATCACCACCTGAAGCAATAACAGTCAGATCACGGTTTGCCATTTTAACACCTTGTGCGATCGGCAGCGATCGGCCATGGATCCCATGGAATCCATAAGATTTGATATACCCTGAGATACGTCCAGAACAGCCAATTCCTGATACAACAGCAAGGTTATCTGGTTCTAAACCTACATTTGCAGCTGCTCTTTGAATAGCGGCCTGTACAGAGAAATCTCCACATCCTGGACACCAGTTCGGTTTGATGCTGTTACGAAAATCTTTAAATGTAGCCATATTAAACCAGCTCCTTGCATTTCATGACAACTTCTGATGGCAAGAAAGGATTCCCATCATATTTTAACAAGTTCTTAATCTTCTCATGCTGTCCAACATTCATTTTTAAGATGTTCGCCAGCTGTCCTGTCGCGTTGTTCTCGACTACGATTACGTTCTTCGCTTTGTCGATCATCGATCTCATCTCATCGGCAGGGAACGGATGGATCAAACGAATATGAGCATGATTGACTTTTAAGCCATCTGCTTCTAAACGAGGGATTGCTTCTTCGATCACTCCTCGTGTTGAATTGAACCCAACTAAAAGAATATCAGCTTCTTCATGAGGAGCTTGTTTGACAACCGGTACGTTAAAACGCAGGTTTTGAAGCTTGCGCAGTCGTTTATCCATCTGCTTCTGACGATTTGCTGCTACTTCTGAAGGCTTTCCTGTCTCATCATGCTCAACACCCGTTACATGGTGGATACCATTCTTCATACCCGGGATCACGCGAGGAGAAATACCGTCTTCCGTTACTTCATAACGCTTAAAGTACCCATCTTTATCGTCTGTATCAGGAAGCTCTTCTTTTGGATCAAGCTTACCACGACGAATCTCAACACGGCTGTAATCTAATGGCTCAACCGATTGCTTCCCAAGAGAAAGTTGAAGATCTGTAAGTAAGATAACAGGAATCTGATATTCTTCTGCAATATTTAACGCCTCAACAGCGTCATAGAATGCTTCTTCAACAGTACTTGGTGCCATAACCACTTTTGGAATCTCACCATGAGTACCATAGATCATCGCCATCAAATCAGATTGCTCTTGTTTTGTAGGCAGTCCCGTAGATGGACCTCCACGCTGTGTGTCTACAACTACTAAAGGAACTTCTGTCATCCCAGATAGACCTAATGCTTCCATCATTAAGGATAGACCTGGTCCTGCTGACGATGTAATCGTACGAACACCTGCATAGTTCGCGCCGATCGCCATCGTACAAGCAGCGATCTCATCTTCTGTCTGAATAACCGTACCGCCAAACTCTGGCAATTTTTTGATCAAGTATTCCATGATCTCAGATGCCGGCGTGATCGGATAAGCGGACATGAATCGTACGCCTCCTGCCACGAATCCTAAAGCGATCGCATCGTTCCCAATCATGAACATTCTCTTTTTGCCGTCCGCTTTATTTAATTGAAATCCATCGATCTGGCCACCAGATAATTCATTGAAACGGTCTGCGCCTTTTTGGATAGCTTCCATATTCTTTTCTACTACTTTTGCTCCCTTACGAGCAAAAATCTCTTCAACAACTTCTAAATAGCTTTCTACGGGAAGACCTAAAACAGCGCTAGTCGCCCCGATTGCAACCATGTTCTTCATAAGAGATGTGCCTAGTTCACTTGCAATCTCTGTAAATGGTACCGAATATAATCTAACATTAAGGTCCTCTGGAACAGTAGGATTGAATTTTGAATCTCCAATCACGACTCCTCCATCACGAAGCTCATGTACATTTACATCGATCGTTTCTTGATCGAATGCTATTAAAATATCAAGATCATCAGAGATCGAACGGGTTTCACTCGTGCTTACACGAATCTTATTGTTGGTGTGACCGCCTTTAATTCTGGAAGAAAAGTGTCGATAGCTATACAGATAGTAGCCTTGGCGGTTAAGTGCCATCGCAAAAATTTCCCCTGTACTATCAATTCCTTCACCTTGCTGTCCGCCAACTTTCCAAGAAAGTTGATCAATCATGTACTCCACCCTTTCAGTAACCCAAACGTTAAATTTTTCAATCAATAGTTTGATTTAGTATGGTTTCATGTTGTGTTGAACGCGCATTATCACGTTTACTTAAATTATGTACTAAACGTCTACAATTCTAGACTTAACTTCATAAAAATGCAAGTATTCGCCTAGCAAAATTCATACTATTACAAAAAATGTAAGTAAAAGAAAGCGCTTTAAAATGCTTGGTACTCTCTTAGAATTCTATATATGTTTCCGCATTTCCTTCTCTTAATCTTTGCAAGACCTACTAAAAAGAAAATAAGTCTACAAAACTAAAAACCTGCTTGCTCTTTTGGTGAGCAAACAGGTTTCACTTTAATTAGCGCGGTTCAACAATTAGTTTAATGGCCGTTCGTTCTTCCCCATCAATTAAGATATCTGTAAATGCTGGAATACAAATGAGGTCAACTCCGCTCGGTGCTACGAAACCTCGTGCGATAGCTACTGCTTTAACAGCTTGGTTTAATGCACCTGCTCCGATTGCCTGAATTTCAGCGCCTCCACGTTCCCGGAGAACACCGGCAAGTGCACCAGCTACAGAGTTGGGGTTAGATTTTGCTGAAACTTTTAATATTTCCATTGTTTTGAACCTCCTTCAGGATAGATACCTGTTCTACTATATTCATTGATTAAGGCTTGTATTCCTGCCGAAACAAAATTGTGCATTCTCTCTCTATTATGCTGATTTGCTAAAGCAGCAGCCCTATGAATAAACCCCGGTATTCTAGTACCCTTAACAAAGTTCTTTCAAACCAAAATGTGGTTTTTCCGAAAAAAAAAAACAATTATTACCTACTACTAAAACACATGTTTATGTTTATGTGTATCATCTCTTCTGATTCCTTTGTTCGAAAACATCATGCCTCTTACTAGTTTAAGACATTTTCCCATATAAAAAAGCGGTAGGATTGATCTCCTACCGCTTTGTTTGTTTATTTTGCGTATTCAACTGCTCGAGTCTCACGAATGACTGTCACTTTAATGTGACCTGGATAATCCAGTTCACTTTCAATCTTTTTCGTAATATCACGTGCTAGTCGGTATGATGCTACATCATCAATCATATCCGGTTTAACCATAATACGTATCTCACGGCCTGCTTGGATCGCAAAAGATTTTTCAACACCATCAAATGATTCTGAAATCTCTTCTAACTTCTCAAGTCTGCGGATATACGTTTCAAGTGTTTCCCGGCGAGCTCCTGGTCTTGCAGCAGAAAGTGCATCTGCTGCTGCAACTAGAGTTGCAATGATTGAAGTTGCTTCAGTGTCTCCGTGGTGAGATGCAATGCTGTTGATTACTACTGGGTGTTCTTTGTACTTTGTAGCAAGTTCAACACCAATGTCTACGTGACTGCCCTCTACTTCGTGATCGATCGCCTTACCGATGTCATGAAGCAATCCAGCTCGTCTAGCAAGATGTACATCTTCTCCTACTTCAGCTGCCATCAATCCAGCTAAGTAAGCCACTTCTGTTGAATGTTTTAGTACGTTTTGACCGTAGCTTGTACGATACTTCAAACGTCCAAGAATCTTGATCAAATCAGGATGTAGTCCGTGAACACCAACTTCAAATGTTGTTTGTTCTCCTACTTCGCGGATATACTCATCCACTTCTCTGCGTGATTTTTCAACCATCTCTTCAATTCGTGCAGGGTGAATTCTTCCATCCTGTACAAGCTTGTCCAAAGCCATACGTGCAATTTCACGGCGGATCGGATCAAAACCTGACAGAATAACGGCTTCTGGAGTATCATCAATAATTAAGTCAATTCCAGTTAACGTTTCTAACGTCCTGATGTTTCGCCCTTCACGTCCAATAATTCTTCCTTTCATTTCATCGTTAGGAAGGTTTACTACAGAAACTGTAGTTTCTGCTACGTGATCGGCTGCACAGCGTTGGATAGCTAGGGAAAGAATTTCTTTTGCTTTCTTGTCCGCTTCTTCTTTCGCACGGTTCTCCATCTCTTTTACCATCATCGCCAACTCATGTGTCATCTCGTTCTCAGTTTCCGTCATGATAATTTGGCGGGCTTCATCCCTGGTAATGCTGGAAATGCGCTCAAGCTCTCGCTGTTGTTCTTCTAGCAATTCCTCCACTTTGCTTTCAATCTCTTCAATTTGTCGCTGTTTTTTGGTGAGAGACTCCTCACGTCGTTCTAAAGATTCCTCTTTTTTGTCAAGAGTTTCACTTTTTCTGTCTAGGATCTCTTCTTTTTGAACCAATCGATGTTCTTGTTTTTGAAGCTCGTTTCGACGTTCGCGAATTTCGCGTTCAGCTTCGGTACGTAGCTTATGGATTTCATCTTTTGCTTCTAACAGCGCTTCTTTCTTGCTGGCGTCAGCATCGCGCTTTGCATCTTCAACAATTTGCGCAGCTGCTCGTTCTGCGCTTGAAATCTTCGCTTCAGCAATTGATTTCCTAACAAGATATCCGACAATAGCACCGACACCTAGTGAGACAAGCAAACTGGAGATGAATACTGCTAAACTTGGCATATTCCCACCTCCTCTTGCTTTCTGCTTTTCATACTGCATTTTTGGCGTCAATCGTCTTACATGTGCTGTGCACCATTCATGTCGTACAAATTCTATACATATCTTTTAATTTCATAAGAAATCAAAATATATCTTCATTTTATAGGTGTGCTAAAGGCTTGTCAAGAGAGTCAATCTTCTATAATAATTGCTTGCTCTAAAAATAGCAAGGAGCATATTTTGCCTGTCAAATCCGCTATTTTAAAAAGCTATTTCCTTATGCATCGCTGTTTTTGGAAGTAGTTTATTTTCGATTCAGATTGCTCGTTTTGAAAAAAAGGCTGTTTTAGACTTTGTTGCTCTTGAAAGTGTTGATTTCCGCTCAAGGTTGCTCGCTTTCCACGGGGCGTGCGGTGAGCCTCCTGCCGCTTTGCGCCATTAGGAGTCTCCACCTGACCGCTTCAAGGCTGTCTCTCTGCTCCTGCGTCTTCGAGTTTATACTGATGAGTGAACTTCCTCGTCGCATGCCTTGCGAGAAGCTCCTCATGTGGCAGGCAACCTTACGCTACAATCAACTTGCAGATGGTGAGAATAGAAAAAAGCCAAAAACAGCAATCCTTTAGAAAAGAGCCTTTAGAAAAGAGTCAAAAAAAAGACCGGTCGCATTGACCAGTCTTTAACTTTATTACTATTCTGTTAGCTCAAACTCTTCCTCTAATGAAGGAGCTTCTGCTTCAACTGTTGCTTTACCTTCTAACTGATAATAGTTGCGGATTTCTGCAACGATTGCTGATGCGATTTCAGGGTTTTCTTTTAGGAATTGCTTCGAGTTCTCACGTCCTTGACCTAAACGTTCGCCTTCGTAAGAATACCAAGCACCACTTTTTTGAACGATATCAATATCTGAACCGATATCGAGAATCTCCCCTTGATACGAGATGCCTTCTCCGTACATGATATCAACTTCAGCCGTTCTAAACGGAGGAGCTACTTTATTTTTCACGACTTTAATTTTTGTTTTATTACCAACAACGTCTTGTCCTTGTTTCAGCTGTTCAGCACGACGTACTTCCAGACGAACAGATGAATAGAATTTTAAAGCTCTTCCCCCTGGTGTTGTTTCAGGATTTCCGAACATAACACCAACTTTTTCACGGATTTGGTTGATGAATACTGCGATGGTTTTCGATTTATTGATGGCACCTGAAAGTTTACGAAGTGCTTGAGACATTAGACGAGCTTGGAGACCAACGTGAGAGTCACCCATTTCCCCTTCGATCTCAGCTTTAGGAACAAGGGCAGCAACAGAGTCGATGATCAAAATATCTACTGCTCCACTTCTTACAAGAGCTTCAGCGATCTCTAGCGCTTGTTCACCTGTATCTGGCTGAGACAATAAGAGCTCATCAATATTAACGCCTAGCTTTTGGGCATATTCAGGGTCTAGTGCATGCTCAGCATCGATGAATGCAGCTTGTCCACCATTACGTTGTACTTCTGCAATAGCATGAAGGGCAACGGTTGTTTTACCTGATGATTCAGGACCATATACTTCGATAATTCTTCCACGAGGATAACCACCGATTCCAAGTGCGATGTCCAAAGTGATCGATCCACTGGAAACTGTTGAAATTCGCTGTTCTGTTTGTTCACCCAATTTCATGATGGAACCTTTACCGAACTGCTTTTCAATTTGGCGTAGAGCCATATCTAGAGCTGCTTTTCTATCGCTCATTCAATTCACTCCTCAAATTCATTTTACATGTATTTTTGTTTCATTAATTCTGTTACTTGCTACTTCTCTATCATATCTCTTTTTTGTTCATTTGCCAATCATTTTGCGAACATTTATTCGATTTTTTTATTGTCCTTCTTTGACCAATTGATTTAAATACCGAAATCCATGCTTAACCGCTCTTTCACGAATCCCTTTTCTTGAGCCTGCGAGTTTTATGGAGTAGGAATAACTTTGGTCATGTGTCGATATGCCGATGAAAACTGTTCCAGCAGGCTTGCCTTCCTGTGCATCAGGACCCGCAACACCAGTGAAGCTGATTCCGATATCAGACTTTGTCTGCTGTTTAATTTCCTCTGCCATCCATTCTGCACATTGCGAGCTGACAACACCATGATCTGTGATCAAAGATTGAGGTACTTTAAGCATCGATTGTTTCAATGCGCTTGAATAAACGACGGCTCCTCCTTGAAACACGGAAGATGCCCCAGGAAAATCAGTGATGATCTTGCTGAATAATCCTCCAGTCAAGCTCTCTGCCGAAGCGATCGTCAGCTTATTATCTCGAAGAAGATCGAAAGTCTGTTTCTCAAGCGTTTCGTCATCATATCCATAAAAATAAGAACCTGTACGGCTTAGAACTTCTTGTTCCACTTCGTCTAACAGTCTCTTTGCCTCAGTTTCTGAAGGGTGAGCTGCAGTAAGCCGAATCGTAACTTCATGTTCAGATGCTAAAGGTGCAATCGTAGGATTGCTTTGTTTCTCGATTAAATCCTGAAGCTTTGTTTCTAAGACCGATTCCCCAATCCCAAAAAATTTTAAGACTCTTGAATGAAACTTTGTCTGCACATCCATTTTAGAATAAAGAAAAGGAATTACATAGTTGTTGAACATTGGTCTCATCTCGCTAGGTGGTCCAGGCAGGAGTATACACGTGTTGTTACCATGAGTAAATGCCATTCCGGGTGCCATACCGTTATCGTTTGGCAGTACGGCAGACCCTTCAATAATGAGAGCTTGCTTCTTATTGTTCGGTGTCATCTCTCGATTGGTTTGAACGAAGTAATTGGTTATATACTCTAAAGCAGCTTCATCATGGACCAATTCCTTTTGAAATAGTTTTGCGATCGTTTCCTTCGTCAAGTCGTCTTTAGTTGGTCCAAGACCTCCCGTAAAGATGAGCAGATCCGATCTAGACCTGGCTGTTTGAATAACTGATGAGAGGCGGTTCTCGTTATCGCCTGCTACTGAGTGATAAAAAACGTTCACTCCGATGTCAGCAAGTCCTTTAGAAATAAACTGAGCATTCGTGTTTGCAATCTGTCCTAATAAAAGTTCACTGCCAACTGCTATGATTTCTGCGTTCAACTCATACACGCTCCCTGATTGTATTCTCTGATTTCATATCATTCAAACTTATATATGCTAAGAAACGCTATCATTTCTTCACGTTTTGTGCATTTTCACCTACAGCTAACAAAAAAACAGGAGTTTTCTGCTCCTGTTTTTTCTTCATTCTAGATTACTTTGATTTTAATAAGATATGTTTGCTGTTCACGAAATACTCCCAGCCAGAATATAAGGTAATCAGTGTTGCTGCCCAAAGACTGATCGTTGCAAAAGGTAATCCGATCCATGCAAATGGAAGATTATGAAGCAATAGAGCTGAAATCGCAATAATCTGTATCCACATCTTTAGCTTACCCATCTGTCCTGCTGCAATAACCTCGCCTTCAGCAGAAGCAACAGCACGAATTCCTGTAACAGCGAACTCACGGCTTAGAATAACGATGACCATCCATGCAGGTGCAGCTCCAAGTTCAACCAATCCTACAAGTGCTGCTGAAACAAGCAGCTTATCTGCTAATGGGTCCAAAAATTTCCCCAAATTCGTAACTAAGTTATATTTGCGAGCATAATAGCCATCGACCCAATCTGTACTTGATGCAAAGATAAAGATCAATGCTGCTACAAAATGAGTGACAGGCAGTTCTTCACCCGCTATCTTCCATACACCCCAATCAAAATCGCCTAAAAGAACGATCATAAAGAGGGGAATCAAAAAAATTCTTGAAATGGTAATCTTGTTAGGTAAGTTCAATGCAATTCCTCCAAAATACGGTCAAAATCAGTTTGTTTTAACTATTGTTGAGCCTTACGAATCACGATTTTCTGATGGACCAGTTCAGTTGCTGGAACAGGATATGTGAAGGCTTCACCATTAATTTTAATAGCTGTTACATGAGACGCGCCAATATTTAGTGTTACCTCTTTGGCAGAAGAAAGGTCGAAAGTTTCCGTCTGACCCTTTTTCATCTGACTATCAAAATAGCTCTTCTTCGTCTCATCTTGAATCCCCACATAACTAGGGCCTTGTGCACTAAGTTCCACAACTAGTTCATCCGTATCTTTCAGATCAAAAGTTGTTACTTTCCCGATCGTTTCAAGTTTCGTCAACGTTTGTTGTTTCTCTTCTTCTTTTGGAGCTTCCGATTTTTCTTCTTTATCTTCAGAAACATCTTCTTTTTCTTTCTTTGTTCCTTCTTTTTTCTGCGGTTTGTTCTCATCTGCATCCAAAAGAACACCTGGTGAATCATTGCCGCTTTTCGCTTGATCATTTCCATCAGGAAGGAGCTTCCATACGACAAAGAGAATAACCACGATCAAAACTCCAATAAGTATGATCGGTATCAACCTCTTTAAAAGAGAATGATCTTCTGATACTCCGGACCGCTCTCTTTTTGAACGCGGTTCGAACTCAGTTGTTGGTTCTTTTGCCGATTTTGGTATCTCATGAGAATATTCTTCAAAAATGGTCTCATAATGCAAACCTACAGCTTCACAATAATTTTTAATGAACGCTCGAGCATAAAACGATCCTGGAAGTACTTCATACTTTCCTTCTTCAATGGCTACAAGATATCTTTTTTGTATCTTAGTAGCGGTTTGAAGTTCCTCATGTGACATTCCTTTTTCTTCGCGTTTTTCTTTTAATAACTTACCGAGTTCTGTCAACCTTCCCACCTACTTACGTCATTCTAAATTTCCGAATCCTGTTTGATCTTGTTTCAGAGCTTCATATGTAATTTCTTCATCACGATGACTCTTTAGCTCGATAATGTAGTCAAAATCATCAAGTGTATATTCCGTTTGCTGAACAAAAAGATCAGGATGTTCCACAACTTTCGCTGCAGGAAGCCTCATGATCTCTCGTATGAGCTGCCAATGTTTATCGTTCATATTACGTGCTGAAACCGCACCATCGATAATAAAAACATGGTCAGAATCGTATTCATCATCCGCAAGCATGCTTCTAACAGTCTGGCGCAATAATGTGGATGAAATAAAGACCCAACGTTTATTTGCACAAACACTGGATGCTACGATACTTTCCGTTTTCCCAACACGGGGCATGCCTCTAACGCCGATTAATTTATGTCCTTCAACTTTATATAATTCAGCTAAAAAGTCAACTAATATCCCAAGTTCATCTCTTATAAAACGAAATGTTTTCTTATCATCCGCATCACGTTCAATATATCTCCCGTGTCTTACAGCGAGACGATCACGAAGCTTCGGTTTTCTAAACTTGGTTACTGTAATATTGTCCATTGAATCTAAAATCGATTGAAGCCGGTTGATCTTTTCTTCGTTATCAATGATCAGAAGCATTCCACGTCGCTCGTTATCAACACCGTTAATCGTGACGATATTAATACCAAGCATACCCAACAAGGAAGATATATCCCCTAGGAGACCCGGCCGGTTTTTATGTATCTCATACTCTAAATACCATTCTTGCTCTCCCATAATTCATCTCCTTATTCTTTCAAAATGAAACAAAATTCTACATCTATTCTTGTTCTAATAATAAATGATTTCAATTTATTATGAAAGCAAAATAAAAGGATGTTAAGAAAAAATTCTTAACATCCTTCACCATTTAGCGGCTTCCGTCGTTTTGAACTAGCTTTACCATCATGTTAGCGATGGCGTGTCTTTCGTTTTCATCGGCCACTTTCCAAAGATCGGCAAGAACTTTTTCTTCCTCGTTTTTTGGTTCTACGTGGTTCGCTAAGTAGCCACCGATCTCAGTTGCTAAGTTCGAAATCGTATCGTGGTTCATACCTTCGTGCTCCGCGTGATTTAAACGCTCTGCCAAGAAATCTTTCCATTGACCAAAGTTGTCTAATACAGACATGCTGTCTCCTCCTTCAAGGTTGATACAGCATTAATATCTCTTAATTCTACCCTTTTTATACATGTTTTTTTAAGTAAACCACGATCCGTTTATCGAAAGGATATGACCAGAGATATAACCCGCTTTTTTGCTCATTAAAAATTCAACAGCATGAGCAACTTCACCTGGTTCTCCAAACCGTCCAGCAGGTATATCGTCAGCCAATGAACGCTTCTCTTCCTCTGTAAACTGGTCCATCATAGGAGTGGAGATCACTCCAGGAGAAATGCCATTTACTTGTATATGACTCGGAGCTAACTCTTTTGAAAGAGCTTTAACAAACGTATTCAATCCGCCTTTTGCGGCAGAATAGACAGTCTCACATGCAGCCCCTACTTCTCCCCAAACGGATGTGATCATGATGATCTTTCCAGATTTTTTTTGAATCATGCTAGGCACAATTGCTTTCGACAGTGAGATCGCACTTAAAAGATTCAACTGCATCGTCTCTGATATAGATTCTTCGGTAAAATCGGTGAGAAGGCCAAAATGAGCAGAACCAGAGTTATATACGAACACATCTAGGGGGACTTGAATTTGATTCCATAGATCTTCTGACCCACCTGCTTTAGACAAATCAGCACATACCATTGAAACAGGTACACCGTATTTGTCCTTTAAATCTTTTTGAAGCTTTGCTGCAGCGGTTTGATTGGTGTTGTAATGAAGATACAGCCGAAAGCCATTCGACGCTAACATATGACTGATCTCGCGTCCGATCGCTCCTGATGCTCCTGTAACAAGCGCGTTTTTCACTTTTAATCCCTCATTGCTGTAAAAAAACACCCTACCTAAAGCAGGATGTTTTTTCATTTATTATGACTTCTTTTTTTGTACTTGGCAAACGGTCAAGGCTTCTTTTTTAAAGTGGTTTTGTAGAACACTTTCCACATCACGGACAGTCAGCGATTCAAAAACTGGGATCACATCAAAGAGGTCCATCTCATTGAACGCATAGCGAGTGAATTGATTTGCAATAAACTCCGGTGAGTTCAATGATCTTAAAAAAGCGCCGATCTTCTTTTTACGAGCGCGATCAAATGAACCTTCATCAATCGACTGTTGTTTAAAGTCTTCAACCATGCCTGAGATTCTTTCAACAAATTCATCTGGAGATCCAGTATCTCCTCCGAGCATGCTGAATCCAAATCCATTCTCTTCTGTGTAATCAAAAGAGAAGGTCTGGTCGATTAACCCTTCCTCATACAATGTTTCATAATACGGAGAGCTTTTTCCGAACATCATCTCCAGAAGAAGATTTACACTTAATTCATGTTTCATTAACTCTTTTCCTTGGCGATTTGGAGCAGCTTCTTTATAACCCATATAACACTTAGGAGTCTGTACGGTCATCTCGATCACTTTCTTTGTTTTTGCAACCGTTTTTGGCTCTGCGTCAAAGAAACGTTCGATGTTTTCTTTTTCTTTGAACGTTTTTTGCGATTGATTGTCTTTAACAAAACTTAGAATATCTTGAGCATCTACCGGACCCACGATAAAGAGGATCATGTTGCTTGGATGATAAAACGTTTCATAACACTCATACAGATCATCTTTTGTAATCTTAGCAATAGATTTTTCAGTCCCAGCGATATCGATCTTTACCGGATGATGGTGATACATATTTTCGATCAGACCAAAATAAACCCGCCAATCTGGGTTGTCATCGTACATTCTGATCTCTTGACCAATGATTCCTTTTTCTTTTTCGACCGTCTTTTCTGTAAAATATGGTTCTTGTACGAAGTCGATTAAAGTTGTTAAGTTTTTCTTTACATCACCCGTTGTTGAAAACAGATAAGCCGTTCTGTTAAATGTCGTAAAAGCATTAGCAGATGCACCTTGTTTACTAAAATCTTGAAAGACATCTCCATGCTCTTTTTCAAAAAGTTTATGTTCAAGAAAATGTGCGATTCCATCAGGAACTTTCACATTTTCATCTTTGCCTAACGGCTTAAAATGATTATCCACTGATCCATAATGTGTCGTAAACGTAGCGTATGTCTTATTAAAGCCTTTCTTTTCTAAGACATAAACCTTTAGCCCATTCGCTAGTTCTTCAAAATGCAGCGTCTCGTCTAATTGATCAAACGTTTTCATTCCCATTCGCGCCAGCTCCCTTCAAGAAGAAAATGGTATCTAATGTTACCTTTTTAGCTACTGCAACCACATCATCTTTTGTTACTTTTTTTATGCCTTCCATCCAGTCTTCAATGGAACGATTTGTACCTGCTATAACATTGTGATACAGCACTTCTGATAGACCGATCGGGTGGTCGATCGTCTCTAACACTTGATTGTTGATCATCGCTTTCGTCTGTTCGAATTCAGAGTCTGTAATATTGCCGTTCTTCATTTCTTCATGCTGTTCTTTAATAATTTTTACAGCTTTTTCGTAATTGGCAGTCTCGATTCCACTCATAACAAAAACAGCTCCTTTATGGCTCTCGAACCGAGAAGCTGCATAATAAGCCAAACTTTCTTTTTCACGAACGTTCATGAACAATTTAGAGTGAGAAAACCCGCCAAAAATACCGTTAAACACTTGTAGAGCGAAATAATCATCATCTGCATAGGTAGTATACGTGCGGTAACCCATGTGTAGTTTTCCTTGTTGAACATCCTGCTCTTCAAAGATTTCCTTAACTTCAGAAATCCTTTTTTCATCTGCAACATTCACCGCTTTTGTCTCATCTTCTTTTCTATCTTTTGAAAAACGGAAATGCTTACTAACCTTGTCAACCATCTCATCTGTTGAAATGTCACCGATCACATAAAGGTCGATCTTATCGTTTCTAATCACTTCTTGATAATAGTCAAACAGTTCTTTAGGTGAGATCGAATCGACTTCATCACCGTTTCCATAAACATTTAAACGATAAGGCTCTGAGTCGTACATCTCTTCTAAAAGTCGTTTGTTTGCATAACGCATCTTATCATCATAGATCGATTCGATCTGTTGTTTCAGACTGCGTTTCTCTTTTTTTACGATTCCTTCTTTAAACACATCACCTTCAAGAGCAGGAGCTAAGAGAACTTGTGATAATAGATGGAAAGCTTTATCAAGAACAGGTTCTGAATTGGATAAAAATTTCTCATTTGCTACTTCCATTCGAATACTGATCACTTGATTCTCGCCTTTTTTGGAAAGATCGGCATTTAACGTAGCTCCATAAAGGTCGTCCAAAGCACTTCTTAGCTCTTTTGAAGAAGGGAAATCCTTTGTACCACTCTGTAAGACATAAGCAAGCAGCGCTCGCTTTGTAACGTTCTTTTCATTGATTGGTTCTTTAACCTGTAGTATGAACGATGTGGTCTTATACTTTTTTGTTTCTATCGTATGTACAGTCATTCCGTGGAGATCGGTTTTTTTATGATTAACAATTCCCATTGGATAAGTACCCCTTTCATTATGTCTACGTTCTAGTTTACCCATTTTCGATACCTGACATGACATTCCTCCTTATAAAACTAAAAAAGTCCGCCTTCTGGCAGACTTTTTTATTATATGTTACACAAAGATGTTTTTGAAAGCAGTTGATCTCCGTTTCAGGTTGTTCGCTTTCCGCGGGGCACAATCAACAACTGTTCATAGAAGATAATAAAAAAGATTAAAAAGCAATTCCAATATAATCTAAGGAGATATCATCAGAAGTATCTATTTTTTATCTTTTTCCTTTTTCATAAGGTGTTCCAAGTGCTTTTGGAGCATCTGCACGTCCTACAAGCCCTGCTAAAGCAAGTATCGTAAGAACGTATGGTGCGATAAGCAAGAACACTTTTGGGATATCTTGCAGACCTGGAATCTGAGCTCCAGAAATACTGATCGCTTGTGCTAGACCAAAGAATAGGGCAGCTCCTAAAGCACCTAGTGGATGCCATTTTCCGAAGATCATGGCAGCAAGTGCCATGAAACCTTGTCCTGTTATCGTGGAGTGCGTGAAGTTACCTGAAATAGAAGCCACATAAACAGCTCCACCGAGACCAGCTAGAGCACCACTCAAAAGAACGCCAACATAACGCATCTTTTTAACGTTGATCCCCATCGTATCTGCAGCCATCGGATGTTCACCTACTGAACGAAGACGAAGACCAAATGGGGTTTTGTATAGAACATACCAAACGATTAAAGCAACGAATACGGCTAGATAAGAAGTCAGATAGGCATTTGAGAAGAATAGTTTTCCGATCACCGGAATATCTGACAGAAACGGTATATCACTTTTAGAGATACGTTGTGAGATGACAGGTGTTTGTCCCGCATTAAAGATTTTCTTCGTTAAGAAGATCGCGAGTCCTGCAGCTAAAAAGTTGATCGCAACACCACTAACGACTTGGTCTGCTTTCAGCGAGATACTCGCAACAGCATGAATAGAAGCAAATAGCGCGCCAACGATCATTGCTACAACAAAACTGACCCAAGGTGCTGCACCAGCTAATCCGAACTGCTCGCCATAATAGATCGTCACGGCGCCTGTAAAAGCACCAAAAAGCATGAGACCTTCTAGGCCGATATTTACGACTCCTGAACGTTCACTAAAGACTCCACCTAGAGCAGTAAAGATTAAGGGAGCAGCTGAAACGATAGCAGCAGGTATGATTAGTGCTAGAATATCCATAAAACTCATCAGATCTTACCTCCTCTGTTCACACGGTTCATCAACCAATGAACAAGATAGCTGCACGCAACAAAGAAGATGATTAAAGCGATAACGATTCCAACAAGTTCTGTCGGAACACCTGCCATAGCTTGCATGTTCAGTGCACCAATCTTTAGTCCGCCGAAGAGTGCAGCACCTAAAATGACACCGATTGCACTGTTAGCACCTAGAAGTGCAACAGCGATTCCATCAAATCCTACTCCGGTAAATCCGGCATTGATCGTCATGTATTGATACGTACCTAGACCTTCCATACTTCCAGCAATCCCTGCAAATGCTCCTGAGATCGCCATGGAAAGGACGATGTTTTTTGAAACGTTGATTCCTGCGTACTGAGATGCATGCTGGTTGAACCCTACAGCACGAAGCTCATAACCTAATGTTGTTCTCCATAATAAGAACCACATGATCACTGCTGCAACGATTGCTACGATAATTCCATAGTGAAGTGTAGAATTGTCTGTTAGCTCTTGCAAAAATGGTGAAGCTAAAGAAGCGGATTCTTTTACGTTCTCTGTTCGCTCACCTGGAGCAAGCATGAAATTACGAATGATTTCATTCGTACTATAAAGTGCGATATAGTTCATCATGATCGTCGTGATTACTTCATGAACTTTAAAACGCGCTTTTAATATACCAGGAACAGATCCCCATAGTGCACCAGCGACTCCTGCTGCTAGAATTGCTAGCGGAATATGAATAATGGCCGGAGCATCAACAAAAATTCCAACATATACAGCAGCTAGCCAACCAACTAAAAGCTGTCCTTCTACACCGATATTAAATAAGCCTGTTCTAAACGCAAATGCTACAGCCAAACCTGAAAGAATAAGAGGTGACATCTGTCTGATCGTTTCACCCATATAGTAAGAACCGCCAAAAATTCCTTCGAATAGAGCCGCATATGCTTCAATCGGTGGATATCCGCTGATCAGCATGATGATTCCGCCAATAAGAAGTCCTAAAAATACAGAGATAAGAGGTACAATAAACTTCATTTTGTTTGTATTATTCTGCATGAACGGCACCTCTCTTTCCTCCAGCCATCAGTAGACCCAATTCTTGTTCTGTTGTTTCTTTCGGGTTTACGATCGCAACGATCTTTCCTTCATACATGACGGCGATCCGGTCACTCACATTGATGATTTCATCCAACTCAAAAGAAACGAGCAGTACAGCCTTTCCATTATCCCTTTGTTCGATCAGTTTGGAATGGATGAACTCAATCGCTCCAACATCAAGACCACGAGTAGGCTGAGCTGCGATCAAAAAGTCCGGATCGCGGTCGACTTCTCTAGCGATGATCGCTTTTTGCTGATTACCACCAGATAGTGCACGTGCTGGCGTATAAGCATCTGGCGTACGAACATCGTACTCTTCGATCAACTTTTTAGCTTTATCAAAGATCGGCTTAAAGCTCAATATGCCAGATTTAGAATATGGCTTCTGATAATAGGTTTGAAGAACCATGTTCTCTCCTACTGAAAAATCCAAAACAAGTCCATGTTTATGTCTATCTTGGGGAATATGACTCAAACCATTCTCTGTTACGCTTCTAGGAGACTTATTCGTAATCTCTTTATCTCGCAGATGTATCGATCCTTCGTGTACTTTATGAAGACCCGTGATCGCTTCTAACAGTTCAGATTGTCCGTTTCCGTCAACACCCGCGATTCCTACGATTTCACCTGCATGAACAGTCAGGTTCAACCCGTTAACCGCAGGCACTTTTCTGCTATCATGAACGACAAGGTCTTGAATCTTCAATACAGCTTCTTTAGGATCAGCATCTATTTTTTCAACTTTAAAGTTTACTTCACGGCCAACCATCATCGCTGCTAGAGAATCAGGGTTAGAATCGCTAACATCTACCGTACCAACGCCTCTTCCTCTTCTTATTACCGTACAGCGGTCACATACTTCCATAATCTCTTTTAGTTTATGAGTGATGAGGATGATAGACTTGCCTTCATTAACAAGCTTTTTCATGATCTGAATGAGTTCTACGATTTCTTGAGGTGTTAACACGGCTGTCGGCTCATCAAAAATGAGAATATCCGCTCCTCTATAAAGCGTTTTCAAAATTTCCACACGTTGCTGCATACCAACTGAGATATCTTCTATCTTTGCGTAAGGATCTACACGAAGTCCGTATTGATCCGAAAGAGCTTGTACTTCCTTAGCCGCTGTCTGAAGATCAACTTTTCCGCCTTTTGTAGGTTCTTTTCCAAGGATGATATTTTCGGTTACAGTAAACTTATCAACAAGCATAAAGTGCTGATGAACCATCCCAATACCAAGCGAGTTGGCAATATTCGGATCATTGTTCACCACTTTATTTCCTTTTACGAAGATCTCGCCTTGTTCTGGTTCATAAAGACCGAATAAGACATTCATCAACGTTGATTTTCCTGCACCATTTTCACCTAGTAATGCATGGATTTCCCCTTTTTTTACTTGTAGCGTAATATTATCGTTCGCTACGATTCCAGGGAATTCTTTACGGATATTGCGCATGTCGATTACATATTCCATTTTCTTGCTCCCCCCTTATATGCATAAGGAAGGACTTGGCTCATGCCAAGTCCTGGCCTATTATTTAACTCGTTTCACTTAGAATTATTTCAAGTTCTTCTTGAACTCTTCAAATTCAGCGTCTGTCTTAGGAACTTTTACTTCGCCAGCGATGATTTTCTTTTTGAAATCTTCCACTGATTTAAGTGCATCCGGTTTAACATTATCTTGAGTTGGTGCAATACCTACCCCGTCTTCTTTAAGACCGAATTCTACGATCTTTCCGCCTGGGAATTTGCCGTTCATCGCTTGCTCAGAAACTTCGTATACCGCTTGGTCTACACGTTTTACCATTGAAGTAAGTGTTACATCTTCAGGCATACCTTCTTCGTGTTGGTCACGGTCAACTCCGATTACCCAAACATCTTCACCGTTCTTTTTACGGTTCTTCGCTTCAGTGAACACACCCATCCCTGTTCCACCAGCAGCATGATAGATTACGTCAGCTCCTTGTTGATAGAACGTGTTCGCGATCTGTTGTCCTTTTTCTGCTTTGTTGAAGTCTTCAGCATATTGAACCATTACTTCAGCTTTAGGGTTCGCTGTTAATACTCCAGCTTTAAATCCGTTCTCAAACTTCTTGATCAGTTCACTGTTTACTCCACCAACGAATCCTACTTTGTTCGTTTTAGATTGCATACCAGCTACTAGACCTACTAGGAATGAACCTTCATGCTCAGAGAACGTAATATTTGCTACGTTATCACCTTTAACAACCATATCAACGATTGCAAGTTTTGCATCAGGCTGTTGCTTCGCTACTGTTTCTACGTCAGTTCCCATTAAGAATCCGATCCCGAAAACTACATCGTATTTTTGACGAATCAGTGAGTTTAGGTTCGGCTTGTAATCACTTTGCGCTGTAGATTGCAAGTATTTGTAACCTTTGCTCTCTTCTAAACTATTATCTTTACCAAACTTTGTTAGACCTTCCCAAGCTGACTGGTTAAAAGACTTATCATCTACACCGCCAGTGTCAGTTACCATCGCTACTTTAAAGTCTTTTTTCTCTCCTCCGCCAGATGACTTCCCGTCATCAGAAGATCCACATCCGGCAAGAATTGTACCGGCAGTTAACATTGCAGTTACCATTAATCCTAATTTCTTTTTCAAGTCATTTTCCCCCTGTAAGTGTTTTCATTTTAATGACTAAAACCAATGCTGCAAAATAAAGTACCGATCACCCCCTAAAAAAGACTTTAACTATAAGCGCTTTCTTAAAACAGAGAACATAAACTTATCAGATCTAAAATAGTTGCAAGAATAGAGTACTGGTTCATCAAATTGATCGTAGTGCATTTGTTTTAAGATGAGGAGTGGAACGCGTTCATCGCTTTCCAATATTTCAGAAACTCTGTCGTGATATCCGATCGGTTCAATGTTTGTTACCGCATACATAACACGTCTACCCGTTTCTTTTTCCAACATCTCTAAGAATGATTCATAGTCGTGCAATCCTTTTGCAGGGAAAAGGTGTGCAGGCATATGATCTTTACAAAAGACAACTGGTTCTCCATCTGCAGTACGGACACGTTCCATCATCATGAGTCCTTCAGGCAATGAATCATTAAACTTACTAAGCAGTTCTTCTGTAACATCCGTCATCTGCGATGTTAGGAAAATAGTCCCGGCTCGTTTACCGCCTCTTTCTATCATATCGGTCACACTGTAGAGTTCTTCAATACCGGATGAGAACAAGGCACGAGTTCTTACAAAGGTACCAACCCCATGTTTTCGAATGAGTACGTTTTCATCTTCCAGTATACGAAGCGCCTCTCTCAGTGTAGCTCTTGAGATACCAAGCTGTTTTGATAGCTCAAATTCAGAAGGAAGTTTTTCTCCCTCTTTATAAATACCTTCTTCAATATCTTTTTTTAACTTTTCAATCACTTTTATATATAACAAGCGATGGTCAGCTTTAATTGACATTACAAAACCACCTTAACTAAGTTGTTCGACGTATGACAAATTATTAGTAGAATCGACATTACTATACCATTTTTAATTCTATAAATAAATACTATTTTTACAAATTTTTAATAGGTATTCTTTGGATTTTACATAAATTGAATATAATTCCAATAACAGAGGAAAACGAGCCCTTATGAGCTCGTTTTCCTAAGACCTATGAACTAGATGCTTCTTTTTCGTCCGGCATAGCAGAAATCAGTACTTCTCGAGGTTTCGAGCCTTCATATGGTCCTACAATACCTTTGGATTCCATCGAGTCGATCAACCTTGCTGCTCTCGAATAACCGATGCGGAACCTTCTTTGAAGCATGGAAACCGAAGCTGTCTGCATATCAACGACGAGTCTCACAGCATCTGTAAACAAGTCATCTTCCGATTCCATGACAGCTGGTTCTGCTTCTTCTGTAGGAATCATCTCTGCCTGATATTGAGCTCTTTGTTGCGAAACACAATGATCTACGATCGTTTCTACTTCTTCATCTGATAAAAAAGCACCTTGAACGCGAACAGGTTTTGAAGCTCCTGAAGGGAAGAACAACATATCTCCTCTTCCTAAAAGCTTCTCTGCCCCTCCCATATCAAGTATCGTTCTTGAGTCCGTTTGTGAGGATACACTAAATGCGATTCTAGACGGGATATTCGCTTTAATAACACCCGTAATTACATCAACTGACGGGCGCTGTGTCGCAATAATTAAGTGGATCCCTGCTGCTCGAGCCATCTGAGCAAGACGAGTGATGGCATCCTCAACATCACCTGACGCAACCATCATCAGATCAGCAAGTTCATCAACAATAACCACGATATAAGGTAAGAAAGGCTGTTTTGCATCACCTTTAGCGTTTTGTTTTCGAATCGATTCATTGTATCCTTCGATGTTTCGTGTACCGCTATGCGAGAACAGCTCATACCGGCGTTCCATCTCAGAGACAACCCGCTTTAATGCTTGAGCTGCTTTCTTCGGCTCAGTTACGACTGGTGCCAGGAGATGAGGTATCCCATTATACATATTTAGTTCTACCATCTTCGGGTCAATCATCATCATTTTCACTTCGTGTGGCTTAGCTCTCATCAGAATACTCGTAATAATACCGTTTACGCACACACTTTTCCCGCTTCCAGTTGCTCCTGCAACAAGCAAGTGAGGCATCTTAGAAAGATCAGCGATGATTGGTTCACCTGAGATATCCCTACCAAGACCAATCGCGAGTGGTGATTGCTGGCCAGAGAACTGCGGCGCCTCAAGAACTTCTCTTAATGTTACCATCGAGATCTCTTGATTCGGCACCTCGATCCCAACAGCTGATTTTCCAGGTATAGGCGCTTCGATCCGTATATCTTTTGCAGCTAGAGCGAGAGCCAAGTCATCTGATAGGTTCACGATCTTACTTACCTTAACACCCACATCTGGGTAAACTTCGTATTTCGTAACCGCAGGTCCGAGATGAACTTTAAGAACTTTTGCTTTGACTCCAAAACTATCGAACGTTTTTTCAAGTTTTTTTGCGTTGCTTTTGCTAGCTGCATATTGCTTGTCTTTATGCTGCCCACTGTTTTGAGGCGTTCTGAGATGCTTCATTGTCGGAAGCTGATAATGTTCGTTCTGGATCACTTCATCACCAAAATTAACAGGTAAAGGTGAAGGTGTAGGCGGCTCATCTTCAGCTCTTTTTACATCCTTTACATCTTCTTTTTCTTCGCTCTCACCGTACATCTGAGGTGCAAATTTTAACTGAACGCCGCTCTCTGTTTGTTGAACCCTTTTCGTGAAGTCTTCAATTACTGGATCTTCAGATATGATGATCTCTTCAGTATCTTCTTCATCCTCAACAGTTGCCGGCTTTAAATTTTTCTTTTCTTTTACTTTTTTACTTCTTTCTTCTGAAAGTGAAGTCTTCTTTTTTTCTATGTATTCTTTTATTTTAGAAGTTGCTGAACTCGATGTATCGACTACTTTCTGAAGAAGAACTGATAACGATTTACCGGATATCAACAGAAGGCTTCCTATTATCAAAAAGAAGATGACAAGTTTTGTTCCTCCAGCACCAAACAAAAAGTAAAAAAGAGCAAAACCGATAGCTCCTACAAGACCTCCACCAATGTCATTAGTTGAAGTTTCCCCTTGAAGCTGCATCCAATAAAGATCCCACGTGTTTCTTATGACCGATGCATCTTTCCATTCTCCACCATTTGTTAAGTGTTCAAATAAAGTCAAGTGGCTCAAGACTAAAAATGAAAAGAAAAGTATATAAACACCTGTTAATTTTTTAGATACCAAAACCGGCCAACTTCTCTTCCATATCAAATAAAAGGATAATAAAATACAAGCAAGCAAGAGGATACCGTACCATTCTCCACTAAAGAATCGCAGTAGATGGACAAAAGCCATTCCTACATTGCCCATCTTAGCAAGTGCTAAAGACGACAGTGCCAAGATGGTAAGCCCCGCTATCTCATATGTCAGCTGCTCTTTCCATCTGCCTTTATTCTTCGCTTTCTTTTTTTTGTTTTTAGCCATTATTTTTCACCTCACTAGCATGCATTATTATGTATGTATGAACAAAAATAGAAAGAAAAGCAGCCCTGCAAATCAGAAGGCTGCTTTAAGATAGTATAGCATAATTCTTAGATGACTTTTTTAAAAGTTTCGCAGCACCATCCCAGGTTGACAGTCTTCTAGTAAATAATGAGAAGGGTCTGTGCTCATGACCTGAACGATTTTTGTTTCATCACCCATACGTTCTACGAGGACAGGTACATTATTATAAAGTATTACATTCTGCGCCGACTGTTCGTTTCCTTCTTCCGGAAACATCAATTCAAAAGGCTGCATCGTATACCAGATCATTGTGTTAACCCTTTATCCTCGTCTTTTTTGTTCGCTTCGATCAACTCATTCAACTTCTTGATCGCTTGACCTACTCCGCCTACTTCGTTTATGAGTCCATCACTTACCGCATCTGTTCCAATTACATTCGTACCGATATCTCGAGTCAGGTTCCCTTTAGAAAACATCAGTTCTTTAAACCGCTCTTCCGTGATCTCTGAATGACTGGTTACGAAAGAGATCACACGATCTTGCATCTTGTCTAAGTACTCAAACGTTTGCGGTACCCCGATCACAAGACCTGTTAAACGAACCGGATGAATCGTCATAGTAGCCGTTGGTGCGATAAACGAATAATCAGCGCTTACTGCTATTGGAACTCCAATAGAATGTCCTCCTCCTAATACGAGGGATACACTAGGCTTTGAGAGGGAAGCGATCATCTCAGAGATAGCCAGCCCAGCTTCAACGTCTCCTCCAACTGTATTCAAAATCACAAGAAGTCCTTCAATCTTATGATTTTGTTCAATGGCAACTAATTGCGGAATCAAATGTTCGTATTTAGTTGCTTTGTTGTTAGGAGGGAGCTGCATATGACCTTCAATCTGTCCCACGATCGTCAAACAATGTATGCTCGATCCTTCCATTGTAGGTACGTTCGTTTGTCCTAACGACTGTATCTTCTGTATGAGTCCCGAGCTATCGTCTTTCTTAGGTGCATCCGTTTGTGGTGCTTCTGTTTCTGGTGTCTGATCCATAAATTCATACCCCTTCTAAGTTAGGTTCTTCTTAGTATGGGCGTTATTTCCATTCATATGATAAAAAAATAAAAACCCGCTTTATCAGCGGGTTAAATTTCCATAATAATTGGCATGATCATTGGTCTTCTCTTCGTTTTTTCAAACAGATACTGACTTAATGTATCTCTTACGTTTGATTTGAGACTAGACCATTCTTTCATATTTTCATTCATGCATTTTTCAAGAACGTCACGAACTTTCGTATTCGCTTCTTGAAGAAGTGCTTCACTTTCACGTACGTACACAAAGCCTCTTGAGATGATCTCAGGTCCTGAGATCAGCTTATGAGAATCTTTACTGATCGTAACAACGACCACTAAGATACCGTCTTGTGATAAAAGTTTACGGTCACGAAGCACGATGTTACCGATATCTCCTACACCAAGACCATCTACTAATACGTTTCCCGAAGGTACTTTTCCAGTTTTTTGAGCGAATCCGTTAGCGAACTCTACAACTTCACCTTTATCCACGATAAAGATGTTGTCTTTTTCAACTCCAACTTCAATCGCCAATTTTTGATGCGCTTTTTGCATCTTGTATTCACCATGAACAGGCATAAAGTACTTAGGTCTCATCATACTGAGCATGAACTTAAGTTCCTCAGCACTACCATGTCCTGATACATGGACCTTTTTCTGACCAAAGATAACGTCTGCTCCTGTACGCATCAGTTTATCAACCATCTTTGCAACTGATGTTTCATTGCCAGGTATCGGGGTAGCGGCAATTACGACTGTATCTGAAGGACGAAGAGCGATCTGTTTATGCGATTTTTGTGCCATTCTAGACAATGCTGCCATAGATTCGCCTTGGCTGCCTGTGGTTAAGATGACTACTTTTTCATCGCTGTAATCGTTTGCTTGATCGATCGTTACTAATAGATCTTTTTCAATCGTTAGATATCCTAGCTGTGAAGCAATATCAACGACTTTTACCATACTTCTTCCGTTAACAGCGACTTTTCTGTTTGTTTTTGCAGCTGCGTTCATAACCTGCTGAACACGGTGTACGTTTGAAGCAAATGATGCAATGATAATTCTTCCTTTTGCCGCTTGGAATACATCAAGGATCTCTTGTCCAACTTGTGCTTCTGGACCTGTAGATCCTGGTCGTTCAGCATTCGTGCTATCTGATAGTAGACACAGTACCCCTTCTTCTGCTAATGCAGAAATCTTGCCAAATTCGGTATGCTGTCCATCGATCGGCGTATGGTCGATCTTGAAATCACCAGTATTTGCAATAATCCCCTGTGACGTGTGAATTGCAATTCCTACTGCATCTGGAATACTGTGATTTACGTGGAAGAAGCTTACCTTCGCACTGTTGAATGAAAGCTTTTGATTTGTTTCAATCAAATTTAATTCTGTGGAACGCAAAAGTCCCGCTTCTTTTAATTTTGCTTCTACAAGTCCTAACGTCAAACGTGTTCCATATACGGGCACGGGTACTTGTCTTAAGACATATGGAAGTCCACCGATATGGTCTTCATGGGCATGAGTTAAAAAGATTCCAGTCACACGCTCCAGGTTTTCCTTCAAGTAAGTCACATCTGGAATAACGATATCGATCCCGAGCATTTCCTCTTGAGGAAACATAAGACCTGAGTCCATGACAAAAATTTCCTCACCTGTGTCCACAACATACATGTTTTTGCCGATCTCACCGACTCCGCCCAAGGCAAAAACTTTAATTTTATCTCTATTTTGTTTTGACAATGTGTATATTCCTCCTATGTTGTATGTAAAAAATCTATAATCCCGATCACGTCACTTAAAAACATTATACTCTATGAGAGGAATACAAAACAAGACTGAGCAAAGGACAATTAAAAATAAGGCTAAAGTGCTTCCTAATTGTTTTTGAACTATGGTCTTAGTTTTTTTACATACCCCTTTGCTAAGCTCCTTCGTAGTCTCACCTTTTTTTGCTACAGTGTTAGCGTCGAATTCAAAAGTAAAATGATTGAAGGCAGAGAGCACTTTCCTGACCGGTCTGGACTGTCCCACTCGAGGGTAAGTTGAAGTTGAACCGGTTTTGGAGAACTAATTGTAGTCGAATATGAAAATAGGAAGAGACTTAAAAAACTGGGTCAGAAATATCATAATTGAATAGAATTAAGGCTTTGATTCAATGTTTCTTGATTGAATCAAAGCCTTATTGTTTATAAAAAGATGATGCGGCTGCTATTCGATCTAGTTTAAGTGAAAGTTTTTGTTTGTAGAAATCGCAACGTTAAATAATTTCACGGTAATCCATTTTATTTTCACGGTAAATCAAAATATATTCACATATAGAGTCAATAATTTCACGGATAAATTTTTTTAAACAATCTTCGACAAAACGAGGTAACACCAATACGCAAACCTATAAAAAATAAGCCGATGAATTCGCAAAAAAAAAGGCTTCGCATATAAATCAAATGCGAAGCCCTTTTTACTGACTAAAAGAAAATCGAGTCTACTTTTTATAGGCTATTCAATCTGAATGAGAGTGCTTCTCTTTCAGATTGATTTAAAGGCAATAACGGCAATCTAACACCGCCAACATCAAGCCCTCTTACTTGAAGCGCAGTTTTTACTGGAGCAGGGCTCGGTGCTTTAAAGAGCTCTTGCATAATCGGAAGCAACTTTCGATGAATACGCGCTGCTTCTTTATTTTCACCGTCTCTAAACGCCTTGATCATCGTCTGCATCTCGTTACCGATCACATGTGAAGCCACCGAAACGATTCCCGCACTTCCTATCGCTAAAGAAGGAAGGGTCAAACCATCATCACCGCAGTAAACAACAAAATCGTCAGGCGCATTTTCAATCACTTCACTCATCGCATCTAAATTTCCGCCTGCATCTTTTAAGGCAACAATGTTCGGCACTTCAGCTAGTCGAAGAACCGTATCAACAGAAAATGTGATCACTGATCTTCCCGGGATGTTATACGCCATGATCGGAAGGCTTACCGCACTTGCAATCGCCTTATAATGAGCGATAATTCCTTCCTGACTCGGTTTATTATAATACGGTGCTACGATCATAATCGCATCCACACCGATTTCTTCAGCCTTTTTTGAAAGATCGATGGATGCTTTCGTATTATTACTTCCCGTCCCTGCGATTACAGGAACTCTTCCATCGACCACTTTTACAACGTGTTTAAAAAGTGCTATCTTTTCTTCTGTCGTTAATGTCGCTGATTCTCCAGTAGTCCCTGCTACTACAAGACTATCTGTTCCATTGTTGATCAGATGGTTAACCAGTTTTGTCGTTCTGCCAAAATCGATGTTCCCTTTGCTGTCAAAAGGCGTTACCATCGCGGTACTAATACTTCCGAAATTCATTTCCTTCACTCCTCAATACTCATTAAACTGCTGCTGTACAATTTCTTGTAAGTTTGCAGATATTCCTTCCTCATTCAAACGAAAAGCGGAATGAAGAGCATTTACTGATTCAATAAGGTCAGTTTTCTTTACGAGCACCCAAATCGTAGTATGTGAATCAGCAGATTGTAAGATTTGTATGTTTCTGCTAGACAGTGATTCTACGATAGCCGCTGTAACACCTGGAGTGCCTGCGATACCAGCTCCAACTGCCGATACTTTTGCACAATCTCTGTTCACTTCAGGTTCGTATCCTAGAGCCTTTAATTTTGCTAATGCCAAATCTGTCTTGTCTTCCATGATCGTATATACGACACCTTTAGGGCTTATGTTAATAAAGTCTACTGAAATTTGTTCTTGTGCCATGGCTTTGAACACTTTTGTGTGAAGATCATACTGACCATCGTTCGCATACACTTTAATTTGGGTAATGTTTGAGACATGTGCAATACCCGTAATGATTGATTCTTGAACATCTTTACCTAGAGGGCCTTTTACAGCTGATGTAACAAGCGTCCCCGGTAGATCTGAATACGTCGATCGAATTCGTAATGGTATCTTAGCCTGCATGGCGATCTCTACAGCACGTGGATGAATTACCTTTGCTCCTTGATAAGCCATGTTGCAGATTTCTGCATAGGTTACGACAGATAATGGTCTTGCATCTTTAACAAGTCTAGGATCTGCAGTCATAACCCCTTCAACATCTGTAAAAATATCGATAAACTCAGCTTCTAAAGCAGCACCTAATGCGGAGGCACTCGTGTCGCTTCCACCTCTACCAAGTGTTGCGATATCCCCAGATTTTGATTGTCCTTGAAAACCTGCAACAACAACTACTTGATGGTTTTCAAGTTCTGACTTTATCCGATCTACTTTCATATCTATAATTCTTGCATTAGAAAAGTCATCATTTGTTCTGAACCCTGCTTGTGGACCTGTTAACGCTACAGAGGAAAGACCTGTCGTATTTAACAATCCAGAAAATACAACTGATGAAATAATTTCTCCGCAAGACAACAAAAGATCTTGTTCTCGATTAGAAATCTTGTTCTTATCTCCTACAAGGCTTAAAAGCGTGTCTGTCGCATAAGGATCACCGAAACGTCCCATCGCTGAAACGACGCATACTACTTTATAGCCTTCTTCTACCGCATTTTTAATATGACGAATTGCCTCAATGCGTCCTGTATCATCTTTTAAAGAAGTTCCCCCAAATTTTTGAACGATTATCTTCATGAATGCACCTTCTTTATATAGTTAAAGCAGATTTAATTTAATCAAGCTCTCTGCGATTTGTACGGAGTTATATGCAGCACCTTTAAGTAAGTTATCTGACACGACCCACATGTGATAGGCGTTATCACGGTCTAAGTCTTTACGTATTCTACCAACAAAAACGTCAGGCAGACCTGCTGCTAGAGCTGGCATAGGATAGATCTGATCTTCAGGCTGATCCTGAAGGGTGATACCAGGAGCTGTTTTAAGTAGTTCTCTTATTTCTTGAACGGATGGGTTGCCATTCTCAAACTCTGCATATAAAGACTCTGAGTGTCCTGTATCTACCGGTAATCGTACACAAGTTGCTGCGATCTCTAGATTTTCCAAATGCATGATCTTCTTCGTTTCGTTCATCATCTTAAGCTCTTCAAACGTATAGCCGTTCTCTTCAAATTTATCAATCTGTGGAACCGCGTTAAAGGCGATCTGATAGTGCTTTTTGTCTGAAGCGCAAGGCATGATAGAAGCCTCAAAAGATTCATCGTTCAAAATCGCTCTTGATTGTTCTTTTAGCTCTTCAACAGCTTTAGCTCCAGCTCCTGAAACTGCTTGGTAAGTAGAAACGATTACTTTTTTAAGACCGAATTTTTCATGAAGGGGCTGAAGGGCAACGACCATTTGAATCGTTGAGCAGTTCGGATTCGCAATGATTCCGTTATGTTTTAATAAGTCTCCCTCATTTACCTCAGGTACAACGAGTGGTACGTTCGGATCCATTCTGAACGCACTCGTGTTATCTACAACGATTGCTCCTCTTTTCACTGCCTCATGTGCAAGTGCTTTTGAAACAGAACCACCAGCAGAGAACAATGCTAGATCAACACCTTCAAAAGCCTCAGGCGAAGCTTCTTGAATCGTATGAGATTCTCCATTAAACGTGATGACCTGTCCTGCAGATCTTTTACTCGCAAGAAGAGATAACTTTTTTATTGGAAAGTTTTTTTCACTTAACGTGTTTAACATCTGCTGGCCAACTGCGCCAGTCGCTCCTACTACAGCTACATGAAATGATTTTTGGCTCATACTTTATTAACTCCTTTATTGTTTAAGGTAAGCAATCTACAACAGAAGGAGAAACTCAAGAATTTAGTTTCTCCTAGTTAATCCATATAATTTATCATATTTTATCATAAACTTTGGTGTTATGAACGGATTTTCTTCTGTTGTTTCATGGATTATCCTAAATCTCTTACCCTAAGAACAGGCTGGAGCTGTTTCCCTTCAATGGCTAGCTCAATCGTTTCAATGAGAGTGTCCATATGAGCGACTAATGAATTTTGCTTTTTGACTGGATCGTCTTGACTGAACGGAATGAAATAGATATTCTTCGTTGCCATCAACCTCATAATATTTACACCGTTCAATCCTAGACCGTCATTTGTAGATATTCCGAGAACGACCGGTTTTTGATTTCGAAGTGTTGCTTTTGCCCCCATCAATACAGGAGAATCTGTCATAGCATTAGCAAACTTGCTTATCGAATTTCCAGTCAACGGAGCAATGACCATACAATCTAATGGTGTTTTTGGTCCAAAGGGTTCAGCTTTCACAATAGAATCTACTGGTTCGTTTCCAGTAATCTGTTTAATCTTTTCCACCCATTCCCCTTCTTCTCCAAAACGTGTAGACGTATGTCCTACGGTATGTGTGAAGAATGGCGAAACATTCGCACCGAGGTCTACAAGCTTTTGAATCTGTGGAAACACAGCATCGTACGTGCAGTGAGATCCTGTTAAGCCAAATCCGATATGCTTACCTTTAAAATCCATGATAATTACCCCTTCCGCTTAAATTCATTGATTAAGAGCTGCGAAAGTACATTTGCAACAATCTTACCCGCTGTCTTAGGAGCGACAATTCCTGGCAATCCTGGTGCAAGAAGTGCTTTGATCCCACGTTTTTCTGCATACCTAAAATCAGTGCCTCCTGGTTTTGAAGCCAGATCAACCACTAATGTATGTGAAGGAAACTTTGAGATAACATCAGCATTAACGATCTGTGTGGGAATGGTATTGATGCAAACATCTGTTTCATAGACTTCATTCTTTAAATCATCTAAATGAAATGGAATCATCCCCATCTCAGATATCCTTGCCATATGTTCAGATTTTCTCGCTCCCACTTTTACCCGCGCTCCTAATGCTTGGAATGTTCTTGCAACACTCATTCCTACACGTCCAAATCCTAGAACAACCGTATTTGATTGATGGATGGTGATATCTGTATGCTGGATGACCATCATGATCGTTCCTTCAACTGTAGGGATGCTGTTATAGATCGCAACATCATCTCTTTCAAACAATTTGGTTAGCTTTCTATTGCTGTTCTTTGTGATAGCATCTAAATAAGAATTGCTGATACCCGAAAATACTTGGCAATGGTCTTTCGTTTGGTTAAGGTGGTCTTCTGTAAGAATCATCTTTTTATTAGAGAAGATCGTATCGATCTCCCCCTGCAGCCCTGTTCCGCTTACAGGCAGAATGATGCTGTCTAACTTTGAGAAATCCACTTCATCTATATCCATTTTTGAAGCTCCCGTAAATCCATGATCAAGTTGGTCATAACCGATTAGTGTAAGTATCGCATCCAGTTCTGTTAGTTTACGAATAACTTCTAACTGTCTCGCATCGCCGCCAAAAACTGCGATATGCAAATCCGTTAACATTCTTTCTCCCCTTTCTCCGTTGTTTCCTTTTCTTGCAGGGGATAACTATCCACGTTCACCATCATATGAACACCCCGCCTATCTGGTTACAGAAAGACATTCTGCACAACGGTAAAACTCATATTTAATAGTCATTTCTATTTCGTTAATTAACACGATCATAAGCTTTCAATCAAAACCATTATATTCATCAACAACTCCTATGTTTGGGGCATTCAGAAAACGGTAAGCCCATTTTTAAAGAAGATATCTGAAAACGCAAAAAAACCCGGATGAATTCCGGGTTTCGTTGTAATGAGTAGATATGCTATTGAAGTCCTTTCGGAAGTTCACCTTGCGGACTCACTAGGGAAGCTGAACATCCTTCACTGAAGATAGACTGAACCAACGTGTTCACATCGTCTTTTGACACGTTATCGATCGACTCGACCATATCATCAAGGGTACGGTGGTAACCTAAGATGAGCTCATGTTTTCCATTTCGGCTCATTCTGCTGTTCGTGCTTTCAAGACTCAGCATCAAGTTTCCTTTTATCTGTTCTTTAGAGTTCTTCAATTCTTTGTCAGTAATTCCGTTCACTTTTAAATCATCTACGATATTTAAAATCGTATTATACAATTCATCTAATTGATGTGGAGCCGTTCCTCCATAAATCGTAAAGATACCATTATCCTGAAACGCTGAGTGGTATGAGAAAACAGAATACGCTAAACCTTTTTGCTCTCTTACTTCTTGAAACAAACGGCTAGACATGCTTGATCCAAAGATATTATTTAGAATGATCAAACTGTAGCTGCGTTTGTCTTTTAGAGAGAGTCCAGGGAACCCGAGACAAAGATGTGCTTGTTCTGTTTCTTTTTTACGAGATAGCTTCTCAGGATAAAAAACGGGAGATTGAATTTCTGGTTTGATGATACCACTTGTTTTATAATCACCGAACCATTTCTCAATTTCTTTAATGAACGATTCATCGACGTTTCCTGCCACAGAAATGACTACTTCTTCCGGAACATAATGAGTATCCATATAATCTCGAAGTGTATTACCGGTAAATGTGTTCAAAGTTTCTTCTGTACCTAAGATAGGAAAACCGAGTTCATGATTTTGAAAACTAGCACGGCTTAACATATCATGAACAATATCATCAGGCGTATCTTCATACATTTTAATCTCTTCTAGCACAACATTCTTTTCTTTTAATAACTCTCCTTCATCAAAGGTAGAATTGAAAAACATGTCCGCTAATACTTCAAGGGCATATGGTGAATGCGTATCTAAAACTTTTGCATAATAACATGTGTATTCTTTTGAAGTGAAAGCATTCACTTGTCCACCGATGCTATCAAAAGATTCGGCAATTTCTCGTGCAGTTCTCGTCTTAGTTCCTTTAAAGAACATGTGCTCCAGAAAATGCGAAATTCCGTTGTTTTTTGTGTTTTCAAATCTTGAGCCTGTGCCGATCCAAACACCGATCGCAACAGAGCGTACTGTTGGAATGTTTTCCAAAACGATTCGCACGCCGTTTGAGCAAGTATATCTTTTAATCAAACTTGTTTCCCCCTAGCTGTCAGTTGTTCCACAATAATCATAGGAACAATATACCATTATCATAACGCGTACACAACTTTACTTGATGGTTTTAGGTACTAATCTCTTTTCATCCATTAAGTCAGATACCGTTCCGATGCTGTAACCTTTTTCTTTTATTCCTTTAATGAGTTTATCAAGACCGGCGGAAGATGATTCTGTTGGGTGCATTAAGATCATCGCACCAGGATGTACTTTACTAAGAACCCTTGTTACCATCTCATCAGGATTTGGTTTTCTCCAATCAATCGTATCAACGGTCCAAAGAATCGTTTTCATATCCATCTCTGAAGCGATTTGTACAACGTCGTTTCGAAAGCTGCCGCTTGGGGGAGCAAACCATTTTGGCTGTATGTCGAGCGTTGCATGTATCACCTCGTTCGTTTGTTTAAGTTCCTCGGTTATTCGTGAATTGGTCATCTTTTTTAAATCCGGATGGGAGTATGCGTGATTACCGATCTCATGTTTTTCTTCTGCAATCATTTTAGCGAGTGACGGGTTCTTCTTCACCCATGACCCATCTAAAAAATATGTGGATTTCACATTATTTTTCTTCATCGTTTGGAGCATGTCAGGAAGGTACTCATTTCCCCATGCTACGTTCACTAAAAGTGTAACCATAGGTTTTTCAGGATTACCTCTATAGATAGGTGATGCAGGAAGGTCTGCGAGATGAACACTTGGATTTATCTGCTTTATAACAAGTTTATTATGATCAAATTTATTCGCTTTCTTCATCGCTTTAAAGGATGCTTCCATGTCAACAACAATGCCATTATAACCGGGAGTGGCTTTCCAGACTGGATCAATCTCTGCATTTTTAGGAGGACGATTTAACTCCTTCGCTTTTTCCTTGATCTGCTGATAGATTGAATTTGATTCCATTTGCGAAACGGCTGTACTCTGAGCCTTTAAACTCTCAATATAGGTGCTTGTAAATGGATTATGCAACGAAAACGCTATCGAAGTGATAACCAGAACGACTAATGACCATTGTAGAATTTTATTTTTCACGTGAACTCCCTCCCTGTAACCAAAGTATGTACGATTTGGACAGGTTAGAACGTTTATAAATATCGCCTGAGCAAGTTCATTATTATCGTGTTGACGATGTAGCAGCCAATCCACAAGAAAAGAGAATAAAACAACACAAAAAAAAGACTGACCCATACGATACAATGTATCTATATTTGGTACAGTCTTTTGTTATTTATTTTATACGTTTTGCTGCTGCTCGTTCTTTGCTTTTTCTTCTTTCAGTACAACTTTACGCGATAAGTTTACGCGACCTTGATTATCGATCTCCATAACTTTAACCATGATCTCGTCACCAAGTTTCACAACATCTTCAACTTTTCCTACACGTTCTTCAGCAAGTTCAGAGATGTGAACGAGTCCATCCTTACCGCTGAATAGTTCAACAAACGCACCAAACTTTTCGATACGTTTTACTTTGCCCATGTAGTACTCTCCTACTTGAACTTCACGAACAATATCTTCAATGATTTTCTTCGCCTTTTTGTTCATAGACTCGTCAGTTGAAGCGATGAAGACTGTACCGTCTTGCTCGATATCAATCTTAACGCCAGTTTCTTCAATGATCTTATTGATGATCTTCCCGCTTGGCCCGATAACATCACGGATCTTATCTGGGTTGATCTTCATTGTAAGAATCTTAGGCGCATATTGAGAAAGTTGTGTACGAGATTCTGAAAGTGTTGCAAGCATAGACTTCAGAATGATCATACGTCCTTCTTTTGCTTGTGTTAGAGCTTCTTGAAGGATTTCACGGTTAATTCCTGAGATTTTAATGTCCATTTGAAGAGCAGTGATCCCGTTTGGTGTACCTGCTACTTTAAAGTCCATATCGCCAAGATGATCTTCCATTCCTTGAATATCTGTTAGAACTGTAACATCTTCACCGTCAGAGATCAGACCCATAGCAATACCAGCAACTGGTGCTTTAATCGGAACACCAGCATCCATCAATGCAAGCGTACTTGCACAAATACTTGCTTGTGATGTAGAACCGTTGGATTCTAATACTTCAGAAACGAGACGAATTGTGTAAGGGAATTCTTCTTCATTCGGGATTACTTGTTCTAACGCACGTTCGCCTAATGCACCATGTCCGATTTCACGTCTACCTGGTCCACGCATAAATCCAGTTTCACCTACACTGAATGGAGGGAAATTATATTGGTGCATGAAACGTTTTGACTCTTCTACACCAAGACCATCAAGAACTTGAACATCGCCAAGAGCTCCCAACGTACAGATACTTAGCGCTTGTGTTTGTCCACGTGTAAATAGACCAGAACCATGTGTTCTTGCTAAAATGCCTACTTTTGAAGAAAGTTGACGGATTTCATCTGTTTTTCTTCCGTCCGGACGAACTTTCTCCTTAAGGATCAAGCGTCTCACTTCTTCTTTGATGAGTTTATGTAAAACCTCTTTTGCTTCGCTGGCTTTATCTTCATCTTCTTCATAACGAGAAGCGACGTTTGCACTTACAGCGTCTAAAGCTTCTTGACGTGCATGCTTTTCAACAACTTTAACTGCTTCTTTAACATCGTTTCCAACAAATTCACGAACTTCTTGTTCAACATCTTTATCTAGCTCATGAAGAACGATTTCCATCTTCTCTTTACCGACTTCAGAAACAATCTCTTCTTGGAAAGCGATTAAACGCTTGATCTCTTCATGACCGAACATGATCGCTTCAAGCATCACTTCTTCAGAAACTTCTTCTGCACCAGCTTCAACCATGTTGATGGCATGTTTTGTACCCGCAACAATCAGTTGAATATCACTTTTTTCATTTTGCTCAACCGTTGGATTGATCACAAACTCGCCTTCGATTCGACCAACAGTTACTCCAGCAATCGGTCCTTCAAAAGGAATATCAGAAATAGACAACGCAAGTGATGATCCGATCATCGCAGCCATTTCTGAAGAACAGTTTTGATCCACACTCATTACTGTGCTGACAACCTGTACTTCGTTTCGGAAACCATCTGCGAATAGAGGACGAATAGGACGGTCGATCAAACGACTCGCTAATACAGCTTTTTCGCTCGGACGGCCTTCACGTTTAATAAATCCACCTGGAATTTTACCAACTGCATATAAACGCTCTTCGTAGTTTACTGTCAGCGGAAAGAAACTAAGGTTTTTAGGCTGTTTTGATGCAACAGCTGTTGAAAGTACTGCAGTATCGCCATATCTGACCATTACAGCACCGTTCGCTTGTTTTGCTAGTTCTCCAATTTCGAACGTAAGCGTTCTACCCGCCCAGTCCATTGTAAAAGTTCTTTTTTGTTGATCCATTTTACTTGGTACTCCTCTCAACACTTAGAAAAATCCTATCATATTATGGTTCTATTATATCCTAACGTAGTCCTTCCTAAAAAGAAAAACTCGAAAGAATTTACTCATACCAAGAATAACATGTTTAGTGCCGTTTATGGATGAATGCTTGCAATAAAAAAAGCGGGAAATATATCCCGCTTTGCTGGATTAACGACGTAATCCAAGTCTTCCGATCAATTCGCGGTAACGCGTGATGTCCTTGTTACGTAGGTACGTTAACAAGTTACGGCGCTTACCAACCATTTTCAATAGACCACGACGTGAGTGGTGATCTTTCTTGTGTGTACGCAAGTGATCATTCAACTCATTGATTTGTTCAGTAAGGATAGCGATTTGAACTTCTGGAGATCCAGTGTCCGTATCATGTACCTTATACTCGCTGATTAGTTCGTTCTTACGCTCTTGAGTAATAGCCATCCTTTTCACCTCCTTAATAATAGAAACACCAATTACCGAGCAAACGTCGGTGACTCGATTTGCCAAGCAATGGTTATATGCACATTAAAATGTACAGTTATTATCATAGACTTTTTATAGAATAATTGCAAGTTTTTTATTATAGTGATTGTGTGATCTCATATGTTTTGCTTTTATCGGCATGAAGCTGTGCGATGAGCTCGTCTATTCCACTAAATTTCTTCTCATCACGAATTCTTTTCAACCAAGTGATTCGAACCTCTTCACCATATATTTCGTGGTTGAAGTCAAAGATATGAACTTCGAGTGAAGGTTTTTTTTGATCATCCTTAAATGTAGGTTTATAGCCTACATTCGCCATCGCTAAATAGCTTTTTTCATCGACAGAAACCTCAACTGCGTATACACCGACTTTTGGCAGTGAATATTGGTCGGTGTCAAGGTTCGCAGTCGGGAACCCAATCGTACGGCCACGCTTATCCCCATGAATCACCGTGCCGTTGAGCTTATATCTTCTGCCCAAGTAAGGCTCAATCTCATCGACAAGACCTTCTTTAAGGCAGTTTCTAATCAGTGTGGAACTTATTTTGTGACCATCTTTTTCAATCTTTTCAATAACCGTTTGTCCAAATTGTCCGTTAGATTCTTTTACTAATGTTTCAACGCTTCCTTTTCCATACTTCCCATATGAAAAGTCAAATCCGGTAACTACATGGACTACATTCAAACCGATCACATACTGATCAACAAACTCCTGAGTATCTAGATTTGCAAAAACTTGATCGAATTTCACAAGATAAAATCTCTCTACGCCCATCTCCTCTAGAATCTTCTTCTTTTCTTCTAAAGGTGTGATATATGTCCAATTTTGATCACTCTTACCTAATACAACAGACGGATGCGGGTGGAAGCTCATAACAGCAGAAACAGCGTCGTTCTTCTTAGCAAGCTCTACTGCTGTGTTGATCACACGTTGGTGTCCTACATGAATCCCGTCAAAATAACCTAGAGCCAAAAAAGTTGGTGGAAGGTTATCTTGTTGAAAATGATGCGGATGACTTATAACAATCGTTTCCAAAAACTCACCTACTAACTTCTTTCGTTAATCAATGGCTAACACTTTAACCGGTTTTATTAAACCTGGTTTTGAAGGATGGTTCTCATAAATGGCTAGACATTTTCCTTCTTCATTATAAACACCAAACGGGCTTTCTACCAAATCTTTTGGTGCTTCAAGCACAGAACCATTTTTTATTTTGAACAACAGCTCTTCTGAAACTGTCCATTTCGGAAAGTGAGAGATTCCTTTTTCAAGAGGAAACAGATAATCTTCTAAAGGCGTCACACTGCTTTCAAGCTGCTCAAACGTCACACAGTCTTCGATTGAGAACGGCCCTGATGCTGTTCTGATCAGAGATGACATATGTGCCGGATATCCAAGTCTTTCACCGATCTCAACAGCAAGCGTCCTAACGTATGTACCTTTAGAACATCGTACGCGGAATGAGAATACAGGTTGTTCTTTGCTGAGCATATCTAAGTTGTCGTCATTAATTAGCTGAAGCTCATGGATAGTAACATTACGTTTTGGCCGTTCAACAGTCAACCCTTGCCTCGCATATTCATAAAGTTTTTTTCCGTTAACTTTAACCGCTGAATACATCGGAGGAACCTGTTCGATCTCTCCTTGTAAAGACTGTAAAATTTCTTTTATATCAGAAATTGAGATATCCTTGTCTACATGTTTTTCTTCTACTCTTTCACCGTGAGCATCTTCTGTCTCTGTAGAAAAACCTAAAGTGACCTCACCTATATATTCCTTGCCGTAGTCTGACATGTACTCTGCGATTTTAGTCGCTCTTCCAATACATATAGGAAGGACCCCCGTTACCTCGGGATCTAATGTACCTGTGTGACCGACTTTTTTTGTTGAAAAAATTCTTCTTATCTTTGCCACACAATCATGTGATGTCATACCAGCAGGTTTCTTCAATGCCAAAATTCCTTGTCTTGCACTCATAAAAGCTTCTCCTTTGATCGCATTATCTCTTTTTTACAAGCAAAAAATGGATAGACAAAATTAATTGCCTATCCATTTGCTATTATGGTTTCGGATGCTCTTCGTTTTCTTCGTCTTCTTCATCCTCACGTTTGATATCAGACAAAAGACTTTCGATCTTGCTTCCATAATTTAGAGATTCATCAAATTTAAAAAAGATGTCTGGTGTTTTACGCATGCGGATTCGTTTTCCGATTTCCGTACGAATGAAACCTGTAGCTTTCGCTAGGCTTCGCAATGTTTGTTCCTTTTGATCGGCATCGCCAAACACAGAAACATAAACAGTAGCCTGCTGTAAATCACCTGTTACATCTACCGCCGTAACGGTCACAAAACCTACGCGGGGGTCTTTGATTTTTCGGCCTATAATGTCACTAAGCTCTTTTTTCATCTGTTCCCCAATACGATTGGAACGGATTGTGCCCATTTTTACTACACCCCGTTTCTTGCCACTTGCCTTACAGCCACTCGATGTTTGAACGTGTAACTTCCAACTCAGTAATAGATGTAATAATCGCAAGTGCTCTTTGCAATTCTTTTTCTGCTATTATTTTGTCCGAAGAAACGGTAACCATACTTATCTCGGCGCGCTGCCACAAATCTTGATGATCTGTTTCTGATACAGCCACGTTTAATCGTTGACGAAGCCTGTTTACCGCTTTTTGAACAACTGAACGTTTATCTTTTAACGACTGTGCTTCATAGATGAAAAACTCAACCGTTAAGAACCCGATCATTTTACTTTAATTTCTTCCATGATATATGCTTCAATGATGTCGCCCTCTTTAATATCATTGAACTTTTCTAACGTGATCCCACATTCGTATCCAGCAGATACTTCCTTAGCATCGTCTTTAAAACGTTTTAGTGCATCGATCTTACCTTCGTAAGAAACAACACCGTCACGAATCAAGCGAACTGTAGAATCTCTTGTGATCTTCCCTTCAGTAACGTAACATCCAGCGATCGTACCAACTTTAGATACTTTGAAAGTCGTACGAACTTCAACTTGACCAATAACTTTTTCTTCGAATTCTGGGTCAAGCATCCCTTTCATCGCTGATTCGATCTCTTCAATTACGTTGTAGATAATTCTATGCAGACGAACATCGACTTTTTCAGCGTCAGCTGTACGTTTTGCACCATTATCAGGACGAACGTTGAAACCGATCACGATTGCGTTTGAAGCTGATGCAAGCATGATGTCATACTCATTGATCGCTCCAACACCTGAGTGGATGATTTTAACTTTAACGCCTTCAACGTCAATTTTTTGTAATGATCCTGCAAGCGCCTCAACAGAACCTTGAACATCACCTTTGATGATGACATTAATTTCTTTGATGTCACCTTCTTTAATCTGGTTAAAGAGGTCATCAAGGTTTAGTTTTGAAGATTCTTTACGTTGTGCATCTTGTTGTTTTTTGAAGCGAGACTCACCAACTTGACGGGCTTTTTTCTCGTCAGCGAAGACCATGAACTGATCACCAGCTTGTGGTACATCGTTCAACCCAGTAATTTCAACTGGTGTTGAAGGTCCTACCGTTTTAACTCTGCGGCCAAGGTCGTTCACCATCGCACGAACACGACCGTATGTGTGTCCAACTACGATTGGATCACCAACGTTTAACGTACCTGATTGAACGAGTAGAGTTGCTACAGATCCACGGCCTTTATCAAGCTGTGCTTCAATTACTGTTCCAATTGCCGTACGGTTTGGATTTGCTTTTAGTTCTTCAACTTCTGAAACAAGGTTGATCATTTCAAGCAGGTCGTCAATTCCGTCACCTTTAATCGCTGAAACGTTGACGAAGATCGTATCTCCACCCCAAGCTTCCGAAACAAGTCCGTGCTCAGTTAGTTCTTGCATAACTCGATCTGGGTTAGCAGATTCTTTATCCATCTTGTTCACAGCCACGATGATTGGAACTTCCGCTGCTTTAGCATGGTTGATCGCCTCTACTGTCTGAGGCATTACACCGTCATCAGCAGCTACAACTAGAATCGTGATATCTGTTACTTGAGCTCCACGAGCACGCATCGTTGTAAACGCAGCATGTCCAGGAGTATCTAGGAACGTAATCTGTTTTCCGTTGTTCGTAATTTGATAAGCACCGATATGCTGAGTAATTCCACCAGCTTCGCCTGCAGTTACCTTTGTGTTACGAATCGCATCAAGAAGCGTTGTTTTACCATGGTCAACGTGGCCCATGATCGTAACGACTGGCGGACGAACTTGAAGATCTTTTTCTTCATCTACGATTTCGTAGTTTTCAAATTCAGTCTCATCAACGATGATCTCTTCTTCTACTTCTACATCGTAGTCAGCTGCGATCAATTCGATCGCTTCTTTATCAAGCTCTTGATTGATCGTTGCCATAATTCCAAGACCCATTAACTTTTTAATGATCTCAGACGTATCTTTGTTCAACTTTTTAGCTAGTTCACCAACTTGAAGTGAATCAGTGAAAGTGATCTTACTTGGCGTTTCAAGAACTTTCTTTTGCGGAGCTTGTTGTTGCTGGTTTCCGCCGCCTCTGTTTTGCTTGTTGCGATTGTTGTTGTTCTTGTTGTTGTTGTTTCTGTTGTTGTTTTGGTTTCTGTTGTTAGTATTCTTGTTGTTTGAATGATTGCTATTGCTCTTGTTTTGATTGTTGTTGCTATTTTTATTTTGGGTGTTGTTGCTAGTCTTGTTCTGATTGTTTTGACTGTTAGTATTCGTGGACTTTGGTCCTTTAGCTTGTGACGAGTTATTGTTCTCTTTTTTTATTTTCATATTACTCTCTTTTTGAACTTCCTTTTTATTAGATTTGGTGTCATTACCAGGGTTGCTATTTTTCACATCTGATTTAGGGAGTTGATTTTGATTCGTTGATTTTGGTTGATCTTTGTTGGTCTTTGGACGATAAGCCTCATCCAGCTTTTTAAGAGCTGCCTGATCAATCATAGACATATGATTCGCAACGTGGACATCCATCGTTTTGAGCTTTTCAATAATGTCTTTACTTTGAACATTTTTCTGTTTCGCATATTCGTATACGCGGATTTTACTCATATGTTCACCCCCGAGTTAGTGATCAAGAAGTTCCTTCAGTCTCTTAGAAAATCCTTGATCATTTACAGCAACTACAACTCGTTGCTCCTTACCGATAGCCCTGCCTAAAACATTACGATCTTCTACCCAAGCAAGATCAATTTTGTAAAAGGCACATTTATCGGTAACTTTTTTCTTTGTATTATCTGAAGCATCTTTTGAAAGCAGAACAATTTTCGCGTTTTGCTTTTGGATGCTTTTCACAACTAGTTCTTCACCGGATATGACTTTACCGGCTCGAGCTGCTATTCCAAGAAAGTTTTCCCAAGGAGTTGGTTTCAAGATGTATGACTTCCTTTTTCAAGCTGTTCAAATAGATCAGCTGGAATCTTTGTTTTGAGATGTGACTCAAGAACCTTTTTCTTTTTTGCTTGTTCGATACAAGCAGGTTCATGACAAAGGTAGGCTCCTCTTCCGGATTTTTTCCCCGACATGTCGACAGAGACTTCTCCTTCTGGTGAGCGGACAATACGTGTTAATTCTTTTTTAGCCTTCATTTCTTGACAGGCTACGCATTTTCTCATCGGAATTTTACGTGTTTTCATTGTCTCCACCTCGTCTTTTCTTACTCTTCATCCTCATCAGTATCTTCGAAAAAATCACTGCGAGCGTTTGATGGATCGTACACACCTGATTCTATTGCTTCTGTTTCACTTTTAATATCAATCTTCCAACCTGTTAACTTCGCAGCTAGACGAGCATTTTGGCCTCTTTTACCAATCGCTAATGAAAGTTGATAGTCAGGAACGATAACCGTTGTCATCTTTTCCTCTTCATTCACTTGTACTTCAAGTACTTTTGCTGGGCTGAGTGAATTTGCTACATAGACAACTGGATCTTCACTCCATCGAACGATATCAATCTTCTCACCGTTCAATTCGTTTACGATCGTTTGAACACGCGCACCTTTTTGTCCAACACAAGATCCAACTGGATCTACTTCAGGATCAGCAGCATGAACGGCAATCTTTGAACGGTCACCTGCTTCACGAGCGATCGATTTGATCTCAACCGTTCCATCATAGATTTCTGGCACTTCAAGCTCGAATAAGCGTTTTAGAAGACCTGGGTGAGTTCTTGATACTAAAATTTGAGGACCTTTAGTCGTCTTTTCAACTTTAGTAATGTACACTTTGATGCGGTCGTTCGTGGTATGAGATTCACCAGGCATCTGTTCAGCAGCAGGTAGAAGAGCTTCTACCCTGCCTAGGCTGACATACATATAACGGTGGTCTTGTCGTTGAACGATTCCCGTGATGATATCTTCTTCACGATCAATAAATTCTGAGAAGATGATCCCGCGCTCTGCTTCACGTACGCGTTGTGTCACTACTTGTTTGGCTGTTTGAGCAGCAATACGACCAAAATCTTTTGGTGTAACTTCTTCTTCTACAATATCTTCTAATTCATAGCCAGGGTTGATCGCTTGAGCTTCTGCCACTGAGATCTCTTGACGATCGTCCTCAACTTCTTCAACCACATTTTTTCTTGAAAACACACGGATACTTCCTGTATCTCTGTTAAAATCAACACGAACATTTTGCGCTTGATGAAAATTGCGCTTGTACGCAGAAATAAGGGCAGCTTCAATCGCTTCAATAATGACTTCTTTACTGATCCCTTTTTCCTTTTCTAACAATGTAAGTGCATCCAAAAGCTCGGTACTCATTTTTCTTCTCCCCTCTTCATTAAAAAACAACCGCAAGACGGGCGTTGGCCACTTTAGCATAAGGTAGTTCTACCTTTTTCACTTGCGTTTTCACTCTAATCTCCATGAACAGCGTTTCACCGTCAAAGTCTTTTAAAAGTCCTTCATATACTTTTTCACCGTTTAATGGCTCATAAAGTTTAATGTTTACATTTTTGCCGATAGCATTTTTCACATCTTCAGGTTTCTTTAATGGTCTTTCAACTCCTGGAGAAGATACTTCTAAAAAGTAGGGCTGTTCGATCGGATCAAGTTCATCTAGTTTTTCACTTAATTGTTCACTGACAGTCCCGCATTCCTCGATATCAATTCCACCCGTGGAATCGATATATACACGGAGAAACCAGTTTTTACCCTCTTTAACAAATTCAACGTCAACAAGTTCAAGTCCTAGTTTTTCAACGATTGGGGTTACAAGCTCTGTTGTGAGCTCTGTAATCTTCTGACTCATTGCTGCCCTCCTTCTTACTGAATGACCTCAAAACGTAACGAAAGAGTGGGGAGCCCCACTCTTTCGCCGACAGTTATTCATTCAACAGTATTTCCAAAAATACTATACCATAACCAATAAAATACTGCAACTGATCTAGCCTTCAAGAAGCCCTTGTTAAAAGAGCGAAAGCTGGTTTGCATCAGGCATTCCTTCTAAACATCCTTGATCATCTAAGTACTCAATAATGGTCTTAGACAACTTCGCACGCTGCTGTAGATCTTCTTTAGAAAGAAATTCACCTTGCTCTCTTGCTTTTACAATGTTTAATGCTGCGTTTGTACCTAATCCTGCGATTGAATTGAACGGTGGAATCAATGTGTCCCCTTCTACTAAGAAATCTGTTGCGCTCGAGCGATAAAGGTCGATCTTCTGAAACGATAGCCCTCTTTCACACATCTCAAGAGCAAGCTCTAGAACAGTCTGCAAGTTCTTCTCTTTTGTAGAAGCATCAAGACCTTTAGCTGAGATCTCTTCAATTTTTGCCTTTAACGCTTTGGATCCTCTGATCATAGACTCCACATCGAAATCATCCGCTCTTACGGTGAAATATGCCGCATAGAACCAAATTGGATAATGAACCTTAAAATATGCGATACGAACAGCCATTAAAACGTAAGCTGCCGCATGGGCTTTAGGGAACATGTATTTGATCTTCAAACATGAACCAATATACCAATCAGGTACATCGTTCTTCTTCATCTCATCGATCCACTCATCCGGCAGACCCTTACCTTTACGTACACTCTCCATGATCTTAAAAGCAAGCGACGGCTCGAGACCTTTATAGATCAGGTAGACCATAATGTCATCACGGCATCCGATAACGTCTTTTAGCACACAAGTGCCGTTTGCGATCAGTTCGTTGGCATTATTCAGCCACACATCCGTACCATGAGATAGTCCTGAAATCTGTACAAGTTCAGAGAAAGTACTTGGTTTTGTTTCTTCAAGCATCTGTCTTACGAACTTTGTTCCGAACTCCGGAATACCTAACGTACCTGTTTTACACATGATCTGTTCTTCGGTAACTCCTAACACGTCTGGACCTGAGAAGATTTTCATCACTTCTGGATCAGAAGCAGGAATGGTCTTCGGATCAATACCGCTTAGATCTTGAAGCATACGGATAACGGTCGGATCATCGTGCCCGAGTATATCAAGTTTTAATAAGTTATCGTGAATCGAGTGAAAATCAAAATGAGTCGTCTTCCATTCCGATCCACTATCATCGGCTGGGAACTGAACAGGACAAAAATCATAGATGTCCATATAATCTGGAACAACTATTATTCCACCTGGATGCTGACCTGTTGTTCTCTTTACTCCTGTACAACCAGCTACGAGTCTATCAACTTCTGCCGATCGAATCGTTAAGTTATTGTCTCCTGCATACCCTTTAACATAACCATAAGCCGTTTTTTCAGCTACGGTACCTATCGTACCTGCACGATACACATAATCTTCACCGAATAGTTCTTTCGTGTAGTTATGTGCTCTAGGCTGATACTCACCTGAGAAGTTTAAGTCGATATCAGGGACTTTATCTCCTTTGAAACCAAGGAACGTTTCGAAGGGAATATCTTGTCCATCTTTTATATAAAGCACTTCGCATGTTGGACATTCTTTATCTGGAAGGTCATAACCAGAACCAACAGACCCATCATTAAAGAAATGTGATTCTTTACACTTCGGACAAACATAGTGAGGAGGCAATGGATTTACTTCAGTAATCTCCGTCATTGTCGCAACAAACGATGATCCGACTGATCCTCGTGATCCTACAAGGTATCCATCGATCAACGATTTTTTTACAAGTTTATGTGATATCAAGTAAATAACCGCAAATCCGTGTCCAATGATACTCTTTAATTCTTTTTCTAACCTTTTTTCAACAAGTTCTGGAAGATTCTCACCATAGATGCTTCTCGCTCGGTTATAACTCATCGAGCGTACTTCTTCATCTGCGCCCTCGATCTTCGGTGTATATAGATCATCAGGGATCGGTTTGATCTCCTGAATCATGTCGGCGATCTGTCTCGTATTTTCACAAACTACTTTTTGAGCTTTTTCCTCACCTAAGAAAGAGAACAGATCCAACATCTCATCAGTTGTTCTAAAATGAACTTCTGGAAGAGTTTGCCTGTTCAGCGGATTCGCTCCACCTTGAGAAGAGATCAAGATCTTTCGATAGATCGCATCTTCAGGATTTAAATAATGAACATTTCCTGTTGCCACAACCGGTTTGTTCAATTTCTCTCCAAGCTGAACGATGTTAGACAGGATCTCTCTTAAGTTCATCTCATCTGCGACTAATTCTCTTTCGATAAGATGATAATAGTTACTTGGCGGCTGAACCTCTAAGTAATCATAAAACTCCGCAATCTTTTCAACCTCTTCGATCGGTTTTTGCATCATACCTTCAAACACTTCACCTTTATCACAAGCTGAACCAACGAGAATACCCTCTCGTAGTTTACTTAATCGTGATCTCGGGATACGCGGTGTTCGATAAAAATAAGACAGATGTGATTCAGAAACCAATTTGTATAAATTCTTCAGACCTTCTTGTGTCGCAGCTAAAAGTGTACAGTGAAACGGTCTTGATCTTTGAAATCCACCTTGACCCATATTATCGTTCAAACGGTCGTGATAGAAGATATCCTTTTCAAACGTTTCTTTTAATAGCTTCCATAAGAGATAGCCTGTTGCTTCAGCATCATAGATAGCACGGTGATGCTGAGTGAGTTCGATGTCAAACCTTTTACAAAGTGTATTCAACCTATGATTCTTTAATTGCGGGAGCAGAAATCTTGCTAATTCAAGTGTATCAATAACAGGATTCTTCGCTTCTCCTAATCCTATCTTGCGTAAACCTTCATTCAAGAATCCCATGTCAAAGCTCGCGTTATGAGCTACTAGGATATCATCACCCATAAATACGTGAAAATCTCGGAGCACTTCTTCGATCTCTGGTGCGTTCTCAACCATATCATCTGTAATTCCAGTTAATTCAATCGTGGTTTGAGATAGGGATTCATGAGGATTTGCAAACCTTTCAAAACGGTCAATGATCTCCCCACCACGTATCTTTACGGCTGCGAGTTCAATAATTTTATTGTATACAGCTGATAAACCCGTCGTCTCAACGTCAAAGACAATATATGTTTCATCTGTTAATTTTCTCGGCGCCTCGTTGTATGCAATAGGTACACCATCATCTACAAGATTCGCCTCAAGTCCGTACAGAATTTTGATTCCGTTTTTCTTTCCTGCGCTATAAGCTTCTGGAAAGGACTGAACACCAGCATGATCAGTTATTGCGATAGCTGGATGACCCCATTTCTTAGCTTGTCCCACTAAGGTTGAAACAGAAGATATTGCATCCATCTGACTCATCGGGGTGTGAAGGTGAAGCTCAACACGTTTGTTGTCTTCATCCGCAACATCTTTTCTAAACTCAGGTTTGATCTCATTAATATCGTTCGCGATCATAACTAGATCTCTTACAAACGTATCATTTTGAATTCCGCCTCGAACTTTCAGCCACATCCCCTTTTGAATACCTTGAAGGATAGGGATATCTTCCTTGTCACGAGAGAAGATTTTAATTAATAGAGAATCCGTGTAATCGGTAATCTTGAATGTTAATAGTGTACGTCCGCTTCTAAGCTCTCTCGTTTCGGAATGAAAGACGTAGCCTTGAATCGTTATGCGTCTTTCTTCGTCTTGAATCGTTTGGATCGGAACAGGATCATCCTTGATTGAATAACCGATCATAATATCAGTTCTTGCTGCAGGGCCATCAGATCGATTAGCAGCTTTTTCTTTTTCAACTAAAGCTTCCATTACTTTATTCTGATCTTCTTGTTTTCTTTGTTCAATAAACTTTTGAAAATCTTCTTCAGAGTGTTTAATCTCTGTTTTAACCATTACAGAATGAAACCCAAACTGACCGTACATCTCCTTAATAACAGGAGAAAGCTTTCTTTGCACAAGCGCTTCTTCCGCATCATTTCTTACGGTCAGACACAAAAAATTGCCTTCCGCAATAGGATTTTGCGTAGAAAGCATACTTCCTAAACTGGGTCCTGCTGATTCTACTAACTTTTCTTTGCACAATGGCCAAAAGCCAAGAAGCTCTTCGGCTTGGAAACTCTCTTTTGTTTGAAGAGAAAAAGACACTGCAGCTATATGCTGAAAAGTTTGGCGCAGGCTAGCACTGAACCATGCATAACTGTCAGGGTTTAATGGACGTAGAAGTCCTATGATAAAATGCCAGCTTCTATTCGTCTTATCTATCGTTAGTTTTTCGATCGTTCCTTCCGAAAAACCTACTTTCATCTCATCAGGCATACCTAGTTGTTCTAAAAGAAGCGATAGCCTTTCTTGTCTGATCTGTTGATCATTTCCGCTCATACGAACCTCCTTTTAAAGGGGTTTAATTATGTTTTCACATGACTAACCATCGCAATTCTTAAACATTGCTCTATTAATTATACTATAGCTTTAATCAGTCAGCCTCGATTACCATCATAAAGATTAGAACTCTATTCGTAAAGTGCAAAGAGAAAGGCACCTCTTAGATAAGAGGTGCCTCCTCTATAGCAACATCGTTTTAACACAATCTACTAATTTTTAAGCTTGTCCCACTCATTTTTAATAAAGCTGCTTAGTTCTGAAACTGGCACTTCGAAAGATTCTCCGCTTTTACGTATCTTCACTTCTACGATACCTTCTGAAGCACGTTTTCCAACCATAACACGAATCGGCAGTCCGATAAGATCGCTATCTGTAAATTTCACACCCGCACGTTCAGGGCGATCGTCATATAAACAATCAAATCCATCGTTCTTGATCTGCGTGTAAAGTTCATCGGACAGTGCTGCTTGTTCTGCGTTCTTACTGTTAACAGCGATTAAATGAACATCGAACGGTGTTAATGATAACGGCCAGATCAAACCTTTTTCATCATTGTTTTCTTCAGCTACGGCTGCTAATGTACGTGAGACACCAATTCCGTAACACCCCATGGACATGATCTGATTCTTACCGTTTTCATCTAAGTAAGAGGCTTTCATAGGTTCACTGTATACTTTACCAAGTTTGAACACATGCCCGACTTCAATTCCTTTAGCAAAAACGATCGTCCCTTTACCATCTGGTGACAGATCACCTTCTACTACGAAACGAAGGTCAGCTGTTTCATTACATTCAAAATCTCTATTGAGATTAACATTTGTATAATGATAGCCCGTTTCATTTGCACCACAAACTGCGTTTACCATATATGGAACTGCTTGATCAGCGAGTACTTTAACTTCTTTTGAAGAATGAATTGGTCCGATAGATCCGTGTTCAGCATTCAACCATTTTTTTGTTTCTTCTGCCGTAGCTAATTCTACTTCTTTAGCAGAAAGAACATTCTTAAGCTTGATCTCATTAACCTCATGATCTCCTCTGACTAACACTAAAACAGGTTGTTCATCAGCGATATAAAGCAACGATTTAATCACTTTGGATGGTGAAACTTGTAATAGATCTGAAACCTCTTCGATCGTTTTCGCGTTTTTCGTTTCTACTTTCTTAAGTTCCATAAGATTTTCAGATGAACGGTCTTCACGAAGAACAACTGGAGCCATCTCTATATTCGCAGCAAAATCTGAATCCGTTGAATACGCGATCAAATCTTCCCCAATTTCTGATAAAACCATGAACTCATGATTATCTTTACCACCGATCGCACCTGAATCGGCTAAAACCGCACGAAAGTTTAGTCCACAACGGCTAAAGATAGCAGAGTAGGCGTCTTTCATCGCTTCATACGTGTCATCAAGACTTTCTTGCTTATCATGGAAAGAGTATGCATCTTTCATGATGAACTCTCTTCCGCGAAGCAATCCGAAACGTGGACGTTTCTCGTCTCTGAACTTTGTTTGAATCTGATATAGATTAAGAGGAAGTTTCTTATATGATTTTACTTCGTCCCGAACGATGCTCGTAATCACTTCTTCATGAGTTGCTCCAAGAGCGAAATCACGCTCGTGTCGGTCTTTTAATCTCATCAGTTCAGGACCGTAGCTATACCATCGGCCACTTTCCTGCCAAAGTTCAGCAAGCTGCAGTGCCGGCATCATCATCTCTTGTGATCCAGCACGATTCATTTCTTCTCGTACAATATTCTCTACCTTGTGAAGAACCTTTTTCCCCAATGGAAGAAAAGAATAAATACCAGCAGCATTCTGACGGATAAAGCCAGCTCTTAATAAGAGCTGGTGACTTTTAACATCTGCATCTGCAGGAATTTCTCTTAAAGTTGGCATAAACAACTGACTTTGTCTCATAATCTCTACTCCTCAAATCATCCCTAATTAACCAAGAAAAATTTTCTGTATATCATTCCATGTAACAACTAGCATCAATAACATCAGAAAAGCAAACCCGATAAAATGAACCATTCCTTCTTTCTGCGGATCGATCGGTTTCCCTCTCAAAGCTTCAACTCCTAAGAATAGAAGTCGTCCTCCGTCAAGAGCAGGTAATGGCAACAAGTTAAAGATCCCTAAGTTGACACTTAATATAGCTGCCCATTGCAACAGCATATAAACACCGGCTTTTGCCGCTTGATCTGTATACTCATAGATTCCAAGTGGTCCAGAGAGCTGATCAATTCCATGCTGACCTGTTATCAGTTGTCCGAGTCCTGTGAATATAGCCGTTGTCATAAACCAAGTTTGCTTAGCACCATATTCTAATGATCCAACAAAAGAGGATTCCGTATATGGGTGTGCTCCGATAAATCCTTCGTTCTTATCATCAGCACCTTTACGAGAGCCAAGTGTGACAGGAACCACTTTCTCTTCTCCATCACGGTTGATCGTAAACATTAACTTTTCACCAGGGTTTTCTTGAATGATAGACACTAACTCTTTCCAATCGTCCATCTTTTCGCCCTGAACTGCAATAATTTTATCCCCTTTAATCAAACCAGCTTTATCGGCACCTGCTCCTTCTTGAAGGGTACCTAGTCTTGATTCATTAGTCGGGATACCTTGCATGAGTGAAAATACGACCAAGATCACGAAAGCTAGTAAAAAGTTCATTGCAGGACCAGCAAAGATTGCTAGTGTTCTCTGCATGATCGTCTTCGATCCAAACTGGCGGTTATAAGGTGCGATCTGCATCTCTTGGTGATCAGCTACAAAGAGCGCATCTTCTTTTACTTTGTAAGTCGATGTTCCAGAATCTTCATTTTCAAAACCTGTTACATACAATTCACGTTCTAGATCAGCGTTTTCAATGGTGATCGTTTTTTGCACCGGATATTTTTCACGGTGATTGACAACGATTTTCTCCACTTCATTTGCTTGGTTGAAGATCAAACCAACTCTGTGACCTGCCTTAAGTTCAATACCTTCCGGATCTTCTCCAGCCATACGTACGAACCCTCCAAGAGGTAAAAGACGAATCGTGTAGACTGTCTCCCCTTTCTTGAAGGCAAACACTTTTGGGCCGAATCCAATAGCAAACTCACGACACAAGATGCCTGCACGCTTTGCCAGCAATAGATGTCCGAGTTCATGAAAGAAAATTAAAGCACCTAAAATGATGATAATGGCTATCACAGTGTTCATTCCCATTACCTGCCTTTACTAAGTAGTGACTCCACATATTGACGAGTCCTATGATCTGTTTCTTGTATTGTCTCAAGGTCTGGCTTACTGACGTTGGACAAATTCTGCATAGCTCGTTCGATCATCTCTTCAATCTCAAGAAACGAGATATGACCATTCAAGAATAGCTCGACCGCTTTTTCGTTCGCAGCATTTAAAATGGTCGGCATCAAGCCTCCAGCCTTACCTGCCTGAAAAGCAAGTTTTAAACACCTGAACCGGTCGTAATCCATTTCTTGAAAATGCAACTTTCCAACTTCCCATAAGTTTAACCTTTTCCCGTTTATTAATTCAAGTCGATCGGGATATGTAAGAGCGTATTGTATCGGTACTCTCATATCTGGTTGTCCCAAATGAGCGATAATGCTTGTATCAACAAACTCTACCATAGAGTGTATGATGCTTTCCTTATGTAAAATGACGTCTATTTTCGAATAATCAAAGGAAAATAACCAATGAGCTTCAATTACTTCTAAACCTTTATTCATCATTGTCGCAGAATCAATCGTGATTTTCGCACCCATCGACCAGTTTGGGTGGTTCAAAGCTTCCTCGACTGTAACGTTTTTTAATTCTTCACGAGTACGGTCTCTAAAACTTCCACCAGAAGCAGTCAATATCAACTTCTCTACACGGTTCGGGTCTTCACCGTTCAAACACTGATAGATCGCTGAGTGTTCTGAATCGACCGGAAGAATGGCGACGTTATGTTTCTTCGCTTTTTCCATAACAAGATGACCTGCTGTTACTAGTGTTTCTTTATTAGCTAAAGCGATCGTCTTTTTTGCTTCGATTGCTTTTAATGTAGGAAGTAAGCCTACACTACCGATTACTGCGTTCACAACAACTGTTGAATCAGTAGAAACTGCAGCTTCGATCAATCCATCCATACCTGATACAACTCTTGTAGATGAAGTTACTCTTGAACGAAGTTTTTTTGCATCTTCTTCATTTTGAACAGCACAAATTTCAGGTTGAAATTTAGATATGATTTTCTCAGCAGCCTCAATATTCTTACCTACAGACATCGAACTTAATTTGAACTGTTCTGGATGAGAGGCGATCACATCTAAGGTTTGAACGCCGATCGAACCTGTTGCACCAAGTAAACTAACTGATTTCATCCTATACCTCCTAGCGTTATCCTATCAAATGAAGTACGTGGAGCAACGGGAATACAAATAACGCACTATCTAGTCTATCTAATATCCCGCCATGCCCAGGAAGCAAAGTACCAGAATCTTTCACATCGTAGATTCGCTTGAATGCCGATTCTGCCAAGTCGCCTATCTGACCAAATATACCGACGATAAGGGAAATCAGTAGAATATTAGATAACGACATATCAACAAAATGAGTAAAATAGCTGATCAACCCTACAACTAGACTAAAAAAGATACCTCCGACTGCCCCTTCGATCGTTTTGTTTGGAGAGATAACCGGCCAAAGTTTTCGTTTTCCGATCGATTTCCCAACAAAATACGCGCCAGAGTCAGTTGCCCATATCATGAATAGGATTAAGAATAAAAGTTGGACTCCACCTTCTAATATTCTCGTTTCTAGTAAATAGAAAAACCCAAACCCTACATATATAGCACTAAAAAGCACAAACGAAATATGATTGTAATCTGTATTGTTCTTTTGTACAACAGTTACGACTAGTAATAGAAGAACTGCAAGTATAATGGCATCAGTTTTAGTAAAAGGTTCTAAAGAACTCATCCAGTCTTGTGGTAATGCGATCAAGACTGCTAATGAAAATCCGATTCCCCCTACGAAACTTAGCTCCATCCTTTTCATACGCAATAATTCAAACATGCCAATCCCAGTTAGCAATAGTATTAATAGTGAGAACGGCCAGCTTCCATAAAGGGTAATCCCTATAAATAAAACGGCTGCGATTACACCTGTTATTATCCGTTGTTTCATAAGTCCTCCTTAATTAAACACCGCCATACCGCCTGCCTCGTCCGGCAAATTGTGATACAGCTTCTCGTAGATGCTCTTCAGAAAAATCTGGCCATAACACTTCAGTAAACCAAAATTCAGAATACGCAAGCTGCCATAGCATAAAATTACTTAATCGAACCTCGCCACTTGTACGAATCAAAAGATCCGGATCGTTTAGATCATGCGTCATTAGATGCTGTTCGATCATAGAATCATCGATTTGTGACGGTTCTAACCTTCCTTGTTTCACCTCAGAAGCCAAAGCTTTAACTGCAGCTGTAATCTCATCACGGCTACCATAATTAAGAGCGAAGTTTAAGATTAAACCACTGTTGTTCTTCGTCTTGTTAATTGCTTCATCTACAGCTTTTACCGTGTGAAGTGGTAATAACTCCTTTTTACCCATTATTCGCACTTGTACGTTCTCTTTAATCAAATCTGGAAGAAAAGTGTTTAAAAATTCTCCAGGAAGTTTCATTAAAAAGTCGACTTCTTCACGTGGACGTTTCCAATTTTCAGTTGAAAACGCATAGAGAGTTAAAACTTCTATCCCAATCTTATTCGCTTCTTTAACGATTTTCCGAACGGTTTTCATCCCTTCATGATGCCCGGCAATTCGCGGCATAGCTCGTTTCCGTGCCCACCTTCCGTTGCCATCCATAATAATGGCTACATGTTTAGGGATATTTTCTTCTTTGAATGTATGGTTCTCCGGACTTTTTTTCTTAAAGAAAAGCTTGTCAAGCATGTATATGCCTCCATCTTCTTAGACTTCATAGAATCCACCTCTTCGTAAGGTGTTCTCCATATGCCAATCACCTTATCAATTAAAGTCTAGCAAAATGGTGATATTGTCTAATAAAAAAGCCCCCTTTTATAGAGGGCTTTTTATATTTAATTGTACATGGAAAAGCTTTATACTTCCATGATTTCTTTTTCTTTAGCAGAACTTACAGAATCAGCTTCAGCTGTGTATTTATCAGTAAGCTTTTGAACATCATCGTTATAGCGACGTAGTTCGTCTTCTGTAATCTCAGCTTCTTTTTCAAGTTTCTTCAAATCGTCATTCGCATCACGACGAACGTTTCTTAGAGCCACTTTCGCTTCTTCTGCAAACTTTTTAACAAGTTTAACGAGTTCTTTTCGACGCTCTTCTGTTAAAGCTGGAATCGCAATACGAATCACTTGACCATCGTTAGAAGGTGTTAGACCAAGATCAGACTTTAGAATCGCCTTTTCAATATCTGCCATTGCAGATTTGTCGTAAGGCTGAATCACTAAAAGTCTAGCTTCTGGAGTTGTTACACCTGCTAATTGATTGATCGGAGTTTGAGTTCCGTAGTAATCAACTTGTACTCTGTCTAATAGAGAAGGGTTTGCTCTACCTGCACGAAGTGTTGAATATTCACGTCTTAGAGCTCCGATTGCTTTTTGCATCTTTTCTTCTGCTTGAGTTAAAACTTCTTTTGCCATTAGTTTCTCCCCCTTATAACGGTTCCAATTTTTTCTCCGGCAACTGCTCGTTTGATGTTTCCTTCTTCCATGATCGAGAAAACAACTAACGGGATATCATTATCCATACATAGTGATGAAGCTGTTGTATCCATTACTGCTAGTCCATCTTTTAAAAGATCAAGATACGATAATGTCGTATACTTAACAGCGTTCTCATCCAATTTCGGATCTGCTGAATACACGCCATCCACGTTATTCTTAGCCATCAAGATGACTTCTGCTTCAATTTCTGCTGCTCTTAGTGCTGCAGTGGTATCTGTTGAGAAGTACGGGTTACCCGTTCCTGCTGCAAATATGACAACGCGCTTTTTTTCAAGGTGACGAATGGCTTTTCTTCTGATATAAGGTTCTGCAACCTGACGCATTTCTATTGATGTTTGTACTCTTGTTTGAACCCCGATGTTTTCAAGACTGTCTTGAAGGGCTAATGAATTCATAACAGTAGCAAGCATGCCCATATAGTCTGCTGAAGCACGGTCCATTCCCATCTCACTGCCCGTCTTACCACGCCATAGGTTTCCGCCGCCTACTACTACAGCAACTTCTACGTCGAGTTCAACGATTTCTTTTACTTGTTCTGCAATTGACTGAACGATTTTTGGATCGATTCCAGATGTTTGTTCACCTGCTAGTGCTTCTCCACTTAATTTCAAGACGACTCGTTTATATTTTGAAGTAGTCATTTGTCCCTCCATCACCTAAAAAAATGTATTTACTTGGTCTTTAAGGCTGTTTATACTGAAAAGCTTCGTTGCTTTGTGAAAGTGGTTGATTTCCGTTTCAGGTACTCGCTTTCCGCGGGGCGACCGGTGAGCCACTTGCCGCTTTGCGCCTTTAAGTGTCTCACCTGACCGCTCGTCCCGCAGGAGTCTCGCACCTTACACTTCAATCAACTTTCAATGAAGAGTATAGATAAAATGACACAAAAGCAACATCGTTATCGTGAAAGCTTTTATTAAACCAAGGTTATTTCTGTAAAAAAAGAGGAACACAACGTGCTCCCCTCTTTTTCTAACTGTGCTTACTTTTTAACTTGAGACATTACTTCTTCAGCGAAGTTGTCTTCACGCTTCTCAAGACCTTCTCCAACTTCAAAGCGAATGAAGGCTTTAACAGTAGCACCTTTGGAAGCTACATATTTACCAACTTTTTGGTCTGGATCTTTAATGAAAGATTGGTCGTTCAAGCAGATATCTTCGAAGTATTTGCCAAGACGTCCTTCTACCATTTTAGCTACGATGTTTTCAGGCTTTCCTTCGTTAAGAGCTTGTTCAGTTAACACTTTACGCTCGCGTGATACTTCTTCTTCACTAACTTCATCACGAGAGATGTATTTAGGGTTTACTGCAGCAACGTGCATAGAAACGTCTTTCGCAACTTCTTCTTCTGTCGTTCCTTCAACAACTGAAAGAACTCCAATGCGTCCACCCATGTGAAGGTAAGCACCGAATGCTGCGTTCTCGTCTTTTTTCAAGATTTCGAAGCGACGAAGTGTAAGCTTTTCTCCGATTTTAGCGATTGCTGCGTTGATGTAGTCATTAACTGAAGTTCCGTTAAAGTCAGAAGCTAGTGCATCTTCTACTGAAGCAGGCTCTGTAGCCAATAAGTGGTTACCTAGCTCAGCGATTAAGTTTTTGAAGTTTTCGTTTTTCGCAACGAAATCTGTTTCAGAGTTCACTTCAAGAATAACTGCTTTGTTTCCGTCAACGATTACAGAAGTTAATCCTTCTGCTGCGATACGGTCAGCTTTCTTAGCAGCTTTCGCGATCCCCTTTTCACGAAGGTAGTCGATTGCCGCCTCCATGTTACCATCTGTTTCAGTTAATGCTTTCTTACAATCCATCATTCCTGCGCCAGTTTTCTCACGCAATTCTTTAACCATTTGTGCTGTAATAGCCATGTGTTTTTGCCTCCTTATGGGATATGTAGTGCTAGTTGTGACTTTACATAAAAAGGGTGATAAAGGGTCATCCCCTATACCACCCTTGAGCATTCCATTTAATTAAGCAGTAGTTTCTTCTTCAGCTGCTTCTGCTACTTCTTCTCCGCCTTGGTTAGCTTCGATGATAGCATCTGCCATCTTACCAGTAAGAAGTTTAACTGCACGAATTGCATCATCGTTACCAGGGATAACGTGATCAACTTCGTCCGGATCACAGTTCGTATCAACGATAGCGATGATCGGGATGTTCAATTTACGAGCTTCTGCAATCGCGATGCGCTCTTTACGAGGGTCAACTACGAATAATGCGTCAGGAAGCTTGTTCATGTCTTTGATTCCGCCTAGGAACTTTTCAAGACGCTCCATTTCCTTCTTAAGAAGAATAACTTCTTTCTTAGGAAGTACTTCGAAAGTACCGTCTTCTTGCATTTTTTCAAGATCTTTTAAGCGGTTGATACGCTTGCGGATAGTACCGAAGTTTGTTAATGTTCCACCTAACCAACGTTGGTTGATGTAGTACATGTCAGAACGTTCAGCTTCTTCCTTAACTGAATCTTGAGCTTGTTTCTTAGTTCCAACGAAAAGGATCTTTCCGCCGTCAGCTGCGATGTTACGCATAACATTGTAGCATTCTTCAACTTTCTTTACCGTCTTTTGAAGATCGATAATGTAGATACCGTTTCTTTCTGTGAAAATGTAACGAGACATTTTCGGATTCCAACGGCGAGTCTGATGACCAAAGTGTACACCAGCTTCTAACAATTGTTTCATTGAAATTACTGCCATAATGGCACCTCCTAGGTTTGTTTACCTCCGTTTGTTTCACCTTTGAGCAATAACTGACTTAGTCAGCACCACATTGCTCAAATCCGCAAACGTGTGTGATTAACACCGAGAAATAATATAACATGTTTCGTGCAATTTCTGCAAGTCTTTTTGCTTGTTATCGATAAAATTTTAAAAGTAACTCTACTTCACCTTTTCCTCGGTGCAACATTTTTGCAATTTCTTCAGCATTATAACCTTTTTGAGCTAATGTTAATACTTCGTTTGTCTCATTAGAGAAATGTTTATCGTCTGATTCTTGCAGGTCCGTCCCGGTCTCTTCTGATTCTATAATTGTGCTCTCATCCAGATCTTTTTGCTGATGATTTTTCTGAGAGAACTTTAGGATCAATTCATGCAAGCGTTCATTTTCTATCTTCATCTCTTCTGAAAATAGCTCAAGAAGCTCTTCTACTTCTTCACTTGTTTTTGAATCATGTGCGTTACTTTGTTTTTGAAATTTATTGTACAAATTAAAAATTAAATATAAACATACTATGTTTAGCATAATACTTATGAAAACTACAGCGTACATCGCATTCATCCTAACCTGAATAATCGATTTTACTTCCTTTATAAGGATGACTCGAACTCTTTGAACTCGTCTTTTCTTGCTGATGCTGATCATTTGTGTGAAACGAACTTGATTCAGTCGCTTCTTTTTGATTGACTCGTTCTGCTTCTATCTTCTCTTTTTTTCGTATTTCTTCTGAAGTCTGCTGTTGTTGAAGAAGTCCTCTATTCATTACATCAATACTTGCTTTTGAAGCATCAAGAGTTCTTGGAATCGCAACCTGAAGCTCGATTAATTTAAGACTCACAGCATCACATCCCATTCTTATAGAGTGTGAACAACAATTTCCTTCTCTTCTATAAATACTTTCGCAGCCGTATATGAAGATTGAATTTTACGTTTGTATTTTCCAATCGAGATCTCAACATTGGGATGAAGTGTGCCTTTAATATTTATGAAAGACTGTAAAGAATTTTTATATTTTTCGATCTCCGTTCGATGGGCTGAAATCTCTTGTTGCGATTGAGAAATCGTGTTTACAATTCTATTTATCGTTTGTTGCTCTGTATTTTTTTGAATCAACACAAGCTTTAAATGATTTAATTTCTCTAAATTCTTTTCTAGTTCAAGAATTTTTTGTTCATGATGTATGATTTCTTTTTCCATTCTATCATTAGTCTTTATGTATAATAACGTTTTAGAGTTCGTTTCGTTACCTATGTTATTCGCTGAGATTCCTTTTCCTGCAATACAGGTGCCCCCCAATATATTTCCTTTGCCACTCGTACATGTAACGGTTGATTCCGCCTCACAATGACTGTGAAGAATCGTTTGTGCTACTCTTATGTTTCCTTTTGCGTATACATTTCCTTGACTAATATAAAGGGAAGTGAAGTCTCCACCACAACGAACTGTTCCTTTTCCTTGACCTAAAACACCGCCTCCGATAATAACGCTTCCATCAGAAATAATATCTGCTGCTTCCACGACGCCTTCGACTCGTACATCACCTTTCGCAGATATTTTAAATCCTGAGGGTACGTCCCCGGTTATATGTACATTTCCAACAAAATCAATATGACCAGTCTTTAAGGAAACATCACCATCTACTCGATAAACGGGATAGATATTTACCCGATTATTTTGGAACGTTACCTCTCCACTCGCTGATGCATATACACATTGCTCACTTTCGTTATATACAGTATTCTCACCATTTTTTACTAACAGATCTTTGCCTTTTTTTGCAGGTATCACTTTTCCAAAAACACTTATTCCTGGTATGCCTTCAGTAGCGTTTTGTTTTCTTGCTACGATTTCTCCGAACTCCGCTGTAGGAATTGTAAAAAGACGTTTAAAATCAAGTTTCACATTCTCGTTTGTATCAAGTTTCTTCGCATTTGAGAAAGATGGTATAAGTCTAGAAGACTCTCCATCTCTCGGGAGTTTCCCGTTTGCGATCTCAGCTGGAAATACAAAACTCTCTAGATTTTCAGCCACTAGACTAAATACTTCGTTTCGAATTCCATGTCGGATACCTTTCGATTCGATCCAAGCCAAAAGTCTAGAGAACGTAACTTCACCAGATGGGATTTCAACTCCTTTTTTGAGTAAAAGAGCCTCTGTTTCACGATTTTCCAATTTAATATGAAACCATTGATCCATATCCCTACTCCTTACATATATCGTTGTAGAACCTGTCGGATTCTAAAGAGTGCTTTTGAGTGTATTTGAGATATTCTGGATGTAGATAGACCGAGTACTTGTCCGATTTCAGTTAATGTTAATTCCTCAAAGTAGAACAAACTCACTACAAGCTGCTCTTTCTCAGACAATTCCTTGATCACTAATGCGAGCTCACCATGAAGTTCTTCTTGCAGCAAGCTATTTTCAGGTGTGATCGCTTTTTTATCTTCAATCGTGTAACTAACTTTTTCACGACTTTCTGTTTCTTTGTTCTCTTCGTCAATCGATAAAACGTTAGCAAGAAAACTTTCAGACATAACGGTTGTTACTTCATTTTCTGAGTATCCGAGTTCATCAGCAACTTCTTTTGGGCTAACAGAACGAAGATTTTCTTGTTCTAACCTTTCGATGGCTGCTTCAACTTTTTTTGTTTTTTCTCTTAAACTTCTTGGAAGCCAGTCTTCTCTTCGTAAGCCGTCTAAAATAGCACCACGAATCCGAAATGAAGCGTAAGTATCAAACTTCAGGTCTCTTTCAGGCTCAAACTTTTTCAGAGCATCATATAACCCTAGCATACCGAGGGATCGGAGTTCATCTTTGTTAACACTTTTAGGCAAACCAACCGATATACGTTGTACGTGATAATTGACAAGTGGTAAATACGCACGCATCAGTTCGTCACCTGCTTCTCGATCACGACTCGTGTTCCACTTTTCCCAGCAAGATTGTTCTTCTAATAAAGATGGCTCCGTCATGGTAATCCTCCTCGTTTTTTTGGTTTTTATTTTAGATTACTTTTGTTCCTGCATTAACCGTTTTAATCGTTAATAAAGTGTTCTCAGGGTTGAACTCGATCGTCCTTCCACTAGAACCTCCTACATCGCTTGCTAATAATGGAATCTTTAGAGCTGATAGCTCTTCTTTAACACGTTCAACGTTTCTTGGGCCAATTCGCATCATTTCACTTCCTGAGGTGAACTTAAACATCTGTGCGCCCCCAGCTATCTTTGCTTTTAAGCCTTTTCTGTTGGCACCACTCTTGATCAGCATATCGTATAGACTCTTAATCGCTGTATCCGCATATTTCCCTTCATTCAACGTGGGAGTTTTGGAAAGTGACGAATCCGGAAGCATGATATGCGCCATCCCTGCGATTTTTTTTACTTGATCAAAAAGTATGACGCCAACACATGAACCAAGACCTGTTGTTCTAATTGTGTTTGGAGGGGAAACGAGGTTGATATCAGCGATTCCCACCTTTATGATTTCACTCATCCAACGGAACTCCTAATGCATGAAAAATTTTTGAGAAGGATAGAGGATCAGGCAACAGAAAAAAGTGACCTTTTACCTCGTCTTGTCTTTCTATATCCGTAAATGCAGTATCTATAACAATGGCATAATCACTTACAGCAGATATTTCGAACAGTCCAAAACTCAAGATCGCTCCTGCCATGTCTATGCTTGTTGCAGGAACAGACGGCTGTAAATTGAGCCCTGTAAAATCAGAGAATGATGTCAGATATGAACCTGATAGAATGTTTCCTACTTCTTGAAGAGCAGATAATGTAATGTCAGATTCTTCTCCGTTCGATAAATTCACTGTTTGGCCGACTAATAAATCTTCTAAAAGCTGCTCAGCTTGCTCTACAGGAAGCATGAAGAACATACAACCGGGAGCATCCCCTACGATTCTTAAGAAAACGGAAGCCACAACGTTCTCTGCTCCGCCTACCATCTCAGATATTTCTTCAAAAGAGATAACATTCACGGAAGGAACTTGCATATCGACAGCTTTGTTCAACATCGTCGACAAAGCTGTCGCTGCATGTCCTGCTCCAATGTTACCGATCTCACGTAAAACATCTAGATGGATAGGCTGAATTTTTAGAAAATCCATCTTAATGGATACTCTCCTTAGTTGGTTGGACTTCCAGTTTTTCTGGATTCAAAACCTTAACAAGATCAAGGAGGATCAATAGTCGCTTTTCAATCTTTGCAACTCCTTGGATATACTCAGCATCTACACCGCCAACTACTTCAGGAGGAGGCTCGATCGAGTCTTTTTCAAGATCGATAACATCGTTCGCTGCATCTACGATGAGTCCTGCTTCGATCGTACCTACTGACACAATGATGATTCGAGTCGTATCCGTATGGCTTACTTCTTCGATCTCGAATCGAGAACGCAAGTCAATAATGGGAGTAACGACTCCTCTTAAGTTAATTACACCTTTTACAAACGAAACTGTTCTTGGAATTCTTGTGATCGGTTGCATTCTTTCGATCGACTTCACGTGCTGAACAGGAACTGCATACTCTTCATCTTTTAATTGAAATATGATCACTTTTTCTTCATTCATCATGATTAACCACCTTATTTAATGAGTGCGTTGCAATCGAGAATTAATGCTACTTGTCCATCTCCAAGAATCGTTGCGCCAGAGATAGCAAATACCGATGTTAGATACTGACCGAGTGATTTCAAGACGATCTCTTGCTGTCCGATAAACGAATCAACTACTAACGCTGCCATCTTATCTCCTTTTCTTACTACGACTACAGGAACGTGCTGACCCGATTCAGTTGAACCAGGGACTTCAAAAATATCTTTCATGTTCACAAGAGGTACAACTTTACCTCTAAAATCGATCACTTTCTGATTGTGCGCAGAAAGAATGTCTTCTTTCCTAATGATAGCTGTTTCAATGATTGACGATAACGGAATCGCATATTTCTCACGACTGATCTCAACGAGCATGACAGACATGATCGAGAGGGTAAGAGGAAGCTGTATGGAAAAGATCGTTCCTGAACCTTCCGTTGAATCGACTGTGATAGAACCACCTAACGATTCAATCTTGTTTTTCACAACATCCAATCCTACTCCACGTCCCGAGATGTCAGAAACAACATCAGCTGTAGAAAAGCCTGAAGCGAACAATAATTCAAAACACTGTTTATCGGTCAAATTTTCAGACATTTCTTTCGTGAGGATTCCATTTTCGATCGCTTTATTTAATACTTTTTGTTTATTTATACCCGCTCCATCATCTTGTATCTCGATAAATACATGATTGCCGCTATGAAAAGCTCTTAAATAGATGGTACCTGTTTCATTCTTACCTTTAGAAGAACGTACCCCTGGGTTTTCAATGCCATGGTCAATCGAGTTTCGAAGCAAGTGAACAAGTGGGTCACCGATCTCATCGATTACGGTTCGATCTAGTTCAGTTTCTGCTCCTACGATCTCGAGGTTAACTTTTTTACCTAGATCTTTCGCTAGTCCTCTGATCATTCTTGGAAACCGATTGAAGACTTGCTCTACTGGAACCATTCTCATCGTCAGGATGATGTTTTGCAGATCTCCTGACACACGAGACATTCGTTCAACAGTCTCATTCAGTTCCATGCTTTTTAATGATTTCGAAATCTCTTCTAGCCGACCACGGTCAATGACAAGTTCTTCAAACAAGTTCATGAGCTGATCAAGCCTCTCAATATTGACACGAATGGTTTTCCCACTGCTACCAGCATTTGAAGTTTGCTGTACTTCACTCTTTTTATCTTGCGGTGATACTTCTTGTTGCTCTAAATTGTCATTCTCTTCCCTGTCAGAATTTGACGATATGTCAAGTTGATCTGCCTTAATATCAGTCACGTCTACTGCATCAATCTCAGAAACTTTTAAGATCCGTTCTTTAACGTTTTCGGCGGACTCTTTCGTAAGGATGGAAAGAGTAAATTGTGTTCCAAATTGTTCTGTTTCTAGCAGATCTACCGCTGGTAACGTCTTAATGATCTCACCGATCTGTTCGATCACTTCAAACACCATATATACTCTGGCTGCTTTTAAAATACAGTCTTCTCTTAATGAGATCGATAATTCGTATGCATGAAAGCCTTGTTCTTTTGATTGAATGATGATCTGTTTTTCATATTGATCATAATCTTGCAATGAACCTGCTTCATTGTTCGCTACAGCTTGCATCGATTGTGGAACTTCTCCCTTTTCAAGTGCCTCTAACTCTTTCACTGTCTCAACAACATCACGTTTTCCGCTGCCGCCTTCTGAAATTTCAACTACCATCGCTTCTAAGTGATCAAGTGAAGCGAAGAGTACATCTAGTACAGAAGATGAAACGTCTAATTTGCTATTGCGAATCGCATCTAGAACATTCTCCATACAATGAGTGAGGTTAGCTAGATCTTCATATCCCATCGTAGCCGACATGCCTTTTAATGTATGAGCAGAACGGAAAATCTCATTGACAATTGAAAGTTCACCGGGTGTTTTTTCCAGCAGAAGTACTTGTTGATTAATAGACTGTAAATGCTCTTTGCTTTCTTCAATGAATATGTCGAGATATTGTGTCATTTCCATCGTATAATTCCTCCTATTTTACAAATGGTTCAAGATTGCTGATCCAATTGACTCTAAATGAACAATTTCATCTACCTTTTTTGTAAGAACCGCGGCCTTTGGCATTCCATAAACAATGCAGGATTCTTCTGCTTCTGCAATAACTACCGTTGAACCCGCTTCTTTTAAATCTATGATTCCTTCTGTGCCATCAGAGCCCATACCCGTCATGATGACAGCGATCTTTTGGTAGTCTTTAAGTTTGCTTGCAGATCTGAACAGTACGTTAACTGCTGGCCGATGTCCGCCTACGGGATCATCTTTATGTAACGAAACGTACAATCGCCCCATCTTCTCGTATAGTCGTACATGAAAACCACCTGGTGCGATGTAAACATAACCTTTTTGTAACAGCTCATGATCTTCCGCCTCTTTTACAGAAACGTTCGATAATGAATTCAATCGATCTGCTAACGATCTCGTAAACCCTGCGGGCATATGTTGTACGACAACAACAGGTGCATCTAAGTCTGTAGGAAGCTTTGTGAACACTTGTTGTAATGCTCTTGGACCGCCAGTGGATGTACCGATCAACACCAGCTTGTCTTTGTGCTCTCTCTTTAGGCTTCTCTTCTGCACATTTTCAAGTTTATATGGTGACAGAGCTTTTTTTGTTGAGATATTTGCTTTTGAAGACGTGATCACTTTTTCTATTAAACTATTTTTCACTTTATGTAAATCTAGGGATATCGCGCCAGAGGGCTTAGCGATAAAATCGATAGCTCCTGCTTCCATAGCTAGAATCGTATTTTCTGCACCGACTTTTGTTGTGCTCGATAACATGATGATTGGAACAGGGGAGCTGTTCATGATCGTTCTTGCAGCATCGATGCCATTTAAAACGGGCATTTCAACATCCATCGTGATAACGTCTGGTTTTAATTTTAATGTTTTATCAATTGCTTCCTGTCCGTTTCTAGCTGTATCGATCACCATAATTCTAGGATCTTCACTTAAGAACTCTTTGATCAGCTTTCTCATAAAGGCAGAATCATCTACAATTAGCACTCTGATTTGTTTCATGAAGCATCTACCTTTCTCTGAAAAATGACTTCAACTTGCCGATGAAAGACTTATAAGATACTTCTTGCTGTTTTACCGTACCAACATACGTTTCTGCTAGCTGATATACAGCTTTGGAAGCTAATGAAGATGGCTTATGAATAGAGAAGGGAATTTGTTTTTTTACAGCATGCCATACATCTTGATCCATCGGTATCTGCCCTAAACAGATCAGCTCTTTTTGTAAGAACTGTTTACAAACATGGCTTAACTTTTCAACCGTATCTCTTCCTTCTCTTAGATTTTCATATCGGTTGATAACTAAGTAGAAGGGAAGTTCTTTATCTTTCATATAAATGAATTTCATCATAGAATAGGCATCTGTTAGTGATGTGATCTCAGGTGTAGCGATCACCAATACCTCATGGCTTGCAAGCACAAATTTTAAAGCTGTTTCTGTTGCACCTGCACCCATGTCTAAAAAGATAAAATCATAAAATCTCTCTAATTCTTCTAGTTGATTCATAAAATGTACCAACATCTCATCCGTTATGCTTGTCAAAGAACCGAAATTCCTGCCGCCAGCAATCGTATGTAGTCCGTCGTTACCCTCTTCGATGATCTCCCATACAGACAATTGATTCGAAAGCATATCCATCAAATGTTTGTGAGATCTTCTACCGAGAATTAAATCTACATTTCCCATACCTATATCTAGATCTAGTACTAAAACGCGCTTTCCCATTGTAACCAATGAAAGGGCAAGATTCACCGTGACGTTCGTTTTACCGACGCCGCCTTTACCACTGACTACAGAGATCACTCGTGCACTGTTTGACGAAGCAGAGACTAATTGTTTTCGAAGGCTAATCGCTTGATCAAGCATGATGTGACTTTTCCTTTAACAACATCTGAATTAGTTCATCCGCGTCAGCCTCAAACATATCGTCAGGGACGTTCTGGCCGTTAGTTACATAGCCGATCGGTACATTGTTTAAGATTGCAAGATTTAGTAATGAGCCGTACGTCTTTGTTTCATCTTTTTTTGTAAAGATCACTTTATGAACAGGTAGACTCTTAAACTGACTATAGATGGTTTCCATATCTCTATATTTTGAAGTTAATGAAAGGACGAGATAGTTGTTCATATCCTTATCAAAATGGATGATTCTTTGAAGTTCTTCGATATAAAAACGATTTAAAAAATTTCTGCCTGCAGAATCTACTAGCACTAGATCATAATCTTCGAACTTTTCTTTAGCTTTCTTAAAATCATCCGCCGTATAAGCGACCTCACATGGAATGTTTAAAATCTCAGCGTACGTTTTTAGTTGGTCGATAGCAGCGATCCGATAAGTATCAGTTGTAATAAACGCCACTTTCTTACCATCCTTTAAAACCGCTTTTGCTCCAATCTTGGCTATCGTCGTTGTTTTACCAACACCAGTAGGTCCGATCAAGTTTAAGAATTTCGTTTCATAATGAAAGCCACCAAACTCACTTTTAGCCATTCTTGCACTTAAAAAGCTGCTGATCCACGTATTCCAGTCATAGTTCTCTCTTTCTGTTTCATCCAGACTTTCATATTTAGTAGATAATGAAGGAATGAGTTCTTCAAGTATCGTTGAGTCAACTTCTTGATTGCAAAGAAATGTTTCCCATTCTTTAACAAATGGTGCTGTATCTTCTGGAATCTTGGATTGTACGGTCAACGTGTGAACCATCTTCTTCAGTTGACGAATCTCCTTAGTCAATTCCTCTTCTTGATACACAGGTTGCTGTTGTTTCACAATATTCTTGTTATGATTCTTCGTTTGATGATAATCTATGTCTTGGTCCAATCCAGCGAAAATTTCAACGTTCTTCTTTGTAAAGAATCCGAAGAACCCGCCAACTTGAACCTCTCTTGTATTTAATATGACTGCACCGCTGCCAAGATCTGCTCTAACTAATTTCATAGCTTCTGGCAAGTTCTGTGCTGTATACTTCTTCACTTTCATCAGATGTTCACCACCCCTACACTTTTCACTTCTAGCTCAGGCTCCAATTCGTTGTATGATAGAACCGCTACATCTGGAAGATAACGCTCAATGAGTTGCCTTACGTACATCCTTACAGCTGGTGAACATAAGAGAACAACGGATTGGTCAAAGCTTCGTCCTGATTCAAGTTCAGATGTAATGCTGTCAAAGATCACTTGAGAATCTTGCGGATCTAAAGAAAGGTAATTGCCATGTTCTGTTTGCTGAACAGCATCAGCTATCTTCTTTTCTACCGATCCGCCAAGTGTGATAACATGCAGCGGTTCATTTTCATTCGTATAGCTTTTTGATATCTGTCGGGACAAACCTTGTCTTACATACTCTGTTAATAGATCTGTATCTTTTGTCATCTTTGCAAAATCAGCTAACGTTTCAAAGATTACCGCCAAGTTACGAATCGAGATTCGCTCTCGTAAAAGTTTGGATAATACCTTTTGAACTTCACCGATCGTAAGTGCATCTGGTGTAACTTCTTCGACAATGGCTGGATACGATTCTTTTAGGTGATCTACAAGTTGTTTCGTTTCTTGTCTTCCGATCAGTTCGTGTGCGTGTTTCTTGATCACTTCTGTCAAATGTGTTGAGACGACAGAAGGCGGATCTACAACAGTATATCCTGAGTATTCAGCTCGTTCTTTCATCTCTTCACCGATCCAGATGGCCGGCAGACCAAATGCTGGTTCCATCGTTTCGATACCTTGTACCTCTTCATCATCAATTCCTGGACTCATCGCTAAATAATGATCCAACAGCAACTCACCTTTTGCGACTTGGCTGCCTTTAATTTTGATTCTGTATTCATTCGGCTGAAGCTGAATGTTGTCCCGAATTCGAACGACCGGTACGATCATTCCAAGCTCTAACGCAAGTTGCCTTCTGATCATTACGATTCTATCCAACAGGTCACCGCCTTGCGAAGTATCAGCTAAAGGAATGAGACTGTAGCCAAATTCAAATTCGATCGGGTCGATCTGCAGAAGGTTCACTACAGATTCAGGACTTTTCAGCTGTTCAGTTTGAATATCTTCTTCAACCACTTCTTCTTTTTCTTTTTGCTCACGCTCAGCTTTTAATAGAAGATACCCGCCGATCGCTAAGATACCGCCGATCGTAATTGTAAAAAAGTCATTGATCGGTGTGAACAACCCCAGCATGATGATGGTTCCTCCAGCAACAAAAAGCATGATAGGATACGCAAGCAGTTGCTTGCTGATATCAAATCCTAAGTTTCCTTCTGATGCCGCACGTGTCACGATAATCCCTGTCGCTGTCGAAATGATCAGCGCTGGAATCTGTGATACTAATCCATCACCAACCGTCATTCTTGTAAACAATTCTGCACTCTCACCAAAGCTAAGACCCATCTGAAGCATTCCGATGATGATTCCGAACAACATATTGATCAAAACGATGATAATACCAGCTATTGCATCACCTTTAACAAATTTACTCGCTCCATCCATCGCTCCGTAAAAATCTGCTTCTCGTTCAATCGTTTCACGTCTTTCTTTCGCTTCCCGATCTGAAATCATACCAGCGTTTAAATCTGCATCGATGCTCATCTGCTTACCAGGCATCGCATCGAGTGTAAACCTTGCAGCAACTTCTGATACACGTTCAGATCCTTTCGTAATTACGATAAATTGAATAATAATTAGAATGAAAAATACTACGATACCAACAAGAATATTTCCACCTACAACAAATTCACCGAAAGTATGTACAACGTTTCCAGCATCTCCTGTTGAAAGGATGCTTCTTGTTGTCGAAACGTTTAGCCCTAGTCTAAAAAGCGTCACTAACAATAATAATGACGGAAATATAGAAAATTGGAGAGGCTGTGTCGTGTTCATGGCAATCAATATGATTAAAAGTGCCAGAGATATATTCGTTATGATTAAGAAATCCAACATAAACGTTGGCATTGGTATGACGAGCATGGCGATTATGAGAATAACGCCTGCTAAAACACTCATGTCTCTAGCTTTCATCTGTAAACTCTCCTATTCATTCCTTACGCTTTTTTCTTTACACGGTATACAAAGGCTAAAATTTCAGCTACGGCTTTAAACAGATCTTCAGGAATCACATGCCCGATCTCAACACGAGCGTACAGCGTTCTAGCTAGAGGTTTGTTTTCTACAACCGCTACGTTATTCTCTTTGGCGATCTCTTTGATGCGTTGAGCGATTAGATCTACTCCTTTTGCTACAACTACTGGAGCATCCATGCTGTTATCGTCATACTTTAAGCAGATCGCGTAATGTGTAGGGTTTGTGATGATAACATCTGCTTTAGGCACTTCTTGCATCATTCGCCTCATAGCCATCTGTCTTTGTTTTTCCTTGATCTTCCCTTTAATCTTAGGATCACCTTCAGATTTTTTGTATTCGTCTTTAATATCTTGTTTAGACATCCTAATATTTTTTTCAAAATCGTATTTTTGGTACATATAGTCAAGAAACGCAAGAAAAAGTAAAACGAGTGAAGCGGCAAAGCCCATCTTGACCGCAAGTCCTCCGAATACAGGAAGTGACGATTCAATACTCACTAAGCTCATTCTTAAATAAATATCTCGCTCACTCCAAAGGATAATAAATGTTACACCACCGATTAGTAGAATTTTAAGCAGCGATTTAGATAGTTCAACAAGAGCCCGCACTGAGTAGATTCGTTTAAATCCAGATAACGGATTGATCCGTTCAAGTTTCATCTGAATCGCCTCTGTTGATAATAAAAAGCCAACTTGTAAATAGTTTCCTAAGACTCCGGCGATCATAGCCGCAATCATTACAGGTGCTATGATGATAGCGACTTCAAGCGAAAGCTCCCAAAACAGTTTAGGAATACTAGATTCCGTAACATGATAAAGCAGTTTTTTATCTAGACTATAAGCGAAGAGGTGAAGCAATCTTTGCCCCATCCAACTCCCCATAAAGGATAGAAACATCACGGATGCAAACAGCACTAGTGCAGCATTGATGTCAGCACTTTTGGCTACTTGTCCTTTTTTTCTGCTTTCCTGCCTTTTTTTCGGTGTTGCTTTTTCGGTTTTTTCTCCTGAAAAGTATTGTAGATTGATCGGATATCTCATCGCCTTAAGCCCCTAACAATTCCATTAAGTTAATCATGCTGTCACGCATCTGATCCACCAGCATCTGAACAGATACAAAGAATGCGGGCATTACTACTAAAAACAATACGAAAGCAATTAAGATTTTTACCGGCAGACCGATAACAAAGATGTTCATCTGTGGTACGGTTCTGGCTACGATCCCAAGTGCAAGGTCCGCTAAAAACAACGTGCCAACGATAGGTATCGCCATCTGAAGAGCAACTAAGAACATACCTGAGAACACACTTAGTACAAACTTCATGACCCCGCCATCTCCAAAATTTGATATGGCCGAATCAATCGGTAAAAATTGATAACTATAAAAGATTCCATCAAGTAACATGTGATGCGCATCTGTTGCTAGTAAGAAAAGAATGGCAAACGTATACAGATATCTCCCCATCAATGGTGTCTGGATACCTGTTTGCGGATCGAACACGTTCGCGATCGCAAAACCCATCTGTAGATCAATAAATCCGCCGGCAACTTGAATCGCGTAGAAAACGATCGCTGCAATAAATCCGATTGTTAGTCCTACCATCGCTTCTTTAATGATTAATAGAAAAAAAGTAGCATCCAATGGAATTGGTTTTGGGTCAACAGCGTACAACATGATCCAAGATAAGAATAACGATAATCCGATTTTATGCATCACAGGTAAATTTTTATTGGAAAACACAGGAATTGTTAAGAAAAATGCCGATACTCTAGTTAGGATTAATAAAAAAGCAGGGAAAGCCACTAAATCTATCATTTCTTCATCCTATATAAGTGTGTAAATTTTGGAAGATATTTGATGTAAATCCTAGGATTTGAGAAAGCATCCAAGGCCCAAAAAACACGAGTCCTACTAACACGGCAACAATCTTTGGTATAAATGCAAGTGTTTGTTCCTGAATCTGCGTTGTTGCTTGAAATATACTGACGATCAAACCTACAATCAGGGCTAATAACATGAGCGGACCGCACAAAAGCAAGGTCATGTATACCCCTTTTTCTGCTAAAGAAATTACAAATTGAGAATCCATGTTTCCACCTGCCCTAATAGCTTAATAGCAATGATTTAACGATGAGGTACCAGCCATCAACCAGTACGAATAATAAGATCTTAAATGGCAGTGATATCATAACGGGCGGCAGCATCATCATCCCCATAGCCATTAAAATAGACGCAACGACCATATCAATGATCAAGAACGGTACAAAAATCATGAATCCAATCTGAAAGGCTGTCTTTAATTCACTTATGGCAAACGCTGGAACAAGTGTCGTTAACGGAATATCTTTAATACTTTCTGGCTTTTTTGCACCTGAATATTCCATAAACAGCATTAGATCTTTCTGACGTGTATGTTTTGCCATGAATTCTTTGATCGGAAGACTTCCTTTATCAAACGCCTCTTCTTGTGAGATCTCACCTTTTACTAACGGCTGGACCGCTTCTTTGTTTACCTCATGCATCACTGGCGCCATGATAAAAAAAGTTAAGAACAATGCAATTCCAATCAAAACTTGGTTAGGCGGCATCTGCTGCGTCGCTAATGAAGTTCTAACAAAAGATAAGACAATGATAATCCTCGTAAAACAAGTCATAAGAATTAAGATACTTGGAGCAAGCGAAAGGACTGTTAACAGCAGCAACAGCTGAATCGTAGTTTCCATGTTCGCTGGATCGCTATTATTAATAAAATCCAAGTCTAATCCAGGAATAAATTCATTCATGATGTTTCCCTTTCTCTAGCACTCTCTGAAGTTCTTTTTGCTGATTCTTCTTATCTTGAACGATCGATTGCAGCATATTCTTAAAAGATTGCGTTTGATCTTTCGTTTCTGCTGTTCCTGTTTCATTCGAAGTCTTAGTCTTACTGGACTCTTCCGTTCTACTTTTCAGCCATTTTTGTTTCAATTGTTCCGTCATCGTTAAAACGTTTTGGGAAGGTCGCTGATCGAGCATCATCTGGACTTCATCTTCATTGGTAATCTCTTTTAGGAGTGTTACCGAATCTCCAACACCTACCACCAAGACAGAATTACCTGTTTTGATCAGTTGTACAGAACGATTCTGTCCGATTCCGATGCCTCCTAAAGACTGAAGGTTTTTCCCATCTTGAAAACTGACAGATTTTCTTTGAATAAAGCGTAAAACAAAAAACAAGATCGCTAGAACGATTCCAAGCATAAACACGAGCTTGGCGAGCATCATAAATGTGCTTTCACTCTCAGAGCTGACAGGGCTGTTATCTGCTGGTGCTTTTTCTTTCTCACCTTTTTGATCTGAGTTATTTATGGTGTCATAAACACTTTTCCCTGAACTGCTGCCTTCCGCTTGTACACTAAATGGTACAAGCGAAAGACAAACTGCTGCAAAAAGACTAATTAACCATCGATACATGTATGCTTATCCTAAAGTCTTCTTAATCGCTTCGATTACACGGTCAGCTGCAAACGGCTTAACGATAAAATCTTTTGCGCCAGCTTGGATCGCATCGATTACCATCGCCTGCTGCCCCATCGCTGAACACATGATAATCTTTGCTTCAGGGTTCGTTTTCTTGATCTCTTTTAAAGCTGATATGCCATCCATCTCTGGCATCGTGATATCCATCGTAACTAGATCTGGTTTTAACTCTTGGAACTTCTCGATCGCTTGCGCACCATCTGCTGCTTCACCTACAACATCAAATCCATTTTTCACTAAAATATCTTTGATCATCATTCTCATAAATGCTGCATCATCAACAACTAAAATACGTTCTCCCATTTCACTTTACCTCCGATAATTATTTCAATTTTTCTAAGCGATCACGCTGACTTAAAATCTCTGTTACCCGTACTCCGAAGTTCTCATCGATAACGACAACTTCACCTTTTGCGATCATCTTTTGGTTTACAAAGATATCAACTGGTTCACCAGCTAGTTTATCGAGCTCTACGATCGAACCTTGAGACATTTCTAAAATATCTTTAATCGTTTTTTTCGTTCTTCCAAGCTCAACCGTTACTTGAAGTGGAATGTCTAACAGCATGTCTAAATTCTTCGTATCTCTTTGATTCGTCTCATAATCTCCAAAATCTGAAAAGCTTGCTGGCTGAATGGAAACGTCTCTCATCTGTGATTGATAAGCAGGCTGAGGATCATTTCTTGGCTCACTATGAACACGATCTTGATAATGGTCTACCGGTGCAGATGCCGGAGCCACTTCTTCATGAGGTACATAATCAGCAACCGGCTCTTTTTCAACAACTGGTTCAGGATTCATCAACTTATGTACAAGGTCCTTTGAAAACTCAGCATCAACGAGCTGCATGATATTTGAATCAATCAGTTCACCCACTTTAAGTCGGAATGAAACTTTGACTAGTATCTCTTCATCAGGAATTAAACTCGTGTTTGATTCAATATCTAAGAAATCAATTTTTGGTGGAGAGATATCTACTTTTTTATTAAAGATCGTAGACATCGATGTAGAAGCTGATCCCATCATCTGATTCATCGCTTCACCAACAGCACTTAGTTGCAATTCTCCAAAATCTGGAGAAGGATTTGTACCTTCACCGCCAAGCATCAAGTCTGCAATGATCTGTGCATCTGTCTTACGGATCACTAACAAGTTAGCTCCTTCGATTCCTTCTGTATAAGTAACTTGGACCGCAACATGCGGAATCGGAAACTCATCTTTTAACTCGGTGCGTTTAACAACTGTTACCGTTGGCGTCGTGATGTCTACCTTTTGATTTAACAGGGTGGATAGTGCTGTTGCAGCACTTCCAAACGAGATGTTTCCGATCTCACCTAAAGCATCACGTTCGATCGATGATAGGTATTCTTCGGTTTCGGTCTCTCCGGACGAGGAAGGACTTCCACCATTCAACAAAGCATCAATTTCGTCTTGTGAAAGCATATCTCCACTTACCATTGATCCTCATCCTCCTTAATGGTTTCGATAATTTGAACGGCTAACTTTTTCTTCACCTTTCCAGGTTGCCCGTAGAACTTCGGATTGTTTTCTACTTTTATCACGAGAGGTCGGTTGATCCGTTGATCTAGTTCAATACAGTCACCAATTGATAAGTTTAGAAATTCTTCGATTGACATGTCTGAAGATCCTAACTCAACTTTAAAAGGCAAGAAGGCGTTCTTTATCTTTTGTTCAATAAATTCTGTCTCTCCTGGGATTGGTGTTTTCTTCTTATTCTGCATCCAATGATGAACGGAGAGCTTAGGAATGATCGGCTCTATGACAACATGCGGAAGGCAGATGTTGATCATTCCGCTCGTTTCACCAATCGTCGTATTCAATGAGATCACGACTACCGTTTCGTTCGGAGAAACCATCTGTAAAAATTGCGGATTCACTTCCAAATCGAGCATAAATGGCTCTAGTTCAATCACACTTGTCCATGCTTCTTTAAAACTATCAAGTGTGTTTTCAAATAACTGATTCATGATTCTCGTCTCAATCTCAGTTAAATTCTCAATCTTATTCATTCCAGCCCCGCTGCCACCCATCACTCTATCAAGCATGGCGTATGCGATATTCGGGTTGACTTCCATTAAGATGCGTCCTTCAAACGGATGGGCTTCAAACACATTCAACAAAGTCATCTTTGGAACGGAACGAATGAATTCCTCGTATGGAAGCTGATCAACAGACGCAACACCGATCTGGACGTACGTTCTAAGCTGGGCTGAAAAGTAAGTCGTTAAAAGTCTTGCAAAGTTTTCATGCAATCTCGTTAAACTACGAATCTGCTCTTTTGAAAAACGTAGGGCTCTTTTAAAATCGTAAACTTTAACCTTATTCTCTGACTCTTCCTTTTTAAGCTCTTCTGCATCCATCTCTCCTGTGGAAAGGGCGGAGAGAAGAGCATCTATTTCGTTTTGTGACAAAACATCTACCAAGAGTCTCACCTCTTTTCATGCCGTTTTTAGTGAATTATTGTATGATCTTTTGAGTTGTGTAGACTCTGACTACTTTCCCATCTTGCATAACCTTATTAATCTCTGTTTTCAACTTGTCCTCAAGAGAGGTCAACCCTTGTTGTCCAGATAGTTCTTCTGTTTTTTTGTTCGAGATCTCATAGATGATCAGGTTGTTCACTTGGAACAATCTTTTCTCAAGTTCGTGTTTTGCATCTTCATTATCCGCTTGAATCTTGAACTGAATCTTCACATAAGACTGATCTGCAAGATTGGTTGTCATTTCATTGGTTTCGACCATCAGCTTGTCCAGCTCTTCAGCTGTAGGCTCAGAAGCTTCGGTCTTAGGTGAGAACTGCTTAAACCCGTAATATCCTGCTGCACCGATTAGACCGATTGCTACAAGCATGGAGAGCATGATCGTTACCGCTTTATTTTTTCCCAACTACAGACCCTCCTTTTTCTGACTTAGTGGCAAAAGCGTAATATTTCTATAAAAAGCTGCTATCAACTGAGCAACCTCTTCTTCACTTTCTTTTACAACAAACTTTTTGCCTGTCGTTAATGTGATCGTAGTATCCGGAAACGATTGAATCTGTTCGATATAGATCGCATTCAGCGTAAACGTATTGCCGTTTAGTTGTGTTAATGAAATCATGAGTTTCGGAGTTAAGCCGGTTCCTGCTCACCCCTACCTCCCTTCAGGTTAACGTTTTAAGTTCACTAGCTCTTGAAGGATCTCATCCGATGTTGTGATGATTCTTGTATTCGCTTGGAATCCACGTTGTGCAACAATCATCTCAGTGAACTCTTCAGATAAGTCTACGTTGGACATTTCGAGTGCACCTGCTACTAGTGTGCCAGCTCCGCCTGCTCCAGGTAATACTGGTGTTGCATCACCGGAATTAGCACTTAGTCTATATTCATTACCACCAGCTTTTTCAAGACCTTCATTGTTAGCAAATTTCGCAAGTTCAATTTGACCAGCTTTAATTAATTTTCCATCTTTATCAATGTAATTTACTGTGCCATCTGCACCAACACTAAAACTTTTTGCATCGGTATTAATTACAATAGGTTGTTCATTATCACCGAGTAAAAATCTCCCATCAGCACTTACAATTGAACCAGTTTTATCCAAATAAAAATTTCCTGCTCTAGTAAAAGTTATGTCTGTTCCTGTATTGCTACCTAACCTGAAATATCCATCACCCGAGATACCTAAATCCAAGGGTCGACCTGTTGTTTGTAGACTACCTTGAGTGTGCACTGTATCAATAGTTGCTAGTTGTGACCCTAGACCAACTTGCTTCGGGTTTACTCCACCACGAGTACCACCAGGCTCACTCGCCCCAGCTATCTGCTGACTCACAAGATCCTTAAACGTTGTACGACCTTTTTTAAAGCCATACGTATTAACGTTTGCGATGTTATTACCGATTACATCCAGCTTCACCTGAAAGTTTTTCATACCACTGATTCCTGAATACATAGAACGTAACATTTGTTTTTATCTCCCTTACTTGGTTTAATAACTGCGTCTGTCAATCGGCAGTTTTGTGAGCCTCCTGTAAAGGTCCAGCTCGTTTATTCGTCTATGACGATGGCACCATTGATGTTTGTAAAGATCTGAGATGTACTTTCGTTTCGATCTAACGCTGTAATCACAGTTTGATTTGGAGCATTCACGACAAGCGTGACATTCTTCATGATCACTAATGAGTCATTAATACCTTTTTGCCGAGCTTCAATCATCTTTTCACTTATCTTGTTCCAGCTTGTTTCTGAAATCGTAATATTTCTATCTTGCAGTCTCTTTTGAGCGTGTTTACTAACCGTGATTTGGTTATTAAGCTCTTTATGAAAAACGGACTGAAAAGATTGATCTACATTTTTCTGCTGTCGATGTTTCGGGTAAAGCATCGGCTGGTACAATTGATGAGCGTGTATACGTTCGCTCATGTTATCCACTCCTTACTTTGCCTGATCGGATATTTTAATCACTTGGTAACTTGTGATCTTTGTTCCATCACTCATTTCCAACATGACAGATCCTTTTTCGAATACAACAGATTTCACTACAGCTTCTTTTTCCTCTATCTTTTTGTTACCTTCTGCATCAACGGTTTCTGTTTCATAGGTTATTTGTTTACCGATCATCTGGCTTTGTTGTAATAAAGAAGATTCTGTTTGAAACGATAGGAACTGCTGCATCGTTTGGTTCATGTTTGTCATCTGTTCTAGTGATGAAAAGCTTGCCATCTGTGCGATAAACTCTCTGTCTTGCATCGGACTTGTAGGGTCTTGGTTTTGAAGCTGCGTGATTAAAATCTTTAAAAAATCATCTTTCCCTAAAATGTTTGATCCTGTTTGCTTTGTTTTTGCTTGGTAATTAGAAAGCATCAGATCTTCAGAGATCTTGGTCATCACTCATCACACCTTTTCGTTTAATACCAATTGTGATAATTGTTCATCGAATGATAGATGATCTGATTTCTCATCTTCAGACATGTTCTCTTCTGCATGCTGCTGATCTTCATATCCGTGACCATTCTGATCACGGAAATCAAAGGCCTGTTCGTCTCCGTTTAGAAATACATCAATCTTTTCAAAATCTATATCTTGACTTGTGAAAGCTTGTTTCAATTGTGTGAGCTGACTATCCAAGGCATCTTTCGCACCTTGACTAGATGCAATGATCTTTGCTGTAATCTCACCATGTTTTTGGATCAACTGGATCTCGATATTGCCGAGATGTTCGGGTGTTAATCGAATCTGCATCTTTGTAAATCCAGATTCCGTAACGAACAGTTTTCCTCTTGATATAATCTGTTGAACTTCACGTACAAACTGCTCTTTCTGTCCTGCTTCTTGTGAAACAGGTACCTTCAGCGTCCATTGTTCTAATGGAGAAAGTGGACTTTGCAGCGTTTGTAGTTCTTTAGAAGCTGAAACATTCTCCATTGACTTTGTTGTCGGTACGTATTGCTGAAAGGCTTGGTCTGCAAAGCTCTTAACCTTTTTTTCGACAGAAAGTGTCTCAAATACTTTTAAGAAAGCATTCTTATCATTACTTGATGACTCAGTTAGAAGCTTTTTGATCTCTCCAAAAATCTGCTCTGTTTGTTTTGTTAGAGACTCTTTTTGGTCAAATTTAATCCCTGGAAACCATTTACTGATCATTTCTGTGATCTGCTTATGGTCTTTTTGAGAAAATGGCTCCGCTTCTTCATTAACAACAACCTGCAACAATAGGACTAGCTTCAGCTCAGGCGAAGGGTTTGTTGGAATCTCGGAGAAATCAATCTCGCTCTCAAGGAGCTTTTCAACAACTTCTTTCATTTCAGGCGGCAGATCGTTTAATAAAGATTGAACGGTTTCGTTATTTACTAAGTCTGGCTTCCATTCAAGATCCTCTATGTTACCTAATATACTAGCGATCATATCTCCTAAACCCTCTGTTACTCCCTCATTCTCAGTAGCTGAAGATGCTAGAAGTTGAGAAAAGAGAGAATCCATACTGCTACTTTTCTGAGAAGATACCGATACTGGGGAAGACTGTGTTCCTGAAGCCGCTGACTGCGAAATCATTATTTGCATGTTTTCACACCTCCTTTTATAGCGTTTTGTTTGCCATCAGTACTGTAAGCTCTGCTGCTCGTTTTGCATCAAGTTTGGAAAGGATCTCAGCTTGCGTTTCAGATTGTAATAGCATCAAGATGCTCATGATCTGATTATTGTTCATCTCTGACATAACAGCTGCAGCATCTTTCGATGACATGGCTTCATAAATCTTTTTTACTTGTTCATTCTCTTCCTCTTTCACAGTTGTTTCTGCATCTTCAACCTGCTTTTCTAAGAGGGCAATATTGCTTTTTAGATCGGTAACTTCTTTTTCTTTCTTTTGCAGATCAGCGGAAAGTACTTTAATGTAATCTTCTTGCTCATCGAACTTTGATTTCCATTGTTTCTCTTGAACGTTGTTTGTAACAGCTACTTCTGTTTTGTCGCTTAAAACATTTTTAATAATGGGTATGTTCTTACCCGTGCTTTTTGCTTCTTCCCATATGTTTACTCCCATAAAAGAAAGGACGATTCCGAAAACAGTCAGTGCAAAAACGAAAGGTACGAATACTACTAATAAAAACCAAACCAGTTTGTTGGATTTTTCATTCTGTTTCATCTGATCACCTGATTTTTTTACGACTTCGCAAAACGCAATACCGAAAATTCGTCGTTCTGCTTACTTTCATAAGAAGCAACTTCCACTCTATATGCGGTGAGTTGTCTTTCTTTTAGTTTTTCGTATTTTTTCACTTCAATGGTCTGCTGCAATAATCTTTGCTGAATAACTTGCATTCTCTCTCTTGCTCTTTGTAACAGCGGCTGTAATTCTTTGATCTTGTTCGTCATCAATAATAGAAAACGCTGTGTATTCTGTAGATCGTTTACTACGATTCTTTGTTGATAGGTATAGTTCGATTGGTTCTCGATGTCTTCTTTCCTTTTCAGGAGGCTGTATATCTCTTCTGCTATGCTTTCAAACGCTTGTACAGCTTCTCCTAATTCTTGTTCAATCGATTCTTTTTCTTTTTGTTTAACAGATAATACCTTTTCCATAGAAAAATGAAATGACATCAACGTTCATCCTTCCCAAATTCAATCAATAGCCGCTCTAGAGCTTGTTCGTAACTAACATCTTCGTCTACTTGCTGTTTAAGAAACGCCAGAATGTTAGGGTACATCTGAATGGCTTCATCCACTGATTTAGAAGAACCCCTTTTGTATGCGCCAATGCTGATTAAGTCCTCTGCTTCCACATAGGATGATAGAAGTTCTCGAAGACGTTCAGCAGCTTGCCGATGCTCTTTCAGAACAATATCATTCATCACCCTGCTTATACTCTTAAGAATATTAACAGCAGGAAACTGACCTTTATTGGCTAAGTTTCGATCTAAGATAAAATGTCCATCCAGAATACCTCGAACCGTATCCGAAATCGGTTCGTTAAAATCATCTCCATCAACTAAAACGGTATAAAAAGCTGTAATCGTTCCGTTCTTATTCGTTCCAGATCGCTCTAACAATTTTGGAAGAACCGCAAAAACGCTAGGCGTGTATCCCTTTGTTGTTGGTGGCTCTCCAACAGCTAGACCGATTTCACGTTGAGCCATAGCCACCCGCGTTACAGAATCCATCATCAACATGACGTTCTTGCCTTGGTCTCGAAAATATTCAGCGATACTCGTTGCAGTCAGTGCACCTTTTATCCGCATTAACGCAGGTTGATCGGAAGTCGCAACGATTACTATTGATCGCTTCAAACCTTCTTCACCTAGATCTCGCTCAATAAAATCAAGAACTTCGCGTCCTCGTTCACCAATTAGGGCGATAACATTAAGGTCAGCTGTCGAATTACGTGCTACCATACCGAGCAGCGTACTCTTACCTACACCACTTCCAGCAAAAATACCTACCCGCTGGCCTTTTCCGACCGTTAGCAAACTATCGATCGACCGGATACCAAGCTGAATACTTTCATGAATTCTCGGCCTTTCCATTGGATTCGGCGGCTCGTTCTCTGATGGATAACGAAACAATCCGCGAGGGAGAGGAGAGCCATCCAATGGAACACCCATACCATCAAGTACTTTTCCGATCAAAGAAGGTCCAACCTTTATTTCTAGCGCACGATGTGTGGCTTCTACTAAACTGCCAACTGCAATGTGCTTTACATACGTAAACGGCATCAACAAAACATTTTCTTCCTGAAAACCGACTACTTCTGCTTTGATTTTTTGCTTGTGGTTCCCCATGTGGATATAACAGACCTCACCAATCGACGTTTTCGGTCCTTTTGATTCGATCATTAGCCCTACAACCCGAATCACTTTTCCATATCTTTTATAGGAATCGATCGATTGAAGGGACTCGATCATATGTTCCACGTTCATTGATCTGACACCTCAAGTTGTTCTAGCAATTTTTCACGAAGCTCTTTAAGCTGAACGTCGAGTGTTGCATCGATCTTCCCAAAAGGAAACTCGATTATTGCACCATTCTCGGTCAAGTTCTCATCTGGATAGATAAAAAGAGTCGCTGTCGATTGAAGCATGTTCTTTAGTTCTTCACGATAGTTTTGAGTAAGTTCAAACCAATGTGGAGGAACATAAAGTTTGATCTCTTCAAACTCTCGAGCTTCTTTAACAAGTTTCTTTACGATAGAAATCCATGTTTCAGGAGCATCTCGTAACGTTTGTCCTAAGATTTTTTCAGCGGCTGCCATGGCAAGGATGACCATTTGTGGCTCGGCTTCACTCAAGATGTTATGGTAGTCGTTTCTTAACGTATCCATAAAGCTTTTGACTTCATGTAATTGCGCAGCCCAGCTTTCGTGACCTTGTTCTAAACCACTTTGAAAGCCAGCATCGTATCCTTCATTCTTCGCCTGTTCATAAGCCGATTCTAACTTCAACTTCCAAGCTGCCTCTTCATCAGCTAATCTTTTGAGTTGCGCCGCCTTGTAATCTTCTACTTCCTTTGTTATAGAAGCTGCTTCGCTCTTTGCTTCTTCTAGCAAGGTATACGCTTGATTTTTTAAACGGATGACCTCTGACTCTTGATCCTCATCCTCTAAACTTGCGTAGTTTCTCGTGTTAAATAATGAAAGAGACTGAATCCCTATGACCACTCCACTTGTTTCAGACTTCTCTTTGTGATCGTGAAAAGATTTTATGACTTTAGACAATCACATCATCTCCTCCGCCTCGAGCGATCACAAGCTCTCCGGCTTCTTCAAGTCTTCTAATAGTTCCAACGATTCTGGATTGTGCTTCTTCAACATCACGAAGGCGAACAGGTCCCATGAATTCCATCTCTTCTTTGAAGTTCTCAGCCATACGCTGTGACATGTTATTGAACATCACTTCTTTTACTTCTTCGCTAGATGCACGTAAAGCAAGAAGCAGATCTTCATTTTGCACTTCACGAATAACTCTTTGAATCGCACGGTTATCAAGCGTAACGATATCTTCAAATACAAACATTCGTTTCTTGATCTCTTCCGCTAACTCAGGATCTTGAATTTCAAGCGCATCCAGGATCGTCCGTTCGGTGCTTCGATCAACACCGTTTAAGACCTCGACAACGGCTTCAACTCCACCAGCTTGGGTGAAATCTTGTGTAACGGTAGCAGATAACTTTCTTTCTAAAATCTGTTCCACTTCATTGATCACTTCAGGGGATGTCCGATCCATCAATGCGATCCTTTTCGCTATATCAGCTTGCATCTCTTGCGGAAGTTCAGAAAGTATTTGTCCAGCTTGAGAAGAATCCAAGTAAGACAAGATCAGAGCAATCGTTTGCGGGTGTTCGTTTTGAATAAAGTTTAATATTTGACCCGGATCTGCTTTTCGAGCGAAGTCAAATGGCCTTACTTGCAAAGTCGAAGTCAAACGATTGATGATCTGCATTGCTTCGTCTTTACCTACCGCTTTCTCAAGTACCGTCTTCGCATAGCCGATTCCACCTTGGGTAATATAATCTTGCGCTAGAGCTAACTGATGAAATTGCGTGATAATCTCATCCTTTAACGTTGAATCTACTTTTCTAACTTGTGAGATTTGAAGGGTTAATCTCTCAATCTCTTCTTCACTTAAATGCTTATATACTTGGGCAGCCACATCTGGACCTAAAGAGATAACGAGGATTGCCGCTTTCTCTTTACCAGATAGTTCTTTCATACCTTTTGCCATCGTTCGTTACCTCCTTACTCCTCTGAAAGCCATGTTCTTACTAGCTTGGCGAATTCTTCAGGCTTTTCTTTTGCCATTCGCTCTAACTGTTCCTTACGAACTGTTCCCTCAGATCCTTTTTCTTGGTTTACATCTGGTACATAATAAGACTCTTGAGGCTCATCCATTTGGAATTCTTCGATCTTGCTTTCAGTCTCTGTTCTTCTTTTACGAGAAAGCAAGAAGATTAATAGAATAATTACGATTAATAAGACTCCACCAACTATGTAGATCCATAACGGAATACCTTTAGAAACGGCAGTTGTTTCTTGCTTTCCGTTGAACGGCTGTGCAGATACAAATATTTTTTCTTGAATATCATCTTCTGATAATGTTTCGTTTATATCTTTTGAGATACTCGTTCTAACGATCGCACTCAATATTTGTTCAATATCATCTAATCGTTCTTGTGGTAACGATTCTGGTTTGTTCGGAGTCGGTGGCTCTACCATGACTTGAATACCCAGATCTCTTATCTCATACGGACTCTCCACGATTTCTTTACGTATCTTGTTCACTTCGTTGTTGATACGTTCTTCTACTTTTTCATAGTCTCCGTTTGAGCCAGCAGCTGAACCTGGGTAGGTAGGTACCTCTTGATCACCCGTTCCTCCGACTCCACCTTCTGCTGCACCTTCTCCAGTAAACGTCTCTCTAATTCGCTCAACGCTTACTTCGATGCCTTTCATGTTTTCTTTATCAACAGGTTCTACAATACTTTCTTCGCGTTTTTCTTCCGTAAAGTCAATATCTGTTGTCACTGTAGCAACTACTTTACCTTGTCCCATGATGGTTGATAACATCTGTTGAACTCTTCGTTGTAAGTCTCTTTCAACATCCTGCTTAATTTTTCTTTGCTCTTCATATTTTGAAGCTGAAGCAGTAGAGTTTACAGAATTCAAATCATAATAATTAAAGTATTGATCCGTAATGACGATATTTTCCATAGGAAGGTTGCTCACACTCTTTGAAACGAGATGATAGAGTGCTTTCACCTGATCTTCATTTAATTTCGCACCCGCTCCTAATGATAGAACAACAGAAGCTGAAGCTTTTTCTTCTTCTTGGTTTACCCACACACTGCTTTCAGGAAGGGTGATCATAACGCTCGCATCTTCAACACCATTGATGCTCTTTATTAAACTAGCAATCTCTGTCTGTGTCGCTTCTCTTTCTAGAACACCAAACTCTTTGTCTGTTATTCCGAAACCAGATTTCTCACCAAAATATGAAAAATCAATATTCCCACTTTCCGGTAACCCTTCTGCAGCTAGCTGCACTTGCAGGTTATTCACTTGTTCTTCGGGAACTAATATGGTTTTTCCGCCATCTTGTACTTCGTTTGCCACACCTTTGCCATTTAAATTCTCTTGTATTTGACCTGCTTCCTGAGGGGAAAGATTTGAATACAAAGGAACAAGATTTGGTGTTGACATCATGACTGTTACAAAGATGAATGCTGCGATAATAAGAAAGATTCCACCGAGAATAATTCCCTTTTGTCCATTGGAACGAGTTTTAAACCGTTCTGTCGTTTGCTTGATGATGTTTTTCCATTTTTCTTTCATTTTTTCCCCCGATAAGCACAATAAAAATTTTTAACAGCTACCCCCAAAATCGAATGCTAATATCGAATCATATAACTGAGACTATACTTGCATCCTCATTATTTCTTGGTAGGCCTCAACAACTTTATTACGAATCTCAAGAGTCGTTTGCATCGTTACACTTGCTTTTTCAGCCGTGATCATCACTTGATGGAGGTTATCCATATTTCCGTTCATCAAACCTTGAGTAGCTTGATTAGATTGCGCTTGTGTCTCACCCAACGTATCTAAAGCTCCTTTTAGATAGCTCTTAAAATCTTCTTGAGCTTCATATGGTGTCACTTTTGCGATTGAAGTTGGATTACTGATGTTCTGAAGTGAACCAATTGAAATTTTGTCCATGATTTAACACCCCTAACGGCCAATTTCTAATGCTTTTAAGTACATTCCTTTTGCTGCGTTTAGTGCAGTAACATTTGCTTCATACGATCGAGTAGCACTCATTAAATCGACCATCTCTTTTAGTGGGTCTACATTCGGTAGTTGAACAAATCCTTCTTCGTTCGCATCAGGATGTTCAGGTTGATAAACCGTTTTAAATGGTGTTTGATCATTTACGATACCATTCACTTTGACGCCAGCCATTTTTCCGTTATTAACAGCTTTATTGAACATATTTTTGAAACTAGATTCACCCGAACCTAAAACGACCATTTTACGTCGATACGGTTCCCACACACCGTTTTTATATTCTCCGCGTGTCGAATCGACATTTGCCATGTTAGAGGAAGCAACATCCATCCTAAGCCGTTGAGCCGTTAGACCGGATGCAGATACATTCATTGCATCAAAAACTCCCATATTTATCTCCCACCTTTAACAACCATCTTAATCGAATTAAACTTTCCATTGATCCGCTGTACAAGTGTCTGATAATAAAGTTGATTCTTTGCTAATTCTGCCATCTCTTTATCTACATCCACATTATTTCCGTTGTGATTCATCACTGTATTCGTTTTTTCTCTCACACTAAAAGAAGAGGATGTTTCAGTACCGAATGAAAAGTGACGCTGATCTGTACGATGGGCTTGCAAGCTTTTTTTGAATTCCTGGTTAAAGACAGTTTCTTTAGCTTTATATCCAGGTGTGTCCACATTAGCTAAGTTATTTGAAATGGTCTTTTGTTTTAATGCTGATCCATCTAATGCCATCTCTAAATTTCTTATGACTGAGCCAGAGAACAAGTTCACCACTTCCCTCTTTTATACTATAGAAGTTTCATATAATGTTAAATCTTACCTCACTATCATATTTTAAGTGATATATCCAAAAAGTGTCTATGTATTTTTTCCCAAACTGACTTTTTTCGATAGAAAGGACTATATTTCGACCGTGACTTTGGACCCAATTTCAAAAATAGTAATAAAATCCCTATATTTATACGGTTTTTGGTACCTCTTTACCACTTCCACACACAATCGACAAATATTTACAAATTTATCCTTTTTCGTCGTTTCTTTATGTACAATGATTAAATAACACAAGTTTTTTTCGAAAATTTTCTATTTAAGTCTTCCATTAAAAACATCTTAAAAATTGTTGATAGAGTACCCAGAAGTTTATATGAACAAATAAATGAGATTCATATTTCGTACATGCCGTTTTTATTGGCACAAAAAAAATCCAGCTCTGGTTTACAGAGCTGGACCTTATTATTGGTTATTATGAAGTTTTAAGCTTTTCAAGTTCAAGCAAGAACTTATCGTTCAACACTTTGATATACGTTCCCTTCATACCTAGAGAACGAGATTCAATTACACCTGCACTCTCTAACTTACGAAGCGCGTTTACGATTACAGATCGAGTAATACCCACTCTGTCTGCAATCTTACTTGCTACAAGCAATCCTTCGTTTCCTTCTAATTCTTCAAAAATATGTTCGATCGCTTCTAGCTCACTATATGATAATGAACTGATCGCCATTTGGACAACTGCTTTGTTACGAGCTTCTTCTTCGATCTCTTCCGCTTTTTCACGAAGGATCTCCATTCCAACAACTGTAGCACCGTACTCAGCAAGAACTAGATCGTCTTCTTCAAATGATGTAGATAGTCTTGAAAGAATAAGAGTTCCTAGTCTTTCACCGCCACCAACGATCGGAACGATTGTCGTTAATCCCGTTGAGAACAAATCTTTGTTCTCAACAGGGAATGCTGTATAATCGCTCTCTATATCAATGTTTGAAAGAGACTCTGTAATGTTGAAAAGATTTTTTGTGTAATCAGTAGGGAATTGACGATCCTCGATCATCTTCTTCATACGCTCGTTCTCAATTTCTTGTTTAAGAGCGAGGCCTAACAGTTTACCACGACGGCTGACTACAAAAATATTTGCTTCAATCACCGTACTAAGTGTTTCAGCCATCTCTTTGAAGTTTACTTGTTTACCACCTGTTTGTTGAAGCATCGAGTTGATACTTCTTGCTTTGTTCAATAAATTCATTGTATTTCTTCCTCCTACTGCATCCTATAATATATATTGGCTCAGATCCTTGTTCTTTGCGATGTTAGCCAGTTTTTCTTCTACATACTCGGGTGTAATGGTAATTTGATCTAAGCTGATATCAGGCGCTTCAAAAGATAGATCTTCTAATAAGCGTTCTAATATGGTATGAAGTCTTCGTGCACCAATATTATCGGTGTCCTGATTCACTTCATAGGCAATGCTTGCAATCTTAGCAATAGCATCGTCAGAAAATTCAACATTTATACCTTCCGTACTTAATAGAGCTTTATACTGTTTTATGATCGCATTATCAGGCTCTATTAATATACGTGTAAAATCCTCAACAGACAAGCTATTTAGTTCAACTCTGATCGGAAATCTTCCTTGCAGCTCTGGAATGAGATCTGAAGGCTTAGAAATATGAAAAGCTCCAGCTGCAATAAACAGGATATGATCCGTCTTGATCGAGCCATACTTCGTCATTACTGTAGAACCTTCAACGATCGGAAGGATATCTCGTTGAACACCTTCACGGCTCACATCAGCAGAGTTCTGGTTCTTTCCTGCAATCTTATCGATTTCATCTATAAATATAATACCTGTTTGTTCGGTCTTGTAAACTGCTTCACTCGTAACATCATCCATATCGATTAGTTTTGCCGCTTCATCTTGCGTCAATACTTTACGAGCTTCTCGAACAGTGAGTTTTCTTTTTTTCTTTTTCTTCGGCATAAGTCCACCGATCATATCCTGCATGTTCATGCCTACTTGTTCCAGACCCGAACCTTGGAACATGTCTAGCATAGAAGGATTCTGCTCTTCTACTTCTACCGTAACAAGATGATCCTCCATCTCACCAAGCGCAAGCTTCTGTGCCATTTGGTTTCGTCTCTGTCTAAGATCTGAAACATCATCTTGCTGAGGCTTTTGTTCCTGTTCTTGATTACCGCCACCAAAGAACATCTCTAGCGGGTTTTTAAAGCTTGTTTCTGTTTTTTTACCAGGAACTAAGAGCTCTACAAGTCTTTTATTAGCATTTTGCTCAGCTTTGTCTTTTACATCATTCATCTTCAGCTCTTTTACAAGTCTTACTGAAGTTTCAACGAGGTCACGTACCATCGAATCAACGTCACGCCCAACATAACCAACTTCAGTAAATTTAGTTGCTTCAAGTTTAATGAAAGGAGCTTGAGCTAGTTTTGCTAACCTTCTAGCAATCTCTGTCTTCCCTACACCAGTAGGTCCAATCATCAGAATATTTTTAGGTGATACTTCATCACGAAGCTTGTCGTCGAGCAAACTTCTTCTATAACGATTACGAAGCGCAACAGCGACAGCTTTCTTTGCATCGTTTTGACCTATAATATACTGATCTAACTTTTCAACAATTTGTCTTGGAGTTAATTGACTGTTCATTGCAACCGCTCCTTTACTTTTTACAATTCTTCTAAAACAATCTCTGTGTTCGTGTAAACACAAATTTCGCCAGCAGTCTTTAAAGATGCAAGAGCGATTTCTTTTGCAGAGAGTTCAGGGGCATGGTTCTTCAGTGCCCGACCTGCAGCTAGAGCATAATTGCCACCTGATCCAATCGCGAGAATTCCATCGTCTGGCTCAATAACTTCACCAGTTCCAGAAATCAATAACATATGCTCTTCGTTCATTACGATTAGTAGAGCTTCAAGCTTTCTAAGAACTTGATCTGTTCTCCATTCTTTTGCCATCTCTACTGATGCACGCTGCAGATTTCCGCTGTATTCTTCTAACTTGCTCTCAAATTTTTCATAAAGCGTAAATGCGTCTGCAACCGAGCCTGCAAACCCAGCAAGCACTTTTCCTCCGAAAAGCTTTCTTACCTTCTTGGCAGTATGTTTCATTACAACAGCGTTGCCGAATGTAACCTGACCATCTCCAGTCATAGCGGACTTGCCGTTATGCTGAATCGCAAAAATGGTAGTAGCATGAAATGTTGACATTGAAAAATCCCTCCCTTTTTGTTTTTATGCTCGAGGATGCGCATTATTATAGATTTTTTTCAAATGACTTTTTGAAACATGTGTATAAACTTGTGTAGAGGAAAGATTAGCATGCCCTAAAAGCTCTTGAACCGCTCTGAGATCTGCGCCTTCATTCAGCATGTGGGTCGCAAACGTGTGCCGCAAAACATGCGGGCTGATATGTATCGTAAGGGAAGATTCCTCTATTAGTTTATTTAATATAGTTCTTACGCCTCTAACGGTTAAAGGTTCCCCTTTATAGTTTAAAAATAATGCATCCGACTTTTTCTCCGTTTTATCTAACAGCAACTTGCGACCGTCCTGTATATACTTTTCAAGAGATTCTCTCGCGAACGATCCGATCGGAACATATCTTTCTTTTTTACCTTTTCCTTTAACAAGCGCTATCTCTACATTTAAATCAAGATCCTTTAACTGCATCTTACACAATTCACTGACACGAATACCAGTTCCGTACAGTATTTCGAGGATAGCTTGATTTCTTTGTCCCATGGGGGTTGTAACATCAGACACATTAAAAAGCCTCTCCAACTCTTTTTCATAAAGAAATTGAGGAAGCATTCTTGCTTTTTTAGGGAGTGATGCCATAGCGAAAGGGTTATGTTCTTCCACGATCTTTTCGCGGTTTAGGAAACGATAAAAACTTCTCATCGCCGATATCTTTCTTGCTACTGTATTTCGAGCATACTTCTTCTCATGAAGAGTCACTAAATATTGCCTGACTAAAACATAAGAAACAGCAGCGAATCCTTCGATTGCTTGCTGTTTCAAAAAAGAAGTAAAATCATTAATGTCTTTTTCATAGTGTTCAATCGTATAAGGTGAACAATTCTTCTCGATCATTAAATAATTCAAGAAATCCACCACGTGTTGGCGTTCTGATACCATTTCATACACCTCACAAAGCCCCTAAATCGTAACACAATTTAGGGGCTAAATCAATACATGTTCACAAATTTGTTATAAAATTCTGAATTGTTTCCAACGCTCTATTAGCTAGAGCTGTATTACGCTCTTGTTTATTTTTGATTCTCTTCTCAAGAGGTGGAAGAAGTCCAAAGTTAGCATTCATCGGTTGAAAATTATCTGGATTCGCAGTCGTAATATAGTACGCCATGCTTCCGATCGCCGTCTCTTTAGGGAAAACAGCTAGTTCTTCGCCATTAACCAACTTTGCAGCATTAATACCTGCGATCAATCCTGAAGCAGCACTTTCAACGTACCCTTCAACACCAGTCATCTGACCTGCAAAGAAAAGATCTTTTCTTGCTTTTAACTGATACGTCTCTTCTAAGAGGCGTGGAGAGTTCAAGAACGTATTGCGATGCATTACACCGTAACGTACTACCTCTGCGTTCTCTAAGCCTGGAATCAGTCTTAGAAGCTCTTTTTGAGGTCCCCATTTAAGGTGTGTTTGGAAACCTACAATATTATATAGAGTTCCTGCACTGTTATCTTGTCTTAATTGAACGACTGCATAAGGAATCTTGCCTGTTTTCGGATCTTCGAGACCGACTGGTTTCATCGGTCCGAACAATAATGTTTTCTTCCCTCTTTTAGCCATAACTTCAACTGGCATACAACCTTCGAAAAAGATCTCTTTTTCAAATTCTTTTAGAGGGACTGTTTCAGAAGTGATTAACGCTTCATAAAAACGGTCAAATTCTTCTTCAGTCATCGGACAGTTTAGATAAGCTGCTTCACCTTTGTCGTAACGAGACTTTAAATACACCTTGTCCATGTCGATGCTGTCTACTTCGATGATCGGTGCAGCTGCATCGTAAAAATAGAGATACTCTTCACCCGTTAATGAGTTTAGCGATTTTGATAAGTTATCAGAAGTTAGAGGTCCTGTCGCAATAATAGTTGGACCTTCAGGGATCTCTGTAACTTCTTCAGTGATCACCTCAACATTAGGATGATTCTTAACTCGCTCTGTCACAAGACTAGCAAATTCGTGACGGTCGACCGCCAGAGCTCCACCAGCAGGAACTGCACAATCATCAGCTGATGAAATAATAACAGAGTTTAATTTTCTCATCTCTTCTTTTAGTACACCGACAGCGTTCGTTAGTGTATTAGCACGAAGTGAGTTCGAACATACTAGTTCTGCAAACTTCTCAGTATGATGAGCCGGTGTTTGTCTAACCGGTCTCATCTCGTATAATTTTACTTGAATTCCTCGGCTAGCGATCTGCCAAGCTGCTTCACTACCAGCAAGACCTGCTCCGATTACGTTAACATGTTGATTCATGAAGATAAACTCCTTACTTTGCTTCCTCTTCAGCATAATCGCAAGAGACACACTGTACGACTTTGCCTTTTTTCGTTTTCTTTTCTACTAACATACTATTACACTTCGGACATGTTCTGGCAATAGGTTTATCCCAAGATACGAATTCACAATCTGGATAACGGTTACATCCATAGAAAAGTCTCTTTTTCTTACTTTTCCGCTCTACGATTGTTCCTTCATGACAAGTCGGACATGTAACACCTATGTCTTTTACGATTGGTTTCGTGTTTCTGCAGTCTGGAAAGTTAGAACAAGCCATAAACTTTCCAAAGCGTCCCATCTTATAGACCATCTCATGTCCACATTTCTCACAGTCTTCACCTGCTGGCTCATCTTTGATCTCTACTTTTTGCATTTCTTCTTCTGCAATCTTTAGTTTCTTTTCAAAGCCTTTGTAGAAGTCATCAATGATTCTGATCCAGTTTTCTTTTCCGTCTTCAACTTCGTCAAGATCACTTTCCATCTTGGCAGTAAATTCAACGTTGAATACTTCAGGAAAGAATTCCAGTGTCATCTCTAACACAAGACCACCAAGTTCTGTTGGAACAAACTTCTTTTCATCAAGAGCTACATATCCACGTTTTTGAATCGTATCCAGTGTTGGTGCATATGTTGACGGTCTGCCTATACCCAGTTCTTCCATCGTACGAACAAGTCTTGCTTCCGTATATCGTGGAGGAGGCTGTGTAAAATGCTGAGTTGGTTCAAGATCTTTTTTTTCTACATTCATGCCTTCTTGAACATCTGGCAGAATACGATCTTCTTCTTTTTTCCCGTCATCATTGCCTTCAACATAGACTTTCATAAATCCAGGAAACTTAACCTTAGATCCAGTCGCGCGGAAGTTGATCCCGTTGTTTTCTAGATCCACTGTCATCGTATCAAGGACAGCTGATGCCATCTGGCTCGCTAAGAATCGTTCAAAAATCAGCTTATATAATCTGAGTTGATCTCTTGAGAGATAATTCTTCAAATCACGTGGATGATACATGACAGAAGTTGGACGAATCGCTTCATGGGCATCTTGAGCGTTCTTTCCAGATTTCTTCTCCACTCTTGATTTGTTCACGAACTGCTCTCCATATTCTTTTTCAATGAATTCGGCAGCTTCCGTCTTAGCTGTATCAGATATACGTGTCGAATCTGTACGCATATAGGTGATCAGACCGACTGTACCTTCTTTACCAAGATCGATTCCTTCATATAATTGTTGTGCGAGCATCATCGTCTTTTTAGCTCGATAATTTAATTTCCTAGCTGCTTCTTGTTGAAGTGAAGAAGTGATGAAAGGCGGCGAAGGATTTCTGCGTCTTTCTTTTTTCTGAACAGAATCGATCTTAAACTGTTTACCTTTTATCGTGCTTAGAATCTCTTTCACTTCTTCTTCGTTGGAAAGTTCTTTTTTCTTGCCGCCAGTTCCGTAGAACTGTGCTTCAAAATCCTCTCCAGAAGCACTAAAGATTCCTTTAATCTTCCAATACTCTTCTGGTTGGAAAGCTTCAATCTCTTTCTCTCGTTCAACGATCAATCTGACCGCAACCGTTTGTACACGTCCGGCGCTCAATCCTTTTTTGATCTTCTTCCATAATAACGGACTAACTTTATACCCTACTAGTCTGTCAAGCACCCTTCTTGCTTGCTGTGCATCAACTAAGTCCATATTGATCTTTCTTGGTCTTTTAAAAGAATCTTTTATCGCATTTTTTGTAATCTCATTAAACACAACTCTACATTCAGAATCTAAATCCATATCCAAACTGTGAGCAAGATGCCATGCAATTGCTTCACCTTCGCGATCCGGGTCAGCTGCGAGAAAGATGCGTTTTGCTTTTTTCGCTGCCGTTTTTAAATCTTTTAAGATAGGACCTTTTCCACGGATCGTAATGTATTTTGGTTCATAGTTTGCTTCTACATCTACGCCAGTCTGGCTTCTGGGAAGATCACGAACATGTCCCATAGATGCTTTAACGTCATATTTGCTCCCTAGATACTTTTTTATTGTCTTTGCTTTGGCGGGAGACTCAACAATGACTAAATATTTTTCCATTTACAGTTTATCCCCCTTTAAGGGTTTAGTGAAATCTTCCCTATTATTAAATAATGTATCTGCATTTGTCAAACTGTTTCCTCATTTAAATGAAAACGGTTAGATACTTTCGTTTTGAATATCTTCTGCACTCATGACTAATTTTGCGCCATTTTGAATCAAAAAATTGGTCCCGTTGGCACACTCTTCTAAAATCGATCCTGGAATTGCAAACACATCTCTTCCTTGTTCGAGTGCTTGATCAGCTGTAATTAAGGAACCACTCTTTGTTCGTGCTTCAGCAACAAGTGTTGCACGGCTGAGACCGCTTATTATACGGTTACGAAGCGGAAAATGCCAGCGTTTTGGTGTAACCTGTGGAGCAAACTCAGATAACAAGATTCCTTGTTCACTAATCTTTTTAGCTAATGCTCTGTTTTCTTGCGGATAGATCTGTAACAAGCCAGAGCCTAGAACTGCTGCTGTTAAGGACTTGTGTTGAATACTTAACTCATGAGCGAACGTATCAATCCCTTTCGCTAATCCGCTGATCACGATCCAATTATCATCAATTAAAGGAGTAAGTACTTTTTCTAACGCTTGTTTTCCCTGTTTGCTAGGATGACGAGTACCGACAACACTAATCATTTTATCCCGATTTAGGATTGTCCAATCCCCTTGTCCGTAAAGAACCCATGGCGGGTCATAAATATTCTTTAACAGCGGAGGATAATTTTTATCGAATACCGTAACTGCTGAAATAGATTGTCTCAACAGATTCTTCATTATGTATGTACTATTAAATTGTTTCATGTGTTGATAGAGGCGATTTGCCGTTAGGTCACTGTAACCAAACGACATTTTCAACCTGCGAACATCCATTGAAAAAACAGATTTCAGTTCAGGATCAGCTACAACTACTGCTTTTAATTGATTCCAAGTCAGTCCTTCGCAATGATGAAGAAAAATCAAGCGTTCTTTATCCAATCTTCATTCCTCCTCATGAAACAATTCAATGTAAATAAAAAGCTCCCGATCTGGGAGCTTTTCACGTTGTAATCGTTATTACGCTTTTGCTTTGTTTGTTACACAGCGGTCATATAGATCGTTTTCTTTTAAAGCTTCTACTAAAGTCTCACCCATTACTGAAGGCGTTGCTGCAACTTTAATTCCACAAGCTTTCATCGTTTTGATCTTTTCATCAGCTGTACCTTTTCCACCAGAGATGATCGCACCAGCATGCCCCATACGTTTTCCTGGAGGCGCCGTTTGACCACCGATGAATCCTACTACAGGTTTTGTCATGTTCGCTTTAACCCATTCAGCAGCTTCTTCTTCAGCAGTTCCACCGATCTCACCGATCATGATTACTGCATATGTGTCCTCATCTTCGTTAAATGCCTTTAAAACGTCGATAAAGTCTGTTCCGTTGACTGGGTCTCCCCCGATACCAACTGCTGTAGATTGCCCGATCCCACGCTCTGTAAGCTGATGTACAGCTTCATACGTTAATGTACCAGAACGTGACACAACCCCAACATGACCTTTTGTATGAATGTATCCTGGCATGATACCGATCTTACATTCTTCTGGAGTAATTACACCCGGGCAGTTCGGACCAACTAGACGTGTCTTCTTGCCTTCCATGTAGCGCTTAACTTTTACCATATCCAATACTGGAATACCTTCAGTAATACAGATTGCTAGATCAAGTTCAGCGTCAACAGCTTCAATGATCGCTTCTGCAGCAAATGCAGGCGGAACATAAATAACAGAGGCGTTAGCTCCAGTTTCTTTAACTGCATCCACAACGGTGTTAAAAACAGGAAGACCTTCAACTTCTGTTCCACCTTTACCTGGTGTAACACCGCCTACAATTTTCGTACCATATTCAAGCATTTGTTTTGTATGAAAAAGACCAACAGAACCTGTAATACCTTGAACGATAACTTTTGTATCTTTATTAATAAAAATGCTCATGCATCCATCCATCCTTCCTACGATGTTTTCTCTATTACTTAACTAAAGCTACGATCTTTTCTGCACCATCAGCCATAGAATCTGCAGCTGTAATGTTTAGACCAGATTCTTTAAGAATCTTTTTACCAAGATCAACATTAGTACCTTCTAAACGCACAACAAGAGGTAACTCAAGACCAACTTGTTTCGTTGCTTCAACAACGCCGTTCGCGATAATATCACATTTCATAATTCCACCGAAAATGTTAACAAAGATTCCTTTAACATTTTGGTCAGAAAGAATAATCTTGAATGCTTCTGTTACCTTCTCAGTAGTCGCGCCGCCCCCAACGTCAAGGAAGTTAGCCGGGTCGCCGCCGTAATGTTTAATGATATCCATCGTTGCCATAGCAAGTCCAGCACCATTAACCATGCAGCCAATATTTCCATCTAGAGAAATGTAGCTAAGATCGTATTTAGATGCTTCGATTTCTTTTGCATCTTCTTCTTCAAGATCTCTGTATTCTAAGATGTCTTTGTGACGGTACAAAGCATTAGAATCAAAGTTCATCTTTGCATCAAGTGCCATAACATTTCCGTCACCTGTTACAACTAATGGATTGATTTCTGCGATTGAACAGTCTTTTTCAACGAAAGCCGTATATAGACCAATCATGAATTTCACTGCTTTTCCTACTAATTCAGTAGGGATGTTGATGTTATAAGCAAGTCTTCTTGCTTGGAATGCTTGAAGGCCGATCGCTGGATCGATTACTTCTTTGAAGATTTTTTCAGGTGTCTTTTCAGCCACTTCTTCAATTTCAGTTCCGCCTTCTTCAGATCCCATCATAACAACACTAGATGTTGCACGATCTAATACAAGACCGATATAGTATTCTTTCTTAATATCACAGCCCTCTTCGATAAGTAAGCGCTTAACTTCTTTACCTTCTGGACCTGTTTGATGAGTTACAAGAACTTTTCCTAAGATTTCATTTGCGTATGTACGCACTTCATCGATATTTTTAGCGACTTTAACGCCACCTGCTTTACCGCGGCCACCTGCGTGGATCTGTGCTTTAACTACAGATACAGTGCTCCCCAGCTCATTAGCAGCTTCTACTGCTTCTTCAACGGTAAATGCTACTTTCCCGTTTGGAACAGCCACACCATATTTTCTAAGTATCTCTTTACCTTGGTATTCGTGGATATTCATTTACTCTCCATCCTCCTATCATGGTGAAAACTTAAAGTACCGTTATCATTGTATAAGACCTAGTCTATTATGTCTACTATTCTTCAGAAAATTGCAAGCGCATACACCTTTTTAGCCAAAATAAAAAACCAAAATCACTGTTAAATGACTTTGGTTTTATCGCTTTTTCGTCCCCTTTAGGAACGAAAACACCTTCTTTTTTCATTTGTTTTTTTCGTTTTTCTGTTTCTTGATGATTTTAGGTGTTATTGCTTCAGATTCAGCAGCTGAACGGTACATTCCAAACTCTTCAGCCATCTCTTCTTTAAATTGGTTCACTAATTGTTCGGATTGCTGTACGACTAATTTATTCTTAGGCATTAAAACACACTCCTTTAAAGATAGGAATGCCCCGTTTCAAAGAAATTTATGTAGATTTCCCTGCTTCTTTATCCAATTTATAAATAAAAGCAAACAGTTCAGCGACCACTTCATACAATTCTTCAGGTATACTTTCTTCGATCTCTAGTTTAGATAATAAATGAACTAAAGAAGGATCTTCCTGAATCGGTATGTTATGATCTTCTGCGGACCTTAGTATCCGCTCTGCTGTTTCACCTTTCCCCTTTGCAATAACTACCGGCGAGGTAGATTCGAGCGGACTATACTTTAACGCCACAACTTCTTTTTTATGATCACTCATACTCTAAGATCCAATCCTTTATATGAAATAGAAGTCTCGTTATTTTTTATCTTTTCGTTTTGAGAACTAAATTTAACGGATGATAGCGTATAATTCATGTTCTTCATACTAATCTTTAACATCTTTAATAACGGTTCAGAAAATTTTTCGATAGCAGGATGCGAATTATAAACTTTTAATGAAACGATTCTGTTTTGAATATGCACATCTACAGCTACATCATTTAGATGCTTCATCTCTAACCAAAAAAGCATCCTACAATGATCTGGATCGATTCCTTTTGCACCTTGCTTTTTGCTTTCCCAACGAACGGTCATCTCTTTCGGGTTTTCCGATCCATTGAATGGAATATGAAGGATAAATTGCTGCATGTTCTCGTTGCTTTGAATATTCTGTAACTGTTGAGAAGTAAGTTTATTTAATGCTTGTTCTGTTTTTTGCTGTAAGATCTCAGGCAGCTCTAAACGGTCAGCGTTCTGTTGCAGGTAGAGTAGTTGTGACTTTAACGTTTCCGTTTGTTTTAATTGTACTGGGTCTAATAAAATGTTTTTTTCATGCAATAGTCCAGATTTAATCAGCCACTTTTTTGCGGCTGTAATAAATTCTTCTGATGGGTTCTGATTTGTTTCTTTAGAAACCTTGATCACATCGTCTCTTAATTGTGTTGGTAGATTTTCTTCCACATCATATTTACCCCTCTGAACCTTTATTGGGTCTGGAAGTTTTCCGTTCAATGGCATAACGATGTCTGCTGTGTTTTTAATATCCATACTTCTCACTCTGTCTTGAATTGGAACCTGTTGCTTACTTGCCTCGCTACCTTTAAATACAAAGAGATCCTTTAATAGCTCTACGGTTTTCGAAACAGCATTGTCTTTATGAATAAAGGGCAAGAGAGCCTCATAGAGCTGTTTGAACTCAACACTTGATCCTGCATTGCTTTTCAGACTGAAAGCAACTGCTTGAACAATTTCTTGCTTAGGAGGCAGTTGAAGTTCCAACATACGGTGAACAACTGCTTTTTTTTCATAGAGTGGTAACGCGTTTGTGAATTTTAAAACCTCGGAAACGGCTTTTATGTTCTCTTTTAATAGAGGTAATTTTTCTATGATCGCAAAATCAACTGCTTTTTTGTTTATATCGGATGTCGGAAGGCTCCATCTCGATAAAATCTGTTCTGAAGTAGACTTAATGGGATCTAAGTCCATCTTTTTTAAATAGATCGCACCGTTCTTCTCAGACACTTCGAATAGATAGTTTTCTCCTTTGATTAAAGGCGCTTCTAATTTGGCATAAAGTGTTGAGCCATTATAAAGGACCTTCGCTGATTGATCAGGGAAGATTTCTAAAATCTTAGCAGATATAAATTGATTAAGCTTTAAAAGTAACGGTTCATCCATTGATCTAGCAGGGATTAACGATTTACCATTCACTTGGTTGAGTTGTAACAGGTTAATCACTTCCTGTAATTTTAATAAGTTCTCCTACCGGACTAAATGATCTACGATGAATGTCTGTCGGGCCGAACTGCTGCAGTGCAAGTAAATGTTCCTTCGTTCCATAACCCATATTGGAATTCAATCCATATTGAGGATATTTTTCATGAAGGCTCTGCATATATCGATCTCTTGTAACCTTTGCAACGATTGATGCAGCCGCGATAGAAATACTTTTCTCATCACCTTTTATTATTTTTAATTGGTCGATCGCTAACGGAACCTCCATAGCATCAATTAAAAGCTGATCTGGAGTAGCATTCAGCGAGCACACCGCTTCAGTCATTGCCAACTTAGACGCTTGGTAAATGTTGATGTCATCGATCTGATCTGGTTGCACTAAATGAACACTGTAAGAAATCGCATCTTTCAAAATGATCTCATAAAGGGCATCTCTTTTTTTCTCAGACAATTTTTTAGAATCATTAACCCCAGGTAACATATACCCTATAGGTAGAATAACCGCAGCAGCCACAACAGGACCAGCTAACGGCCCACGGCCGACTTCATCTACACCCGCGATCAAGGTTTTCCCCTGTGCTTGGCATTGCTCTTCGTAAGTATGCATAAGCTTCAATCTCGTTCTTTCAGCTTCTTCTCGCTCTAAGCGTTTTGAGAAAGATTGAAATAATTTTTGTGCACCTATTCTTTCATCTTCAGATAGGATGTTTAGTAGATGGATCATCTCATTATCTTCACTGGATTTTAATTTTTGTTCCCATTCTTTTATCGACAGTTTCATGTTCATCACGCTCTTTATGTATGTATTATCGGCTTTATATACGTTCTTTTTAGAAGATGTTTTCGTATTACATAGATCCTCTCTGGAAGTAGTCGCTTTCCGCTCCAGGTCGCTCGCTTTCCATGGGGCGAACGGTGAGCCTCCTGCCGCTTTGCGCCTTTAGGAGTCTCCACCTGACCGCTCGTCCCATAGGAGTCTCGCGACCTTACGCTCCAATCGACAGGCTAAAGAAGATTTGAAAACATCCACTACAAAATTTTTGGCCCGGAAATTTTAAAAACAGGCACTTCGTAAGCGCCTGTTCAGTTACTTCTATTTAATTTCAAAGTCATTTGGGCGCTCATATGACAAGCGTCCAAGCTTTTCTGCTCGAAGGTCTCTTAACACAATCTCAGCAGTCTTTTCAAGATCCACTTCTCCGCCACTCATCATACATCCACGTTTCTTTCCGATCTCTTCGAAAAGGGGCAGTGAGTCATCTGGAATCTCAGACAGCTTGTATCGTTCAACTAGACGCTCTTCGTAGTGTTCTTTTAAATATTTAATCGCATATAAGACTACTTCAGTAAAATCAAAGAGAGTTTCTTTAATCGCTCCTGTAACTGCTAATTTCAAACCGATTGATTGGTCTTCAAACTTTGGCCACAGAATTCCTGGAGTATCTAATAATTCTAATGTCTTACCTGCTTTAATCCATTGCTGCTTTTTCGTTACACCAGGCTTATCTCCTGTTACAGCAATATTTTTACCAGCCATACGGTTGATGATCGTGGACTTACCAACGTTAGGAATACCAACAATCAGCGCTCTGACCGCACGAGGTTTAACGATTCCTTTTGCTCTCATCTTATCGAACTTTTCTTTTACTAGTTCATGAGCAAGCGGTTCTATTTTTTTTATCCCTTTTCCATCTTGCGAGTTGATAGCAAGAGAGGGAATGCCTTTTTCTGAAAAATAACTTTCCCACATTGATGTCACTTTTGGATCAGCCAGATCAGCTTTGTTCAAAAGCACAATACGAGGTTTTTGACCCAGAATTTCATCGATCATAGGATTTCTTGAGGCTAGAGGAATTCTAGCATCTACTAACTCAAATACGACATCGATCATCTTGAGTTTTTCAGTTATTTCCCTTCGCGCTTTGGCCATATGTCCAGGAAACCATTGAATGGTCATGTTATCTTCACCCTACTTTACAAATCCAATATCCTTTAACGGCCAGAAACGGAAAGATGCTTTACCTAAAATCGTTTCGTCATCCACAGTTCCAATATTTCGGCTGTCTTGAGAATTTCTTCGGTTGTCACCTAATACAAATAGCTGACCTTGAGGAACCTTTTGCTTACCCGTTACTTCAAGTAACTTAAAATCATAAGTGAAGTTTCCGTCTTTTGTTTTCTTTTTATACGCTTCTAGGTATTCTTCTTTTACCTGCTTACCATTTACATAAAGTGTATCATCTTTATATTCGACTGTATCTCCAGGTAGACCGATTACTCTTTTTATGTAATCTTTTTCTTCGGTAGCATGGAAGACTACAATATCGAATCTTTTCGGATCACCAATCACATAAGAAAACTTGTTAACGATCAGTCGATCTCCGTTGTGCAGAGTTGGCATCATAGATTGTCCATCGACCACGACGGGTGCGAAAAGAAAAAATCGGATGATCCCTGCTAATAATAAGGCTGCCGCTAATGCTTTAATCCATTCCCACGTTTCGTTTTTTGTACGTGCCATTCTTAATCCTCACCATCTCTAGAAATTCCTTACTTATAATATGGAAAAAGGAGCTTGAATAAGTCAAGCTCCTTTCGAGAATTATTAGCGAATTTCTTTAATACGAGCTGCTTTACCGCGAAGTGCACGTAGGTAGTATAGCTTCGCACGACGAACTTTACCACGACGAACTACTTCAAGGTTCGCGATCTTCGGTGAATGTAATGGGAACGCACGCTCCACTCCAACACCATAAGAAATTTTACGAACAGTAAACGTTTCAGAAATTCCTGATCCACGCTTCTTGATAACTACACCTTCAAAAAGCTGGATACGCTCACGAGTACCCTCGATTACTTTCACGTGTACACGAACAGTGTCACCTGAACGGAATTTTGGTAAATCTTTTAATTGATCTTTCGCTAGATCTGCAATAAGCTGTTGCATAGTTTATTGCCTCCCTTCCCATGGATGTTCTTGCTAAAATGATAGAAGCAGCGGAACACCGGATTAAACGGGCATAAGCCACAAACAATATAATACCATATAACTCAAACAGTGTTCAAGTTGTTTTATGATCTTTTATCTCATTAAGCCAAATTTCTTCTTCTTTTGTTAATTTGATTTTTTCTAGCAAATCAGGTCGACGTTCATACGTTCTTCTTAAAGACTCTTTTTTGCGCCATGTCTCTATATTCTTATGGTTTCCTGACATAAGCACATCAGGCACTTTCATACCACGAAAATCAGCAGGTCTCGTATACTGTGGATGCTCTAACAAACCTGTGCTGAATGAATCCTCTTGGTGAGATGCTTCTTTCCCAAGAACATTAGGAAGCAGTCTCCCAACAGCGTCAATGACGACCATAGCACCAAGTTCGCCACCCGTTAGCACATAGTCACCTATTGAAATCTCATCTGTCACAAGGTGCTTTCTAACACGTTCATCATAACCTTCATAATGACCGCATAAGAAAATAAGATGTTCTTCTTCTGCCAACTCTTCTGCTTTTCCTTGAGTAAACGTTTCACCTTGAGGACATAAAAGGATGATTCTAGGTTTTCCAGTTACCTCTTTCGTTAAATGTTCCACCGCGTCAAACAGAGGCTGCGGAGTGAGGACCATGCCGGCTCCTCCTCCGTATGGGTAATCATCAACATTCCGATGTTTGTTGGTTGAGAACTCACGAAAATCGATCACTCGAAGTTCAAGTGCATCCTTCTCTTGGGCCTTTTTTAAGATAGAATGACCAAAAACGCCAGAAAACATTTCCGGAAAAAGGCTTAACACATCTATTTTCATTAGAATAATCCTTCTAATGGCTCAATAACAATCTTTGAATCTTTTACATCCACTGATTTCACAACAGAAGGAATATAAGGGATAAGAATATCTGAACCGAATCCTTTTCTCTTCACTACCCAAACATCGTTTGCTCCAGGAGACAATATTTCTTTAACTTTTCCTAGTTCTTCACCTTCAACTGTGAAAACCGAGCAGCCGATAATATCATGGTAGAAAAACTCTCCTTCGTCTAATGAAACAGACTGATCCTTCGGTACTCTAAGAAGATTACCTTTAAATCGTTCAACATCATTGATGTTAGGTAGGTTTTCAAAAGTTAGAAGATCAAATTGCTTATGCTTTCTATGCGTTTCAATCTTTACAGGTATATGTTCTGATCCCATGTCTACATATAATGTGTTTCCAATCTTGTAGCGCTCTTCAGGAAAGTCAGTTCTAGAGATCACTCTAACTTCTCCTCTAATTCCGTGTGTATTTACAATCTTACCTACGTTCAGCCATTCATTTTCCATATTGATACACTACCTCCGTACAAATTAATCAGTTACTTATAATCTAAATTTTAGCATAAAACTCGATATGTATACTTTATAATAGGCCATTTCCGCAAACTTTGTTGCCCTTGAAAGTAGTTGATTTCCGTTCCAGGTGCTCGCTTTCCGCGGGGCAGGCGGTGAGCCACATTCGTACGTATTACTCTTAAGTGTCTCACCTGCCCGCCTGTCCCGCAGGAGTCTCGCACCTTCCACTCCAATCACCTATTCAAAGAAGACAATAAAAAAGACTTAAAAGCAACAGTCCTTTAGAAAACAGCCTTTTAATAAATCGTTACGAAACTTTGTTGAACATAATTTCTTGAATATCTAAAGTTATTTAAGTATTTTAATAAAGAAAAAAGGAAGAGGTTTCCCTCATCCTTTTTAGACGATTTCGATTGAAATCCTTTTATTTTGATTCGTACCTGCTGCATTCACAACAGTACGAATCGCTTTAGCCACTCTTCCTTGTTTACCGATAACTTTTCCCATATCCGTCTGGTTAACAGTTAGTTGATAAACAAGTCGGTGTCCTTCTTGAACCTCTTTGACGCTAACTTCATCTGGGTGATCAACTAGAGCTTTCACAATTGATTCGATCAACTCTGTCATATCTGTTCCCCTTCGTCAAAATTATTTTTGGTTTTTCGCGTTATGGAATTTCTCCATAAGACCAGCTTTTGAGAATAGGTTACGAACAGTGTCAGATGGTTTCGCACCGTTAGTCATCCACTCAAGAGCTTTTTCTTCGTTGATCTTAACTTCAGCTGGGTTAGCAACTGGGTTATAAGTTCCGATCTCTTCGATGAAACGTCCATCACGAGGAGAACGAGAATCTGCTACTACTACACGATAAAAAGGAGCTTTCTTAGCACCCATACGCTTTAAACGAATTTTTACTGCCATTATAACTTGCACCTCCGAAAATAGTTCACACAAAATAATATAATAGTATAAATTGACAGGTTTGTAAACCTGAAAATTCAGTTTACATAAAAGGGAATTTGAATCCACCTTTTTTCTTTTTGCCATTCATCATTCCAGACATTTGTTTCATCATTTTCTTCATGTCTTCGAATTGTTTGATGAGGCGATTCACTTCTTGCACCGTTCGCCCGCTTCCTTTAGCGATGCGGCGTTTACGGCTGGCATTGATAATCTCAGGCTGTTCTCTTTCATGAAGAGTCATCGAACGGATGATGGCTTCAACGTGACCGATCTGCTTTTCATCGATCTGAACGTTTTTCAGTCCTTTCATCTTGTTCGCACCTGGGAGCATGCCTAGTATTTCATCAAGGGGTCCAAGATTTCTCACTTGTCCCATCTGATCAAGAAAATCATCGAACGTGAACGACATATCACGCATCTTCTTCTGAAGATCTCGTGCTTTCTCTTCATCTACTGTGGTTTGTGCCTTTTCGATAAGAGTAAGCATGTCACCCATTCCTAAAATTCTAGAAGCCATACGATCGGGATGGAACGGCTCTAAAGCATCCATCTTTTCACCTAGACCTACAAATTTGATAGGAAGTCCGGTAACGGCTTTAATTGAAAGTGCGGCCCCACCGCGTGTATCTCCATCTAGTTTGGTTAATACAACACCAGTGATTCCTAACGCTTCGTTAAAGCTCTCGGCAACATTCACAGCATCTTGACCAGTCATTGCATCGACAACTAAGAAGATTTCATCAGGTTTCGAAATTTCTTTAACCTGTTTCAACTCATCCATCAGCGTTTCATCAATGTGTAAACGCCCAGCTGTATCAATAATGACATAATCGTGATGGTCTTCTTTTGCTTTTGCGATGGCCGACTCAGCAATTTTGACAGGACTTACTTGATCACCCATCTGAAATACAGGAAGGTCTAACTGTTTCCCTACAGTTTCTAATTGCTTGATCGCAGCAGGACGGTAGATGTCAGCTGCAGCCAGTAACGGTTTGCGATTTTGTTTTTTGCGTAAATGATTTGCAAGCTTTCCTGTTGTTGTTGTTTTACCAGCACCTTGTAGACCTACCATCATAATTACGGTTGGCGGTCGGTTGGAAACGGCAATCTTGCTTTGTTCCCCACCCATGAGGGTTGTCAGTTCATCGTTAACAACTTTTACTACCTGCTGTCCTGGTGTCAGACTCTTTAATACTTCCTGGCCAACAGCACGTTCAGATACTTTTTTCACAAAATCTTTAACTACTTTAAAGTTAACGTCCGCCTCAAGAAGCGCAAGGCGTACTTCCCTCATCATTTCCTTTACATCCGCTTCATTTACTTTCCCTTTTCCACGAATTTTTTGTAAAGTATTCTGAAGACGGTCGGCTAAACCTTCAAATGCCATCTCACTGAACGCCTCCTATTCCATATTTTCAAGGCGATCGATAATTGCAATTACGTTATCAGGTTCAGAATTCAGAAGCTCTCTTAAAGATGACAGCAACTGGTCACGTTCCTGAAACTTTGCAAAAAGCCCTAACTTTTCTTCATATTCTTCCAGCATCGCCTCTGTCCGTTTAATATTATCATAAACGGCCTGACGGCTGACATTATATTGTTCAGCAATTTCACCGAGAGAATAATCGTCCAAATAGTACAAACCCATATAATTCTTCTGTTTAGGGGTCAATAATGCTTGGTAAAAATCAAATAGATAATTAATTCTCATTGTCTTATCTAGCATTTTTCCACAACCCTTGTTAAGTGAAATGCCTTTACGTGAATACTATACAACCCATGGTTTTAGATGTCAAGTTTTTTTCTTAACACATTAGTTGGTAAAAGGGTGCTTGGAAATATGATGTTCATTTCTTGTTGAAAGTGTGTTCTAAACCGATTCGGTGAATTAGTGAGTCAGCGAGTCTCCTGGGTCCGTAAAAGACAATGAAAAGCGATACCTTACAGGGTATTTCAGCCGTATTATTAAGGATTAATCCACATAAAAGAGGCTCCAATCCAAAAATTTCGGTTATTTATCCTGGAGTTTTTGACTCAAATCCAAAAATTTTGAACATCTATCCGCGAGTTTGCAATTTTCGACAATCTTCAATGTTGCAATACCCCTCCTAAAACAAAAAAAGCCATCTAGCCCCCAAGTAAAGAGAGTTAAATGGCTTTAATAAAAGAATACAGTTTTACTCTGCGCCTTCTTCTTCCGTTCCTGCAAATAAACCATATACAAACTGATCAGCATCAAACTCCTGCAGATCATCAATTTTCTCACCGAGCCCTACAAACTTAACTGGGATATCTAGTTCGTGACGGATCGCTAAAACAATCCCGCCTTTTGCCGTTCCATCAAGTTTAGTTAAAACTAAGCCAGTTACATCTGTTGATTGACCGAATGTTTTTGCCTGATTCATTGCATTCTGACCTGTTGTAGCATCAACAACAAGCAAAACTTCATGAGGAGCACCAGGAATCTCACGTTCGATGACACGTTTCACTTTTGAAAGCTCGTTCATCAGATTTACTTTGTTCTGAAGTCTTCCAGCTGTATCACAAAGCAATACATCAGCCTTACGAGATTTAGCAGCTTGGATGCTGTCGTAAATAACAGCTGCAGGATCCGCTCCTTCATGATGCTTGATCACATCAACTCCAGCACGCTCTCCCCACACTTCAAGCTGATCGATCGCACCAGCTCGGAAAGTATCTCCGGCAGCCAATATTACTTTCTTACCTTCATTTTTTAACTGATGAGCCAGTTTTCCAATCGTTGTTGTTTTTCCAACTCCATTCACACCAACGAACAGAATAACGGTCATTCCATCAGTCTGTATGTTCAGCTTATTATCCCTTCCTTCTTTTTGAAGCATCTCAGCTAATTTTTCAGTGATCGCTGATCGAAGCTCCATTGGATCTTGAATGTTCTTTGTACGTGCAACATCTTTCAGTTGATCAATAATATCAAGTACGGTATGAACCCCAACATCTGCCCCGATCAAGATCTCTTCTAACTCTTCAAAGAATTCTTCATCTACTTTCCTAAAACGCTTTAGAAGATCGTTTACTTTAAATGAAAAAGAGTTCCTCGTCTTCTCTAGTCCACTTTTAAACTTTTCCGATGATTCCTCAGATTGCGGTGTTGAAAATTTTTCTTTTAATCGTTTCAAAAAACTCACTATCAATTTCCTCCCTATGATGTTACAAGTTCTTTTGTTTCTTCAAGCCTCACGGAAACAAGTTTCGAGACACCAGATTCCTGCATGGTGACTCCATATAGCACATCCGCTTCTTCCATCGTCCCTTTACGGTGCGTTACAACGATAAATTGAGTCTCTTTGCTGAACGCTCGTAAAAATTTAGCAAATCGGTTTACGTTCGCGTCATCAAGTGCTGCTTCAACTTCGTCTAAAATACAGAATGGAACAGGTCTAACCTTCAGGATTGCAAATAATAAGGCGATAGCAGTTAAAGCTCGTTCTCCACCAGATAACAGGCCTAGTTGCTGCAGCTTCTTGCCTGGTGGCTGCGCCATGATATCCACACCGGTTAAAAGCATGTCATCGGGCTGCGTTAAAACAAGGTCAGCTCGACCACCACCAAATAACTCTTTAAAAATAACACCGAAGTGTGAGCGAATAGAAGTAAAAGTCTCTTCAAACCGGTTCTTCATCTCTTCGTCCATTTCAGAAATCACGCCATAAAGAGTATCTTTAGCTTCTGTTAAGTCGTTTCTTTGATCTGTAAGAAAACCAAAGCGCTGGCTCACTCTGTCGTATTCTTCGATCGCCCCAATATTTACAGCTCCGAGCTCTTCGATCGCCATTTTGATCAGCTTTACTTTTCGTTTTGCGTCTTGAAGCGGTATCTCTAATCGATGTTTCAACTTCGCACCTTCGTATGAAAGTTCATATTCTTCTCTAAGGTGCGTAAGCCTTGATTCTAGTTCAACATCGAGGCGATTGATACTAACCTCTTCTGTTCGAAGGCCGTCATGAAGTTGTTTATATTGCCTTTTTGCCTCTTTTAATCCGATCTCCATACTTTCAATCGATCGGAAAGAATCTGTTCTTTCTTTTCTTCGTTCTGCAATTAATTTCAATGCATTATTCTTTTCATGTCTTCTCTGTTGTATCTGTTCATCAAGAGAATCCTCACCAGAAGAGCTTGAGTTCATCTCTTCTTCAAGAAGCCAATAATCTTCTTCTGTTTCTTTGCTCTTAGCTTCCACTTCGTAAAAATCTTCTTGAATTCTTAAGCATTTTTCTCGCTGATTGGCGACCTGCTGTTCGAGTTCGGCAGACTTGATCTTCAAAAGTGTTACCGCTTCTCTAAGTTCTTCTTTTGAACTCTGATTGTTCTTCTTCTTTTCAGTAAGGTCAGCAATCGTTTTTTCAAGCTCTTTCCCAGATTTCATGGCAAGATCGAGTTTTTTCTGTAGAGCTGAAAGACGTGTATCTGCAGCAGAACGCTCTGATTCATAGGAATTCTTTTCGCGATCATACAGCTGAAGTCTATCGTTTAAACTCTTCTCTTCCATTTCAACTTCTCGTAAAGAAGATCTCAGCTCTTGTTCTTGTTCTCTTAAAAGCTCTCCTTCCGATTGTAGAGACTCTAGTCTTTCTTTCTTCTTCGTTAGTTTTGATCGTAATTCACTAACTTTTGCCTCTAGTTGACGTGTTTGCTTCTCCATTGTTGCCACTTTGTCTGCAAGAGAATCAATCTCTCTTTGTCTACTCAATAGAGAGTTGCTTTTTTGTTTCAGACTTCCTCCAGACATCGAACCTCCTGGAGACACGACATCTCCTTCAAGAGTAACGATTCGGTAACGATAGTTCACTTGCTTAGCAATCTTGTTTGCACCCGCTAAATCTTTAGCGATGATAATATTTCCTAAAAGATTGCCTACAATGTTTTGATACTTAGGATTAAACGTAACAAGATTTGAAGCAACACCAACAAAAGCATCGATAGAGCTCGCCTGGTGAGCATCTGCATTAGAGATCTGACGCGGTTTAGTTACATTCAATGGTAGAAAGGTTGCTCTTCCTGCTCTTGTCTGTTTTAAAAATTGAATAGCTTTCATAGCGTTTTGTTCATGATCTACAACAATATGCTGCATAGAAGCGCCTAGAGCCGTTTCAATTGCCGTTTCCACCTCAGACGGTACTGATAAAAGTTCCGCTACCGCTCCTTCAATACCAGTGAGCTTTGTTTCTTTCGCTTTCAAAACCTCTTTAACGCCCTGCATGAAACCTGCGTATTCGTCTTGCATCGACTCTAGCATCTCTTTTTTAGAATTGAACTGCTGAATAAACTGATAAGCTTGATACAATTTATCTTGAAGTGTTCTCGTTTCCTGATCGTCGATTGAGATCTCTGATTTTAAAACTTGATATTCTTCTTGCTTTGTTTTTAATTGCGTTTCAGCTGCATGATAGGAAGCTTCAGCGTTCTTTTTTGTTTCTGATAATGCCTCTCTTTGTTTCAGGAATTTTGTATTCTCTTCGTCTAAACGAGTACTTTTGGAGCTCTGCTGTCTAGCCTGATCCTCTAAGTAACGCATCTCATTCTTAATCGTTGTTTGTTCGTTCAAGCGCTCGAAATAATCACTTTTTAATTTCTCTAGCTCTGCTTCAACGTCCATCTCGAGAACAGACAATCGTCCTTCTTCGTCTTTCACTTGCTTTTTTATCGTTTTTGATTGTTTTTCTTTGTCTCGTAATGAATCTTTCTCAGCACTAAGCTGTTTTCCCAACTCTTCTTTTTTTGCCTTGTAGAGCTGAATTTGTTCTAGAAGCGACGTTTTATTTTGATCGTAATTCTTTTTACGTTCTTTTAAGACTTCTTTCTTACCTTCTAGTTTTTCTAGTGTTTCACTAGCTAGAAGAAGAGCACTTTGCAGCTCATCGATCGATTCATCCATCGCTTGCATATCAAGTCTTGCTCTTTCGATCTTAGTCTCACCTTGTTTCACTTTTAGCGATAGGACCGATTCTTGTTTCTGTAGCTCTGCAACAAGTTCTTTTTGTTTTTCCCATCGAACGTGCAAGTCTTCGATCTCTTGAACGAGAACAGCCGTTTCAACGACCTCGAGCTCTTCTTTTTTCTCAAGGAAGTCCCTTGCGATAGAAGCTTGTATTTTAAGAGGCTCGACTTGACCTTCTAATTCATGAAGAATATCTTCTACTCGATTTAAATTTTCTTGCGTCTCAGTGAGCTTAGCCTCTGCTTTTTGCTTTCGGGTCTTGTACTTTAATACACCGGCAGCTTCTTCAAAGATCTTTCTGCGTTCATCCGATTTGCTGCTTAATATTTCTTCTACCCGGCCTTGTCCAATGATAGAGAAAGCTTCTCGCCCAAGTCCTGAATCCATAAACAGCTCTACAATATCTTTTAAACGACACTGTTGTTTATTGATCAAGTATTCACTGTCTCCTGAACGATACACTCTTCGTGTGATCGATATTTCATTATAATCAAGCGGCAGATGCTGATCTTCGTTATCTAAAGTAAGTGTAACCTCTGCCACATTTAATGGTTTTCGATTATCACTGCCAGCGAAGATAATATCTTCCATCTTAGAGCCTCGCAAAGACTTCGCTGACTGTTCGCCTAGCACCCAGCGTACAGCATCTGAAATGTTACTTTTACCGCTTCCATTCGGGCCAACAACCGCTGTGACCCCTTGTACAAATTCAACTTGTATCCGCTCTGCAAATGATTTAAATCCTGCTACATCAATTCGTTTGAGGAACATCATTAAATCCCCCTTTATTTCTCACATTATGCTTTCCCGTTTTGTAATTTCGGGCGCTCTATTTGAATTTCTTATGTATTTTATTCTTTAACCTTTATATTTTATCATAGATTCACTCACACATAGTCACAAAGATTACAGTGTGCTAAAATGAAATGTGTTTGAACTTAAAATATGTTGTAAGTAAAATCTCACATAAAGATATGTGGATAAAAAGGAGCCCACCATGGACTTAACGACTCAAAATCACGAGAACTTATCATTTATGATCGAAGGATTAAAAAAGAAACTTCAGCTTGTTAACAGCGGACTTATTCAACCCGAAGACTATGAACTGTCAAAGTACGATGACATTAAAGAGCTTTACGATATGGTCATGAAGATGCCATCATTCAGCATTCGAGACATGGAAGGCATCGTTGAAGAACTTGCATCTCTTAAAACAAAGTAATAGAAACCCCCTCACACGGCTAATCGCCTAATGTTAAGGGGGTTTTTTTTTAGCTCTTTTTAGAAACTCTCTCTATCGCTTCTTGTGCCGCATGTTGTTCAGCTTCTTTCTTGGATCTGCCATACCCGATTCCGAAACTCGCTTCATTCAGTCTTACCTCTGACACAAACTCTCGATTGTGTGCAGGTCCTTTTTCTTGAATGATTCGATAGTCGATATGACCTAATCCTTCACGCTGTACATATTCTTGTAACTGACTTTTAAAATCCATCACATGAGAAAAAGCACCCTCATTTATTCGTGGCACCACATACTGATTTAAAAACTCTTTAACTTTTTCGAGTCCTTGATCGAGATAAAGCGCTCCAATAAATGCTTCAAAAACATCTGCTAAAAGGGCTGGTCTTGATCTTCCTCCAGTATTTTCTTCACCTTTTCCCAATAAAACAAACTCACCAAAATGAAGGTCGTTTGCAAAGAGAACTAACGACGGCTCGCATACGATTGCTGCTCTAAGTTTCGTAAGCTCACCTTCACTCATATTTGTAAACTTGCTGTATAAATATTGAGAGATGGTCAATTCAAGAACGGCATCACCTAGAAATTCAAGTCTTTCATTATCCTCAAACGTTCTTCCTCGATGCTCATTCACATATGATGAATGCGTAAATGCTTGAGCTAACAATTTTTCATTTTCAAACTTAATGTTTAAACGCTCTTGTATCGGGGCTACTTTTTGAATGCGCACCTTGTCATCCATGCCCTTTTTGGAAGCAGATTTAAACCGATTTTTCACCGTTTTCTTTTGAGTTGAATGTTGTTTTGAACCTTTCATAAACTTCCTCCAAAAATCTCGTAAAAGGGCTATTTTGCTATTGATTTTTTTCCTGTTAAAAAGGGAAGAAAGCCCCGCTGTTCGCACGGGACTTTATCCGTCTTACACTTATTGTTTGCTGTTTATGTAATTTACAACGTCACCAACAGTTGCAATTTTCTCAGCATCTTCATCAGAAATTTCTAGTTCGAACTCGTCTTCAAGTTCCATTACTAGTTCAACTACATCTAGAGAGTCAGCACCAAGATCTTCTTTAAAGGAAGCTTCAGGCTTAACCTCAGATGCATCAACACCTAAACGGTCCACAACAATCTTTGAAACTCTATCTAAAACATCTGCCATTTTGTGTGTCACCTCCTTTCAATAGTATATTCTTTTTCCCATTAAAAAACTAGAGGGATTTGTAGTCATTGAAGGTTCTTTTCTTACATCACCATTCCGCCGTCAACATGAAGTGTTTGGCCCGTGATATAAGAACTAGCATCACTCGCTAAGAATGCAGCCGCTGATGCGATATCATCAGGCTGCCCAAAACGAGCGAGCGGAATGCTTCTAAGCATTTCCGATTTAATGCCTTCTTCTAGTTTACCAGTCATATCTGTTTCGATAAAACCTGGTGCGATGGCATTAACCGTGATTCCTCTTGAAGAGAGTTCTTTTGCAGCTGTTTTCGTTAAGCCGATCACACCTGCTTTTGCAGCTACATAATTTGCTTGTCCTGCGTTTCCAGATACACCAACAATAGAGGCAATATTAATAATGCGGCCTTTTCTTTGTTTCATCATCTGTCTTGTTACAGCCTTTGTAGTCAGGAAGACTCCTTTAAGATTCGTGTTGATTACTGCATCCCAGTCTTCTTCTTTCATTCTCATCAAAAGGTTATCTCTCGTGATTCCTGCGTTATTAACGAGAACGTCGAGACTTCCAAACTCATCAACTACTGTTTTGACCATGTTCGTAACATCTTCTGATGAAGAGATATCCGCTTTGATCGCAAAAGCAGTTCCACCGTTTTCTTTTATTTCCTTTACGACTTCATTTGCCTTCTCTTCACTTCCAGAGTAATTCACTGCTACTTTAGCGCCATTTTTAGCAAAATACAAAGCGATCGCTCGTCCGATTCCTCGAGAGGCACCTGTTACTAAAACTGATTTTTCATTAAGCATCCACAGACTCTCCTTTTAGTTTCTCAACTGCCATGTTAATCGTCTCTAAATCACTTACAGCTATTACGTTAGCTCTTCGATTCACCTTTTTAACTAACCCTGAGAGAACTTTCCCCGGTCCGATCTCAACAAACGTATCAACACCTAGATCCATTAACTCACGAACCGTTTCTTCCCAACGAACTGGTGAGTACAGTTGTTCGATCAACTTTTCTTTAATATCATCACGATTGATAATAGCTTTCGCCGTTACATTAGCAATTACAGGTGTTTTTGCTTCATTTATCACGATTTGATCTAATATTTCGTTGAATTTATCTGCAGCAGGTTTCATCAGGGAAGAATGAAACGGTCCGCTTACCTGAAGTGGAATCACTTTGGCTCCTTCTTCTTTGGCAAGGGCACTAGCTTTCTCAACTCCACCAACAGTCCCAGAAATAACGATCTGCCCTGGACAATTAAGGTTAGCGATCTGAACACTCTCTTCACCGTTAGAGACTTCCTTCGTAATTGTTTCTAATCGTTCTTGATCGAACCCGATCACAGCTGCCATTGTCCCTACTCCCGCAGGCACAGCTTCTTCCATGAGCAATCCTCTATTTCTAACCGCATAAACCGCGTCTTCAAAAGAAAGGCTGCCCGCAGCAACAAGTGCAGAGTATTCACCAAGGCTATGACCTGCTACGTAATCTGCTTGAATACCACGCTCTTTTAATAGTTCAAGAACCGCTGTTGATGCCGTTAATAATGCCGGCTGTGTGTTTTCTGTTCTTTTAAGAACATCTTCCGGTCCTTCAAAGATAATATCTGACAGGTTCATACCAAGTTTTTCATCCGCTTTGTCAAAAATAGCTTTTGCTGATGCTTCCTGTGATACTAGCTCTTTACCCATTCCTACTGCTTGAGAGCCTTGTCCTGGAAAAAGAAAAGCGATTTTCCCCATTCTTACTCCTCCTTGTTATCTTGGAATTGTACATGATTCTGAATCGTTGGTACCACGTTCTTCTCTATCATACTTTTGGTTTGTCTGATTGCATTCAACATCGCATTCGCGTTTGAGGAACCATGAGCTTTAATAACAGGTGCTGCAAGTCCGAACAAACCAGCTCCACCATACTCTGTATAGTCAAGTTTATCTTTTATGCCTCTTAATTTTGGCTTTAATACCCCAGCTGCTAGCTTTGAAGTTAAACTTGATGTTAGCTGTTCTTTAATCATCGAAAACATGCTCATAGCCGTTCCTTCGATCGATTTAAGAACCAAGTTTCCAGCAAATCCATCACACACAACTACGTCGGCTGCTCCCATCAGGAGATCTCTCGCTTCAACATTCCCAACAAAATTAATATCAGCTTCTTGTAGAAGTGGAAAAGCAGCTTTCGTTAGAGCATTTCCTTTTTCACTTTCTGTTCCAACGTTTAATAATCCTACGCGTGGTTTTTCGACACCTCGTACTTCTTTCCAATACACAGAACCCATCAATGCATATTGTAAAAGGTGCTCTGGCTTCGCATCCATATTAGCACCAACATCTAAGAACAAGAATCCATCACCGTTTAAAGTCGGAAGTGTCGGAGCAAGCGCTGGACGATCAATGCCTTTTATACGGCCAACATAAAACAACCCACTGGCCATCAATGCCCCTGTGTTACCAGCAGAAATATAGGCATCAGCTTTACCTGATTTCACTTCGTTTGCTGCTACTACCATCGAAGCATTCTTTTTTCGACGGACTGCTCGAACTGGCTCCTCTGATGTTTCGATCACTTCATCGGTATGGATGATCGTAAACGCGTGCTTTTCAGGTAGATGTTTTACGATTTGATCTTGATCTCCAACTAACGTAATCGAAAGCTCTGGATATTGTTCTTTCGCTAGCATTGCACCTTTAACGATTTCTGCTGGTGCATTGTCGCCACCCATTGCATCTATTGCGATATTCATGCTGATTTAACTTCCTTCCTTTGTATCTTGTGCAGATCTATACATGGTAAATTCACCTTTGAAAACAGGCTCATTCTCTACATAACTAGTAACTTCTACAATGGTTCTTTCTTGAGTTGTCTCTTTTACCTTCGCTTTTGCGACCACTCTCTCTCCTACCCGAACAGGTCGAGAAAACCGAATGTTTGCTTTGGCGGTTAATGCCAATTCATCATTTATGATCGCTACTGCCAACGAGTTCGCCTGAGCAAAAACGTGATGGCCCCTTGCAATCTTATTACGAGAAAATACATGTTCTTCTTTTATGTCTAATATAGAAATAGCGGATTCATCTAACTGTAAGTCAATGATTTCTCCGATGACCTCTTCAATCGGCAGTGCTTTTACATCATCCAGTTTAGTTTCTGCCACAGACTTTATTCTTTCTCTAAGCTCTGGAATGGAAAGTTCCAAACGGTCAAGTCTAATCGTCTGAACGCTGACACTAAACTTTTCTGCCAATTCTTCATCTGTTATAAAAGGGGTTAATTTTATCGTTTCCTTTAACAGCTCTTGTCTCTCTTTTTTTGATTTTTTCATAGTTTCTTCCTTCTTCCATACAAAGGTCTCATATATGAGAAAGATAGTGAGTAAAGATGCAGTGCGTAGAAAAGCAGGTAACGCCATTACAGCGTACCTGCTATTTATCTTTCTGCTATTAAGAGCTGGTACTAATAGTAGTATATAGTATCAATACTCTTCTTTCAAGATTAATCTAGTCTTTCTTTGTCGAGCACACCTTGCCTTGTTAAAACTTCTCGAATCGATCGATACGTCTCATCCCGCCAGAACTCTTCTGATTGAACGAGTCTAGCCGCATCGTTTCTAGCTGTTTCTAGAATCCGATAATCATGGACGAGGTCTGCAACTTTAAAGTTCGGAACACCGCTTTGCTTGTTTCCAAAAAAATCACCTGGACCACGAAGCTCAAGATCTTTTTCAGATAGCTCGAATCCATTCGTTGTCTCTGTCATAATCCTCATCCGCTCTTGACCTTCTTCAGACTTCGGATCTGCGATGAGCACACAATAAGATTGTTCGCTGCCGCGGCCAACTCGTCCTCTTAACTGATGCAGTTGAGAGAGTCCAAATCTTTCTGCGTCATATATGACCATGATAGTAGCGTTCGGAACATTTACCCCTACCTCTACAACCGTAGTAGAGACGAGGATCTGACAAACATTCGCTGCAAACTTTCTCATCACTTCATCTTTTTCAGTCGAATGCAATCTTCCGTGCATCAGACCTACTTCATACGTTTGGAAGTAAGCACTCAGCTGCGCATGAACGTCAATCGCATTCTGCACATCTATCTTTTCTGATTCTTCGATTAACGGACAGATCACATAAGCTTGTCTTCCAGATTCAATTTCTTTTTTAATAAAATCAAGAACACGATCTAACATGCCGTGTTTCGCCCAATGCGTGATGATCGGCTTTCTTCCCGCCGGCATCACATCAATCGTTGAAACATCCATATCTCCAAAAGCCGATATCGCAAGAGTACGAGGAATAGGAGTTGCTGTCATGAAGAGAACATCTGGACTCTCACCTTTTTCCCTTAATACTCTTCTTTGGTTAACACCAAACCGATGCTGCTCGTCTGTAATCACTAGACCAAGGCTTTTAAAATTTACTTCTTCTTGAATAAGGGCGTGTGTACCGACCATGATCTGGATCTCGCCTTGTTGTAAAAGGTTCAACGTTTCTCTTCGCACTTTCCCTTTAACAGAAGAAGTTAAAAGAGCTACTGTAATTCCAAACGGAGCAAAAAGCTCTTTTAACGATTGAAAATGCTGTTCAGCCAGTATTTCCGTCGGTACCATCAGTGCACCTTGTTTGTTAGCTGTAACTGCTGCATATAACGCTACAGCTGCCACTACTGTTTTACCAGAGCCAACATCACCTTGAAGCAGCCTGTTCATTCGACTCGTATTTGAGATATCTTTTAATATCTCATCTACCACCCTTTGCTGTGCATCTGTTAGCTGAAACGGTAAAGAACGAATGAACGTGTTTACTTGATCTCGATCAAACTTTAAAGCTGCTCCTTTAGATTGCTGTCTGTTCCATTTTCTGAAGATCTGCATCTTTAATTGAAAATACAACAACTCTTCATAAGCAAGCCTTCTTCTTCCTGCTTTTAACGCTTTAAAATCTTCAGGAAAATGCATCATCTTAAGAGCTGATTCTCGATCCGGAAGTCGATAAGATTCACGAATCTCTTGAGGAAGTGGATCCTCGATCTGACCAGAGAACTGGCGAAATGCCGAATCTATAATCTTGCGCATCGTTTTGCCATAGAGTGAGCCTTTGACCGAATAGACCGGTTCAATCTTATGATCATCATTGAATGTTCCAAAGTGAACATCACTGACGGTTAAGGTCATTTTATTTCGGTCCCATTTACCTGTTACCGTAAGTGTTTGTCCTAGAGCAATCTGATTCTTTAAGAAAGGTCGATTGAAGATTGTCGCTGTGATCAAATATTTACCGATCAACATCCTAAATGTTAAACGTGATTTTTTCTTCGGAAAATAACGCAGAGAAGGTTCAGAATGAACCTTCCCTTCAATCGTTGCTTTTTCATCATGCGCAATGTCCGCAAGATCTTTCTTTTGGTAATCTTCATACCGGTAGGGTAGATATTCTAACAGATCTTCAACTGAATGAATACCCATACTAGCCAGCTCTTCAGCCTTCTTCTCTCCAATACCGTTTACTGCTGTTATGGATTGATTCAGCATCGTTACTTCTCGTTCAGTGGGATGCCGAATATTTTTGCTTCAAGCTCTCTTCCTGTAGGTGTAGCTGCTAAGCCTCCAAGAGCTGTTTCACGGAGAGCAGATGGCATCGAGAGACCTATCTTGTACATCGCATCTATCACTTCGTCACAAGGAATACGGCTTACGACCCCAGCAAGTGCCATATCAGCCGCAACGATGGCATTGCTTGCACCCATCGCGTTTCGTTTTACACAAGGAACCTCTACTAAGCCTGCAACAGGATCACAAACGAGTCCTAGCATGTTTTTTAAAGCGATCGCCATCGCTTCGGCTGATTGCGAAGGAGACCCTCCTGCAAGTTCGACGATCGCGGCTGCGGCCATACCAGTAGCAGAACCTACCTCAGCTTGGCATCCACCTGCAGCACCAGAAATAGAAGCGTTGTTGGCCACTACAAAACCAAACGCACCTGCAGCAAACAAATACTCAATCATCTGCTCTCGAGTAGGATTTAATTTTTCTTTTAACGCAAACAAAGTACCAGGAACGACCCCTGCAGAACCAGCAGTAGGTGTAGCACAGATCGTACCCATTGCAGCGTTCACTTCATTTGTAGCCATCGCTTTACTTACTGCATCTAGCATAAGTTCTCCTGATAGAGATTTACCAGATTTAATATACGTTTGAAGAAGCTTTCCGTCCCCTCCAGTTAGACCAGAATGTGATTTCACATCTTCTGTAATTCCGCGCATGACGGCTTCTTCCATCACTCTTAAATTCCGATCCATGAACCCTAGAACTTCTTCTCTAGAACGCCCAGTAACATCCATTTCTTGCTGTATCATAATCTCTGAGATCTTACAATTTTTCGACTCAGCTAATTCTATTAATTCAGCTACATTACGAAACATACTTCTCACCTCTTAATCGTGTATCTTTACTACTTGTTGAACAATCGGGAGAGAATTTAGTTCATTTATGATGATCTCATCTGCATTCTGATCGATCTCAATAACCATCAATGCTTCTTTCCCTTTTTCTTTTCTTGAAACTTCCATATGACCGATATTGATCTCGTGCTTAGCTAATATGTTTGCCACTCCTGCTATCGCTCCATATTTATCATTATGAACGATCAAAAGAGCTGGATGATTTCCGGATAGACGCAGTACAAACCCATTAAGTTCGGTAATCTCAATTTTTCCGCCACCGATCGATATTCCGACGACTTCGATTCTGTCTGTCTCATCTCCAATGATGACACGTGCTGTGTTAGGGTGGTCAGTTATAGCATCCTCAGCTGTCATCTTAACCTTGATCCCTTCTTGCTTCGCGATTGTAAGCGCATCCACAATTCGAGTATCAAACGTGTCATAATCTAGGATTCCGCCAACGATCGCAACATCCGTTCCGTGACCACGATAGGTTTTTGCAAAAGAGCCATAGAACGATATGGTTGCGTATTTAGGTTTCCTGCCGAAAAGACTTCTCGCTACTCGACCGATGCGTGCCGCGCCGGCTGTATGTGAACTAGAAGGTCCAATCATAATGGGACCGATAATATCGAATACACTTTTATATTTCATGACGTTCTCCTTAAAGTTGCGTTTTTTCCCAAAAAAATAAGTATTCCCTCTTAACTTTATCACACTTTAAGTTTAAGAGAGAATACTTTTCATTTTTTACTCGACTGATAAGATGAAGGAATAGATTGGTTGCTTACCATTATGAATTTCAGCTTCCGCATCAGGATACTTTTCTTCAATAAACTCAGCAAGCTCCTGAGCTTCTTCTTCAGAGCTATCTTCACCATAGATGATCGTAACGATCTCTGAATCTTCATCGAGCATATTTGAGAGAAGTTCTTTTGTAACTTCTTGTTTGTCTGTCTTAGAAGTTAGAATTTTCCCTTCAGATATTCCCATAAAATCACCTTTTGCAATTTCAACACCATCGATCGATGTGTCACGAACTGCATAAGTAACTTGTCCTGACTTTACAGAAGTAACCGCTTCGTTCATCTTCTTTTCATTCTCAGCCATATCAGCTGAAGGATTGAAAGCTAATATAGAAGCGATGCCTTGTGGAACCGTTTTTGTGCGGATGATTACAACTTCTTCATCAACAACACTTGCAGCTTGTTCAGATGCCATGATGATATTGCTGTTGTTTGGAAGGATGAACACTTTCTCAGCGTTAACCTCAGCAATTGCTTTTACGATATCTTCTGTACTTGGGTTCATCGTTTGCCCACCTTGGATAACCGAAGCCCCCATCGATGAAAACATCTCTTCGATTCCTTCACCCATTGCAACTGTAACGATACCATATTCCTTTTTCTTCTCAGAAGCAGGTTGTGAGTACGAAGGGATTACTTCGTTCTCGCTCTCTAAAATCGCTGAGTGCTGTTCACGCATGTTTTCGATCTTGATATTGATCAAGCTGCCATAACGATGTGCAAGTGTTAGCATGTTACCAGGTTGTTCCGTATGGATGTGTACCTTTACTACATCTTCATCAGCAACGACTAGTAAGGAATCACCATGTTGACTTAACTCATTACGGAAGTTGATCTCATCGAATGGATTACTTTTGATCTTTTTATCTTCGAACCTTACCATGAACTCTGTACAATATCCAAAATGGATATCTTCCGTCTTCATGTGCATCTGTGCTTTATGATGCTCTGCGTTAACAAGGTCACCCATCGAAGGAGCGTTTACTGAAACCTTTGGCAGTTCTTTGCCTTCTAGTACAGCTAAAAACCCTTCATAGACAGTGACCAACCCTTGTCCACCAGAATCAACAACGCCGACTTCTTTCAGAACTGGCAGTAGATCTGGCGTACGGTTTAAGGAAGCTTTCGATTCTTTAACAAGCTCTTTCATAATGTATAGAATATCGTCTGATTTTTTAGCTTCTTTAACTGCTTTTTTTGCAGCGTCTTTAGCTACAGTTAAAATCGTACCTTCTACTGGTTTCATAACAGCTTTGTAGGCAGTTTCAACACCTTTATCAAATGCATTGGCAAATTCTGCAGCGTTAATCGTCTCTTTTCCTTCGATTGATTTAGAGAATCCTCTAAACAATTGTGAAAGGATAACACCAGAGTTTCCGCGCGCTCCCATCAGTAAGCCTTTTGCAAAAGCACTGGCAACAACACCGATTTGATTAGAAGTGTTTTTTTCTACTTCTTTTGCACCAGAAGTAATCGTTAAATTCATGTTCGTTCCTGTATCACCATCAGGTACAGGGAAAACATTAAGTGCGTCGACCATTGCTGCATTTCTTGTTAAATTTGAAGCACCCTCGAGTACCATTTTTGAAAACTTTTTTCCATCTAATACTTTTAAAGACACAAAACTTCCTCCTAACTAAGGGGTTGTCACCCTGACACCCTGAACGTAGATATTGACTGAGTCAACCGCCAAACCAAGCATTTGATCCAGGGTATATTTCACTTTGTTCTGAACGTTATGAGCCACTTCAGAAATCTTTGTTCCATAACTAACGATGATATACATATCAATATGTACTTCATCTTCTTCTTGTCGAACAACGATCCCTCGGGAGAAATTTTCACGTCCTAAAAGCTCAGTTATTCCATCCTTTAATTGCTTCCTTGATGCCATGCCAACAATTCCGTAACAATCGATTGCGGCTCCACCGGCGATAGTTGCAATTACTTCATTAGAAATATCAATTTGACCATAGGTTGTTTTCATTTCAATGGACATGCTTACATCCCCCTTTAATTTGTTAAATGGCTAACAAATATTTTACTATATATCAGCCTATTTTGAAAGGACTACTACATTTCACACTATGTAAATAGTATTGTCAAGGAAATTTACTTGAAAACCTTTTACGAATATGTTGCATTGCTTCTGAAGTCATGCTAATATTATTTAGTATTTAACATACGATTGAATTGATGCAAAGCTTTTTTGCTGTAAAGGAGGTTCACCTACATGGCTCGTAAATGTTTTATTACTGGAAAAGGACCTAAAACTGGTAACAAGCGTTCTCACGCAATGAACAAATCAAAGAAAAGCTGGGGAGCTAACGTCCAAAAGGTTCGTATTCTTGTGGACGGAAAGCCTAAACGCGTATACGTATCTGCTCGTGCCCTTAAATCTGGCAAAGTTGAACGTGTATAAATAAAAACAGCAGCAGCCGCTGCTGTTTTTTTCTTTGTCCAAAAATTTCTTTGATGACCAAAATAGATTCAAGTAGACAGTATATTAAAAAAAGTCGACAGTAAAGCTGAAAGCGGACAGTATTTTCTTTAAACTGGACAGCAAATCTTTAAAACTAGATAGTATTTTATTCTATAAAAGATGCTTTCCAAAATATTTTTCTTCCATTCATGGAAAGCGTGCAACCTGGAGCGGAAATCAACTACTTACATAGAACCCCTCATAAAATACAAAACAAAAAAAGCGCACAGGCGCTTTTTTCGTTTGTTATCCTTTTTTGAAAGAACCTAAGACGGCACGTACGAAGCCTCCCAAGAATTTAGGAAGTTTAATGGTATAAAATTTCATCTTACCCCTCCTCCAGGCCCATAAAAAATGATAAGAGCTAAACATAAATACTTTATTCCCCTTTTTATAAAAAGGTGCTTTGGGGGCCTGTATTCCGTGATTTTTTAATCACGGCTCTTTACCATCAATATTATGCCGGAGTCAAAAGAATAAGTACCACTTTTATTTACAAGCTCATTGGAAACACATAATGATGAGCCAGCCTGAAGGTTAGCTTGTTCTAACGGATATTTAAAACCATCTAAAGTTATACCTGTCACTTCTTCACTTTGAGCCAGAAATGAGATGTATGAATATCGATGATCCTGCTCAATATCATAGCATCCCGGTAAATGTAAGGAGATCTCATTCCTAGTATCCAAGATTCTTACATCTGCCCGCACTTTCAGACTTCTATTTAATAACTGGATGTTCATCAGTTCATGATCTAGCCTTCCGCCAGTAGCACCGAATATGAGTATTTGTTCAGGATTTTGTTTCAACGCCCACTCTAGTGCTAGCTCCATGTCTGTAGCATCTTTTTCAGATTGATATTGATTCACTTTTATTGAAGAATTCATTATGCTTTTTCTCTCTTCATTAGAAACAGAATCAAAATCTCCAAATGCATGCTGTGGAAAGATGCCATTTCTCAATAAGAAGAGCGTTCCTCTGTCGACTCCAATCCAAATATGATCTGTTGAATGATCGTATGGCTTGAGATCAGGTATCAAACGCTCAGGACCTCCTGCAACGATGGTTATTCTCATGCTGCTTGATGGCGACCGTTATGAGCAGCATGAAGTAGTTTCGGAGCTGTATTCGTTAAAAGAATAACAACTAGCGCAGTAATTCCGAAAATAACAATCATGAAAGATCCGTTGTATAAGAATGAATAAAGCCATATGTTCATCTCTTCTGCTAGATCACTAAAAAAGATAACCCCTGAAAAAACGTGCGAGATCGTCCTTAACAAGCATCCTACGAAAATTCCAGTAACCATCAAGAACGTTCTCTTGCTCGCACTTTGAGTGATAGACGGCGCAAATGCCCCAGCAACACCTGCTAAAGCAAATGCTAAAGGATAGTCTAGGATCATCTGTGCTGGATGGATCACGTAAGGGTTCACAAGGAGTTGTAGGAGTCCTACCGCTAACCCCGTGAGAACACCTGCTTTTAGCCCTCTTCTAAATGCCATTAAAAAGATTGGAACCATCTCTAACGAAACAGAACCACCTTGTGGCCATGGACCAGCAAACTTAATTAACCCTAAGATCAATGATAATGCAGACATGATAGCGATTTCTGTTAATAAAGAAATATTGTTTGTTTTCATTCAAGATAACCCCCTATATTCTTTCTTCCTGTTACCAAAAAAACAAAAAAAGCAACCGGCATGTGAGCTCGGTTGCTTTTGAGATATACATTCAAAAAGTCATACGACTCCACATCCCTACGCAGGTATGATCCAGCTTCAGGTTCAAAGGGTCGGGAGAACACTCCCCTCTCAGCCCTTTAAAGGACTCCCCCTGTGGTTGCTTATTTTATTTTCTGTAATCAATTATACACCACGAATGGCTTCTATTGCACCCTTTAAATCTTTCTTCCCATAAATGGCAGAACCAGCAACTAATACATTCGCACCAGCTTCAACACATAGACGAGCTGTTTTTGGATTCACTCCACCATCAACTTCAATCTCAACATTCAATCCTTGTGTTTTTACGAGATCAGACACTTCTTTAATCTTAGGGACTACACTCTCAATGAACGCTTGTCCTCCAAAACCAGGATTTACTGTCATCAACAATACAAGGTCAACATCTTGAAGGATATGTCTGATAGAGTCGACTGAAGTAGCTGGATTAATAACTACACCCGCTTTTACTCCATGTTGTTTAATAAGTTGCACAGTTCGATGAAGATGTGGTGATGCTTCTACATGCACAGAAATAATATCTGCACCAGCTTTTGCGAATTCTTCAATATATCGATCTGGATTTTCTATCATAAGATGTACATCTAATGGAAGCTTCGTAAATGGTCGAATCGCTTGAACAACAAGTGGTCCGATCGTGATGTTCGGTACGAAATGACCATCCATCACATCAACATGAATATAATCCGCACCTGCTTCTTCAACAGCTTTTATATCATCGCCTAACTTTGAGAAGTCAGCCGAAAGAATGGAAGGAGCTATTTTAATCATCAGTACCTCCGTTTTTGATCTTTAATTTCTTGTAAAAAGCTTACGTAGTGGTCATAGCGGAACTTTGGAACGACTCCATCCTCTACTCCTTTTTTAACCGCACATTTTGGTTCCGACGTATGCGAGCACCCTCTGAACTTGCAATCTCCACGAAGCTCGTTCATCTCTGGAAAATACATTGATAAGTCTTCTGCTTCAATGTTTAAGAAGTCTAACGAACTAAATCCAGGCGTGTCAGCAACTAATCCATTACCGAATAGAATGAGTTCCACGTGACGAGTCGTGTGCTTCCCTCGGCCTAAATGGCTTGAGATCTCGTTTGTTTCAAGCATTAACTCTGGATTGATCGCATTTAAAAGTGAAGACTTACCTACACCAGATTGCCCTGCAAAGACGGTAACTTTATCCTTGAAAAGAGGGTAAAACATTTCAAGGCTATCATCTGTTTTCGTTGAAGTTGGAATGACTTCGTATCCCAGTGTTTTGTACGCCTCAATATAGTGGTTGATCTCCTCGATCTCATCAGGTTTCTGTATAAGGTCCATTTTCGATATACAAATAACAGGCAAAATATCGTTCGCTTCGATGTGAACTAGGAAACGGTCTAATAAAAGCGTGCTAAAATCAGGTTCAGTAGCTGAAAAAACAAGAATAGCTTGGTCTACGTTCGCGATAGGAGGACGAACTAATTCGTTTCTGCGTTCCTTCACATCAAGAATGTATCCATCTGTTATATTGCTTGACTCGTATTCTACCCAGTCCCCTACCAACGGATTTACTTTCTTTTTGCGGAAATTCCCTCTTCCTCTGCATTGGAAAACTTCAGCTTTCCCATTTTCCTTAACGTAATAAAAGCCGGCTAGCGCTTTAACAATTCTTCCTTCAGGCATGCTTAATCACCATCGTCCCCTTCCTCATCATCTCTACTCATCCGTCCACTAGCACCTCTAGCATCATCATAATTGATCGTCTCAGATTCATCTTCTTGTCCGTTGATATACACAACGTATGAAGCAGAGCCACCTTCAGCAATCGTTAATGGCAGTTTATATTTCTTTTTGTCCGTAATCTGTTCTTCTACAAACACTTCATTTGATGCGTTCTTATCGGAATATACAATCTTAACTGTAACGGGTTCTCTTTTGTCCTTTTTATCTACCTTAACTTCAATATCTTTCGTTATCGTGCGGTCTTCTGCAGGTGGTTCCTCTTCAGCCGGCGGTGGTTCTTCTTCTACTGTTTCAGGGCCATCAGAAAGAACAACTGAGATCGTCGCTCCTTTTTCTACTTGTGTAAAAGGAGATGGATCTTGTGAGATTACTCTGCCTTTTTCAACGGTATCAGAGAATTCTTTAGAAAATTCAACCGTCAGACCAGCATTGTCGGCAAACGTTTTTACATCTTGTTCAGATGCACCGATCAAATTCTCAACTTGAACCGATGGAGTTCCTGAACTTACCGTTAGTGTAACTTCCGTTTCTGCAGGTGTTACTTTTTCATCGCGATCAGGACTTTGTTCGAGCACGGTACCTTCAGGTTCAGAGTCTGACTCTTCATAGTTGATATTGATCTGTGAGAAGCCATCTTCTTTCAAACGTTCTTTCGCATCTTCAATATTATACCCTTCTACATCAGGCATATTTTCCTTTTCAGGGCCTTTTGATACGAATAACGTGACGATTGCCTGCTGTTTTACTTTTGTTCCAGCTGATGGGTCTTGTCTTACTACAAGGCCTTCTTCGACCTCGGGATCAAATACTTCCTGTCGTTTCACTTCAAGACCTTCAGCTCTCAAGCTATCGAAAGCATCGACATATTCTTCTCCCGCTACATCTGGAACACTAACTTCTTCAACATAAAAGATGGAAGGCATCATCGTAAAAGCAGCAATTCCAGCTCCGCCTAATAAAAGAAGTGAGATAAGTAAAATTAGCCACCAATTTCGTTTTTTCTTAGGTTTCTCAGGCTTTTTTTCTTTTACTTCTTCTCCTTCAGCTTCCACTTTCTTTACTGGTGCCTCAACAGGTGGTACGACGATAGGAGGAATGTACTTTGTTTTTTCATCTTCCTCGTTTTCTTCGTTCCACTTTTGTTCATATATGCGGTCTGGATCTAACGCTGAATTCATATCGCTCAACAGTTCATCAGCACTGTTATATCTTCTTAATGGGTTTTTTGCCAAAGACTTCAAGACGATGTTCTCTACACTTTGTGGGATCTCAGGGTTCAACCTTCGCGGTTCGATCACGTTTTCTTGCAGGTGCTTTAACGCAACAGAAACCGGCGAATCGCCAACGAACGGTACTCTTCCTGTAACCATTTCATAGAGTACGGCTCCAAATGAATAAATATCCGATTTTGCGTTCGCGATCCCCCCTCTTGCTTGTTCAGGTGAAAAGTAATGAACAGATCCAAGAATAGAGTTTGTATGCGTGATCGTAGCTGAAGTAATGGCGAGCGCGATCCCAAAGTCTGTTAACTTAGCTGTACCGTTATCTGTGATTAATATATTATGCGGTTTAATATCGCGATGTATGATTCCATAATCATGAGCGACCGCCATCCCTGAAACGATCTGCTTCATAATGTGCAAAGATTCTTCTACTGATATTTTTCCGTGTTCTTTTATGTATTGCTTTAGTGTTTTTCCTTGCACATACTCCATCACGATAAAATAGATCTCTTCATCTTCTCCAACATCATAGATACTCACAATGTTCGGATGGTTAAGACTTGTTGCTGATTCAGCTTCTCTTTTAAATCGTCTGATGAAATCTTCGTCTTTATTAAACTCTGAGCGCAGAACTTTTACTGCTACATCTCTATCTAAGATTAAATCTTTTGCTCGATAAACGATGGCCATTCCGCCGTCACCTATAACTTCTAAAAGCTTGTAGCGGCCACTGACTCTTTTTCCTATCATGTTATTGCTTCCCCTTTTGTGTCTGTGTCAGAACTATTCTGTATAAGGATAGCAGTAATGTTATCTTCTCCGCCTGCATCTTTTGCCCAAGTGATCAATCGTTCTACCTTCTCAGTAACAGATTCCATAGGATCTTGAAATACTTCTTGAATCCGTTTAGACGATACTTTATCTGATAGACCGTCAGAACAAAGCAAAAGATAGTCACCGTTCTGCCAAGTGATCGTATTAAACTCAGCTTCTACGGTTTCATCAGTACCCACCGCTTTCATGATCATGTTTCGCCTTGGATGAATCTCTGCCTCATCCTCTGTAATCTGACCAGATTTCACTAATTCTTGGACAAGTGAGTGATCATCCGTTACTCTTTTTAACTCACCATTCGAATACAGATAACATCGGCTGTCACCGATATGAGCGACTGTGATTTCTTTGTTCGTACCTAAAGCAGCCACGACTGTAGTGCCCATACCTCTCGTTTCAGGATTTTCCTGAGAAAAATCAAAGATATGTTTATTCGTGTCTTTTAAAACATTCTGAATCCATTCTTTTAGGTTTTCCATATTTTCTTCAAATTGAGACCATGCTTCTTTCATCACTTTTAGGGCTTCTTGGCTCGCGATATCGCCTGCTTTATGTCCACCCATACCATCTGCGATAACTGCAAGAAAGTGTTCACCCTTTGTGAACACTTCCCCGCTGTCTTCATTATGCTTCCTTACCATTCCAACGTCTGTTTGAAAGGCAATTTGCATCTTCCCGTCACCTCGTCTCTTCTTTACGTTCCTTCGCACGCAGCTGACCGCATGCAGCATCAATATCATGACCTTGTTCTCTTCTGATGGTGGCATTAATGCCTCTGGAGGTTAACGTCTCTAAGAACTTAAAAATTTGTGTTTTTGGTGTTCGGACATAGTCTCTTTCTGGTACATAGTTTACAGGAATAAGGTTTACGTGACACTTAATATCTTTGATCAGATCGGCTAACTCGTTCGCGTGTTCTACAGAATCGTTAACTTTACCGAACAAACCATATTCAAACGTCACACGACGTCCTGTCTTTTTAATGTAATAACGAATAGAATCCATCAATTCATTTAACGGATACATTCTGTTTACTGGCATCAATCGGCTTCTCGTCTCTGTGTTTGCCGCATGCAAGGAAATCGCGAAATTAATCTGCATACCTTCGTCGGCGAACTTATAGATGTATGGTACAACACCACTTGTTGAGATCGTAATGTGTCTAGCTCCGATATTAAGGCCTTGATCGTGGTTGATAATCTTCAGGAATGACATGAGTCCTTCATAATTATCAAAAGGCTCACCGATCCCCATAACAACTACTGAACTTACTCTTTCTTCTGTTTCATCAAGTGCGCGCTGAACTTGCAGAACTTGAGCTACGATCTCACCAGCTAACAGGTTACGTTTCAGTCCACCTAATGTAGAAGCACAGAACGTACAGCCTAAACGACATCCTACTTGAGTTGTTACACAAATACTATTTCCATATTCATGTCTCATAAGAACCGTTTCGATCGAATAACCATCTTGAAGCTCGAATAAAAATTTAATCGTGCCATCAGAAGATTCCTGACGCACAACTTCTTTTAATGGTTTGATATAAAAATCTTTCTCTAGCTTCTCACGAAGACCTAATGGAAGGTTCGTCATCTCTTCAAAAGAAGAAACACGTTTTTTATACAGCCATTCAAAGATCTGTTTTCCTCTGAACTTTGGTTCTCGTATATCCGTAAGCCACACTTCTAACTCATGAAGTTCTAATGAAAAGATAGAAGGTTTGATATTTGGTTTTGTTTGTTTCTCTGTTAAAGGTTTAAGCATGTTTCTCACCACCTGTTGTCTTTTTTCTGTATGCTGCTATATAGAATCCGTCACTATTAAAATAATGAGGCATGATCTGAATATCTGATCTACCATCTATTATATAGGATTTTATGCTCTCAGGCATTTTTTCCGCAAATTGGGAATCCCACTCGAAATCAGGATGGTTAGTTAAGAACCAATCTGCAACGTTATCGTTTTCTTCTTTATCAACTGTACATGTACTGTACACGAGCAGTCCGCCTTCTTTGACCATATCTGAAGCAGCATGCAAAATATCTCTTTGGATGTTCGTCAATCTCGTCACATCTTCTTCGGTTTTAGACCATTTGAGATCAGGTTTTTTACGAATAACTCCGAAACCGCTGCAAGGCGCATCTACAAGAACTCTATCAAATGTTCCTGATTCAAACTCTTCCGATACTTTTCGTGCATCTAAAACGGACGCTTCAATATTTTCAAGTCCAAGACGTTCTGCTTGTCTTTTGATCAAGTCAATCTTATGTGCATGAAGGTCTAATGAAACTACCTTTCCTTCACCTTGCATCAGTTCAGCCATATGTGTTGACTTTCCACCTGGTGCGGCGCAAGTATCAAGAATCGTTTCTCCAGAAACAGGATCAACAGCCCGTGCTACTAACATGGAGCTTTCATCTTGAATCGTTACAAGACCTTGTTTATAAACATCAGTTGCTGGAAGATAGCCTTCCTTAACGATGATACCTTCGGGAGACAATTCTCCTTCTTCTGCTACAATTCCTTCTTCTAAGAGAAGCTCCAAAACGTCTTTTCTATTGCTTTTCTTCGTGTTCACCCTTGCAGTCACAGGAGAAGCCAATAAGTTAGATTGTGCCATCTTCTCCGCATCTTCTTGTCCGAACTGATCTCTCCAGCGGTCAAACAACCATTGAGGCATACTGTATGAAAGAGCTTCTTTTTCTGCCCCTTCTGAAGCTTTCTTATCCATGGTTTCAGTACCTTCTCGCTGAAGTTTACGTAAAATACCGTTTACGAGACCAGCTAGTCCTTGATTTCCGCGTTCTTTCGTTATCTCTACAGCCTCATGAATGATTGCATGATCAGGAACTCTATCTAAATATAACATTTGAAAAATAGATAGTCTCAGTAAAGAAAGAACCCATCGATCTTTTTTCTTAATCGGTTTGTTCAACAATTGATCCAAATAAAAATCAATCGTGTTTTTTCGTTGTATCGTTCCGTACACGATGTTTGTCAAAAGTGCTTTGTCTACACTCTTCATATTCGAGTTCTGCAATGTTTGATTCAGTTGTAAATTGCTATATGCCTGGTTCTGTTCTATTTTAAGTAAAACGTCCAGGGCGATCGCCCTAATGTTGTTATCCAACTCTACTCACCTAATCTCAAGCCTTTTGAAATGCTTGCTCCTTTAAGATAATCACTTGCTAACATTCTCTTTTTTCCAGAGAGCTGCAAGTCTGTAATGATAATGCTTGTTTTGTTTCCTGTTGCGACCTGAAGACCTTTTTCTTGAATACCGATTACAGTCCCAGGCTCACCATCAGTACTCGTTTCTTTCTTTTCACCCCACCATACTTTAAGTGGCTGTCCGTTCAAATACGTATAAGCAACCGGCCATGGGTGTAGCCCACGAATATGGTTATAAATTTCTTCACCTGACAATGTCCAATCAATCTTTTCTTGATCACGAGTAATGTTCCAAGCAAATGAAACTTCCTCATCCACTTGTGGCACAGGGACTAGTTTTCCTTCAACAAGTTGAGGAATGGTTTCAGACAATAACTTTGCACCCGCTGCACTCAACTTATCGTGCATCGAACCAACGTGATCATTTTCTTCGATTTCAACTTCAACTTGGGTAAGTATATCACCTGCATCTAATTTTTCAACCATATACATGATCGTGATCCCCGTCTTGGTGTTTCCGTCCATGATACTTTTGTGGATCGGAGCACCTCCGCGATACTTTGGAAGCAATGATGCATGAACATTGATACATCCATGCTGAGGTGTTTCAAGAATCGCCTTGGGTAAAATCTGCCCATATGCTGCTGTGACGATTAAGTCTGGTTGAAGAGCGATGATGTCTTCATAGTCTTCTCGCAGTTTAATAGGCTGATACACAGAAATTCCATGTTTTAAAGCTTCCTCTTTAACTGGAGTCTGCTTGATTTCTTTTTTTCTGCCTACAGGCTTGTCAGGTTGTGTAACAACACCAACGACATTATAGCCATCTTCAACGAGCTGACGAAGTACGGGTACGGAAAAGTCAGGTGTTCCCATAAATAATACTTTCATGTTTATCCCTCCAATTCTTCCGTCTCGTAATATTCGATTACTTTTGATGTGAATAAGATTCCATGCAGGTGATCGATTTCATGTTGGATGGCACGAGCAAGAAAATCACTTGCTTTTAATGTAAATTCTTTTCCGTTTACGTCTTGAGCTGTAACGGTAACTTCAAAAGGACGTTCGACTTCACCAAATAATCCTGGGAAACTTAAACAGCCTTCAGGTCCACTTTGGCTTCCAGAAGCTTTTTTTACAACCGGGTTGATCAGAACTAGCTGACCCGTGTCATCACCAATATCTACAACTGCGATCTGTTCTGCAATTCCGATCTGAGGTGCAGCGAGTCCAACTCCTTCTGCCTCGTACATCGTCTCGAACATATCTTTAACTAACTTTTTCAATTTTTTATCGAATGTTTTTACTTGTTCACATTCTGTTTCTAACACTGGATGTGGATGTTCTACAATTTTAAGAATGGTCATTTTGTATCTCCTTAACTAGCTACATAAGTGTTTGGGCGTTTAAATCACCCGTTATCTGAAGATCTTTGATCTCTTTATCTTTTTGGAAATGAGCAATAATCTCTTCAAACCACGTTCTTAGCTCTGGCTCATTTTTGTATTTTATCATGACCTGATAGCGATATCTATCCTTCACACGTGCAATGGGTGAAGTTACAGGTCCAAGAAGCAGACTATCTGGTGATAACCTCTTCGATAGGTAGGTTGCTGCTTTTTCGCTCGCTTCAACCACTTGCATGAGATCGAGATGACTGAACGTTAACAAACCTAAATAATAAAAAGGTGGATACTGATGAAGTTTCCGCGTTTGCATCTCTTGATTATAAAAGGAGTGAAAATCGTGCTTGGATGCTAATTGAATGCTGTAATGCTGAGTATCGTAACCTTGTACAATAACCTTTCCCTCTAGTTCGTGTCTGCCTGCACGGCCACTCACTTGTGTGAGAAGCTGGAAGGTTTTTTCGGAAGCTCTAAAGTCTGGCAGATGAAGCATCGTATCAGCAGCCAAAACGCCTACTAATGTTACTTTTGGAAAATCAAGCCCTTTTGCGATCATCTGTGTACCGAGCAGGATGTCAGCTTCACCGTTTTCAAATGCCGTTAACAGCTTTTCATGACTGCCTTTCTTTGAAGTCGTATCAACATCCATCCGAATCACGCGTGCTTCAGGAAGGACTTTTGCAAGTTCTTCTTCAACTTTCTGTGTACCTGTTCCAAAAAAACGGATATGTTCGGAAGTACAACTCGGACAAACAGAAGGTGTACTCTCTTTATAACCGCAATAATGGCATTTTAATTCACCAAAACGCTTATGGTAGGTTAAAGATATGTCACAATGAGGACATTGTGCTACGTATCCACAATCTCTACAAAGAATAAAAGAAGCATAGCCTCTTCGATTTAAGAACAAAACCGACTGTTCTCCCTTTTGAAGTCCATCTTTCAGCTTGTCCATCAATGCAAGTGAAAACATAGAGCGGTTACCGTTCTTTAATTCCTCTCTCATATCGACTATGGTGACTTCTGGCATCGGATTATAATGTACACGATTAGCTAGCTCTGCTAACTGATACCGTCCTTTTTGAGCTCTTGCGTATGTCTCGAGCGCTGGTGTCGCGCTTCCAAGAACAATTGGACATGAATGGTATTTCCCTCTCCATATCGCGACATCTCGTGCATGATAGCGTGGGTGATCTTCTTGTTTATAACTTGTTTCGTGTTCTTCATCTATAATGACAATCCCTAAGTTTTGAAACGGAGCAAAGATCGCAGACCTCGCTCCAACAACGACTGAAACTTCTTTTCTAAGAATCTTTCGCCATTCATCATATTTTTCTCCAATTGATAATCCGCTATGAAGAACAGCAACCGCACTACCAAAACGGCCTTTAAAACGGTTTACCATCTGTGGTGTGAGCGAGATCTCAGGTACGAGTACGATGGCTTCTTTTCCTTTATCCAGAACATTTTGGATGGACTGCAGATAGATCTCTGTTTTCCCGCTTCCCGTTACGCCATGTAGAAGTACAGTTTCATGTTTATTGTTTTCGATAGAATGTAGAATCGGTTTAATCGCATTTTCTTGATTTTCTGTTAATAGAAGAGGCTGTGTTCGTTTCATAGTACGTCCTTGAAACGGATCGCGATAGACCTCTTTTTCTTCTATGAAAAGAATGCCTTTTTTAGATAGTGTTTGTGCTGTTGAGAGAGTAGCTCCTGTTTCATTCAAAATTTCCTGCAAAGAGTACTCTCCGTCTGGACGATGTAATAGTTCTATGAGAATCGCCTTTTGTTTTTCAGCGTTTTTGTTCAACTTGTGGATCTGTTCGTCAGCTAAAGTCCGGTCTTTAATAGAAACGAATTTCCGCCGCTTTTTGTTCGCTTTATTTTTCACTTTATAAACAACGTCAAGTATTCCTTCTTTTGCAAGTGCCTGCAGTAGCGGCAATAAATCAGGATTTGATTTTGTTACATCACTTACATGAATCTCATTGCTAGCTGAGAGAAGGGTATGAATTGAATCCGGAAGTTTATCAGGTTTGATCACTTGAAAAGACTTTTCGTAAGTGGCTTTCATCGCAGCTGGCAACATGGCTTGATAAGCTGTAATGTAAAAGCTGAGCGTATTTTCAGCAAGCCACTTGCCTAGCTCGATCAGTTCGGAAGTTAATACAGGGAGCGGGTCCAGAATTTCCGTAATGCTTTTTATCCCTTTTACTGTGGACGTTGTTTTCACCTCTAAAATGAAGCCTTGAAGCTTTCTCGGCCCAAACGGTACGATAACACGCATCCCAGGTTCAGCCCATTTTTCCCAAACAGCGGGAATTTTATAGTCAAAGGTTTTGTTTACACTACCTGAAGGAACGTCAACTACCACTGCAGCGATCATCTTTTCATCAATTCCATAACTTCTATCATTATTTCATGTGCTGCACTTTCTTTTGACAGAATCGGCAGAACCTTCTTAGAGCCATCCTTCTTGATCATAATAATTTCGTTCGTGTCACTTCCAAAACCAGAACCTTCTTTTGATACATCATTTCCTACAACCATATCTAAGTTTTTTCTTACCATCTTATCTTTTGCGTAATTCTCCAGGTTTTCAGTCTCAGCCGCAAATCCTACTAACACTTGATGTTCCTTTTTCTCACCTAACGATTGCAAAATATCAATCGTCTTTTTCATCTCAATCGTCCAAATATCATTTTTCTTCTTAAATTTGTTTGAATGAACCGTTACAGGTGTATAATCAGCTACGGCTGCACATTTAATGACAACATCTTGTTCATGGTAACGAGACATTGTCGCTTCATACATATCTTTAGTGGAAATGATATTTTCAATGGTAACGCCTTTTGGAACTGGCAGTGCGGTTGGTCCTGTAACAAGGGTTACATCAGCACCTAGGTCTTTTGCAACTGCTGCTATTGCATACCCCATCTTGCCTGATGAATGATTTGTAAAATAACGAACAGGATCCAATTCTTCTCTAGTTGGACCAGCTGTTACGAGTATTTTTTTTCCTGTTAACGGCTTATCTTCTGCTTTTTGTTCATTAAAATAGGTATGAACAGATTCTATTAGTTCTTCAGGTTCGGCAAGTCTCCCTTTACCGATCCATCCACATGCTAAAAGTCCTTCGTTCGGTTCTATGAAACGCCATCCGAATGAAGCTAATGTTTCCATATTCTTCTTCACTGCGGGATGGTTGAACATATTTACATTCATCGCAGGTGCGATCAGTACGTCTGCTTTTGTTGCAAGCAATGTTGTTGTGAGCATATCGTCCGCGATACCGTTAGCTAGCTTACCGATAGAGTTTGCCGTTGCTGGGGCGATTAATACAAGATCTGCCCAGTCAGCAAGATCTATATGGCTAACAACTGCTGGATTTTTTTCTTCAAACGTATCCGTATAAACTTCTTCTCTTGTTAGCGTTTGAAAGGTAAGTGGTGTAATGAACTTTTGTGCAGATTCGGTAAGGATCACTTTTACTTCGTATCCGTTTTGAAATAATCTGCTTGCTACTGTTGCTGCCTTGTATGCAGCTATTCCGCCTGAAACAGCAAGCAATATTCTCTTCTTTTCCATAATAAACCCCTTCCGCCGCTCTTGACTTATACATGCTAACTCTATTTTACAGCATTTATATGTATTAAAAAATGTATTGAAATCTGTCGAGAACAAAAAAATAACAACCTTTAGTCAAGGTTGTATATTTTTTCGCTTGTTCTATTAATCTTCTGGAGTTTCTCCGACTTTCATTAATACACCAGATTGAATTTCTTCAAGTGCTTTACCGACAAACTTGTGTGATACAGGTTTTGCGATCTGCTGGTTATCGTATTTTTGAATTTCTCTAGCACGCTTAGAACTAAGTGTAACTAGTGAGTATTTTGAATCTATCTTTTCCATAAGAGAATCGATGGATGGATATAGCATTATTTGTCATCTCCTAAAATTTTTTCGTATTTTGGACGAACTCTGTCCACACGGCAATGCTCGGTGGTAATGATCGCTTTGATTCGATTGCAAGCAGCATCGATCTCATCATTCACTACAGAATAATCATAGTGTCTCATAAGTTCGATTTCTTCCTTAGCTACAGACATGCGGTTGTTAATTAAATCTTCTGTTTCTGTACCGCGTCCAACAATACGACTTCTTAACTCATCCAGACTAGGCGGTGTTAAAAAGATGAACACACCTTCTGGAAAAATATTTTTAACTTGAAGTGCACCTTGTACCTCGATTTCCAAGATAACATCTTTACCTTCATCAAGCGTACTATTCACATATTCAATCGGTGTTCCATAATAGTTGCCAACATATTCTGCCCACTCGAGCAGCTGTTTATTTTCAATCATATCAAGGAACTCTTCTTTTGTTTTAAAGAAGTATTCTACCCCATGCCGTTCGCCTTCACGCGGCTTTCTAGTCGTTGCTGAAACGGAATATTGAATGTCCAGCTTTTGTTCACGAAGCGCTTTACACACCGTTCCTTTTCCAACACCCGACGGACCGGAAAGAACAAACAGAATGCCTCTTTCTTTTTCCATAAAAACCTCCACAACCTAACTTTCTTCTGAGCCCTCATCAACCGACATCAGTCTGTGAGCTACTGTTTCAGGCTGAACAGCTGACAAGATGACATGATCACTGTCAGTCACAACAACCGCTCTCGTTCTGCGGCCATATGTAGCATCAATCAGCATGTTTTTTTCTCGTGCGACCGTGATTAATCGTTTAATCGGTGCAGATTCAGGACTGACTACCGCAATAATTCGGTGAGCAGCAACAATATTTCCGTACCCAATGTTAATTAATTTCATCTCTAAACGCCCCTAACCTGCTACTATTCTAGCCAAATGGAATAACGGGTCATACGCTAATTGTACGATATTGTGAAAAACTGTACACATGTTCTTATATTTTAGCACATAAATCCTGAAATCTAAACTAATTTCCCTATTTTTAAGGAAATAGCGTTAAAAACTTGAAAGCAATCCCTCGACCTTTGGTAGCTTATTGAATTATGGTAGTAGTCTGGAATCGCTCATAAAAGTCTGGAATCGCTCATCCAGCGTGCTTCAAAGCCGCTGGACGAGCAAATAAACCACTTGTCTTGTTAAAAATAATAGAAGCTGGTACCCAAACAACTGGGAACCAGCTCTATTTGTTTATCTTGCTTCTTTTTTAAATAACTGAAATCCTGCTAGAGCAAATGTTGGAATTGATGCCATGCCAAGAACGAGCAGCCATTGTCTTATTGAGAGCGGAACCGTATGGAAAATATCTTGCAATGGTTCTACGTACATGACCACTAGCAATAATAGAATAGATGAAATAACAGCCAAGACTAGGTAACCGTTCTGAAAAGGATTTCTATGAAAAACAGATCGTTCACTTCTGCAATCGAACACGTGGATCAACTGTGCCATAACAAGTGTTGCAAAAGCTACGGATTGCGCGACGATCAGTTGATCTGGATTTTCTTTTAATGTAACCCAGAACGCAAGAATTGTCGCTCCACCGATCAAGAATCCCCTTGAAACGATCTTCCATCCTAGCCCCCTAGAGAAAACACCTTCTTTGGCTTGCCTTGGTTTTCTTCTCATAACATCTTCTTCTGCTTGGTCAACACCTAACGCCATTGCTGGCAAACCATCTGTCACCAAGTTTACCCATAGAATCTGAATCGGTACTAAAGGCAATGGTAAGCCCATGATCATCGCAAAAAGCATAACTAAAATCTCACCTACGTTGGACGCTAGAAGATAACGAATAAACTTTCTAATATTTTCATAGATGTTTCTTCCTTCTTCAATCGCTGAGCGGATCGTGGCAAAGTTGTCGTCACCAAGAACAAGAGAGGATGCTTCTTTGGCCACGTCTGTTCCTGTTATACCCATTGCAATACCAATATTTGCTGACTTGATAGCCGGTGCATCATTTACGCCGTCACCTGTCATTGCAACGACGTGACCCCTCCGTTGAAGAGACTTTACGATTTTTAACTTGTGCTCTGGAGAAACTCTCGCGTAAACGTACACATCTTCTGAAACTTTGTCCAATTCATCGTCGCTTAATTGAGCAAGCTCAGCACCTTCCATCACTCTTCCACCGTTTGGCAACATGTTTAGTTTTTTCGCGATACTCGCTGCAGTTACTACATGGTCTCCCGTTATCATGACAGTTTTGATACCCGCCGTCTGACAATCTCTGATACTTTCTTCGACTTCAGGACGTGGCGGATCCATCATTCCCTGTAATCCGATAAACGTAAGACTTCTTTCCGCAAAAGAAGCTTGTGAATAATGCTCTCCTTCTTTTAACGGACGAATGGCAACGGCAATCGTTCGCAATGCTTGACTGCCTAGTGCATAGATCGCTTCTTTTATTCTTTCTTTATGAGCTTGTTTGATCAATTGTTTTTTATCATCCCACACAATATAATCACTTTTCTCGAGTAATACGTCTGGTGCTCCTTTTACCACTAGCATCTGATTTCCTTCAGTATCCCGAACAACAACACTCATCATTTTTCGGGTAGAATCAAATGGAAATTCATGCTGAATCGTAAATTGTTCACTTAATGATTCTTTCGTGATTCCTGCTTTGTAAGCACTAACGAGTAAAGCCGTTTCTGTTGGGTCACCAACTTCTAACAATGAGCCTTTCTTACCTTCTTCTATCGTGGCATTGTTACAAAGCGCGGCATATGCCAAGACTTCTGTGAGCTTATCTTCACGTTTATTGTTTTCTTGAATCCCGCCACCAATGACTTCAAAACCTTCTTCATTAACACTCCACTGTCTGCCTTGAGACCAAATACGTGTAACCGTCATCTTATTTTGAGTCAGTGTTCCCGTTTTATCAGAGCAGATGACAGTTGCACAGCCTAATGTTTCTACAGACGGAAGCTTTCGGACAATCGCTCGTTTTCGTATCATTTTTTGAACACCTAGCGCGAGTGCAATCGTAACGATAGCTGGGAGTCCTTCTGGAATGGCAGCAACAGCTAACGACACACCTGCTAGAATCATGCTATAGAGGTCATGTCCTTGCATAACACCTGCTAGAACTACTAAGACAGTTAACAGCAGCGCAAGAGCGATCAAAATTTTTCCAAGCTGTTCAAGTTTCATCTGAAGAGGCGTTGCAATGTTTTCAGCAGTTTGTATGAGATGTGCGATCTTCCCCATCTCGGTTTTCATGCCTGTCGCTACAACGATACCCTGTCCCGTTCCTCTTGTGACCATCGTGCCCATGAACGCCATGTTCTCTTGATCACCAAGGTTCAGGTCTTCAGCAGAAATAAGATTGTTATGTTTTTGTGCAGGAACTGATTCTCCTGTGAGTGCTGATTCCTCGATCTGCAATCCTGAAGTTTTTAAAAGTCTAATATCTGCTCCTACACGATCACCGCTTTTCACTTTTATCACATCGCCTGTTACGACGTCTTTCGCAGCGATTGAGACCCATTTGCCTTCTCTTAGAACCTGCGCACTAGGTGCAGATAATTCTTTTAGTGAAGCTAAGGATTTCTCTGCTTTTCTCTCTTGGATAAACCCAAGAATTCCGTTCATCACCACGATTAGGATAATGGCGATCGCGTCTAAATATTCTCCTAAAAAGCCGGATAACAATGTAGCCGCTAAGAGGACGAGGACCATAAAGTCTTTAAATTGTGCAAGGAACATTAAGATGGCAGACTGCTTCTTTCCTTCTTCTAGCTGATTCGGTCCATCTAACTTTAACCTTCGTTCTTGCTCACTTTTCGAGAGCCCTTCTTCCATCCTGCTGTTAAGAATGGATTCAATTTCGTCTTGCGGCAGCTGGTACCAATTCATAGCTTCCACCTCTGATAAGATTAGTTAATAGCATTTATATGCAGGCATGTCCGCAAAAATGCTATACTATGAATCAGAAATAAGAGGTGACCATAACATGAGTTTTGACGGAATAATGACACGTGCCATAACAACTGAACTACAAAACACACTTACTTCAGGGCGGATCTCAAAAGTTTATCAGCCACATAAAACAGATCTTGTATTTACGATCCGAGCGAATGGAAAAAATCATAAACTGCTATTATCTGCGAATCCTTCTTTCGCAAGAGTACATCTTACTGAACATACGTATGAGAATCCAGATACTCCTCCTATGTTCTGTATGCTTCTCAGAAAGCATTTGGAAGGTGCTTTTATTGAAAAGATCGAACAGCTCGATCTTGAGAGAATCATAACGATCACCGTTAAAAATAGGGATGAAATCGGCGACGAGACAACAAAAGTACTTTATATTGAGATCATGGGAAGACATAGCAACATTATTTTAGTCGACCAAAAATCGCAGAAGATCGTTGACAGCATTAAGCACATTCCTAGCTTTCAAAATCGACACCGTACCATCCTTCCAGGTTTTGAGTACATCATGCCTCCTGCACAAGAAAAAACAGATCCTTTTACAGTGACAAACGTAGATGAATTTATTTCAAAGATTTCTTGGAACGAAGGAAAATTGGATAAACAACTCGTATCCAAGTTCAGTGGGTTCTCTCCATTAATCGCAAAAGAAATCGTGCAAAGAGCGGGACTTTCGGTTAAAAGCGAAGTGGCAGACGCCTTCTTCAGTGTGATGAAACAATTATCAGATCAAGAATATGAACCTCAAATGATCACAAACGATAAGAAAGAGTATTTTTCTATTCTTTCCCTGCATCATGTGACGGGTGAAATCCGATCGTTTGATTCGGTCAGTCAGATGCTCGATCGATATTTTTATGGCAAAGCGGATCGTGATCGAATCAAACAACAAGCTAACGATCTTGAAAAATATCTTTCGAACGAATACGACAAGATTAAGAAAAAGATAGGAAAATTAGAAAAAGAACTTCAACAAACTCATAATGCCGAGGAGTATCAACGAAAAGGCGAACTTCTAACCGCTTATATGTATTTGGCTAAAAAGGGAGATAAGGAAGTTGAGGTAGAAGATTACTTTACTGAAGATCAACCACTTGTAAAAATTACACTTGATCCACTTAAATCACCTGCTGATAACGCGCAAAGCTACTTCAAAAAATATGCGAAACTTAAAAAATCAGTTTCTATTATTAAAGATCAAATCGAAAAAGCAAAGAATGAATTGCTCTATTTTGAGCGTCTGATCGTTCAGATGGATTCAGCATCCATGAAAGATGTTGAAGAGATTAGAGAAGAACTCGGTGAAGGCGGTTATTTAAAACATAGACAAAGCAAGAATAAGAAAAAACAAAACAAGACGCCTCAGCCTGAAAAGTTTACATCTACTGATGGGACAGAGATCTTAGTCGGTAAGAACAATAAACAGAACGACTATCTGACCTTTAAGTTATCGAGAGCCAATGAGACATGGCTTCATACGAAAGACATTCCGGGTTCTCACGTTTTGATCCGCTCGGCGAGTCCAAGTGAAACGGCTATTAAAGAAGCCGCTATTTTGGCAGGTTTTTTTAGCAAAGCCAAAAATTCGAGTTCGGTTCCTGTTGATTTTACGTTAGTAAAACATGTGAAAAAGCCTAATGGGGCAAAGCCTGGATTTGTTATTTATGATAATCAGCAGACGCTTTTCGTGACGCCGGATGAAGATCTTGTTTTTCGGTTGAAAAAGTAAACAGATTTTAAAGCACTGGCTTTGATGTATTGAAAGTGTTGATTTCCGCTACAGGATGCTCGCTTTCCGCGGGGTGTGCGGTGAGCCACCTAGCGCTTTGCGCTGATAGGTGTCTCACCTGTCACACTGATCCCGCAGGAGTCTCCGCTCCAATCAAGTAATCAGTGAAGTATTTTAATACATTGGAAGTCTATATACAGAACGTTAACTTAAACGGTGCTTCTTTAAGTGGGCATCCTCAATCCTGGACTTTCCAAAAACTCCATTGAATTAATCTTTTCTGACCAATAAAACACAATAAGCAGGTACCAATTAAAAAACGCAGAGCAGCTTAACTTTAGCTGTTCTGCGCTTTTTTTGCTTTACTGATAATAGCTAAGCCACCTAACACTTCATGATGTTGAATTTCTCTAAAATGCAGGTTGTGGAGTAATTCTGTCATTTCATCTGTTGAATAGCGATGTCTTCTCGTACTCACATTAGACCATTTTAAAAGTGCTGTTCGTTCGAACCCTGAGATATCATTTTCCTTCGCGAAAGAAGCAGCGTTTTCTTGACTCATTTTTCCGCTCGGGTTCAGCATGACGATTTGACCATCATCTTTTAGAACGCGATGAACCTCGCTGATACCTTTAGCTGGATCAGGCAATAAAAACATCACACAAGTGGATAGAGCGAGATCAAACGAATGATCTGTAAACGGAAGATTCTCTGCATCAGCAACAATAAACTCACTTTTACCACTTAACTCATGATAAAAAAACTGCTGAATGCTAGCCTTGACCATCTCTGAAGACAGATCAACGCCGACAAGTCTATTCGCTTCCTCAGCTCCACGCAACAGCAATCTTCCCGTTCCGCACCCCACATCTAGAACGTCTTTTTCACTCCATGACCCTGTTACTTCTTTTAAACGATCATGAACGTTCTTCAGCCAAGTCGTCCTTGCCATGCTGTCAAAAAAGGAAACAAGTTCATCAAATTCTTCACCGTTCATTTTTCTCAAAATGTATTCTCCTTTAGGAAAACTATTTGGAAAAAGAGGCAGCTCCCCAATGTTCTGGGTCTTGTTGCCATTCTTTTAATAAAGAAAGCCCTTGGTCACTTATCTTTCCGCTTTCTTGTGCTTCCTCTATTAATGTACTAAAGTTTGTTACGGTTTGAAAAGAAATATCCAACTCACCGAGTGCTACATCTGCCTTTTTCAGACCATAACTAAAGATGGCAACAACACCGAGCACTTCTATCCCTGCTTCACGAAGAGCAAGTACAGATTGAATCGAGCTTTTGCCGGTTGAGATCAAGTCTTCAACAACTACTGCCTTCTTACTTTTATCCGTTAACCCTTCGATCTGATTCGTTTTTCCATGAGCTTTCGCACTCGATCTTACGTAACACATCGGTAATTCCATCTGATCAGCTACGAATGCTGCGTGAGGAATACCTGCAGTTGCAGTTCCGGCGATAAGATCAGCCTCCGGATAATGCTTCTCTATTAACGCGGAAAGCTCTCCTGCTACTTGTTTGCGAATCTCTGGATACGCAATAATCAATCGATTATCGCAATAAATGGGAGATTTCATTCCAGAAGACCATGTGTATGGATTTTCAGGCGACAAAGTTACGGCTTCAATTTTAAGCAAATGTTGGGAAGTTGTTGTTTTCATGACTATCTCTCCATTCATGTAGTATTTGAGAATACGTTCTAACGGGTGTTTCTGATTGTGTGATACTTCTGCCGATCACCATATAATCTGAGCCTTTTAACGCAGCTTCTCTTGGTGTCGCAACCCGAGCTTGATCATGAGTATTAGAGCCGCTCGGACGTATTCCTGGCGTTACAGTCAAAAAGTTCTTTCCGCAAACATCCTTGATCTTCATAGCTTCTTGCACAGAGCAAACGACACCATCTAACCCTGCCTTTTTCGCAAGAATCGCATAATGAGTCACACACTCTTTCATACCAACATTCTTAATTAAGAGTTCATCGTTCAATACTTTTTCTGTTGTACTTGTAAGCTGTGTAACAGCAATTAATTTTGTATGATGAGCACCAGCTGCTAGTAGACCTTCTTTTGCAGCTCTCATCATTTGAGTTCCGCCTGCAGCATGAACATTCACCATGTCAATGTTCAGTCCACCGAGTACCTTCATGGCTTTATGAACCGTTGTCGGGATGTCATGTAACTTTAAATCTAGGAAGATACGAAAGTTTCTTTCTTTTAGCCATTTGATAAAAGAATTTCCTTCCGCATAAAAAAGCTCCATACCAACCTTTACATAAGGAGAATGTCCTTCAAAGTTTGATAAAAAGGATTTAGCTTGATCTGCATCATTAAAATCTAACGCGATGATAACGGGGTTTTCCATTGCTTTGTACTCCTTCCTATCATCTCACTAATATTTTCTACGCCAATCTCGTCTAGCAGTTTAGGAAGTTGGTCTATGATCTCGGGACAAACATAAGGGTTTACAAAGTTTGCTGTACCGACTGCAACAGCTGATGCACCAGCAGACATCATTTCAAGTACATCTTCGGCTGTGCTTACTCCGCCCATACCGATAATCGGAAGTGATATCTTTTGACTTACTTCGTAGATCATACGAATAGCTACAGGTTTTATGGCTGGCCCTGAAAGTCCACCCGTCTTGTTAGCTAATATTGGATTACCTGTTCTCCAATCTAATTTCATTCCAACTAGAGTATTGATCATCGAAAGGCCATCAGCCCCTGCGTCTTCTACTGCTTGTGCCATCTCAACAATGTTAGAGACATTTGGCGAAAGCTTCACATAAACGGGCTTTTCTGATACAGCTTTCACTTTTCTTGTCAGATCAGCTGCAGATCTGTAGTGTGTACCAAACTGGATTCCGCCTTCTTTCACATTCGGACACGAAATATTGAGCTCTACAGCAGACACTAGAGGCGAGGATGAGATCTGCCTTGTCACTTCGATATACTCTTCTTCTGTTGAACCCGCTATATTCGCTAATATCGGGATATTAAAAGGTGCCAACGCCGGGATTTCATTCTCTAAAATTTTCTGTGCGCCTGGGTTCTGAAGCCCTATAGCATTTAGCATTCCGCTTTCTGTTTCAGCTACTCGAGGGGTAGGGTTGCCGAAACGTCCCTCAAGAGTAGCTGCTTTTATCGTAATACCTCCTAGTAAACTTAAGTCATACCACTTGGCATATTCTTTTCCGAATCCAAAACAGCCTGATGCAGGAAGAATAGGATTTTTCATATTTAATCCTGGCAACGAAACATGCAGCCTAGTCATAGTACAACCTCCCCCATCTTAAATACCGGTCCATCACTGCAGATTTTTACATATCCTGATTCTCTCGCTTCGGTTGGGCATACACAGGCAAAACATGCGCCGATTCCACAACCCATCCGTTCTTCTAATGAAAGATATCCCCGAAGACCAACCGCTCTCTGTTCTACCGCTTTAAGCATGATCGCTGGTCCTACAGAATAGATGACCGGTTCATCTTCAACAACGTTCATCATCGCGTCTGTTACAAAGCCTTTTATTCCAAGAGATCCATCAACAGTAGTCACGATGGTTTCACCGATCTCATTAAACTTTTCAATGTAAAAGCTGTCTTCAATCGATTGATAACCTAAAATAAAAGTAACTTCTATTCCTTTTTTCTTAAGATGTTTACCAAGGTAATATAGAGGTGGTACACCGATTCCTCCCCCGATGAGTAGTGCCTTTTTGTTATGATCATTTTCAGCGAGTTCAAATCCGTTACCTAGCGGGCCCAATACGTCTACTACTTCCCCAGCTGATTTAAGACTGAGCTGTTTCGTACCTTCTCCTTGCGCACGGTACAAGAGTGTTACTTCTTTTCGTTCAAGATCTACATCACAGATCGAAAGTGGTCTGCGTAATAATTTTGAAGATTGATTTCCTACTGAGACATGGAGAAACTGACCAGGTGTAGTCATGCTTTCTACACCAGGGCCAGTCAATTTCATCTCAAATATATTTCTCGCGATTTCTATATTTGATGTAATGTTCAACAAGTGCTTCTTCATACGAGCACCTTATCTTTTTTTGTGAATGCTGAAAGCGCGTGTGCTGAGAACGAGATAGACTCTAGTACTTCTAATAGAGCGACAGATGTATCTAAGTTTGTTAGACATACGACTCCGTTCTCTGCGCATTCTCTTCGAATGCGGAATCCATCTCTCGCCGGAATCTTCCCTTTTGTTAACGTGTTAACGACAAACTGCGCTTCGTCTTTACGGATCACATCTAGGAGATTTCTTCCTTCAGATCCGATCTTGCCAACAACATCAACTGGAATTCCTTCTTGTTCAATGATGCTCGCCGTTCCTTCCGTTGCCATGATCGTGTAGCCGATCTCGTAAAACCTTTTCACCATCTCTAGTGCTTCTTCTTTGTCTTTATCTGCCACTGTAAAGAGTACCGTACCGTGTGTTGGTATTTTCATACCTGAAGCGATCAAGCCCTTATAGAGTGCTTTTTGAAGGTTCTTATCTCTTCCCATCACTTCACCCGTTGATTTCATCTCAGGTCCTAAATACGTATCCACTCGACGTAGTTTTGCGAACGAGAACACAGGAACCTTAACTGAAACTTCTTCTGCTTCTTTCTGATAACCCGTTCCGTATCCTTGACTTACTAGATCTTCACCTAGAATGACTTTTGTAGCAACGTTCGCCATCGGTACACCTGTGATCTTGCTTAAGAAAGGTACAGTTCGGCTTGAGCGCGGATTCACCTCAAGCACATACACTTCATTCTTGTGCCAAACGAACTGGATGTTCAAGAGTCCGATGATCTTTAAACCTTTTGCGATTGAAATTGTTCTGTCAATGATCTTCTGCTTGATCTCTTCAGGCAACGTTTGAGGAGGATAGACTGCGATCGAGTCTCCAGAGTGAACACCTGCACGCTCAATATGCTCCATCATTCCTGGGATGAAAACATCTTTTCCGTCTGAGATCGCATCAACTTCGATCTCTTTTCCTTCAAGATATCGATCGACTAATACCGGATGATCAGGATTTACTTTAGCTGCGTTCTCCATATATTGAAGAAGTTCGCTTTCTTGGTAAACGATCTCCATTGCTCTGCCACCAAGCACGTATGATGGTCGAACGAGAACAGGATATCCGATCGAATTTACGATGGTCACGGCATCCTTAACGGAGAACGCCGTTTTTCCAGCCGGTTGCGGAATCTCTAATTGTTTCATCACTTGTTCAAATCGCTCTCTGTCTTCAGCTAAGTCCATGCTGTCTAGTGATGTGCCAAGAATCTTAATTCCTCTTCTTTCAAGCTCTTCTGATAAGTTGATCGCTGTTTGTCCACCGAATTGTACGATAACACCTTCTGGCTTCTCATGGTCGATCACATGCATAACATCTTCTACCGTTAGCGGTTCAAAATACAGCTTGTCTGACATACTAAAGTCTGTAGAAACCGTTTCTGGATTATTATTGATGATGATAGCTTCATACCCTGCTTCTTGAATCGCCCACACTGTATGAACGGTCGCATAATCAAACTCAATGCCTTGTCCGATTCGGATCGGACCAGATCCTAAAACGACCACACTCTTTTTGTCTGTGATGATAGATTCATCTTCTTCTGCATACGTTCCATAATAATAAGGAGTGGCTGACTCAAACTCAGCAGCACACGTATCTACCATCTTGAAGACTGGCTTGATTCTCTCGTTCAAACGGAACTGATACAGATCATACTCGTCCATTTCCCATGCTTGTGCAATCCAACGATCGCTGAATCCTTTTTCTTTTGCTTTTTTTAAGATGACTGAATCTTTTTTGCGTTCTTTTACTCGTTTCTCTAAAAGAATGATGCCGTGAAGCTTTTCTAAGAAGAAATAGTCAATCTTTGTCCATTCGTGTATCTGCTCTACCGTAATTCCCATTCTTAGGGCTTCAGCGATGTAGAACAACCTTTCATCATCTGCTCTCAAGATTTTTTCTTGAACGTCAGATTCTGTTAAGTTTTTCTCTTTCACATCAAGGTGAAAAGCTGAAATTTCAAGAGATCGTACCGCTTTTAAAAGGGACTCTTCGAAGTTACGGCCGATCGCCATCACTTCTCCGGTCGCTTTCATCTGTGTCCCAAGCTTACGGTTCGCTCCTTCAAACTTATCAAACGGCCATCTTGGAATCTTTGAAACGATATAATCTAGTGCTGGCTCAAAACATGCATAGGTAGTTCCGGTCACTGGGTTTTTGATCTCATCGAGTGTGTAGCCAACTGCGATCTTTGCTGCTAGCTTCGCGATTGGATACCCTGTCGCTTTTGAAGCAAGAGCTGATGAACGGCTAACACGCGGGTTTACTTCGATCACATAATATTGTGAGCTTTCAGGATCTAAAGCGAGCTGTACGTTACAACCGCCTTCAATTTTCAGCGCTCTAATAATTCTTAAAGAGGCGTTTCGTAAAAGCTGATAGTCTCTATCCGTAAGTGTTTGGCTTGGTGCTACGACGATGGAATCACCCGTGTGAATTCCTACCGGGTCAATGTTTTCCATGTTACACACAACGATTGCCGTATCGTTCTTATCTCGCATCACTTCATATTCAACCTCTTTGAATCCTGCGATACTTTTTTCGATCAATACTTGTCCTACAGGACTCGCGTGTAAACCAGATGGCGTGATCTCTAAGAACTCTTCTTCATTTGTCACGATTCCGCCACCTGTCCCACCAAGTGTAAACGCAGGACGGATAATTACCGGAAAGCCGTTCTCAGCAACGAATGCTCTTGCTTCTTCCATGTTATGAACGATTGCACTTTCAGGAACTGGCTCGTTCAACTCTCTCATCAATTCTCTAAATAAATCACGATCTTCTGCTTGTTGAATAGAAGGAAGTTTAGTACCTAATAGTTCCACGTTGTATTCTTCTAGAACACCTGAGTTGAAAAGTTCAACGGCAAGATTCAGACCTGTCTGTCCACCTAATGTAGCTAAGAGTCCATCAGGACGTTCTTGACGTATGATGCGCGATACAAATTCAAGAGTTAATGGTTCGATATAAACTTTATCCGCCATATTAGGATCAGTCATGATTGTTGCAGGATTAGAGTTTACTAAAACAACTTCATATCCTTCTTCTTTTAAGGCTTGGCAAGCCTGTGTCCCTGCATAATCAAATTCTGCAGCTTGTCCAATTACGATCGGTCCAGAACCAATCACTAGAATTTTTCGGATGTCATGTCGTTTAGGCATATTGCATCAAACCTTCTTTCTTCGTTGTTTTTATCATGTTCATGAAGTCATCAAAGATCGGATTCGAGTCTTGTGGTCCAGGTGAAGCTTCTGGATGATATTGAATCGAAAACGCTGGTTTTACTTTATGTTTCAATCCTTCCACCGTTCCATCGTTAACGGCTTTGTGTGTTAGAACGAGCTCTGAATTTTGTAGAGATGCTTCTGTTACGGCATATCCATGGTTTTGAGAAGTGAGCGCAATTTTTCCAGTCTCAAGGTCTTTTACTGGATGGTTCGATCCTCGGTGTCCAAACTTCAGCTTTTCAGTATCAGCACCACAAGCAAGAGCTAACAGCTGATGACCTAAGCAGATCCCTAAGATTGGGATGTTATTTTTTAATAGCTCTTGAATCATCGTAATTGCTGAGTGAACATCTTTTGGATCTCCAGGTCCGTTGCTCAAGAGCACACCATCCGGTTGAAGGCGGATAATATCTGCTGCAGATGTGTTGTGTGGAACAACGATCACATCACACAATCTTCTAGACAACTCGCGTAACATTCCGCTTTTCACCCCGAAATCTACGACTACTACTCGATGACCGCTATTGGGTAAATGATAAGGTGTTTTTGTTGATACTTTTGTCACTTGATTCGTTATTCGTTCTCCCGCATTCAAGTTCTTTATTATTTCTTCAGCATTTTCAATAGAATTTGTCATTCTGCCTTTTAACGTTCCATGCTGTCGGATTTTTCTTGTAAGTTTACGTGTATCAATGCCATATAAACCAGGAATATCTTTGGCTGTCAGCCAGCTGCTTAAAGATTGCATCCCTTCATGATGGTTTGGAAACTCAGCATGTTCATTCACAATGATTCCACTCGTTGCAGGACGGATCGATTCATAATCTGAACGGTTGATTCCATAGTTTCCTACTAGTGGATACGTGAAGCAGATAATCTGATCACAATATGAGGGATCTGTCATCACTTCTTGATATCCAGTCATACTTGTTGTGAATACAACCTCACCACTCGATTCACGTTGTGAACCAAAAGCCAATCCGTTAAAAATCGTTCCATCTTCTAATATTAAGTAACGTTTCATACTAAACTCTCCTCTCGTTGATAAACAAGCTTTCCATCAAAAATGGTCGCAACCGGCCATCCTATACAGTTCCAGCCGTCAAACGGTGTATTCTGTCCTTTAGAGACAAAATCCTTAGCTTTGATTGTTTCTTCTTTTTCTAGGTCGATGATTGTAAGATCTGCAAGTGAACCTTCTTCAAGTGTGCCGTATGGCAGATTAAAGCTTTCAGAAGGCTTCTTGGTCATCTTGTCCACAAGTTCTTGCAGCGTGAATAATTTCTTTTTCACAACAAGCTCTGTATATAAAAGGGGAAAAGCTGTTTCCAACCCCACGATTCCAAAAGGTGCAAGTTCAACATTCTGTGCTTTCTCTTCTGCACTATGTGGTGCATGGTCCGTTGCGATAAAATCTAGCGTGCCATCTTTTAGTCCCTCTATTAATGCCTCTCGATCAGCTTCACTTCTTAACGGCGGATTCATTTTATAGTGTGTATCGTTAGCCTTAATGTCTTTATCGCATAAGATCAAGTGATGGGGTGTTACTTCTGCTGTTACTTTAATTCCTGCGGATTTGGCATCTCTTATGACTCGAACGGATTCTTTCGTACTCACGTGACAAACATGATATCTTGCATCTGCTGCCTCTGCGAGCAGTACATCACGTGCGATGTGGACAGATTCACTAACAGATGGAATTCCCGGCAAATTTTCCTGCTTTGTAAAATCACCTTCGTGGAACGCGCCTCCTTTAGGAAGAAGGGTGTTGTCTTCACAATGTGCTACGATGACAGCTCCATAGCGATTTGCTTCCTTCATCGCGTTAAGCATCATACCCGCTGATTGGACTCCTACACCATCATCCGTAAAAGCGAATGCGCCTCCCGCTAGGAGCTTTTCAAAGTCGGTCAGCTCACTTCCGATCTGTCTTGTTGTGATCGATGCATAAGGAAGTACTCTGCAGTTTGCTGTGTCTTTGATTTTTTTCTGTACCAGTTCTAATGTTTCTTTACTATCTGGTACAGGTCTCGTGTTTGGCATCGCAGCAAGTGTTGTATATCCACCTTTTACCGCTGCTTTCGTTCCTGATGCGATCGTCTCTTTATGTTCCCCGCCAGGTTCTCTTAAGTGAACGTGCAGATCTACAAACCCTGGAGTTACTAACTTTCCTGCTATATCAAGCACTTCATGATCATTTATCGCGATATCTTTCTCTACCTTTTCAATTTTGTTATCCGAAATTAAGATATCTGTTTTCACAAGATTGTTGTTTCCGTCAAGGATTCTAGCGTTTTTCAATAAGTAGCTCATCGTTAATAGCCTCCTGATTCGTATTCAATGCCCATCTCAAAACCGCCATTCGTATAAAAACACCATTCTGTACTTGCTTAAATATTCTTGAACGTTCACACTCTACAAGTTCATCCGCTAGTTCAACGCCTCGATTTACAGGGGCTGGATGCATGATGATGCTGTGTGCTTTCATCCTTTTCTCTCGTTCAACCGTTAGTCCATATTGCTGATGATAATCTTTTTTCGCGAGATTCATAGAAGCACTGTGTCTTTCGTGTTGTATTCTGAGCATCATAAGAGCATCAGCTACTTCGACTGCCTCATCCATTGGGATGAAGTCTTCTATCCATTCATCTACGAACCATTCTTCTGGTCCAGAAAATAATACTCTAGCTCCCATCTTTTTAAGGACTTCTGCGTTTGAGCGAGCAACACGGCTATGTAGGATGTCGCCTACGATTACAACCGTTAATCCCTGTAGTACGATGAATTCTTGTTGAATCGTTAAGAGATCTAGCAGAGATTGAGTAGGGTGATTGCCACAGCCATCGCCTGCGTTGATGATCGGAACATTTATTTTTTCAGCTAAGCCATCGAAATAGCGATCTTCAGGATGCCTGATAACAAATGCCTCCACGCCTATTTCCTCTAGCGTTCGTAACGTATCATAAAGCGTCTCTCCTTTTTGCACGGAGGAACCGTTAACTTCTACGTTTAAAGGTTTCATGCCAAGTCTGTGTTCTGCAGCTTCAAAACTGAACCTTGTTCTTGTACTTGGCTCAAAAAATAAATTCGCGATCAACTTTTGATTGAAGACCTCATCATGCTTTCCGCTTTTAAACTCTTCTGCTTTTCGCAATATGAACTGAATGTCTTTGATCGATAACTCATTCATCGTTAGTAAATGGTTCATTCTAATCTCTCCTTTTGACATAAAAATAGCACCCTGAAGTTTTTCAGGGTGCTCTTAACAGAAGAAGAATATCGTTCCTCTCATGTCGTCACCCTTTTAAGTCTCTCGTACTTAGTTAAAAGGTGTTTTATGCGGCTGTGTCGTTATCGTTTGTTTTGAACATTTTGTTTATGAGATCTTTGTCATTCTCTCGCCCTGGGAGCACCAAGTTTAAGACGATACCGATAAGCGTTGCTAATGCCATACCTGCAATCTCAAAGTTTGCATTAATCTTTAATGCTGCTCCACCAATTCCTGTTACCAAGATCACGGATGAGATGATCAAGTTTCTTTTGTTTCCAAAATCGATATTGTTGTCTACTAACATGCGTAAACCTGATGAAGCGATGATTCCGAATAATAGGATGGATACCCCTCCCATGACGGCTGTAGGAATCGTACTGATCAACGCTGTTACTTTTCCAGAGAATCCGAACAGAATGGCCGTTACCGCTGCTCCTCCGATCACGAAGACGGAATAGACGCGCGTGATCGCTAACACTCCTATATTTTCCCCATACGTAGTTACCGGAGGACCTCCGATTAATGAACCGATGATTACACCCATTCCATCGCCTAAGATCGAACGATGAAGACCTGGCTTTTCAATAAAGTTTCGCCCGACTACTTTTGAAAGCACGAGCTGATGTCCGATATGTTCTGCTATCGTAACCGCAGCCACTGGCATCATGATCATTGCGATGCTCCACGTAAAGTCAGGTGTATAGTTTACAAAAGGTACGAAGAAATCTGGAGCTTGAATCCATTTTGCTTCTGCTACTTTTGAAAAATCTACGATTCCTCTGAAGTATGCAAAGGCAAAGCCTGCTATGATTCCGATCAGAATCGGGATAATTCCTAAAATTCCTCTGAAGAAGATCGAGCAAACGATGGTTACTCCGAGAGTAAATAAGGCTACCGTAAAGTGCATCAAGCTATATTTTTCTGTTGCCGGATCGTTCATCGCCATGCCCACTGCTACATTTGCTAATCCTAAACCGATTACGATGATAACCGGACCTACTACTACAGGTGGCAACACTCTCATCAGCCACTTAAAACCGAATCCTTTGATCAAAAGAGCTACCACTCCGTAGACTAAACCCGCTAAAAAGCTTCCGAGCATGGCTGCTTCTGGCCCTCCAAAAGCTTTTACCGTTAAGATCGGTGTAATAAAGGCAAAACTTGATCCAAGATAAGCAGGAATTTGTCCTTTTGTTACTAAAAGATAAGCTAGCGTTGCAAGTCCACTTGATACGAGTGCCACACCTGGGTGAAGACCTACTAAGAATGGTACTAGCACTGTAGCACCAAACATGGCGAATAAGTGCTGCAAGCTCAACGTTAACCACTGAACCGGTGATGGTTTATCATGTACATCTAAAATCGCTTTTGTTTGGTTTTCCATATTATTGACCTCCTGATTGGTAACACTTATTTTTGCAAAGGATGTAGAGTTTTCAGCTCTTTGCAATAAAAAAACCTCTTCTGCTTTTTGCAAAAGAGGCCGCGGAGGCACAAGTGTACACGAATCGTGCCACTTGATATGTACCTCCCTTGCCAGCCTCTCTGGACTGAATTTAAAGGGACTTATTTAGTTGTTGAGATTGATACTTCATCGAAACCATCTACTTCTATTAAAGAAGCGGAGATGATTTCTTCACTCGATGTTGGAACATTCTTCCCAACATAATCCGCTCGAATCGGAAGCTCTCTATGTCCTCTGTCAATGAGAACCGCAAGCTGTATATTAGAAGCTCGTCCAAGATCCATGATGGCATCCATTCCAGCTCTTACTGTTCTTCCTGTGTAAAGCACATCATCTACTAGGATAATCTTTTTGTCTGTCACTTCAACCGGAATATCCGTTCCTTTTACTTCAGGTTCAGAATTATCCGTTTTGATCTTAAGATCATCTCGGTACAATGTGATATCAATGACACCTACTGAAACAGCGTTCCCTTCAATCTGTTCGATACGTTCAGCTAGGCGCTTTGCAAGAAATTCCCCACGGGTCTTTATGCCAGCTAATACGATGTCTGTAACTCCTTTATTTCGCTCGATAATCTCATGCGCGATCCGAGTAAGTGCTCTTCTGATTGCTTGGTCATCCATTAATACAGTTTTTGACATAAACTAACCCTCCTTTTAGAACTTGTTGCCTTTAACCGTTAGTTCCAAAAAAAAAATCCTCCCGTCACGCATGACGAGAGGATAGAGAAATCCTAAATAAGAATTCTCATAAAAAACGTTTCCTTCTCAGCCTCACGGGACTAAAGTTAAAGGACTATTTAAGTTATATTGATTATGACAAACCCTTAAACGTTTGTCAACTTCTTTTCTCTAACAGATCTAATAGTTCATTCATATCATCAGGAATTTCTCGTTCAAATTCCATATATTCACCCGTACTAGGATGATCAAACCCTAGAGTTTGTGCATGAAGCGCTTGACCTTCAATTTGAAGTGTCTTTGAAGGACCATACTTCGGATCTCCGGCTAATGGGAATCCAATATATTTCATATGAACACGAATTTGGTGTGTACGCCCTGTTTCTAGCTGACATTCCACAAACGTGTAATTCGTAAATCGTTTGATCACATTAAAATGTGTAACAGCATCTCGGCTGTTTTCATCGGTTACGGTCATTTTTTGACGATCACTTTTGTCTCTTCCGATTGGAGCATCGATCGTACCTTGGTCATGTGGCATTACTCCATGAACGATTGCTTTATAAACACGAGTTGTTGTTTTTGCTTTAAGCTGATCAACCAGCGATTCATGTGCCTTATCATTTTTTGCAACCATCAATAGACCAGAAGTGTCTTTATCGATACGGTGAACAATTCCTGGACGAAGTACACCATTTATTCCAGAAAGGTCTTTACAATGTGCCATTAGACCGTTTACTAGTGTTCCACTATAATGCCCAGGTGCGGGGTGAACGACCATCCCGCGTGGCTTATTTACCACAAGCACATCAGAATCTTCATACACGATGTCCAGATTCATCTCTTCTGGTACAACATCTAATACTTCAGGTTCTGGAATATCAATCTCGATGAGATCTCCAGCTACACATTTATAATTAGACTTCACGGGTTTTCCTTCTAACAATACGATCTTATCCTTGATCCAGTTTTGAATCTGTGAACGTGACCAATCATCCTGTACATCAGATAAAACTTTATCAATACGGTTTCCTGCTTGTTCAGGAGTTACCGCATATTCAAATTTGTTCATTTTCTGGCTCCTTCTTTTTGCTTTCCATAAAACTTTGAATAAAAATCAAACCAACACCTACAACGAGTGCTGAGTCAGCCACATTAAAAATCGGGAAGTCATAGCTGCCGATGTAAACATTTAGAAAATCAACAACTTCACCGCGAAGCAAACGGTCAGTAAAGTTTCCAACAGCTCCACCTAATACTAAAGCAAGTGCTGTTTTGAGCAATGTATCATGTGCGTGCTTTTGTAGATAATAAACGATTGCCCCTAAAACTATTACCGTTACAACAATAAAAAAGTATCGCTGATCTTGCAAAATACCGAATGCAGCCCCCCTGTTTCGGTGAGAGGTTATGTAGAATACTTGATCAATAACAGGAATAGATTGCCCTAATTCCATATTCTTTACGATTAGCCACTTTGTCACTTGGTCGATTATCAAGATGAGCAAAGCTACAAGATAATAAAACAATAGAACTCCTCCGATACAGAAATTAATGTCTTTATGAATTGTAGCACAGCCATCGGACGTTCTACAATTTAATTTGTGTCTAACATCAATGAAGTACACTATAACAAACAAAAATCCCGCAAAATGCGGGATTAAATAGTTTGAGTTAACTTTGATGCTCTTGTAAGTAGTTGATCTCCGTTTCAGGTTGCTTCGCTTTCCGCGGGGCGACCGGTGAGCCCCTTGACGCTACGCTCGTCCCGCAGGAGTCTCGCACCTTACACTCCGATCAACTTTCAAAGAAGAAAAACAAAGTACAAAAACTTTTATAGATTTATCTGTTTAAAAAACTGATGCTTTTAAGCGTAGTGCTTTTCAACGATCTCTGCGCAGCTTGCACAAAGCGTTGGATGGCTCTCGTTCTGTCCAACATCTTCCGAAACAACCCAGCAGCGTTCGCATGTTTCACCTTCTGCAGAGCTAACTGAAACAGCGACATGCTCATACACACCAGCCGATTCAGGAGCTTCTGACTTCACTCCTCCAACTTCAGCTTTAGAAACGATAAATAACTTATTCAAGTCTTCTACAGACTCAAGCCAAGGTTTTAAAGCTTCGGTCGGATAAAGAGTGATTGAAGCAGTTAGTGACTTACCAATTGTTTTTTGGCTTCTTGCTTCTTCAAGTGCTTTTAATACTTCATCACGAACATCCATGAATACATCCCAGTCTTTTTCAAGCTTTTCAGTACCTTGGTAGTTCTGCACTTCTGGCATTGTTGTTAATTGTACGCTCACTTCTTCAGCGCCCGGAATGTATTCCCATACTTCATCAGCTGTATGAGAAAGAACAGGAGCAGAAAGCTTAGTAAGTGCCATTAGTGATTGATAAAGCACAGTTTGGATGCTGCGGCGTTTATGATCGTCTTCTGCTTGAATATATAAAGTATCTTTTGCCATATCTAGATAGAACGAACTTAACTCAATCGTACAGAAGTTGTGAATCGTATTATATACCGTGATAAACTGATATTCTTCGTAAGCTTTTTTAACTTTAGCTACTACTTTATCAAGTTTAACCATCATGTATTTTTCAAGATCTGGCATATCTTCAAATTTTACAGAATGCTGTTTCGGATCAAATCCATGCAAGTTACCTAACAAGAAACGAAGTGTATTTCTGATTTTACGGTATACTTCAGCAACTTGTTTTAAGATGTCGTCTGATACACGTACGTCTGATTGATAATCAACAGACGATACCCATAAACGGATGATATCTGCACCTAGCTGCTTCATCACCTTGATCGGATCTAATGTATTACCGATTGACTTACTCATCTTACGTCCTTCTCCATCTAGAACGAAACCATGGCTCAAGACAGCTTTGTAAGGAGCTTTACCAGTGATTGCAACAGATGTAGAAAGAGAAGAGTTAAACCATCCACGATATTGGTCAGATCCTTCAAGATAAAGATCTGCAGGTCTTACTAAATTCTCTCTCTCTTCAAGAACACCCCAGTGAGATGTACCCGAATCAAACCAAACGTCCATGATATCTGTCTCTTTAGAGAATCGGCCATTCGGGCTATGAGGAGAAGTAAATCCTTCCGGAAGTAAATCTTTTGCTTCTCTTTCAAACCAAATGTTTGATCCATGCTCTCTGAACAATTCTACAACGTGACTAATTGTTTCTTCTGTAAGAATTGCTTCACCATCTTCGCCGTAAAAGACTGGAATTGGAACACCCCAAGCTCTTTGACGAGAGATACACCAGTCTTCACGGTCTTTGATCATGTTGTGTAAACGTGTTTCACCCCAAGTTGGAACCCAGTTAACTTCTTCAATCGCACGAAGCATATCTTCACGGATTCCTTTAATCGAAGCAAACCATTGAGCAGTTGCACGGAAGATTACCGGTTTTTTCGTTCTCCAATCATGCGGATAAGAGTGTGTGATAAATGAAAGCTTTAGTAGAGCACCCTTTTCTTGTAATTGTTCAGTAATCGGCTTATTCGCTTCATCATAGAACAATCCTTCAAATCCAGGTGCTTCTTTCGTCATAACACCTCTGTCATCAACAGGACACAATACTTCTAATCCGTATTTTTTCCCTACTAAAAAGTCATCTTCACCGTGACCAGGAGCTGTATGAACACAACCAGTACCTGCATCCGTCGTAACATGGTCGCCAAGCATGACTAGTGAATCACGGTCATATAAAGGATGACTAGCTACAGCATGCTCAATGTCAGCACCTTTAAAGCGTTTTACTACTTCAACTTGATCCCACTCAAATTCTTTCGTTAGTGATTCTAATAGTGCTTCAGCAACAACATATTTTCCATTTTCCGTTTGAACAGAAACATAATCTAATTCTGGATGAACAGAGATTCCTAAGTTTGCAGGAATCGTCCATGGAGTCGTTGTCCAGATTACAAGTTTTTCATCTGTATCAAGAACACCTTTTCCATCCTTTACATCAAATGCAACATAGATAGAAGCTGAACGTTTATCTTGGTACTCGATCTCTGCTTCTGCTAATGCAGATTCTGATGAAGGAGACCAATATACGGGTTTTAAACCTTTGTAGATCAGATCTCTTTTGGCCATTTCGCCAAATACTTCGATCTGTCGAGCTTCGTAACCTTTATCTAACGTGATATATGGGTTTTCCCAATCTCCACGAACACCTAGACGTTTAAACTGCTCACGTTGATGATCGACTTGTTTCAGCGCATACTCTTCACAAAGCTTACGGAACTCTGCAACTGTTAGTTCTTTGCGTTTTACTTTTCCGCTTTTTGTTAGTGCTGTTTCGATCGGCAGCCCGTGAGTATCCCAACCAGGAACGTAAGGAGCATAGTGACCTGTCATCGATTTAAAGCGCACGATGATATCTTTTAAAATTTTATTCTCTGCGTGTCCGATGTGGATATCACCATTGGCATACGGTGGTCCATCATGCAGGATAAACGGAGGTAAATCCTTCGTATTTTCTAACACCAAATTGTAGATGTCTAGTTCTTTCCACTTGTCTTGAACAACAGGTTCTCTTTGAGGAAGATTTCCTCGCATCGGGAACTCTGTTTTCGGCATTAATAACGTGTCTTTATAATTCATCATCTTTCCTCCTTCATTACGATAAAACGTGACAGATGACCAAAAGTACCATGTAAAAACAAAAAAACCTTCTCGCCCCTACTGCTTGCTAACAGTAGGGACGAGAAGGTTATCCCGCGGTACCACCCTAATAGGTTCGTATAAAAACACGAAACCCGCTTAGTCATCCGTAGCGTGGATGAAGCGCCTGAACTTACTGCTTTTTTCAGTCCAAGAACTCAAGGGTGATCTTCGAATACTTCTCTATACTAGGCTCGCACCATTTCCTAGATCGCTTGAATAGATAAAAGTAATTTACTGTCCCCGTCTTCGTCACATATTAATCTTAGAAAAGTATATGCGATTTTTCAAAGTAATGTCAAGCTTACGACTTTACTTCTTGAAGTTCATAGCCTTCAAGATTATCTGGTGCATTCAAAGAATCCCAGTCATCGTTCTTTAACATTTCAAGTTGAGCTTCGATCAACATTTTGAAACGCGTTCGGTAAACAGAAGACTGTTTCTTTAATTCATCGATTTCCATTGAGATCTTTCGAGATTTAGATAGCGACTCGTTAATGATTCGATCCGCATTTTTTTCAGCTTCTTTAACAATTAAACGAGCTTCTTTATTTGCTGTTCGTTTTACTTCTTCCCCTGTTTCCTGAGCAATCAGAATTGACTTATTCAGAGTTTCCTCAATGTTTTTGAAATAAGAGATCTTTTCTTCAAGGTTCGCTACCGTTTCCTCTAGTTCTTTCTTTTCTCGGATCACTGTTTCATAATCTTTGATGACTTGATCTAAAAAGTCATTCACTTCATCTTCACTATACCCTCTGAAACCTCTTGTGAATTCTTTGTTATGAATATCCAGTGGTGTTAAAGGCACAACGGCCACCTCCATTGATGCATTATTTTTTACCTAATTTCGACAAATTTTCCGTCATTCCTTCTATTTAAGGAAATTATTTTAAAAGTCCGTAACGGATACGCCACTTTTCTTTCTTGGTCGTTCCCTCGATCGCGATGAGTTTACTCCTGCCGAATCCTCTTACTGAGAGCTCATCACCTTCCATCATTTCAGTTGAAACATGCTCAACGATCTTATGATTGAGCTTAACCCGACCTCCTTGAATCAAAGGGGATGCTTTTGCACGTGAAAGGTTGTACACTTCAGCGACAACCACATCTAGTCTTAGTGAAGATACGGTCCCGCTCTTTTCGTTATATTCAATCTTTACTTCTGCTAGTTCATCTTCTTGAATAGTATGTAACGTAATACCCGTCTTACCGACTTTCGTTAAGTTCAATTCAATAAATCCAGAGATCTCAGATGCACAAATGAATTGAACACGATCTCCTGAAATTAAAATATCACCATACTTCCCTCTTTTAACACCGATGTTCATTAAAGCACCTAAAACATCTCGGTGTTCAATCGTAGAGAATTTAGCAGGATACTGAATGTTATAACATACTAATTGAAAATCTTCGTTCTGAGCTTCAAAATAATCCGGATAGATCAATGCTCTCTTCCGTTCAGAAAAAGAAGAGCCTCCCCATAAAGAGAGGCGGACTTCTGTATCGTTACCAACGATGGTTTTTACGATTTCCTGTTCTCTCGGATCAAGAAAGTCCGTCAATCTCGGACTATATCTCTCGAGCACCTCCGACTTCCAGTGCAAGACCCGATCCACAAATTCATGCTCTTCTGGTCTGTAATGCTGATAGATACTCATATTTATCTCCTAAAGTGAGCGAGCTATCATCTGTGCGATCGCCGATACACCAAAACGAGCAAAGTGCAGTGCCATTAAAGCTACGATTGGTGAAAGATCAATCATGCCAAGTGGCGGAATAATCTTTCGAAAAGGAGATAGATATGGTTCAACGAGTCTAGCGATCACTTGACCGATGGATGACTCACGAGCGTTTGGAAACCAAGATAATAGTATGTACCCGATAATCATGTAGTAGTAGATCTGAATAAGAGTTAGTACTACGTCTTCAACTGCATAGATCATATTCAATAATTTTCACCTGCCTGATTTAATCTTCTTCCATCATTTCTGAAATCGTTCCGGAAACATCAACATTTTCAGGAGTACATAAAAATGTATTCGGCCCTAGCTTTTGTATGTCACCACCGATTGCATAAACAGTCCCTGATAAGAAGTCTACGATTCTTTTTGCTTGATCATGCGGAATTCTTTGTAAATTCATAACAACAGCTCGCCGATTCTTTAATTGATCTGCGATATCTTGAGCTTCTGCATATACACGAGGTTCTACAAGAACAACTTTAACTTGTTGTTGAATACTTTGAAGACTTACAACGTTCGGTTTCCCTTTTTTTGTATGGGAAGGTGTGATTTCTTCTTCTTCAGGCATCGATTCTTCCTCAAATTCCTCTTCATACTCATAATCGTCTTCCAGATCAAAAAATCGCTTGAATTTTGTTTTAATTCCCATCTGTACCACCTCCTAAAATTCTTTTCCTACTAAACTCGTCCCTATTCTAATAAATGTTGCACCTTCTTCAACAGCAATTGAAAAATCGTTAGACATTCCCATAGATAGTTCAGTACATGGAGCATGAACCATTTTTTGTTTCTGTATTTCCAATTGAAGTTGCTTTAATGTAGAAAACACGTTTCTGATTAAGGATTCATCATCAGTAAAAGGTGCCATAGTCATAAGTCCGACAACCTTAATACGATCGTAGTCTTTTAATTTATCGACAAAAGCGACCACATCTTTTACTGGCAAACCATGTTTGGAATCTTCTTCTGCTACGTTAACTTGTACAAAGCAAGAAATGGTCTTTTCTGCTCTTTTTTGAATCTCACTCGCTAAGCTTAAACGGTCTAATGAATGGATATAATCCACATGCTCGATCACATCTTTTACTTTTCTAGTTTGCAGAGTTCCGATAAAGTGCCATTTAACTGACGTGTCTTTCAAAAATTCTTTTTTGGATAGCAGTCCTTCTATCCTGTTTTCACCAATATGTTCAATACCTGCTGAAACAGCCGCTCTCGTTGTTTCATTACTTACATATTTCGTCACAGCGATCAAATTAACGCCCTTTAAAGATCTGTTTTTTTTCTCGCATGCTTTTTGAATTTCATTTAATATATGTTCTTTGTTTTCTTTGATACCCAATTTCTTGATTAATCCCCTTTCCTGCCTATATAACTCATCATTCTTCCCGTCTTGCCTCTGTCTTTACGATGTGAAAAGAACACGTCATTTTGACAGCTCGTACATTGATCTGAAACGATAATATTTTCAGGTAGTACTCCAGCTCTTAAGAGAAGGATTTCATTTAGTTTTTTCAAGTTTAATTGATACTTTCCTGCTGCATTCTTCTTATAAACGGTGTCTTCTGTATCTCCACCTAATGCTACATTTACTTCATTAATTACTCGATCATCTACCTCATAACAGCAATGCCCTATTGAAGGACCAATTGCGGCTAATACCGCGTTAACGTCAACATTCTCTTTATCTTGCCAAGTTTTGATCATTGCTGGACCGATTTTTGCAACTGTGCCTTTCCATCCCGCGTGTGCGAGTCCGATCAAGTTATCGTTCGGCGAAAAAAAATAGAGAGGTACACAGTCCGCATACAGTGACGTTAAAAGGATGTTTTCATCTGATGTATATAATCCATCTGCATCAGGAATTGCCGTATCAAAATCTAAAGAACCTGCTCCTCTGTCTTCTTTAGATACCTTTACAATATTTTCAGCATGAACTTGTTTAGAACCTACCCAATTTTCAACCGGAAAACGGATGTCATCTGAAAATAATATGCGGTTTTCCCGAACCGTATCTGGATCATCATTCACATGAAAACCCATGTTCATAGAATGAAAGGGCATTGTACTATTCCCGCCTTCACGTGTTGTGAAACCAGCAATAACCTTAGAATTTATCTTATGCCAGGTCTGTATTGCAAGATGCTTTCCAGATCGTTCAAATGTGTTCATAAGTATGTACTCCTCCTGGAAAGTTTTATCTTTATTTTACCACAATTTAAAGCCAGAAAGAAAAAAGAACCGTTTATTTCAATTGATCAAACGGTTCTTTAACATATTCATTTAATTCGCTAGCTTCCATATGTCTTACAAGAATAACATCTGCACCGATCTTAACAATATTTCGCCAAGGTATCACGATGTCGTTCTCTCTTGCAAAAAAACCAAGCATCTTTCCAGCACCAGGGATGATGATCGCATCTATCTTTCCTGTATTTAAGTTGATTTCAAGATCAGCTATATGACCGAGCTTTTTTCCATTTGCTACGTTAACCACATCTTTCACTTGAAAATCTGATATTTTATTCATCTACGATTCCCGCCTTTCTTCTTTCAGTATATGAAGGACAAAGCTATTTCATGTTTCTGTCCAAAAATAAAAAAAAACCCGTGAATACGGGTTTTAGCTGCTTTGGATGTTTTTATTCATCTGTGAGATTGCTGCTTTTTCAAGTCTCGATACTTGCGCCTGTGAAATTCCGATCTCATCGGCGACTTCCATTTGCGTTTTTCCTTGAAAGAAACGCATCGTTAAGATCATCTTTTCTCTATCATTCAAGCGGCGCATTCCTTCTTTTAAAGCAATCTCCTCAATCCACTGCATGTCTTTTGCTTTATCATCGCTGATTTGATCCATTACAAATATCGGATCACCACCATCATTGTAGATCGGTTCAAATAGTGAAACTGGATCTTGAATGGCATCAAGTGCAAAGACAACTTCTTCTTTTGGTACATCTAGAGCTTCTGCAATCTGTTGTGCCGTTGGCTCCCGAGATAGTTTGTTCATAAGCTGATCTCGAACTTGCAGTGCTTTATATGCGATATCCCTTAAGCTTCTGGAAACTCTTATTGGGTTATTGTCTCGAAGATATCGGCGAATCTCACCAATAATCATCGGAACTGCATAGGTTGAAAACTTAACATTCTGACCTAGATCAAAATTGTCTATGGACTTCATCAGCCCGATACACCCTACTTGAAATAAATCATCTACATGCTCTCCGCGGTTGTTGAACCGTTGAATGACACTCAGAACGAGCCTGAGGTTTCCGTTAACCAAAGTTTCGCGTGCATCAGGATCACCTTTATGCATCTTATCAAAAAGAATACGCATCTCTGGATTTTTTAAAACAGGAAGCTTTGATGTGTCAACTCCGCAAATCTCAACTTTATTTCTTGTCAAGTCTTTTCCCTCCTGCCGGGAGCTAATTTCAAATTAAGTATCACCGAACGGAGGGAAATTTATGCAATTGTTATTTTACAGAAAACGGTAAGAACTGATCAAAAGCTATATTCAATATGTGTTAAACCATTTTATTAAATTCTTTTTGAAGTCTCTTTATGATCCGCTTTTCCAGTCTTGAAATATAAGACTGAGAAATTCCGAGCATATCTGCTACATCTTTTTGTGTTTTTTCTTCGCCTCCCGAAAGACCGAAGCGAAGTTCCATGATCTGTTTTTCACGATCGTTTAAAGTAAATAGTGCTTTTAATAAAAGTTTACGATCTACATTTGCCTCAATTCTGCGCGTTATAATGTCATCTTCTGTCCCAAGAACATCAGATAGCAAAAGTTCGTTCCCATCCCAATCCACATTTAACGGTTCATCAAACGAAACTTCTGACCGGGTCTTGTTGTTACGGCGTAAATACATCAAGATCTCGTTCTCAATACATCTTGATGCATAGGTCGCGAGCTTGATCTTTTTTTCTGGATTGAACGTGTTTACTGCTTTTATAAGGCCGATCGTTCCGATACTGATTAAATCTTCAATGTTGATCCCTGTGTTCTCAAACTTTCGTGCAATGTATACGACTAAACGAAGGTTTCTTTCGATCAAAAGAGATTTGGCAGCCTGGTCACCAGAAGGAAGCTTTTCAAGCAGAACCGCTTCTTCTTCTTTACTAAGCGGAGGGGGTAAAGCTTCATTTCCACCAATATAATAAATCTCATCTGACTTCAGCCCCAACTTGAATAGTAACTTATACCAGTACATCGTCATTTTTAAACGCCACTTATTAAACATGTTAACTCCCCTTTCACATTATCTTCTTAAAATTCTTTCACGTATCGCTTTGTTAGGACGCTTGTACATGTTGCAGGTACATCTTTGGATGAACGATAGCATCAAACTGACCTTCGCTAGATAATACTGTCCAACTCAAACCTATGAGACACTGCGGGGATGCTATCGATACTCCATCCTTTTCTATTTCTACGGCATCTGGTTTTAAACAAGCTAAAAACTGTTGATGTCCTACTGCACGGTAAGGTACGATTCGAAGTCTGTTCAGCCATGGTTGCTCATTGTCATCTGTATTCATTGCAAGAACGTCTTTGGCAGCATTTCGAATGATCTCCGGAAAAGAATCACCGTGTTTGTTCATATCAAGGATCATGACAGGCATTTTAGAAATAGGATCGTATAATTTATTACCGGTATCAATAAGTCCATTTGCAGAGATCAAAATCTGGTCTATTTTGATAGTAACTTTGACAAGACTGTTGGAATCCATTTTTTCCACAGAAATATCATCTACTCTTTTCTTTGAAAAGTACCAAAGAAGAGGAACACCTGCTACTACAAACAGCCAGCTGATCGGGTCACCCATTCCTGAACTTTTTGTCGTGATAACACCATTCATAATCACAGCATCACTTTGCATAAAATAATGAAGACCGAAAATACCTCCACCCGTCACAAAAGAAACAAAATAAAACATGGCAAGATTTTTCATGACAAACTTGAAACGCTTAAAGCCAAACGCCACAATCATAATAAAAATGGATAGGATAAATTTCATGATTGGCTGTGAAAATAACATTAGTTCTGGAAAGATTACTAAAAACACATAACTTGATGCTAATAAAGAAGCAGATAGGATTCTCTTTTTCGATGCATTGCGCTTGAGCACATACGCTGTCAGAGAGATTAGAACATAATCAATGCAGAAATTAAGAAACCAAATGACATCCAAATAAAGGGTCATTGGTTTTCTCCTTTCTTAAATTTGAAATCAGTATAACGTATAGGTTGTTTGAAAGTCTGTCAGTTTATGAGAGAAGTAAAGTTCTTATTTTCTCTATTTTTGTCAAAATAACTTATATGTTAGATATACGCTTTTCGGACAAGAATATGACAAAAAACTGTATGCTTTTACATTGTTGTTCATGAAGGAGGTTAATTTCCGATGCAGACTCGCTTTCCGCAGGGTGTGCGGTGAGCCCATTCGCCGCTTTGCGTCATTGAACGGTCTCACCTGTCCCACTCATCCTGCAGGAGTCTCGCCCTTCCTCTCCAATTAACTACTCATTGAAGCATTTTTCAAAAACTATTGATAGCAACAATCTTCTTCTCAAAAATGCCTCTAGTACTTTAGAAAAGCTGTTTTAATATGGCTTCTTTCAAAAAGCTTGTTACTAAAAAAAGATTTGTAACTCTTCATTGTCAAGTTGATTGGAGTGGAAGTTGCGAGACTCCTGTGGGACTGGCGGTCAGGTGAGACACATAAAAGTGAAACGTTACGAATGTGGCTCACCGCCTGCCCCGTTGAAAGCGTGCAACCTGGAGCGGAGATTAACTACTAACATAAGCAACATTGAATATGGAACTGTACTAAGGAAGAGGTTTTTTGCAAAAACAAAAAAGCATGCTCTCTAAAATAGAGAACATGCTTTCATTTTTGTATTTATCTTCTTCTGTTACGGCTGCGGTTACGCAAGAATGTTGGAATATCAAGCGTATCTGAATCAGCATTCGTGTAAGAAGTATTTCTTGATTCTTGGCTCTCTTCTCGAGATTGCCCTTGAGACTGGTTTTGTGGTTGTGATTGAGTTTGAGACGAATGAGACTGATTCGATGTTGGAGCTTGTTGCATTCTAGGACGCTCAGCTCTCTGTTGGTTGTTAACCATCTTTTCAGTTTCATCAAATCCAGTTGCGATAACCGTAACTAGAATCTCATCTTTTAGTTCTTCGTTAATTACGGAACCAAAGATCATGTTTACTTCAGGATCTGAAGCAGATGAAACGATATCTGCGGCTTCGTTCACCTCATATAGGCTCAAGTTTGCTCCACCTGTAATGTTCATCAATACACCTTTTGCTCCATCGATAGATGTTTCAAGAAGTGGAGATGAAATGGCTTTTTTCGCAGCCTCAGCAGCCCGGTTTTCACCAGTACCTACACCAATACCCATAAGTGCAGAACCTCGTTCAGTCATGATCGTTTTTACATCGGCAAAGTCAAGGTTGATCAATCCTGGTACTGCGATCAAATCAGAAATACCTTGTACACCTTGGCGAAGAACATTGTCCGCTTCACGGAAAGCTTCAAGCATCGGAGTGTTTTTATCTACGATCTCTAATAATCGATCATTCGGGATAACAATCAATGTATCAACTTTTTCTTTTAATACAGAGATTCCACCTACCGCTTGCGTAGAACGCTTACGGCCTTCAAAAGTGAAAGGTCTTGTGACAACACCAACTGTAAGGGCACCAAGATCTTTAGCGATCTCTGCGACTACAGGTGCTGCACCAGTACCTGTGCCGCCACCCATACCAGCTGTTACAAAGACCATATCAGCACCGCTGAGTGCCTCTTCGATCTGCTCGCGGCTTTCTTCAGCAGCTTTTTTACCGATATCAGGATTCGCACCTGCACCTAGTCCTCTTGTTAATTTCGTTCCGATCTGCATTTTTACAGGCGCTTTTGATAGATTCAAAGCTTGTGCATCTGTATTCACACAAATAAATTCTACACCTTGTACACCGTGTTCGATCATACGGTTAACAGCGTTACTTCCGCCGCCACCAACACCAATAACTTTAATTGTCGCCAATTGATCCATATTCATATCAAACTCTAACATGAGCGTTCCTCCTAATGACTAGTTCCTTAATGTTATTCGAAAAATAAACCAAACCAGTCTTTGACTTTTGATTTCATGCCACCGGATTGTTTTTCTTGTCCCGATTTTTGGCTGGATTGTTGCTTCTTTTTAGGTAAAGGTTCTCCAGCGTTATCAACTAACGCAGTAGCAACTTCTTTTCCTTGAACTTTAATATTTTTGTGAGTGAATTGAATTAATCCAACTCCCGCTGTAAACTTCGGTTCTCTAACCCCTATATAATCCGGCAATGAAACGCGTACGTTCTGCTGGAAGATATCTTGAGCGAGTTCAAGTACTCCTGGAATTGCAGCAACTCCGCCTGTAATAACAAAACCGCCTGGCAGTTCCGAATATCCGCGCTGATGCAATTCATCATCAATCATCTCAAATATTTCAGCCATACGAGCTTCAATTATTAACGAAAGTTCGTATTGCGAGATTTCTTGTTCTTGTGAAGATCCAATTTGCGATACTGTAAATGTCTCATCTTTTGATGCATAATCCACAAAAGAATGACCATGCTTCAGCTTAATCTTTTCTGCATCTTCAGCAGACGTTCTTAATCCGATGGATATATCTTTTGTGATAAAGTCTCCACCAACAGGAAGAACGGATGTTAACTGCATGGTTCCTTGATCAAAAACAGATAGTGTAGTAGAACCTCCACCAATATCGATCAGTGCTACACCAAGCTCCATCTCATCACGTGAAAGTGCAATCGATGATGTTGCCAATGGCTCTAAACAAATGTCCGCCACTGTAAGTCCAGCTCGTTCTACGCAACGTAATAAATTATGTAAGATTGTCTTGGAACCAGTTATTACTGTTCCTTCCATCTCAAGGCGAACACCTAACATACCTCGAGGATCAATAATCTCATCTGTACCGTCAACAATAAATTGTCGAGGAATCACATCTATAATTTCGCGTTCTGGAGGCACTGACATAACCTGAGCTGCCTCTATTACTCTAGCGATGTCTTCATCACCGATCTCTCGGTCTTCTCTTGATACCGCAACTACACCGTGGCATGGCTGAAGTTGAATATGGTTTCCTTTTACACCTACGATTACAGCATTGATTGGAATACCTAACATTCTTTCTGCTTGCTCTACGGCTTTTCTTATGGAACGAACAGTTTCGTCAATATCTACAATGGAACCTTTTCTGATTCCAGCTGATTTTGCATGGCCAACACCAATAACATTAAAGGACTCACTAGTCATTTCTCCAATGATCACTTTAATATTGGATGTACCGATGTCTAAACTTACATAAATTTCATTGCTGTTCATTCTGTGGCACCTCCTTACCTTTCATCCAAAAAATCTTCTTAAAATTTTAAAAATCCCTTAATTTGCGCTTAATTATGGAATAAATTCCACAAACAACGGGTTATCCCTCTTTTTTTTTACCGTTTTTTCAAATTTTTTAGGCCTTTTTGCGCGAATCTGACCATTTGGAAATAATTAAGCGTCTAATAACAGCGATATTATTAAACAACCTAACACCAAATGCAAAAATTGCAGCTAGATACAGATCGATACCAAGGTGTACCCCTAAGTATGCGAGCCCTGCAGCCAATAAAATGTTAAAGAAAAAACCTGTAATGAACACTTTATCTTCAAAACTGCCTTGAAGATGTGCACGTATACCACCGAATAAGGTATCTAGTGCAGCTAAGACAGCTATCGATAAATAGTTTGCATATTCTGGAGGGACCCGGATATCAGACATGAAACCTAATAACAGACCTAATAGCAGTCCAAGTACCGGCAACCACATCTTACGTTTCCTCCTTTGCCGGTTTCATAAACTTCACCTTCATATCTTTATCGAAAGCTGGCAAAATAACTTTAGCTGTTTGTTTGGATTCAACGAGAAAATTTTCTCGAATAAACTCCTCTACAGCGGGTGAAGCAATGATCTTCTGATGAAGTTTTTCATTGTCTTTTGCCAAAACTCTGATTTCAATCGGAAATGAAGAAACAGGCTCATTGTTTATGTAAATGTTTCCATTCACTTCCCGGATCGGGGTTTTAGATACGACGCGTTGGCCATCAATAGAGATCTCATTTGCATCATATCGGTTTAGTTCGTTTACAAGTCTTCTAAGCATATCAGGATCTATTTTAGGAACAGGTTGACCTACTCCAATTAGCTCTTCATTAAAAGGTTCGATCGTTATTACGATTCCTTGTCCGCTAATCGTTGTTAATCCTGCCTGTTTTTTTAAATCCCATAGCGCTTTTTCCATTGCTTGGATTTTTTCGTCCTTACCATCACCTTTGTATTGGTTCAGGAGTTCACTATAGCGTTCATATTCCTCATTAAGCTCCTGCTGACGCTGTTTCTCTTTTTCCAAATCAGCTCTTAATTCCCATAAATCTCTAGTATCCCGAACAACAGGATTGTTTGTGGTCTCAAATTGGATCGCCAGCATTCCGCCGAGTATGAGGGCAATTGTTGCAAACATGAATTGTCTTTCTTTCAACTCACTCATCCCTCTTCTGTAATAAATGGCTCCATCTCGATCGCGCTTTCTTGCTCCACTCTTACTTCTACACCATCATTAACAATTTTATCAACGATGTATAAATTCAAAGATTTCTCTAGGGTTGTGGAATTCCCTATTGCTGTAATAACAAAGGGTGCAGGATATTGGTTACCATCCACAGATACTACAGGACCGATACAAGCGATATACGTATCGTGAGAAATTCTTTGACCGTTTATAGCAATGGCTTCTGCACCCGATACGTGAAGTTCGTCAATGACACTTCTTATATGTTCTTCATGGACGATATAATCGTTAGGGTTCTCCCCTTCCGGTATATAGGAGGAATCTTGAAGAGTAACTTCTACCCCCTCCCCTTTCACTTTTACGTTTCCTACTACCATTCTGAGCTCTTTTAAATCTTCTACTAGTTTAGAAGATATCTCCTCTTGATCTGCCAGCTTATTTTCTTTCTTCTCAACATTTTGCTGCAGACTTTGAAGATCGCCTGCTAATTCTCTATTTGTTTTTTGAAGATTTAAGATTTGGCTGCGCAATGAATCTTCCTTTTTCCATTCATTGTTCTGAACAACATTTTGCTTTTCGATCTGCGTTCTCTGATAGGAGAAAGATAAGATGAACCCGGTAACGAGTAGGATTAAAGATAAGAAAAGATGCGTCCCTTTAATTTTTCTCATTACTTTCCTCCACTTGGTTGTATCGTTCAAAACGTGTGCTGATTCCTAAATAGAACGTTCCTTTTTCCTCAGGCTTTAACTCACTCACTAAAGATGGATAAGCTGTCAGCCTTTCTGAGAACTTAGGTATCGCTGTTACCACTTTGTTTCCATCCGTCATGAACAACGTTAGCTGGTTTGAACTGTTGGATGAAGGTGTATGTGTGATCTCAGATATACGATGAATGATTCCTTCAGGTAGCTTCTGCAGTTCCTGTGCCATCATCTCTAATTGGTCTGGATCTTTCCAGCTGACGATTACAGGTGCATTTACTGGTCTCTCATTTTTCTTTAGAGGCTCTAACATTTTCCCGTTCTGAAGCATCGGGTAGTATAGATTCTCTTTTCTGAAATACCCTACTCGTTGAAATTCACTCACTTTAATTACAACTTGGTTAAAAAATTTCTTTTGGATGGATACGGAACTAACCTCTGAGATATCTTCGAGCCGCTCCATAATTTCATCCTCAGATACATTCAAATACTTTGTCTTTGTTGAAATTTTACTTTTTTCAAGAATCTCATTGTCGGTTACAAAATAATTGCCAGAGACGGTAATTTTCTTCACATGACTAAGATCTGATTGAAAATAAACGACGACCAACAATAACAGGAAGAAAAAGGACAAGTAATATATAAGACGACGATTTGCTTTTTGTTTGCGATGTTCTTTCAGCTTCGGAATTCGGTCCTCAATCTTGACAACCTTTACCTTGTCCATCCTCTTCCCCCGTTTTATAAGTTAGTACAAGAAACATTAACGGTTGACAGAAATAAAAGAACTTGGCAGATAGACGCCAAGTCTTCAAAAAGGTACTGATAACAGTCCAACTGTCAGAAGATAACGAAATGTATGGTTCGTTTCGAAACGTCAAAAGTTAATTTTTTCTTGTTCTTTGTATTATAGCACGGATAAGCCGCAATTCAGCACTATTTATCCAATTTTTTGTTAATCATTTCTACCAATGATCTCAACTTCTGTATGAAGGTCAACACCATGCTTTTCTTTAATCGTTTTTTGAATATAACTGATAAGATCCAGCACGTCCTTGGCTTTTGCATCTCCAGTATTCACAATAAAATTAGCGTGCATCTCTGAAACTTGTGCTCCACCTATCTGAGTCCCTTTAAGTCCCGATGTTTCAATAAGATGTCCTGCATAATTAGGCAGCGGATTACGGAAAACACTCCCACAGCACGGATAGTTCCATGGCTGTGTGTTTCTGCGATAATCTTTATTCTTCTTAAGCTCTGCCATGATCGTTTCTTTATCCCCTTTATCTAAAACGAGGATGACTTCCACACAGATGCCACCAGTCTCTTGAAGAACAGAAGTACGATAAGAAAATTTTAGTTCTTCATTAGAAAGCCATGTAAGCTCACCATCAGGTAATAAAATCAAAGCTTTCTCAACGATCTTAGACATATCTGATCCATGTGCACCTGCATTCATGAATACAGCTCCGCCAACTGATCCCGGAATACCTGCTGCAAATTCTAGACCCGTATAAGCTTCGCGCGACATTACAGTGGCTAGCGGAATAAGTGAATACCCACCGCCAACTCTAATAGTGTTATCATTTTTTTCAAGGTGGTTGATCCCCTCCCCTACTTTAATGACAACCCCTTCTATGCCTCCGTCTGCAACAAGGAGGTTAGATCCTCTTCCAATCGCACGTATTGGTGCGTTGGCTTCTTTTATATAATTTAATGCTTTTTTTAGACTTTCAATGTCTTTCGGTTCATAAAAAAGGTCAGCTGGTCCACCGATTTTTAATGTGGTGTGATTTTTTAATGGTTCATTTACAAGGACAGTTCCTAAATCTTCACTTTTTAATTTCTCAGCTAATTGGCTATACATAATTAAAAACCCCCTACGTTCATACGCATCGTTCTATTTATATGCTATGCGTTAATCTTTTCCATGTTTTCATTGTCCTTAAACATCGACAAAGTAGTATTCGTCAGAACTAACGATTTTGTTTCTTACTTTTTATTTCCTAAAAAAATTTAAGATGCTTTCGTTATGATTTTTTTAGTTGCTTCTTTGATTTATTGAAAAAGGGTTGTAGTACTCCTGCTGGTTTATCACAACCTACTTCCTAGCAAGCTGATTGTAGCGGAAGGTTGCCTGCCTGCCACATGAGGAGCTTCTCGCAAGGCATGCGACGAGGAAGTACACTTCGTTAGCATAAACTTGTAGACGCAAGAGCAGAGAGACAACCTTTAAGCGGTCAGGTGGAGACTCCTAATGGCGCAAAGCGGCAGTCAGAAAAGTGGAAGTGACTCGTTCAGCCCCGACAAGCAAAAGTGAAATGGGCTTGGAAGGCGCCCTTTGCCTTCTTGACCGTTTACCTTTTGACCTCGAGGGGCTTGTCACTGCAACTAGACAGGAGGCTCACCGTTCGCCCCGTGGAAAGCGTGCAACCTGGAGCGAAAATCAGCAACTAACCTAAGCAACACGGTATACGAAAACAGGCTATCAAAAAATGTCAAAGAAAAAGAAGTTACCCTGCCATAATTGACAGGGTAACGTCTTTAAATCGCTATGTTTAGAATAAGAGAATTTCCTTTGAAACTCAAGTTTTAATACCTTGAATACCGACTAATATTGAGTATTACTCCAATTGATGCGAGCATTAGAGTTAATGAAGATCCTCCATAACTTAAAAATGGAAGTGTTATTCCAGTTACAGGCATCAAACCTGTTACAACTCCGATATTAATCATCACCTGTATAGCGACCATTCCTATGATCCCAATCGCTAAAAAACTACCGAATAGATCTGGAGCTCCTAAAGCGATCCTGATTCCTCGCCATAAGAGAAGACTAAAGAGGATTAATACAAAAACAGCACCGATAAAACCGAGTTCCTCTGACAGAATCGCAAAGATAAAATCCGTTTGAGGTTCAGGTAGGTAACCGAATTTTTGTCTACTCTGCCCTAAACCTAGTCCAAGCAATCCACCTGGTCCGAGTGAATAAAGAGATTGGATAATCTGAAATCCGCTGCCTAAAGGATCACTCCAAGGATCAAGAAAAGAAGTGATTCTCTTAATTCGATAAGGAGCAGATATGATTAATCCCGCAAGTCCGATAAGACCGATTAAAGCCATCCCTACAAAATGGGAGATGCGCGCACCTGCAACAAAAACCATCACAATACTTGTTCCTACCATCACTGCTCCTGTTCCTAAATCTGGCTGAAGCATAATCATGCCAAATGCGATCATCACTAATCCGAGAGTAGGTACTAAACCTTTTTTAAGAGAAGTGATCTTTTTTTGATGCTCTGATAGATACTTAGCCAGGAATGTAATCATGGCCAGTTTCATAAATTCAGACGGCTGTATGGAAAAAGCACCTACACCGATCCAGCTTCTAGCACCACCACGCACCATACCAATACCTGGAACAAGAACTGCGATCAATAATACAAAACAAATAATCAGAAGAATCTTAGACCAGACTCTCCACGTCATGTAATTGATGTTCATGATAAAAAACATCGCTGCAATACCTACACCGGCAAATAACAATTGTCGCTTTGCAAAAAAGAACGCATCATCAAACTTGTATAGCCCTAAATCTGCACTAGCGCTATAAACCATTATTATACCGATCGATAACAACATAAGCGTAACTACAATCATTATGATATCAGGGGTTGATTTCGTTGCAGGCAAAGGGAAACACCTCAACTCTTCTTATTTGTACAAACCTTATTTAAGTTTATGCACAGAGTTGATAAACATGTCCCCTCTTTGTTCGAATGTCTTATATTGATCCCAGCTAGCACATGCAGGAGACAATAAAATAACATCTTCTTCAGCAGATAAACTGTATGCAAGGGGAACAGCATCTTCCACATTATCAGCACGTTTTATAGTTTCTATTCCTGCCTGTGCCGCTGTTTCTGCTAATTTATCAGCTGTTTGACCAAAAGTAACGATCGCTTTTACATTTTTTAGTGATGGAAGCAGACCATCAAATGAATTTCCACGATCAAGACCACCAGCTAGTAAGATGACGGGTTGTTCAAATGCAGACAACGCTGCATTCGTCGCTAATATATTCGTAGCTTTTGAATCATTATAAAAACGTCTGCCCTTAAACTCACCGACGTACTGCAGACGGTGTTTAACCCCAGGAAACGAAGTTAGAACTTGATGTATCTGTTTCAAAGTAGCACCGGCTAATAAAGATGCCGCCACAGCTGCCATAATATTAGACAGGTTGTGTTTGCCTGGCAACACTATTTCACTTAGATCAATAACTTTCTGGTCCTGAAAATAAAGGGCACCATCTTCAACATAAACCCCATCATCATATTTCTTCGTTACAGAAAATGGGATATGCTGCGCTTTAGAATTCTTCATCAAATGTGAAACACGTTCATCATCTGCGTTATAGATCACATAATCAGATGGATCTTGGTTTTCAGTGATCTTAGCTTTTGCTTTCCCGTATTCATCAAGAGAACCGTGATAATCTAAGTGTGCTTCAAACAGGTTTAGAAAAACTGCAATCTGTGGCTTAAATCGCTCTGTTCCCATCAACTGAAAGCTAGAAAGTTCAGCTACTAATATATCTTTCTCTGTCGACTCCGCTGCAACCTCAGAGAACACAGTACCTATGTTCCCTGCTACAATAGGTGTCTTATCACTGTTTTGTAACATATCACCGATAAGTGTAGTGGTTGTCGTCTTACCGTTTGACCCTGTAATCGCAATTATCGATGCGTCCGAGATCATACCTGCAATTTCGACTTCAGTATAAACCGGAATGTTACGTTTAACCGCTTCATCGATCAAAGGGTTTTGGTATGGAATTCCTGGGTTCTTTACAATAAAGTCCAACTGGTTATCTAGTAATGTCAGCGGATGATCTCCACAAACTACGTTGATTCCAAGCTCCTCAAGTTTTTCTGCTTCCACATTTCCTTCTCTAGGGCTTTTGTCGTTCACTGTTAATTGAGCCCCAAACGAATGAAGCAGTTTTGCACCAGCAAAACCGCTCTTAGCTAATCCTACGATTAATATCTTTTTGTTTTTAAAAAATGTAGTGTCTTTCATCTATACCCACACCTCTAAATAAATTCCTAATGCTGCAAATACCAATCCTACAAGCCAAAATGTAACGACGATGCGCCATTCACTCCAGCCTGACAATTCATAGTGATGATGAAGCGGGCTCATCTTAAATACACGCTTACGAGTTAACTTAAATGATGCTACTTGAATCATTACAGAAAGGGTTTCGATTACAAAAACTCCACCAATAATAACGAGCAAAATCTCAAGTTTTGTTAAGATTGCAACTGCACTAATCGCACCACCTAAAGCCAATGATCCAGTATCTCCCATGAACACTTTCGCTGGATGTGCATTAAAAACTAAGAATCCAAGTACAGCACCAACAACAGCGACACAAAAAACAGCAGCTTCAAATTGGAGAATGGTAGATGACAAAACAGCAAAGGCACCAAAAGCTATAGCAGCTGTACCTGCTAACAATCCATCCAAGCCATCCGTAAGGTTTACCGCATTAGAAGCACCGATTAACATGAATACAACCAATACGGGGTAAAACCATCCTAGATCAAACGAAAAATCTGTTCCAGGAACTGAAATTTCTGTTGAGAAATCAATCGCTCTTAATCCAAGGAAGAAAAGAGCTGCAATAATCAATTGCCCTACTAATTTTTGTTTCGATGTTAAACCGAGGTTTCTTTTCTTAACTACTTTAATAAAATCATCTAAAAAGCCAATAAGTCCGTATCCTAATGTAACGAGGATAAGCAGATGAGTTTCTGCAGTTACTGCAAAAAACTTAGCGGTCATTGCATAGGTCGCGATAACAAGGGCTAAGACGATAACAATCCCGCCCATCGTAGGTGTACCTTGCTTTTTTTGGTGAGATTTTGGGCCTTCATCACGGATGCTCTGCCCAAATTTTAATCTTCTTAAAAACGGGATGAAAAAGGGTGAACTTAATACCGCTATTAAGAAGGATGCTACTAATGTAAATAATAAGACTTGCTCAATCATTTTTTCGACTCCTGTTCTTGCTCTACAAATTTCGAGACTAGGGTTTCTAATACCATCCCTCTTGATGCTTTAAAAAGAATAGCAGTGTCTTTTGATAATAATTTAGCAATAGGTTCTTCCGCTTCTTCTTTTGTAAGACATTGAATAACCTTAACGCCTTCATTGTTTTGTTTTTTTAGTTCGTCTGCAATCCAAGCACCTTTTTGCCCTACACATATCACATGAGAAATCGTGTCATCCACATGCTTCGCTATGTTCCGATGCATCTCTTCTTCATTTGAACCTAATTCATACATATCTCCGAGAACAGCGACCTTTTTAGCGTAATCCTTCAGTTCAGCAAGTGTTTCTAAAGCTGCAATCATACTCGTTGGACTAGCGTTATAGGCATCGTTGATAAGAAGCGTATCCTTCTTACCGCTTTTCATTTCCAGACGCATGGAAGTCACTTTAAGGTTCTCAAGTCCTTCTAGTATCTTGTTTTCTTCTATATTTAAATAATGCCCTACAGCTATGGCATATGCTGCATTTTTAATATTATGACGTCCGAGCATCGGTATGCGATACACGGTCGTACCTTCTTCTAAAGAAAACGTTACACCACGTACATCTGTCTTAAGGTTAGATAACTTCAGTGTATTTGAATCTCCAAAACCAACTTGCAGCACGTTCTCACCTTTCACATGTGAAAGAAGCGGCTCATCTCCATCGATTATAAACAGCCCGCCTTGTTTTAATCCATCTGCAATCTCAAGTTTCGCTTTAGCGATTCCTTCACGACTACCAAGCTGTTCAAGATGGCTTTCACCGATATTCGTAATAACAGCAACATCTGGCTCTGCGATCTTACTTAAAAGAGATATCTCACCATAATCACTCATACCCATTTCTAAGATCAATACTTCTGTAGTATCTTCCATCGCTAGGATGGTCAAAGGCATTCCAATATGATTATTGTAATTTCCTTGCGTTTTAAACGTCTTAAAGTTTTCAGAGGAAACACTTTCGATCATATCTTTAGTCGTTGTTTTTCCGTTACTACCCGTTACAGCTACTACAACAGGATTGATCTTCTTCAAATAATATTTAGAGATATCTTGCAAAAATGTTACAGTATCTTTTGTATAAAGGATAGGAAAATCTTCCGGCAATCCTTCTGGAAGATCTTTTCCTTCTTGCCAGACCGTAGCTGTGCATCCTTGCTCAATCGCATTTAAAAGAAAATCGTGACCATCAAACCGCTCACCAGCAATCGGTAAGTATAGGGCATTCTCGCTTTTATGTCTTGTATCTTTAGAAACACCTTCTAATATTAGGTTCTCATACTTACCACTCGTACGCTCTGCTAATGAGACCAGTTCTTTAAAATCTAACTTCATTTTTTCACCGCCTTAATTGCTTCCCTTGCAACGATCCTATCATCGAATTCTAATATATCTTTTCCAATGATTTGATAAGTTTCATGACCTTTTCCGGCTATAAGTATAACATCGTTTGTACTAGCCTTTTCAACCGCATGTTCGATTGCCTTTTTTCGATCAGGGATGGTCACGTAATTCCCATCGTCTACGCCCTCTTCCATATCTTTTAAGATTTGAAGAGGGTCTTCTGTTCGTGGGTTATCACTTGTGAAGATGGCATGATCAGCTAAATTAGCCGCAATTCCCGCCATGAGCGGTCGCTTGGTCTTATCGCGGTCACCACCACATCCTACGATCGCTGTTATTTTTCCTGTTGCAAACTCTTTGATCGTTCGTAATACATTCTCTAAACTATCTGGCGTATGTGCGTAATCAACGATCACCGTAAAATCTTGACCTGCAATAACAGGTTCGAATCTGCCAGAAACGCCCGTTACTTCTTTTAGACTATCAAGAATCTGATCCAGATCTAATCCAGATAACAAACATGCTGTTGTAGCTGCGAGTACATTATAAACAGAAAACTTTCCGATAAGCTTCAATGTAACTTCTCTTGAACCAATAGGAGTCTGCAGCGTAAACGTAGTGCCTTGCGATCCGATCAATATATTGGTTGCTCGAACGTCGCTATCGTTATCAATTCCATAAGAAACAACCTGTGCGGAAGTAACTCTTTCAAACATTTTTGAAGCTGGATCATCATTATTAAGAACAGCGACTTTACGATCTGATCTGTTATAAGTATTACCCATTTGAGAGAACAGAAGACTCTTTGCAAACTGGTATTCTTCCATATTTTTATGGTAGTCCAAATGATCTTGTGTCAAGTTCGTGAAAACAGCGATATCAAAGTCACATCCCCATACTCTACCTTGAACGAGAGCATGCGAAGACACTTCCATGACGGCCGCTTCCACTTTTTCTTTTGTCATTTGATAAAAAGCATTCTGCAAAAATAATGAATCAGGTGTAGTATTAGCTACCTTAAAGCTTTGATCTTTTATCTTCATTTCAATCGTGCCGATCATCCCAGTGCTTTTCCCAGCATCTCTTAAAACTTTTTCAATGAGATGTGAAGTTGTCGTCTTTCCATTCGTACCGGTAATTCCGATCAAATGGAGTTTTTGGGAGGGATGGCCATAAAAAGCATCTGCTAATACCGCAAGAGCCTTTTTTGTGTTTTTAACTTTTATAACAGGAATGTTAACATCAATATCTTTCTCAGCTAAAATTGCAGCAGCTCCGTTATTCGCAACGGTTTCTGCAAAATCATGTCCATCAAACAGAAGCCCTTCCATACATACAAATAGACAGCCTTTCCCAGCTTTCCTGGAATCCATTTCAATGGAGGTAATTTCAGGATTGGCTTGAATATCCATTTCATAGTTCACTAAATATGTAAGCAGTTCTTTTAATTCCATTAATCCTGATCTCTCCTCTAATCATCGTTAAGCATATAGTCAAAAAAAACGAAGTTTCACATATGTTGCAGCTCATATAAAGGTCTTTTTTGGTATTATCTTATATCTCGTTCAAATAAGTGCACCAGTATAACATCTTTCTATGAGAGAGCGTTTTATATGCATCTTTAAAGAAAATAAGCCAAGCAAGATTCCGCGCTTGGCTATGTGTACATTCTTTATTTTAATCTTCCACTTCTTTTTTGTCACCCAAAAATAAACGAATCGTTTTACCAGCTTCTAGCTTTACGCCAGCTTTAGGAGCTTGCTGTACGATGTAGTTCCCTTTTCCTGATGTTTCAATTTTGAGATTATACAACAGGTTCGTAAGCTCTTTCGTTTGTTTTCCGACTAAATCTGGAACGACTACTTCAGGAGCATCGAGCCATGTTTTCTCTTTTTCTATCTGATCTTTTTGCTTTTTAACGCCCATAGCAGAAAGGCTGTCTTCTATAATATTGCCAACGATTGGGGCTGCCACAATTCCACCAAACTGCAGTGTTTCTTTTGGATTATCTATAGCAACATAAACAACGATCTCAGGATTGTTGGCAGGAGCCATCCCGATAAAGGAGACGATATGGTTGTTCTTTAAATAAACACCACCTTCAGCCTTTTGAGCAGTCCCCGTTTTCCCTCCGACCCGGTAACCATCGACGAATGCATTCTTTCCAGTCCCTTGAGCTACAACACTTTCTAATGCGCGTCTAACTTCTTTAGACGTTTTTTCAGAGATCACTTTTCTTTTAAGTTTTGGTGTCTGCTTACTAACGACTTTCCCAGTAATAGGGTCCACTAATTCTTTAGCTATATATGGTTCGTACAGATATCCTCCGTTTACGGCCGCAGACACAGCAGCTACTTGTTGAATTGGAGTCACAGAAACACCTTGCCCGAATGCCGTTGTTGCAAGTTCAAGCGGTCCAACACGATCTAAGGAGAATAAGATTCCTTTACCCTCACCAGCTAGATCAACACCTGTCTTTTCTCCAAATCCAAAGTCTTTAATATAATCAAATAGTTTATCTTTCCCTAGACGTTGACCAAGAATAACAAACCCTGGGTTGCAAGAATTTTGAACGCCTTCTAAGAAGGTCTGACTGCCATGTCCTCCCGCTTTCCAGCATTTAAGCTTTCTCCCTGCAACTTCGATCGATCCAGGATCGTGAAAATGATCTCTATCTAAGTCAACTTTATCTTCTTCGAGTGCTGCAGCAAGCGTGATGATCTTGAAGGTAGAACCTGGTTCATATTGAGCCCACACTGGTAGATTTCGATTGTATACTTCTGGTGAAACTCGTTTGTACTCTTCCGGGTCAAAATCCGGTCGAGAACTCATACCAAGAATTTCTCCAGTATTTGGATTCATCGCTATAGCGATTGCTCCATCAGGATCATAGGTGGCTTGTGCGATATCAAGCTCTCTCTCAATAATGGTTTGAACACGTGAATCTGTCGTTAATCTCAGGTCATAGCCATCTTTCGGTTTTTCATACTTGTCCGATAACGATGGCATTCTGCGTCCCCTTGCGTCCGAGAAGAATGAGATATGACCTTTTTCACCGTTCAGCTGTTCATCATAATACAGTTCTAGCCCTGTGAGCCCCTGACTGTCAATACCTGCAAAGCCGAGTACGTGAGAAAGATAAGAACCGTACGGGTAATGCCTTTTACTATCTTCTGCAACAAAAACACCTGGTAGATTCAAAGCTTCAACTTCTTTTGCCTTCGTATTGCTGATCTTTCGTCCTCCATTATCGATTCTTACGATAGAGGCTTTCTTGGTGAGTCTTTGGTACACTTCTGTTTTTGATATATTTAACAAAGCAGCCAACTTTTCAGCAGTTTCATCAGGTTCCTTGATCTGTCTTGGAACGACAAAGACGGTCGGAGCGCTAATATTTGTGGCGAGTACCACGTCATTACGATCTAGAATCTTTCCTCTTTTTGGTTCAAAAGGAATGTCTCTGCTCCAAGAATCAAGGGCTTGATCTGTCAACATATCTCCAAGCACAAATTGTACGTAACCAAGTCTTACAGAAATAACAAAAAAGAAAGCTATTCCAAAAACAAGAACAAAAATTAAGCGCCTGCGTACAGTTACATTCGAAACTCGCACACACAATACCTCCCTTGTATGTCTCGTTTCAAATATATGCTTGTACACAAGCGCCTAGAACATTTAGTCTGTTACCGGAAGTTCTTCATCTTGAGACTGTTCCTCGCTAGAACTCGAATCTTCCACGTTCTCTTCTTCAGAATCTGTTTCTGATTCAGTTACTTTAGGAGGTTCTAGTTGAACGACAAAGAAATCTCCTTCTTTAACGGGGTTTCCTGGTTTAATGCTTTGTTTTACAGCAAATCCGCTTCCTGTTATCGTTTCTTTCAATCCAAGAAGCTTGCTGATCCTTAAGATATCCATGTAAGACCAATCTTTAACATCAGGCATTTTTGCATCACCAGACGTTCTTAATATGACTCGTTCACCTTTCATCACATAAGCACCTTCATATGGTTCTTGGTTGGTGATATCATTCCCTGAACCAATGACGGAAACCTGCATTCCGAGTTTTTCTAAATCACTCTTTGCTTTCTCAGCAGATTGTCCAGTGTAATCTGGTAATTCTTTACCGTAAGATTTCTTTACTTTAGAAGATTGATCCTTCACTTTAGCTTCAGGCTGAATATTTAAATATTGAAGCCCGCTTTTCATTACGCTTGTAAAAATATTAGCTACTGGTGTAGAACCCATCTCAGGAAACTCAACCTTAGGACGTTCCACGGCCACATATACTAAAAGTTTAGGGTCATCTTTTGGAGCCATTCCCAAGAAAGAGAATACGTTCTCTCCCCAACCAGAGATGTACTTTCCATCTTTTCCTACGATCTGTGCCGTTCCTGTCTTTCCAGCCACGCTATAACCATCGATCATATAAGGTTTACCCGTTCCATCTGTGACCACTGTTTCAAGTATATCTCTTACTTGTTTCGCAGTTTCTTCAGAAATAGGCTTACCCGCTACTTTCGGCTCATTTGATAACACCGTCTTCTTATTTTCTGGGTCCATGATCTTGTCGATCACGTATGGTCGCATCATCTTACCACCATTTGCAATAGCTGTTGCAGCTTGAATCTGTTGAATCGGAGTGATCGTCGTTCCTTGGCCGAACGCAGTGGTTACTTTTTCGATCTCATAGTTATAAAGGATCGATCCACTCTTCTCATTCGGAAGGTCAATGTTCGTCTTTTGATCTAATCCAAATTTAGAGAGATAACTCCTATATTTCTCATAACCTAGTTTTTCGCGTACAAGTTTTGAGAACGCAACGTTAGAAGAATTTTGAACTCCTTCGTTATAAGTAATCGGTCCCCATCCTCTTTTATTATGATCGTAAATCGGTCTTCCAATGTTCGGAAGCTTGTAGGAACCCGATTGGAACACCTCATTACCGTTGTATTTACCTTCTTCAATGGCTGCTGCCAATGTGAAGATCTTCATTGTTGATCCTGGTTCGAACGGATAAGAAACAGCGAAGTTCGTATAGTTTTTTATATCTTTTTTGTTCGGATTAAAACTAGGTGAATTACTCATCGCGAGAATTCTTCCCGTTTTCGGATCAGCAACGATACCCGTAATCTTTTCTGGCTTATATTTCTTCGCAGCTTCTTGCACCGCTTCATCTAAGTACAGTTGAATCTTCTCATCAAGAGTTAAATAGACATCCTGACCATGTTTCGGTGGTGTGATCGATTCTTTATTTGCTGGAATTGCACGACTGAAAGCATCACCGACAAAAGAGATCTTCCCATCCTTTTCTTGCAAATACTTATCTAGAGATTTTTCAAGTCCCATCAGACCAGTCTGAACGCCTTCTTCACCGTTTCCAGTGTATCCTAGTACATGAGCGGCAAAACTTTGGTTTGGATAATAGCGCCTAGATTCCCTTAAAAAATCAACACCCGGAATCTTCATCTTTTCGATCTGTTCTTTTTTGCGATAAGAAACTTTTCTTCCAGATGGGATTTCAACTTGAAATCTGCCTTCTTTACTCAAAAGCTCTTCTAAGTCTTCTTTATCAGAATCTAGTACTTTTGATAGTTTTTCTGCAGCCTCTTCTGGGTCTTTTATATGATTTGGATACTTTTTGTCGAGAATAGCGATCACGCTGTAAGAGGGAATGTCTTGTGCGATCACTTCACCGTTCCGGTCAAACATCGTTCCACGCTTCGCATCTAAAACGTCACTCTTCAACCATTTTCTCTTACCGTATTCGATCAAGTCTACCCCTTCTGCGGATTGAGAAGAAGCTACAAGAAAGAATTTACTTGTTAATACAAAAAAGAGCACGGTAAACACAACCATCAGAATACCTGCTCCAACGTTTTTTCTTTTTAATTTCATAACAACACCTGCTTTTTAGTCCTGAACCACTTTTACGTTCTTATCGTCAAAGATGAATCCTTGTTCCTTTGCCAACTTCATGATGCGTTCTGGATTGCTTAGTTCTGTTACTTGAAGGTGATAATCTTCAACGATCTTCGTTTCTGCAGAAAGGTCTTTTTGAATATTCTCAACTTCAGCAGTTGCCTGATAAACGGACGCGTATAGAGAAATGAGCCAAATCAATCCGGCAATTAAGACCACCCCCATAGCTCCCCATAATACGACTTCACCTTTTGTAAATATCTTACGGGATGGCTGCTGTACCGGTTTTGGGTTTCTTTCTGGCTGTAACTGTACTTGTTGTTTTTGAACTTGATAGGCTAAATTGCTCACTTTAGCTCTCCTCTCTATTTTTGTTTTTCAGCGACCCTCAATTTTGCTGAGCGTGATCTTCTGTTTTCTTCAAGCTCATTGTCTGTTGGTACGATCGGTTTTCTTGTGATGAGTTTTAATTCAGGTTTGTATTCTTCAGGAATAATTGGCAGTCCTGGAGGGAGTTCCGGACCTGTGCTTGCTTTTTTTAGGATATTTTTACACGCACGATCTTCTAAAGAATGGAAGGTGATAACCGCAATCCTGCCTCCGATATCTAGTAGTTTAATGGAATCTTGCAGTGCATCTTCAAAAGCGTTCAATTCATCATTTACAGCGATACGAATGGCTTGGAATGTCCGTTTTGCAGGATGTCCCCCTGTTCTTCTTGCAGGAGCAGGTATAGCATCCTTTATTATTTCGACAAGTTCTCCAGTTGTTTGAATCTCTTTTTTCTCACGAGCCGCTTCAATTTTTCTAGCGATCTGTTTAGCGAACTTTTCTTCGCCATATCTTGAGATAATCTTCATCAAATCATTGAACGGCCACTCATTCACAACTTCTTTTGCTGTAAGATCACTTGATTGATCCATTCGCATATCAAGCTCAGCGTCATGCTGGTAACTAAACCCTCTATCCGCTTCATCTAGTTGTGGAGAAGAGACACCTAAATCGAACAGGATGCCATCTACTTTATGTATGCCACGTTTAGAAAGCTCTTCTTTAATATGACGGAAATTGCTGCGAATAATCGTATACTTTCCTTCATGTTCCTTTAGAACCTGACGGGCGTTTTCAATAGCTATGTCATCTTGATCAAATGCGTATAGATGGCCAGTTTCTAATTGAGACAGAATAAGTGCGCTATGACCTGCCCCACCTAACGTACAATCAACATAAATTCCATCTGGTCTCACGTGTAAAGCATCTACTGATTCTTGTTTTAATACGGTTATATGGTCAAACATGGAAAATTCCTCTCTGCTATAAACTTAAGGGTTATAAATCAAAATCCATCAGACTTTCTGCAATTTCTCCAAATGAGTCTTCTGACTTTGAGAAGTATTCTTCCCAAATTGATTTACTCCAAATTTCAATTCTATTCGACACACCTATCACTACGCAATCCTTTTCTAGTTTTGCATAGTCTCTGAGCGGAGATGCAATGTTCACTCTTCCCTGTTTATCTAACTGACACTCAGCAGCCCCAGAAAAGAAAAAACGAGTAAAAGCACGTGCATCCTTTTTGGTGAATGGCAAACTCTTCAGCTTTTCTTCGATGACTTTCCACTCATTTAAAGGATATCCGAATACACATTGATCCAATCCGCGAGTTAAGATAAACTCTGTGCCTAGTTCGTCACGAAATTTGGAGGGGATGATCATACGTCCTTTTTCGTCGATGCTGTGCTGATACTCTCCCATGAACATATGATTACCCCACTTTCTCCCCTAAATCTACCACAACGCTCCACTTTTCACCACTACAAGTATTATTCGTGTACAAAAAAAAAAATCCTGCTGTAGCACAGGATTTTTTCTAAAATAATTTATCGTTTTTATACGAATACAATCTTATGTTTTCCATTAAATTGATAAGGGTATTGTACAAGGTTATCCACAAGACAGGAACCTTCTTCATTTAGAAATTGATAGATGTTCCAGATTCTTTCTTGCAGAATCCCTGTCGGCTTTAATTGCAGCATGATCTCATCAAATTCGGCAAGTGGATCTTTCACCTTTTTTCGAACACGCTGTTCTAGCTTATCCTCCATATAATCGATTTCTGCTAAGATTCTCTTCAAATTGTGATCCGCAACGGAAAGAAGCTTCGGATCGATATCTTCTGCTAGCTTTATTAGCTTTTCATAAGAAGAAGTAAACTCTGCTCTTACAGATTGCACTGTTTCATAAGTCTCGATCGGACGGTTTAAAGTAAACCACTCGCGTTTATATTCTTCCGTACCATTCTCTAAAACTTGTTTTACCGTTAAACTCTTTGAATGAAGCAATTCGTTAACCTCAGCAGTTACGAGAGTAAATGAAAGCCTTGGTGTTAATATCGGCATCATCCTATTAAATTGACTAAACACCTTCCCAAGAACAGCCCAATAGGCAATTTCACCAGGTCCAGCAACAAACGATAACACAGGTAGAAGAAACTCTTGCATCAATGGACGTGTCACGACATTATTGCTGAATTTTTCTGGGTGTTCAACCGCTTCATCAAGTAGGTCTGCTTTTGAGATCGTGAATTCTTTCTCTTTAGAGGAGAATCCATTTTCATCACGATACAGCAGGATTCGTTCCTGATCCTTCGTATAGAAAAGATGTGCGTTGTTATCTTGAACCTCTATTGGTGCAGAATAACCACTTTTGCACAGTTCTTCCGTGCGTAAGTTAAAAGCCTTGTCGATCCCACTGTTATGAAGAATCATCTCTTTTAACATCATCGATTGCAGTTTTTTAAACGCAGGATCTCCAGAATCTAATACAATCAGGCCGTCTGCAGAAAACCATTTGGAAAGAAGTTTCGCGAAGAACGTAACGATTGAATCTGATTCCTTCAAGATACGTTCTGTCTCTGCAACTAGATCACTAGTAAAAGCTGTTTCACCAAAGGAACGAAATACTTCCTTCAACCAAGGTTGAACCTCATCTCTATTCCATTCCCATTGGGAGGCTGAAGATTTAATGCTGCTCGCTGACTTTAATGATACTTTTTTCGCAGTGTTGTTCTTAGGAACCATAACATGGTTGATCTCATCCATATCATGATCTTCACCAGCTATCCAAAATATTGGAACAACCGGAACATTTAATTCTTTTTCAGCTTGTTTTGCTAATTGAATGGTACTGATGCACTTGTAGATCACTAAAAGCGGTCCAGTTAGAAGTCCTGCTTGTTGACCACCAACGACAGCTACACTATCTTCTGCATTCAACTTTTGTATGTTCTCTATTGTTTTGGGCGAAGAACCAACCTTTTGATTATAAGAAGTCAGATAATCCGTAAGACCCTGTCTAGGAAACGAATAACGCTTCAATTCCTGTTGTCTTTTTGTCCATTCATGCTTATCATAAGGAGATTTATAATCAAAAAAACGGACAACCTCCGCATCTCCGTTGGAGTACCCTTCTAAAAAAGGCGATGTATGAAGCTGCATTTCCTCCAGTCTCATTTATGAACTTCCTTTCTACGTATCAATTACATCCTTAACGAGTATAGCAAAGAACGATTGAAGAACATAAAAAATATGCTCTAAATGTCCAAAATACGTGAAATGATACCATATGTTATCAACGTAAAGTAACCAATTGAAAGAACAAGAAACTGCAGACGCCAGTTTAACCTAAGTATTTTTCCGATAGACAGATCCAAATCATTTTTCCATATCACATATGTAAAAAGTAAACAGCCGAATAGAAATACGAGTAGAAGAATCCAGTAATAAGAATGGCCCCAAATTTCTACAGTGATTCTTTCAATCGCCATAAATAAAAATAACGTTGTACTATCAACACCCGCCTTAAAGGCTTTTCTCCTTTTTTTCGTAAGCTTTAGCATGCTCTTATTAACAAGAAAAAAGACAATATAAGGAACGGTTATTAAAGTAGCAATAATCGCACCTAAAACACTAGCCAATCATTCATCCTCTCCTATCCAATGCACTAATCGCTTCATAAGCAAAACGAGAATAAGGGGTTTGAATCTTCATTTCGTTTCCTCTCTTAATAACCTCACCTGTAATACTCTCAATTTCAGTTTGCTTACCACTCTCTACGCTCTTTAACATTGAAGAGCGGTTTAATGAAGTAGTTCTGCATAGGTCTAACAATTCCTTCCATAACACTTCACGCCGTCCTGTCATTTTCAATACGGAAATCGCTTCTTCAAAAAGTTCTTTCATCATAGATAGTGCATGAGGGTTCGTTAAAAGTTCTCCATTTGTTATTCTTAACAACGCTGTGAGCGGGTTGATGGATGCATTCATAATTAGTTTTTCATAAACCATAGGCTCCCACTCTTTTTCTGATGCAACTGGAAAACGACTTGAATGGAGAAATCCACCCCATGTCTGTTCGGAATCCCCTCTATACGAGGCAACTTTTATCCTGCCTTCTCCAAGATGATGAACGGTCGTAAAATCTTCTTTGATCGCCCCATGCTCAACAACACCAATGCATAATTGTTTTTGTGGCAAGCTTTTCAAAAAAGACAGATGACTGATTCCGTTCTGAAGAAAGAGATAGGAAACTTCATTGTATGTAATCAATCTATGTAATTCATTCATAGCCGTTTGTTTAACTGCGATGATACACGATGATTCTTCACCAAGATATTGTTCAAATGGCTTCGCATCGACCTTTACGGTTGTATCTGAACCTCTTGTATCTCTGTAAGTTAATCCAGACTTTCTGAGTTCCTTTGCTTGTTCAGAGCTTCTTGTATATATTACAGGTTCTAGCCCGTTCTGCTTTAAAAAATAGGAAACCAATAATCCGATTGCCCCGCCGCCAATAACACTTATTCTCATAATAAAAATCACCTCAACTTACTCGATATTATCATATTCTTAAATCAACCTAAAAAAACCTCCCAAGTTCGGGAGGTTCATCTTATTAAACCGGATAGACAGGATGCTTTCTTTCACTAAATACCATTTCTTTATTTTCATAAAATGCAAAACGGTTTACAAGTTCAGTTCGCAAGGCTGAAGGCGAAACAATATCATCAATGATCATCTCAGACGCAAGCTTATAAATATCAATATGCTCTTTGTATTCTTGTTGTTTTTGCTGAACAAATTGAATACGCTCTTTTACATCTTCAATCTCATTAATCTTGTTAGAATATACAGCGTTCACTGCTGCTTCTGGTCCCATAACAGCAATCTGAGCCGTTGGCAAAGCAATACAACAATCAGGTTCAAATGCTGGACCCGCCATTGCATATAGACCCGCACCATACGCTTTTCGAACGATCACTGAAATTTTTGGTACAGTTACATCACTCATCGCAGCTATTAATTTAGCACCATGACGTATAATTCCAGCTCTTTCTACTTTCGTTCCGATCATAAAGCCTGGAACATCAGATAAGAAAAGTAAAGGGATCGAGAATGCATCACAAAGTGTTATAAATCGTGCTGCTTTGTCTGCAGAGTCAACAAACAATACGCCGCCTTTTACTTTAGGCTGATTTGCGATAATCCCGACTGGTTTTCCATCAATACGTCCAAAGCCCGTCACGATCTCTTGCGCGAATAATTTTTTCATTTCAAAAAAACTACCCTCATCAATGAGTCCATCAATAAATTCATACATATCAAACGGAACGTTCTGATTTTCTGGTACGATCGCTTCTAACTCTCTTCCCGCTTTAGGAGCGAGAGATTCGACAACTGGAGCTTTTAATTTATAGTTACTCGGGAAATAGGACAGATACCTTTTCGCTTCTTCAATAGCGTCAGTTTCATCAGCTGCCAATACGTCCCCGCATCCACTAACAGAGCAGTGCATTCTTGCTCCACCCATTTCTTCAAGCGTCACTTTTTCACCGATTACTTTCTCAGCCATTCGTGGACTTCCTAAGTACATGGAAGCATTTTGATCGACCATGATCACGATGTCACAAAAAGCTGGTATATATGCACCACCTGCTGCTGAAGGACCAAATAGAATACAAACTTGTGGAATCATCCCAGACATTTTTACTTGATTGTAAAAAATCTTGCCCGCTCCCCGGCGGTTTGGAAACATATCTATCTGATCTGTAATTCTAGCACCTGCTGAATCAACAAGATAAAGCATCGGAACTTTTAACTTTTGCGCGGTCTCTTGTATGCGAATGATCTTTTCAACTGTTCTAGCTCCCCAAGAACCCGCTTTGACAGTAGAATCATTAGCCATTACACAGACCGTCTTCCCGCCAACTTTACCTATCGCAGTTACAACCCCATCTGCTGGCAGATCACCTGCTTGGTTGTTTGCAAATTTAGCATCTTCAACGCTGTATTCACCATCATCAAAAAGAAGTATTAACCGGTCGCGTACGAACATCTTATTTTGAGAACTGTTCTTCTCATGATATTTTTGTGCACCACCAGCTTCTATTTGATCGATCTTTTCTTTTAATTGATTTTCTAATTTTGCTACCATGATATACCTCCTTCAAGAGAGTGAGCGCTCGTTCAGATTGGATGCAAGCTAATTTTATTTTAGTGTAACGAGTACGTCGCCCTCATTTACAAAATCTCCAGATGCAAACTTAATATTTTCTACTGTTCCCGCATCAACAGCGTCAACGGGTATTTCCATTTTCATAGATTCTAAGATAATAACAGTTTGTCCTGCCGCTACCTCGTCACCTTCACTCACCAATACTTGCCAAACTGTGCCTGCCATAGATGCTGTAATTTCTTTCATTTCTCTCTCTCCTCTGTCTAATTATGGTTTTGAAACTTTTCTCTTACTTAAATAGCTAGTGGTATAATCACCTTTTGTAAAATCTTCTTCTTTCAAAATCATTTGAAAGAGTGGCGTGTTTGTTTTCAATCCATCTATCTCTAGTGCATCAAAAAATTCAGCCGCACTCTTAATACATGCCTCACGATTGGAATCGCTTACAATTATTTTCGCAATCATTGGATCATAAAAAGGTGTAACAGCATTTCCACTATCATAACCTGAATCGATCCTTACCTTCTCAGAGCTTGGCCATACTAGTTTTTCAATCTTACCAGGTGACGGGAAGAAAGTAATTGGATCTTCTGCATAGAGTCTAAACTCTATCGCATGGCCTTTACTCATGATTTCCTCTTGAGTCAATGGAAGCTTTTCACCTCTAGCTACTTGAATCTGCCATCTTACTAGATCAAGTCCTGTAATACTCTCTGTAACAGGATGCTCAACTTGAAGTCGTGTGTTCATCTCCAGAAAATAGAAATCTCCGTTTTCGCTTACGACAAATTCAACGGTTCCCGCATTCACATAGTTTACTGCTTCTGCTGCTTTAACAGCCGATTCAGTAATTTTGGAACGAAGGCTTTCTGTTAAGAATGGTGATGGTGATTCTTCGACAACTTTTTGATTTCTTCGCTGAACGCTGCAATCTCTTTCAAAAAGATGAACGATATTTCCATGTGTATCACCCATGATTTGAACTTCAATATGTCTCGCATTCTCAATACATTTCTCGATAAACATTCTGCCAGAGCCAAAGTAGTTCTTAGCGCGTTGTTGTGATGAGACGAAATGTTTACGCAGATCTTCATTGTTATCACATTTCACCATGCCGATTCCGCCACCGCCGCTGCTTGCTTTAAGCATTACTGGATAACCGATCTGCTCGGCAAGTTTTACACCTTCTTCAACATCTTCGATAGGTTCGATCGTTCCAGGTACGATTGGAACCCCTGCTTGCTGCATCGTTTTTCTTGCCATGATCTTATCACCCATCCACTCAATGGTTTGAGGTGCGGGACCTATAAAAGTTATTCCAGCTTTCTCTATCTTTTTGGCAAACTCATCATTTTCAGATAATAATCCATAACCTGGATGGATAGCATCTACCTTATGTTTGAGAGCGACGTCTAAGATCACTTCACTCTGCAGATAAGATTTTGCTACCGGAGGTTCACCAATATGTACCGCCTCATCCGCAGCTTTTACAAAAGGGAGGTCTTTGTCTGCTTCAGAATAAACTGCAACCGTTTGAATGTCCATTTCCTTACACGTTTGAATAATTCGCAGTGCAATCTCACCACGATTAGCGATTAATATTTTTTTCATGTTCATCCTCCTTCCTGATGTCAACATTACCTTTTTCGACATAAAAACCAAAAAATCCTTTTTGTAAGCGTAAACTAAACGAATATTTTATTTTTAAAGAATTTTTTGCATAATTAGTATATACTATAACTATAGAGAAAAGTACAGAAAGACTGGGGGAGAACATATGTTAAAGTATGAAGTGAAAAAATTATTAGTTAACTATAAAACCCTTGAAGAATTTAAGCAGTTCAAAGAATATGGTGTACAAGAATTGTCAATGCTTGAGGATCTTCAAGAAAATATGATTGAAAACGACAGTGAGTCTCCGTTCTATGGTATTTATTATGGTGATAAACTAGTAGCACGGATGAGCTTGTATCAGATCGAAGCTGCTTATGATCAATATTTTGATCCTCCACAAGATTATTTAGAACTTTGGAAACTAGAAGTTTTGCCTCACCATCAGACAAAAGGTCTAGGAAAAGCATTAGTAGAGTTCGCTAAAACGTTCCACCTTCCGATCAAGACGAATGGCAGACAACAATCTGGCGGTTTTTGGGAGAAGATGGGCTTTGAAGCTGTAACTTATAATCAAGACCGTGATCGTGGTCAGAATCCTTATGTATGGTATCCAACAGGTGTAAGTGAACAACGTCTTGCATAAAAAATAAAAAAGATGGCATCTGCCATCTTTTTTTAATTTCTCACAGGAACTTCTACTAACTTCCTTGCCCTATCCATGATCTGCAATACATCTTTATAATCACGGTATACGGTTTCATATTCTTTATTTACTTTACTAAGTTTACTTTTTAAATTTCCATTTTCTTTTTTGAGATTCTGAAGTTTCAAGAGCAAAGCTTTATTTTCTGCTTCTAAGTTCTTAGAAACTGGCTTTTCAGCTTGAAGCTGCTGTAAAAATAATATGATGTCATTCAAAGATAGAGGCGTATCATTTTCTAAGCCATTTGAATGTTCCCTATGAAGTAACTCATCTTTATGGTTTTCAATGGTTGAAGCAAACTGTTTAACTTTACGTTTATTTCGCTCTTTACGTACTTTTTTAGCCTCAGTTATCGCTTTATCATATTGTTTACGGATGAGCGAGTTCCACCGAAAACCACAAGCAGCAGGTGTTCTCGTTAGTTTCTCTCCTACCTCTTCAAATGCAACGAGCTGTGTACTTCCCTCTCGAATATGCCGCAGTGTTACCTCAGCAAGAATAGCATCTTCATCTTTTGTCCAGGCATCCTGGCGCAAATTTGTCATTAAGATCCCCCCATTTTAGTGGTTTGTAATAAGAATATGCTAGTGCTAGATAAGATAGACTTTTTATTCTACTAAAATGGGGAAAACTTATTTTTTTAAGAAGGCATCTACTCTTTTATGATGTTCGTCTGAAGCCCATAACTTTGCACAACGTTCGATCTCATTTTGTACACTCTGCTTTATTTTTCCTGCATCAACTCTTTCAAGCTGAAGAGCTTTATAAGATTCAATGACACCAAGAGGTTGAGAAGTAAAACGATTTACATAGCGTTCTGTTTCTTTCAAACTGTTTCCTTTAATAACATATTGGATGAATCCATAATCCATGCCTTGCTTAGCAGTAACAGGAGTAGAGCTGTACAAGAGGTCCATCGCTTTTGTCAGGTTGATTCTTTCTAAGAGGTAAGTTCCCCCGCCCCAGCCCGTTGTTATGCCTAAACGACCTTGGATAAACCCTACCTTCGCTTCTGCTCGAGCAAGCCTAATATCGCATGCTGATGCTATCTCACATCCGCCTCCAACTGCTGAACCATTTAGAAGAGCAACAGTAGGTTTTGGAAAAAAGAATAGCTCATGAAGTATGTTACCCATTTTTGATAACATGCCATATGCTTGTTCTTCAGTCTTTAATGAATGAAAAGCACTAAGGTCTCCTCCCGAACAAAACGCTTTTGTACCTGCTCCCGTTATGATAAGAACTTTTACCTCTTCGTCCTTTTTTGCTGTGTTTAAAAGAGTGGATAAATGTTTCATCACATCGTAGTTGATCGCATTACGCACTGATGGACGATTCAATGTGATCCACCCAATTCCATTCTTTTTTTCCCATAATACAGGTTGATCGTTCACTATCTACACCTCCGATACAAAAGAAAACGCTTTATTTATGTATATGAAAAAACAGGAAGCCTATAGCTTCCTGTTTTTCATTACTTGCTAACTACTTCTTTTCCTTTGTAAGATCCACACTCACGGCAAACGCGGTGAGATAACTTGTATTCTCCGCACTGTGGACACTTTACCATACCAGGCATGGAAAGCTTGTAGTGTGTACGACGCTTCGCTTGGCGAGTTTGAGAAGTTCTGCGAAAAGGTACTGCCATTTGTATCCACCTCCTTAAAGGTTCTTGAAAGAATCATTATAACCTATTCTTTCACTTTTTGTCTTCGTCAAAAAATTTAGCCAGACTTTCCAAACGCGGATCAATCCGGTTTTTCATGTCCTCTTCCGTAACCCTCTGCCATCCTTTACCTTCTTTAGGAGCCGGACTGTCTGTCACATCAGCAGCCGTAATTTTCAACGGTTTTTCAAGCAAAATATGCTCTTCGATGACAGGGAGAAGGTCAACGTAATGTCCTTCGACTTTGTGAAGGCTCTCTTCATCTTCGTATTCCGTATAGTTCGGATCGAAAATAAAAATTTCCGTCGTTTTTACCGAGAATGGAAATTCCACATCTACCAATGTGTTGGCACATGGCAACACCATTTTTCCTTTTATGTTTAAGTAAAAAGTGGCTTTTTGCTGAGTTACATCTGCATGTCCTTCTACGTGAACAGGATCAACGCTTCTGATCTCCGGGTCTTTTTCCATCACTCCGCTCGCATCAACATTTTGTTCAAACGTTAACGGTTTACGGTAAAAATTTTTAATTTCTTGTAGTGACCATTTCATGTCTTTATCACCTCAAGGCAACAGTAGTAATTATATCGGTCATCAAATAAAATGTCAATATTTTATCTTTACACTGATACTTTTGATTCTAAACTCTTTTTAGTACAATGTAAACAAGTATAATCGAACGTTTAAAAGGAAGTGGAACAGTTGAAAGCAACTGGTGTTGTTGTAGAATATAATCCGTTTCACAATGGACATTATTATCATTTGCAAGAAACGAAAAAAGCTACAGGTGCTGATTGTATTATCGCCGTGATGAGCGGTAATTTCCTTCAACGAGGAGAACCCGCTCTTTTGTCAAAATGGAAAAGGACTAAGATGGCGCTGTTAGGTGGAGCCGATCTTGTTATTGAACTTCCATATTCCTTTGCTACTAGCCATGCGCCTCGTTTTGCATTTGGAAGCATATTTTTGCTTCAATCACTTGGTGCAGAGTCTTTTTGTTTTGGAAGCGAATCTGGGGATGTTGAACTTTTTAGCAAGACTCATGACTCGTTGAACGCTCAACAAGAAACCTACCAGAACCTTGTTCGGTCACTTATGAGCAAGGGTCTATCATACCCCTCAGCTTCTTCACGCGCATACGAATCACTTGATATTCCGTTGGCTCTCGATCTCAGTAAACCGAATAATATTTTAGGTTTTGAATATGTAAGAGCTAGCCGTGAGTTAGGTTCTCATATTCGACCTGTTACGATAAAAAGGAAAAATGCTGATTACCATGATGTCATGCTCGGTAAAGGTAATATTGCTAGCGCAACTGCCATCAGAGAAGCTATTTTTAAAGGTGATGTAAAACAAACTGCAGCATATATGCCCGAGTACACACTCGAGTTGTTAGCTGAAGAACGGGTTGAAAAAGGTACTCTTATGAACTGGGAACGCTTCTTTCCTCTTCTTCGTTATCAACTATTATCTACAAGTCACCGTGAAATAAACCGTTATTACGAAGTTGAAGAGGGTTTAGAATACAGGATGATCGAAGCGATGAAGAGATCTGACTCATTTGAAACGTTTATGAAACACTTAAAGACAAAACGATATACATGGACAAGGCTGCAACGGGCGTGTTTACACGTTCTAAATAAGGCGCAAAAAGAAGAGATGTTGGCCATTTTAGACTCACCTCCTTCGTACATTCGCGTGTTAGGAATGACTGGTAAAGGAAGGGATTATTTAAGTACTGTCAAAAAATCTTTAGACCTTCCTCTTGTTACTACTGTCTCTAATCATGATTTTGCTGGATTGAGGATGGAAGCGAAGACATCTTTAATCTATGCCCAAGGTGCAGCTCAGGATATTCTGCGAGCTGAAAAAGAAGAATTTAACACTCCGCCAATAATGGTGAATTGATTAAGGATTGCAATTATTTTTGATGGCGCTCGTCGGAGCGTGCTTAACAGCCGCTCCGACGAGCTAAAAAAGGATGCAGAAGCTACATGTGGCTTCTGCATCCTTTTTCTCTACAATTTTTTCAGATAATCCAGGGCATCGTTCAGCGTTTTAACCGGAACGATCTTCATTTTGGAGCCTATATCTTTTTGAGCCTTCACCGCATCACTATAGTTATCTCCATCAACAGGGGCAAAGAAAATCTCGGCACCTGCTTCATCAGCTGCAACAATCTTTTGTTGTATACCGCCGATTGGTCCTACATTCTTTTGAAGGTCCATCGTACCGGTTCCTGCAATCTTCTTCCCATGTGTAAGATCATCTGGTGTTAGCTGATCCATAATTTCTAACGTGAACATCAACCCAGCTGATGGTCCTCCGATCTGTGAGGTATCAATCTTCACTTTCGGATCTGTTACGATGGATACATCTGCTACAGGAGAAGTGATGCCAAGGCCCGCTTTTGGTCCTTGATCTTGAATATATTTCTTTGGAAACTCTTCAATATTTAAATTGACATTCAATTTTTTATCTCCGCGTAAAATAGTTAAGTCTACTGCATCTCCTGCTTTCTTAGGAGCGAGGGTATCAAGAAGTTTCTTTGTTTCCATAACCGGATTACGGTCAACCGCGATAATCTTATCTCCAACTTTTAACTTTTTTTCTGCGGGCATGCCTGACATGATTCCCGTAACATAAACACCATGGTATTCAATATCTACTTTTTTTCCTGCTTCTTGAAACGCAACAATCGTTGCAGCATGTTGTGAATCTTCCATCATTTGAAGTTGTCTTTGATTGTACTCTTCATCTGTCTCATCTTCTCCTCGGATCTGATCAGCAGGGATGACTTCACGATAATCACTCAGCTTTGCCCATATGTATTGCGGAATGTTTGCTGTACCTACCGAAACGGTTGTCAGCATGAACACTCCCTTATCGTCGTCTCCTCCCTCTACGCTAATGATGGGGTCTAATACTCTGGCATCCCCGGGGGAGGTAATGTAGTAAGGAAGTGGATAGAATGCTATAAAAGCAAACACCAGCAAAAAAAGGATGATAAATTTATTTTGCGAGAAAAAGTTTCTTCGTTTCGTTGTTTTTTCAGTGGTCATGCATAGACTCCTTCCAGTTGTTGATCTTCTCTAAGATTTTTGGTATCTGTTTTCTTCCTGCTTCTTCTCCTATAGCGATTATATCATTTACATCCTTAAATGCTGTAGAACTGAACTGCTCAACCATTGGACGGATCATAATATCTGCTGAAATCTCGTGCCAGCGCACCATTTCGCGCTGCATGATATCAATGCTTTGGATGATAACATCAAAAATGGATGAAACTTGAAGTTCGGCTTTGAAATGAGAGATATCTACTGCGATTACTAGGTCTGCTCCCATCTCTCTTGCCACAGAAACAGGTACGCGATCGATGACTCCACCGTCCACTAAAAGTTTTCCGTCTATTTTTTCAGGAACTAATATGCCGGGAATCGAGATGCTAGCACGAACTGCATCTGCAATAGGACCTGTTCTAAAAACAACTTTTTCTCCTAGCAGTAGATCTGTTGCCACGATCGCTAACGGAATTTCCGTTTGTTCAATATGTTTTTGTTTAGTGAGAAGCCTTACAAGTTCTTTGATTTTCTTCCCTGTAATAAACCCCATCTTAGGAACCGTGTAATCCATGTAATATTTACGTTTAAAGAGCGTTGCCATCCGGTAAAGATTTTCATCGCTGTGCCCCATACTTACCATCGCACCGACCAAAGCTCCCATGCTGCTCCCAGCTACCATGTCTATAGGAATCCCAGCATCTCTTATTGCTTTAACAACACCAAGATGAGCAAATCCTCTAGCACCACCAGATCCTAGAGCAAGTCCGATTTTCGGTTCTTTCATCCTTTGCTCCTCCTTTAGAAGCACCGTCTTTTTTTAACATATGGTCTAAAGAGTAAGGCTATACGTATAAATAAGGATGAGGACAAGTAAGTATAGTGTAATTTTGCGAGAGGAGCACTCCCCTTATGAACAAAGCCTATTTCAAAACACTTCTATTGTCAGCATCTGCTATTATCATAGCAATATCCATAATCATATACCCAAAAGAAACATACATGGCATCCGTTAACGGGTTGAAGATGTGGTGGGACGTTGTTTTCCCATCCTTGATGCCCTTTTTTATACTATCAGAGGTATTAATGGGGTTTGGTGTCGTACATCTAATAGGTGTATTATTCGAGCCTTTAATGAGACCGATTTTCCGTGTGCCTGGTGCAGGAGGTTTCGTTTGGGCGATGGGTATTTCTTCAGGATTCCCTGCTGGGGCGAAGCTAACAGCACGATTATGGCACCAAAAGCAGATTACGACCCTAGAAGCTGAACGCCTCGTATCTTTTACGAATTGTTCAAACCCGTTGTTCATGTTCAGCGCAATTGCAGTGGGTTTTTTTCATAACGCGGCTCTCGGCATCGTTCTCGCAGTAAGCCACTATTTGGGCAATTTTTTCGTTGGACTGATCATGAGGTTCCACGGTTGGAAAAAAGAACCCGTTGAAAAGGAAGTACGCTATAGAGGAAAAGGACTTACCAACGCGTTCAAACACATGCATGAAGCTAGATTAGCAGACAATCGCCCCATCGGGCAGCTTCTTGGAGATGCCGTGCAGCAATCTACGAAAACACTTCTTATGATCGGTGGTTTCATTATTCTCTTCTCTGTACTAAGTAAGATGATGGATCTTCTTCACGTAGCAGAACTGCTTTCAAGCTTAATTAATTATTTTTTTGTCGCGCTTTCGCTATCTGAACAATTAAGTCTTCCTCTCATTAACGGAATCTTTGAGATCACGTTAGGCAGCAACTTAACGAGTCTCGCTCAATCGTCCATCATACAACAAGCCGTAATCGTGAGTTTCATATTAGCTTTTAGCGGTTTTTCCGTACAAGCACAAGTAGCTAGTATCCTTGCAGACACTGATATTAAGTTCAAGCCATTCTTTTTTGCAAGAATACTTCATGGGTTTTTATCAGCGATCATTTGCCTTTTAGTATTCCCTTATTTGTATCACGTTAAAAGTACTACTGCTCCAGCATTTGCATTTCTTACTGAGAAAACCGTCCATATTAGTGAGTTTGGTATGTACGCACTCATGCATAGCCATTATGTAACACTAGGATTCTTAATCCTTTCAATTCTAATATGGAACAGAGACCTTATGAAAAAAAACAGCCTCCGCACTTAACGGGGGCTGTTGTATTTCTCTTTTAATGCTTCTTCTACTACTTCAGGAACAAGATCTGAAACGTTCGCATGATACTTTGCTGCTTCTTTAACGATGCTCGAGCTGAGGAAAGAATATTGATTGTTTGTCATCATAAAGAATGTTTCAACTTCATCATCTAGTTTTTTGTTGATAGAAGCGATTTTCATCTCGTATTCAAAATCTGATACTGCACGAAGTCCCCTAAGAATAACATTTGCTCCGATATTCTTTACATAATCAATCAATAGACCGTTAAACGAGTCTACCTTTACGTTGGGAAATTGTTTCGTAACTTCCTTTAAGAGGACGATTCTCTCATCAACTGTAAACAAAGGGTCTTTGCTTTGATTATTTGCTACTACGACAATTACTTCATCAAATACTGTTGCTCCACGTTTAATAATGTCCAGATGACCACGAGTTACGGGATCAAAGCTACCAGGACAGACTGCAGTTGTTGGCATTTTTTTCACCTCATACTTTATGTTAATCACGTTTGTAGATCGTTATTGTAGTCGTTTTTCCGTATGTTTCCTGTCTGACCTGATAAAAGTTTCCGATCTCCTCAGGTAGTGTTACATCTGTACCATGTTCAGTCACTATACTTCCTTCTGGAGATAAAAGATCAAGCTTATCAATCTCCTTCATATCCTTTAACAACATCTGCTTCGCATAAGGAGGATCAAGGAATATCATATCAAATTGCGTCTCTCTTTTATGAAGCGCTTTCAATGCTCTTTTCGCATCATTACGAAAGACTTCTGTTTTGTCTTCGTAATTGCATTGTTTAATATTCTCTTTGATCGTATGTACCGCTTTTTGATCCTTGTCTATGAAAATAAAATGCTCCATGCCTCGGCTTAATGCTTCTAAACCTAAGCCGCCACTGCCGCCATATAGATCAAGACCCGTACCCCCATCAAAGAAAGGACCGATCATGTTAAAGATGGATTCTTTAATCTTATCAGTTGTTGGTCTTGTGTTCATACCCGGTACTGCTTTAAGTGGTCTTCCCTTACATTCTCCAGCTATTACTCTCACGTTCTTCACTCAATTCTTTATCCGTTTTCCCTTACTTATCCTATCACAAGTAAACACGTAATCAAACAATCAAATCTTTTTCTTATAAGTATAAGGCAAATTAAATGAGGTCATACTATTTATAACAACATCAACGAACGATGTTGTTGCCAACCGCGGAGAAGACTTACTCCCCATAAGTTCTTCATCCGGTTTCTCCTCTCCCATCGCCTTTGAACAGAAGTGATTTTGTTTTAAAGGCAACCTGCAGTTTTTGCTGCAGGTTTTTTTCATGCTTAAAAGCCTTTAAGCACTTAGATGATTGTGCTACATTGTTCTATAGAAAGGGGAATGAATGATGATTCAACGATTTATTGAACTTGGAGAGGGCTATTCAGATCTTTATGAACTCCTTGAGATCATGGAGACGAACAAAGAACGTATCGCGCAGTTATTGTGCCTTAAAGTTAAAAAAGAAGATAAAATGTACGCGTCACTAGTTGCCGTACTTCATCCTGCTTCTGAAGGAAAATTTCAGCCACTATACATTTGTCGAGAAGGAGTACCCTATCCTTCGAAACGAATTGATCTATTTGAGGCGAAAGCCGCTGAATTAAATAAAGAAGTAATAACATTTGATGTTAAACCATCAACAGATTTTGCTGAAACTGAACTCTTTTTTCACTATTTAACAGGGATTCTTCGGTTAAACTACCTGATACCGCCTTTGTTATAAAATGAATTTTTTGCCAAATAAGGTGAAGACTTATAAATTTTTTTGAGGACTTATAAAAATATTTGAAGACTTATAAAATCTCTTCAAGACTTATAAATTCTTTTGAAGACTTATAAATGGAATTACTGACAAAAAACAAACCTAAAGAAAACAGGCAGCTATTTTTATTAGCGGCCTGTCTTTTAAATCCCCATCTTATAATCATACTCTTTTGCTTTATCGACGATTTTACTTTCATATTCTGTCTTGATCTCTTGTTTATGAGACCTTTTTACTTCTTTAACAAAATGTAAGGATTCCAGCTTCGCTGCTATTTCGTCTATTTTGTTTCCATCACAGTACAGAACAGCATACTTTAACCTTCTAGAGACATAATGTACATTTCCATAACGCCTTAACTGTTTTGAAAACTTTAATGAATGAAGAAAAACAGATAGCCCACGACGATTACCTATCATAATTAAAGCCCCTTTTATATACTTAAATTGAACAAATAAATGAATACTCCGTAATAGGAAGTGATGTAGATTGGACTTAGACAACATTTGGGAACAGTTTATAGATCGTATGAAACAAGATCCTATGATCATTCATATCGAAAGAAAAATGATGGCCGGCATCCCTTTCATATATGTAACGGTTTCTTCGCAGTTTTCAATCGATCACACAACTGATTCTGTAAAAAAACATGCCGTAAAAGCTATGAAAGGGAAACGGCTAACATTGAACCTTACATTTGTAAGATCAGAAGAAAATCTTCATGTGTACCGAATGCGTTTTTTAGTTCCGCAAGAAAAAATGTTCTGCTGTGGTAATTTATGCTTCGATTGCATTCGGTTTAACGACTGAGTTTAAGCACAGCCGCAAGATCCACCAGAACCGCATCCACCACTGCAAGAGCTCTCGTCAAAGAAAGGATTGCCCGTTGGAACTTTAATCTGCTCAGATACACTGTATGCAATGATTTTGCTGCACTCCATCAATAAATTCTCAAGTTCTTTTTCTGCTTTCTTAAATTGAGCAATGTTTTCATGGAAATCAAGCTCTCGTTTAAGTGTACGAACTTGTGTTGAAACGGTATGAAAATCAGGATGATATTTACCAAAACGCTGTACTTCTTCATACTGTTCTTTCATCTTGGCGAAACGAGCAATCATGTTCTGTGCTTCTACATCTTGCTCTAGGTTAAATTTTGACTCTCTATATGCTATTGCAACACTGGAATCGGCAACCATCTCTGCTAATGCTAGAGATTCTTCCAGCAATACACTTTGGTCTAAACTCATACGTCACACCTCCCTTTAGGTATGAGGTTTCTAATCTATTATAGCGGATATTGACTGGACTTAAAAGCATAGCCGTCTTTATAAAAAAATAAAACTCTTCTAATATCGAAGAGTTATCGAACTTGAACGACTATGTTTTTCTTAATTCCGTAATCAGATCCATCCTTTTTCTTCAGCTGCAAAGTAATCGTATGTTTACCAGGATTCATATTTTTTAAGATGAACATAGATTGATTAGCATTCATCTTCCACTTATTGTTTACAAAGACGGCAATATATCCGTCCTTATTACCAGGTGTCTTCGTTAGACCTCCTTGGAATGAGAACCTTGAAATAATATTCTCAAAATAGATGCGCTGTTTTTTCACATGATAGTTGACCGCCCAGTCTTTATCCATTATTGGATACGATGCAGATACCTCCACAGCTTTTGATTCTTGAAGTTTTGTCTCGGAGAATCCTTCATAAAATTTGGTTATCATAAACAGCATGAGCACTATGATCACTAAAAGACCGCCTGTATAAAACCGTCTGTTTCTTATTTTCATAAAAAAACCACTCCTTATAGAAGTAGTTTTTTCCTTTTTTCTTTTTATTATCCCTCAAGATGCCTTAACCGTTGTTAAGAGAGTCTGGCATCGGCTGAAAATCATTCGGCACAGGGGCGCCACTTCCTTTTACTTCATCACCCATTACAGAGATTAATTCCATTAACAGTCCAAAATTTTGTACCTGTTGATGAAAGCGATCTACTCTCTGCCCGAAAGTACGTCCGTAAAACACTTTCGCACCCTCTTCCAGCTCAGATACTGAAAAAGGGTTTCTGCTTAATTTCCTATACCACTCTGGTTTTTCTCTTATATAATATTTCAAGTCAGGTCTTGTATTTAAGTACTCTAGGATTTCTCTTCGCACTCCGCACACATCCTTTAGTCCCTGTATGAAGGATAATCATTCATTCTCTTTTCAGGCAGCTGGTTCGGTCTGTCAGACTGATTGTTAAATTGCTGTAATAGTTCTTGAACCGCATCCATCAGACTGCCAAATTGAGATAAATATTTTTGTACATCGTTTATCTGAATTTTACTTAAACCAGCAACAATATCCCCCACTGTAAGTTCTGTTCTTGTCTTATCAGACTTAGAGCGGTCGTCTTGTTTTTCTTCTTTGTCTTTGTCTTTTGCATACTGATTCCAGCTTTCATGTTCTTCACCCAAAACAATCCAATCCTGATAAACTTCTTTCCAAGGCCTTTTATTCTTCTTCACTTCCTTAATTAAATCAGGATGTTTATGAACGAACTCTTTGAAACTTTCTATATCAGTCTTTACCACAGAATCCACCCCCAGCCATCCACTGACGAATGATGTTTACTACATGATACATAAGTGCCCATAAATTGGTGCGCCCATTTTTTAGATTGCGTGCAAAGTTGATTCTGTTTACTTTATTCTCACCCGCCCAAAAAGGTACAATAAAAATAAAAAAAGATTGAGGGAGAGAATATTGCATATTAAGGACGAGTGGAAAGAATTCTTTGAAACCAGTACTGAACAAGAGCAACAGGTCATGAAACTTTTTTTGGACAGTTTAAAATTAAAAAGGGAAAAGGACCATCTAACACACATTGCTTCTTTATTAGATTTTAAAACGACTAGAATCAACGATCACACACTAGAAATGGAGATGCCGAATTCGCCCTTACTTGATAATTCAATTGGAATATTACATGGAGGTCTCACTGCAACCCTTTTAGATACAGCAATGGGCACAATGGCCAGTCTAGTTCCAGGTAATAAAAGAGGAGCAGTAACAGTAGAACTAAAAGTAGACTACTTAACACCAGGTGTTGGAGAGTTGTTTATATGCCGTGCTGAAGTCGTTCAAAATGGCAGACAATTGGTACGCATGGATGGAAAGGTACGTAACGAAACCGGTACGTTGATCGCATCTGCTTCGGGCACCTTCTTTAAACTTTCAGAATAATACGCAAATTGAAAAAGGCTGAACCTATTAAGGTTCAGCCTTACAACGATCTATTTACTCCATAGGTACCAAGAAATTTTGGGTGTAATACTTATTATCTACACCTATTCCTAAATGGGTATATTCATTGTTTAACAATGTGTTTCTATGGCCTTCACTGTTCATCCAGCCTTCTACTGCTGCAATGCCGTCCGTATAGTTTGCTGCTATGTTTTCACCTGCCTGCAGAAACTTTACATCTTTTTGTTGCAACCTGTCTGAGAGCGTTCTTCCATCCTTACTCTCATGGGAAAAATATTGCTGATCTAACATATCTTTTGAATGAAGATAGGCTACCTCAGATGTCTTTTCATCCCATTTCAACGGATTTTTTTCGTATTTTAGACGAATAATGTTCGTTAACTCAAAAACTTGTTGTTCTTCGGATTGATCTACTTTATTCTGTTCATCATCGCTCAATTGTCCAAGCGGTGGCAGATCACCTCGATATACAATAGAATAAGGTCTTTGTTTTAACAACACATCTGAAGTAGTATACCGTACACTTGAAAGCTGATTCGTAAACTTATCAAAATAAAGCTGTACCCAAACACTATCATTCAACTTAATGAGCGGACGTAGCATAACTTCTTGCTCAGATAGTTCAAATCTAAAAAAATCTTCTCCATCATTAATGGTAATATCACTCTCAATCGGAAACTTCTGAATGATCGTGTTTGAATTTTCTCCGATTTTAAATGGTGAGGTATTTACATCAGATCCAATAACAAACAGCGTAACTACTTTACCGTTTTCAACACCTGCTTGAAGATACCCTTTTGGACTCTTGTTTCCATAGATATACCATTCATAGCCATAACTTGATGGGTCAATTCTCTCAGGTTCTCCCCATTGCTTCTTAAATGCTTCTATATCTTTCCCTACCCAGTTTGAAACAGCATCCTCAGGAATCTTAAGCGTTTCTTCTATGTACTCTACTTTTGTATCAGGCTTTTCTTTCTCGACCGTAAATTCTGGCAGAACATCATAAAAAAACAAACCGATTAAAATAAAAACGGATAGGAAAAAAGTAACCAATCCTCGCATAATGGTTCCCCCTATATCTTTCTTCTCTTATTAGTTTAGCATAGAGGGTATGTGTTTGGATGAACCGTTTCAAAAATAAAACAGCTCCAATTAAAATGGAACCGTTTTATACTATCGATATAGCTTATTGAATTTGATCCCGTTGCTCTGAAACTTGTGTAAGGGTATGTCCCGCAGCAGAGTCACTCTCTTTAGCTAGTGATAGATCTCCTAAAGAAATAATTCCTACAAGCTTATTGTTCTCCACGATCGGAAGCCTTCTGATTTGTTTGTCTGCCATCAGATCTGCAGCTTCTTCTGCCGTCATATCTAGAGAACCAGTATACAGATTTTCACTCATAACGTCTGTTACTTTTGTAGAGCCTGGACGTTTTTCAGCAACTCCTCGAACGACAATATCTCGATCTGTGATGACTCCTATGATCTGATCATTTTCACAAACTGGAATCACACCTACATCATCCTTCTTCATCTTTACCGCTACTTCATAAACATTGTCCAATGGTGTAACAAAGTCTACATTCCTCGTCATGATCTCACTTACCTTTTTCAAATCCTTACCTCCTCTAAAATGGAAATCTGTTCTTCTATATGCTTTACGAAAGAAAAACAAATATGCGCACTTTTGACAATGATTGCATCTTTAGCGCTTTCATAATATCATTAAGAAGTGATTATTATTTTTTTATTGAATTCCTAGGAGGTTTCACAATGAAATTTGAAGAAAGCGGCTTAAACGGGAAGGTAGTTGAGTTTTCACTTTTAGAACATGTAATGGAAAACCATGGCATGATCCGTGCTGGCCAATGGGATTATGAACGTATTACATATGATTACAAATTTGAAGACATGACGAACGGTGATGTTTATTACTTCCGATTCCCTTGTCATGTTATTGAAGCAGAAACTGAAACTCCACACGCTAAAGTTGAACTTGGAACACCTTATGTAGGGAAACATTATTACCCTCACGGTGTGGAATATGATGAAGTATTCCCAAAACACGTTGTGAATCAATGCAACAAATTAATTGAAGCACTTCATACTGAATTGCACGTTTAAAAAACCCCTCGATGAGGGGTTTTTCTTATTCAACAGCTTTTTCTGGTGATTGAGAGGAATATCCTTCAAATAGCCTACCACCATATGGAGCGATTACTTCGTCAACAAATGCGATCACTTTTGATTTAATACGATTGGAAAAATAGTCATTAAATACTAAACCAAATTGTTCTGCAAATGGTTCATTGTATTCTTTCAAAGCACGAAGAATCCATTTCCCTTCTCCGATCCAGTGCCCATTAACACGTAATACAAATTCATGTGTTCGATCAGCGAGTTTCGAAACGATAAATAAATCTTCTAATATATTCGTTGACCCCTCCAAATCGTTTAATAGATCGGTTAAGAAATATCGTGCTTGCTCGATCTCAATTGTTTTCCATGGCGTTGGCCCTGCTTTCAATAGCTGTAAAGCTTCATTCTTAATTCGAGAAGCCTGTCCAGTATCTTGAAGAATAATGCCTTCAGCACACATTTGAGGAAGAGAGGGTCTTGCCCGATCAATATTTTGCCTAAAGAAATGTTTGTATGTAAACATATTGTGAACAAAGACTTCGATCGGCCAATCATATTCTGTTAGTGATTCACGATAAGATTCACTTACCGAACTGTCGATGATGATAATATCTAGATCAGAGCTCTCTGTTTCTTCTCCCCTAACAACACTGCCAGCCAGATAGGCTACATCACAGTTTGGATAATGAGACTCTATAAATTTTTTAGCGGCTTGTCTTGCACTGATTCTCATGTTTTTCTTTCCTTTCTACAGGGCTTTACTTTTTAATTCGACATCATAAGGGCAATTTCATTTTTTTTGCTGTGATTTTATCGTCTCTTTTAGGAATTGTTTTTGCTCATGTAAGTGGTTGGTTTCATGTTTTTATATACTTCGCTTTTAGGGAAGCTTGAGAAGAGATATTCTCTGAAAGCATGTCGTTTGCAAACAGCTTTAAGTACAGATTCAGACAAAAAAAATAACCTGCAAAAAATGCCGGTTACTTTAATTCAGGTTTCAGTTGGTTATTTTGTCTTTTTATTAACTCCAAGTCCGCTTTATCGCGGAGACGTTCTTTTTTAACCCATCTTGTGAAGATCAATCCTAGTACAAATGCGTAGATAACTTCTTGGAAGATCTTCATCGTTACTCCACCTACGTGCTGATCTTCTTTCGGTGTCATCGTTTCAAATAATTGCGGTACGTTTCTGTACGTTTCATAGAGTTGAAAATCAGCAAACATGATCAGTGCGCAAGCTGGAGTCATTAGAACACCATTCGCAAAAACGTATCCGATCTTCTTGATATCTGACAACGTATCAAGCTCTTTAACCGGACAAAGAACCGGCCACCACATCGTATAAGCTGTTATTAATAACAAGGCATGATATCCATAATGAATGATCGGATTCGAAACGGCGGCATCAAACACTAATGGAATATGATACAAGGAAAATACAGCATTAAAGATTAGTAGTGCAAGCAACGGCTTCGTGAGGAAATGAAAAATACGTGTAAGAATTGTTTTCTTACTTAACCAATTTTTCCATTTTACTTCAGGAATCGCAAGGATCATGAGTGGTGCAATCATTAAATAAAGCACTGCCATCTGTACCATGTGAACACTAAATAAATAATTGTGTCCTAAGACCTGAACAGGTGTACCTTTAATGATGATCATTAACAAGAGAGAAGCGATCATTGAAGTTTGCTGCCATTTTGTTGCAAGCTTCTTACCCTGTTTATCTCGGGCAACGAATCGAAAATAAACGAACGCAAGAATGATGGCTATAACATATATAGAAGGCGGAAAAAGCTCGTACCAGTTATAATCACTCAAACTAATATGATGAACATGATGATCATGATGCATGTCTGTCATCTCCTTTATAAAAGTACCCATAAACACTATATCAATCATAGTTGGTACTTGTACGGAATGTTAGTGACAATTCGTAATATTGTAACAAATAAAAAGGGCTGCACACGAGATGCAGCCCTTCCTTCTTTACGATGTCCAAATAAGTCCCATTAAGGAAGCTACTGTTATAGCTGCAACCAATATACCACTAGCCATACCCCAGATTGGGAAGTCATGTCCTTTGTGGCTTAAGTGCATCCAAACATACAGCTGGAAGAATACTTGAACAACTGCCAATGTGAGGATAAACAAAACAGCAAACGAATCACTGATCTTGTCACTCCAGATCGCAAAGAATGCAACGATCGTTAAAAGAATCATCATGACAAAAGAAACGTTATGATGCTTACGCTCCTCTTTCAAGGCAAGCTTACGCTGAATCTCTTCGTGACGATGAACGGTAGTTTCAGGGTTTTGTGTGTGATTAGCCATGAGTTTAGCCTACCTTTCCCATTAGATAAACAACGGTAAAAATGAATACCCATACAACATCGACAAAGTGCCAATATAGAGCAAACAAATAATACTTAGGAGCATTAGATAATGTGATTCCTCTGTTCCAGTTTCTAGCTAACAACGTAGTGATCCATAGAATTCCAAACAATACGTGAGCTCCGTGGAAACCTACTAACGTATAGAAAGCTGAACCGAATGCAGAACTAGTAAACGTATGTCCTTCATGAACATAATGTATGAACTCATAAATCTCTAGACCTAAGAATCCAAGACCCAATAATAAGGTTACGAGGAACCAGCCTTGTAATGAACGTACTTTGTTCTGCTTTAAAGAAAGTACTGCGTACACACTCGTAAGGGAACTAGTAAGTAGCAGCATTGTAGCTAGGAATACTAATGGCAGTGAAAATAGTTCTTCCCCAGAAGGGCCATCTAAATGCATGTTTCTAAGACCTAGATATGTCCCAAAAAGTGTTGCAAATAAAACCGTTTCTCCACCAAGGAATAACCAGAATCCTAAAAATTTATTCTTACCTTCAAGGGTAGCTTTTTCAGGATGTGCAGGGAAATTAGCATCTGTTAAACGTTCTCCAGCATTCATTAAGCTCTACCCCCTTTAATGTCTGCTTCAACTTCTTCTTTATGAATATGATACCCATGATCATCAATAATAGAACGGAGGAACATAGTGATTAAGACAAGCCCTAGTCCTGCTCCAGCTACGTACCAGTTTGAATAGATAAAACCAAAACCAGAAATAAACATACCTAGAGATAAAATGAACGGAAGAATCGATCCGTTTGGCATGTGAATTTCTCCTACAGGTTCTGCAGGTGTCATCTCGCCGTTTCCAGCTGTTTTTTCAACATACAGTGCATCAAGACCACGAACGAGTGGAGTTTGAGCAAAGTTGTATTCTGGAGTTGGTACTGGCATAGACCATTCAAGTGTACGCCCATCCCATGGATCTTTTGTTGTTGCATATTTAGATGATGCAGAGATGATGATGTTGATTAGGAGTACAACTGTTCCTGCACCCATAAGAATCGCGCCGATCGTACTTACAAAGTTTGCTCCGTCAAGTTCTTGGCCAGACATATATGTATAAACACGTCTAGGCATACCCATTAGTCCTAACCAGTGCTGAGGGAAGAACGTTAAATGGAAACCAATAAAGAACAACCAGAAGTTCCACTTTCCAAGTGTTTCATTCAATACGCGGTTAAACATTCTCGGGTACCAATAGTATAACCCTGAGAATAATCCTAAAATCAAACCACCAACGATAACATAGTGGAAGTGAGCTACTACGAAATAACTGTCATGATACTGATAGTCAGCAGCAGGTACAGAAAGCATAACGCCTGTTACTCCACCCATTACGAAAGTTGGTACGAATCCAACTGCAAAAAGCATAGCTGTCGAGAAACGAATCTGTCCGCCCCACATTGTGAAGATCCAGTTAAAGATCTTAACACCAGTCGGAATCGCGATCGCCATCGTTGCTACAGCGAAGATTGAGTTAGCTACAGGTCCTAAACCAACAGTAAACATGTGGTGAACCCAAACCATGAATCCTAAGAATCCGATCAGTACTGTCGCAAAAACCATTGCGCTATAACCGAACAAACGCTTATTTGAGAATGTAGAAATAACTTCAGAGATAATACCGAATGCTGGAAGAATTAAGATATATACTTCCGGGTGACCAAAGATCCAGAAAATATGTTCCCAGATTAATATGTTACCACCCATATCTGGATTAAAGAAATTAGCATCAAATACACGTTCGAACATTAGTAAGAAGAATCCTACTGTAAGTGCAGGGAATGCGAAAAGAATAAGTCCAGATGTAACAAATGAAGCCCATGTGAACAATGGCATACGCATGAATGTCATACCAGGTGCACGCATATTGATAATCGTTACAAGGAAGTTAATACCACCTGCAAGAGTACCTGCTCCGGCAATCTGAAGACCGAGTACATAGAAATCAACACCCGTATCCTCTGCGACCGTTGATAAAGGTGCATAAGCTGTCCATCCAGCTTCAGGAGCACCACCTAAGAACCAACTTAAGTTCAAAAGTACTCCCCCGAAGAAGAATAACCAGAATCCGACTGCGTTTACATAAGGAAACGCTACGTCACGAGCGCCTAACTGTAAAGGAACGATCGCATTCATGAAACCAAAGATGATCGGCATGGCTGCCAAGAAGATCATCGTTGTTCCATGCATTGTTAACAATTGATTATAAAGTTCACCAGTGAAAATCTTGCTGTCTGGTTCCATAAGTTGAATACGCATTAAAACTGCTTCAAGTCCTCCGATTAAGAAGAAGAAGCCACCAGCCAAAAGATACAGAATACCGATCTTTTTATGGTCAACGGTAGTGAGCCAATCCATTAACCCACTTCTCTTTTTGTGACTTTCGTGAGTTGCCACGGTGTAACCTCCTTTTTTGCAATGCTTAAGACTATTTCAATTTAAGACCTAACAAGTAATCTGAAACAGCATCAATTTCCTCATCAGAAAGATTTACTTTAGGCATGTTGTTGCCTGGTTTAACTTCTTGAGGGTCCTTGATCCACTTTTTCAGATTTTCTTTATCATGTTCTAAGATACCTGCTACACGGTCTTTATCCCCAAAACCAGTTAAGCTAGGCCCTGTGTTTCCGCCGTTTTGTCCAACAGCGTGACAAGATAAACAGTTCTTTTCAAAGACTTGTTGTCCATCAGCATTAGCAGAAGATTTGTCGTCAGCCGCTTTATAGCCCGCAACCCAGTTCTTGTAGTCTTCTTTAGAAACAACTCTTACTTTAAAGTCCATTAAAGCATGGGATGCACCACAAAGTTCAGCACATTTCCCTTTGTACACTACGTCTGTCTTACTTCCCGTATCAAACCACATGTAGTTCTTGTTTTTATCACCAGGGTTTGTATCGGTCTTACCTGCTAGTGAAGGAATCCAGAAAGAGTGAATAACATCAGCAGATGATAATTCAACGTGCACTTTCGTATCTGCCGGAAGAACCAGTTCTTGAGAAGTGATTAATTCTTCTTTCGGATATTCAAACTCCCACCAATATTGGTGTCCAGTAACCTTAATGCTTAACTCGTTCTTTGAAGCAGGTTTCGCATCTGCAGAGAATTCAAACGTTCTCATTACAGTTGGTACAGCTAAGATGATAAGCAAAAGAATCGGAATAACTGTCCATAATAGTTCAAGCATGTGGTTACCTTCCACTTGCTTAGGTGTAGATTCGTCACCTTTTCTCTTTCTAAACTTCAATAATACGAATGCATAAAGAACGAAAACTACCACCAGAACCAGAATCATAATACTAATAGAGATCAGCATCAGCTGGAACTGTTTGTCAGCAACTTCACCTTGCGGAATTAAAGTTGATAGAGTCGGATCTCCGCACCCCATCAAAAGAAGAGCCAACATGGCAAATAAGGAAAGAAAACGCCCTTTTTGTAGCCATTTTTTCATCACTACATATACCCCACTTTCTCGTTGTAGTCTGTTTTGACTGAATGTTCTATCTATTCAATTCAAATAAATAGGTTATTTGAATGGAAATAGCAAAAATAAATCTTACGCATTAAAACCTTTGTTAATAAAACTAGGAGTTTCACTCTTATGAGTGAATACAAACGATAAGCCTTCATCTATACTTTTTTATGAAAGCCCTTTTATGTAAAGGCGATTATAGGAACAGCACAATCGCGCTGTTCCAGTATAAAATCTATATGTTCACTAAGATCATAGCAACAAACATAATGGTCATATAATTCAACGAATATACGAACATCATACGAGCCCACTTCATGTCATCCTTAGTCTTTAGCCCTGATAATGCTAGGATCAGCCAACCTGTTCCTAACACAGCAGCAAGGATCAAGTAGAAGATACCAAATTCGAACAGGTAAAGAGACACAGGAAGTAATGCGGCTACGTACCAGATCATCTGACGTTTCGTTAATGCGAAACCGGATACAACAGGAAGCATTGGAATACCAGCTTTTCTATAATCTTCACATCGTTTCATCGCAAGCGCTAAAAAGTGTGGAGGTTGCCATAAAAACATGATTAAGAATAAGATCCAAGCAACCCAATGAAGGTTTGCATCAACTGCTGCCCAACCGATTAAAGGTGGCACAGCCCCAGATATGCCTCCGACTACCGTATTAATAGAATGAGTTCGTTTAAGCCACATCGTGTAAACGACAACATATACAAACAGTCCGATCAATCCCATAACTGCTGCTGTTAAGGTTGTAATGGCAAGCATAACTGTTCCGATTGCGGATAGAATAATACCTACCCAAAGGACTTGATTCGCGCTGATCCTGCCCGTAACTGTCGGCCGTTCAATCGTACGTTCCATCAGCTGGTCTATATCTCTATCAATATAGTTATTCAAGCAGCAGCCACCTGCAATAACTAATGCAGCACCTAAAATACAAAGAACTAAATCGCCAATCTTGTCAGAAAATAAAAGATTGTTATATTTTAAAGCTAGAAAGAATCCAGCAAATGTCGTAATCAAGTTACTCATAACAATCCCGAGCTTCGCGATGGTCAAAAAATCTTTCCAGGTGCCTGTAGGATTCGCTTCAGATAGAGGTCCAGGTTCCATTACTTTGTTAGCGACTTCATATGCAGTTGGAGTTTTGCTCAACAGATACACCTCCTTTTAGAGTAAAATGTTCCAATTCTTGCTTTTGCTGTTATTTAAGCCCTCATTCATTCTATATGGGCTTGACTCTAAAATCAACGGTAAAAAAATGTCTTCATCTGTTCACAATATGTAAAGTAGAACGTTTTACCTATATGATAGGATAGTGGTATATAAAGATTATATAAAGAAAATGTCCTCTAACATTATAAAACAAATCAAGTGCTTTGTATACTTCGACTAATATAGACACTATCTTATCTTATTTGTACGATGGAAGTGTCTGGAATACTTGTTGAAATTATTACAAATTTGTGAACGGTTATTGGACAAAAAAAGCAGGTGAATGAATTGAAAAGATTTTATCAGATTTATTCTATTATTACTTCGTTAGGTATGTTGCTCGTATTGCTGATGGGAGCTGTTGTAACAAAAACAGGCTCAGGTGATGGATGCGGTAACTCGTGGCCGCTCTGTTATGGAGAAATCTTGCCTACAGCACCTAAACTCGAAACGATTATTGAAGTGAGTCACCGTTTTGTGTCAGCATGGCTTGGCCTTCTCGTTATCATACTCGCGATTTGGGCTTGGAGACGAGATCCACATAGAAAAGAGATAAAGATTTTGGCTGGATCAGCTGTATTCTTTATTATCCTTCAAGGCCTTCTTGGAGCCGCTGCCGTTATTTGGAGTCAATCTTCGGCTGTTCTTGCCTCCCATTTCGGCTTTTCGCTCGTTTCGTTCGCAAGTGTTCTTTTGATTGCGATTCTTTCTTTTGAAGATCCTAACCGTCCTTTTATCGCGAAAGTGTCGCCCGCATTTAAAAAGAACATCTATTGGTTATTCGCTTATCTGTATGCTGTTGTATACACAGGTGCACTCGTAAGACATACTGGCTCAAGCATGGGATGTGGTCCTGAGTTCCCTCTTTGCAATGGAACCATTTTCGCAACAATCGGATCTCAAGCAAGCATTCATCTATTGCATCGAATCGCTGCTATCGTCCTGTTTGTTTGGATCGTATACGCTTGGTATCACGCTCGAAAATACTATAGCGATCAAAAAGTAGTAACAAAAGGATTTCAGTTCGCTCTACTATTTGTCATTCTTCAAGGTGTATCAGGTGCACTGATCGTTTATTCCAACTTAAACTTATTCGTGGCCCTTGGTCATGGATTGATCATTTCCTTCTTGTTCGGAACGCTGAGTTACTTAGCGTTAATCGTATATCGAAAGTAAAAATAAAAAACCAAGGTGCAGTTTTGCACCTTGGTTTTTTATTTTTACTTAGTCAACTCTATTAAAAGATCGCCAGCAGCGATTCCTTCCCCATTTTGAACAGAGATCTCTTTAACGGTTCCATCAAAAGGAGCTTGAACGGTAGTTTCCATCTTCATTGCCTCAGTAATCATCAGATGATCACCTTTTTTAACCTTTTCTCCTTTTTCAACTAAAACCTTGATCACCGTCCCTGGCATACTCGCACCAATTTGAGCAGGATTCGAAGGGTCTACTTTTTGTTTTGCTGATACGGTTACTTTTGCACTTTCATCGATTACTACAATTTCACGCGATTGACCATTAAGTTCAAAGTAAAGAACTCGTGATCCATCATTCTGTGCTTCACCGATTGAAACAAGCTTCACGATTAAAGTCTTACCTTGTTCGATCTCGACTTCAATCTCTTCTCCAAGTTTCATGCCATAAAAGAACGTCGGGGTGTCAAGAACAGAAATATCACCAAATTGTGAATACATCTTCTCCCGGTCTAAGAATACTTTTGGATATAACGCATACGCCAAAACATCAAAACTTGTAACTTGGCGATTAATCTTATGAAATAACGTTTCTTTGATGTCATTAAAGTCAGCCGCTTCTAAAAGCTCTCCTGGCCTCACTGACAGTGGTTCTCTACCTTTTAATACGATGCGCTGCAGTTCCCTAGGAAAACCTTCATACGGCTGCCCTAGGTACCCTTGAAAGAATTCTACAACAGAGTCTGGAAAATCCAAGGATTCTCCTCGATCATACACATCATCTTCTGTTAAATTGTTCTGAACCATATAGAGAGCCATATCACCGACAACTTTTGATGATGGAGTAACTTTAACCACATCGCCAAACATATCATTCACTCTGCGATACATCTGTTTCACTTCATCCCAGCGGTCACCAAGACCAACTGCTTTTGCTTGCTGCTGAAGATTACTAAACTGCCCGCCTGGCATCTCATGCTCATATACTTCCGGGTCTGGTGCAGCCGAATTACTTTCAAAACCTGAGTAGTATTTTCTAATATCTTCCCAATAAGAAGATAAGTCTTTAACATGATCAATGTTCAAATCTGGTTGTCTTTCATTCCCTGCTAATGCGTAATATAGTGAATTCGCACTCGGCTGAGATGTCTGGCCGGCCATTGAACTTACAGCAACATCTACGATATCAACCCCTGCTTCAGCCGCTTTAGCGTAAGTATAGATACCGTTTCCGCTCGTGTCATGCGTATGAAGATGGATCGGAATATCGACCGCTTCTTTTAACGCTGATACAAGGTCATAGGCAGCTTGAGGTTTTAAAAGTCCGGCCATATCTTTAATAGCTAGAATATGTGCCCCTTCTGCTTCAAGCTCTTTTGCTAGATTCACATAATAGTTCAAATCATATTTCGTGCGGTTCGGATCTAAAATATCTCCTGTATAGCAGATTGCAGCCTCTGCGATTTTTCCAGTCTCTCGAACAGCCCTGATCGCAACTTTCATGCCTTCTACCCAGTTTAAGCTATCAAAGATTCGGAACACATCGATTCCTGCCATTGCTGACTTTTTAACAAACTCCTCAACAACATTATCTGGATAGTTTTTGTATCCTACAGCATTAGAAGCTCTAAGTAGCATTTGGAACAACACATTCGGAGCTTTTTCTCTCAGTTTAATTAATCGATCCCATGGATCTTCATTTAGGAAACGATAAGAAACATCAAATGTAGCTCCACCCCACATCTCGAGTGAGAACATCTCTGGCCATAATCTTGCAGTTGGCTCTGCAATATGAAGAAGGTCATTCGTACGAACACGAGTAGCCAACAAGGATTGGTGACCGTCACGGAAAGTAGTATCCGTTAGTAAGAGTTTCTTTTGATCCTTTATCCATCGCGCCACTGCTTCTGGTCCTTCAGCGTCTAACAATTGCTTCGTTCCATTAGGAATCGATTCTGTTTGCTTTACCTTAGGAATACGAGGTTTAGCAAAATTAGGTTTCTCCTGCTTGGAAAGTCCCGGAAATCCATTGATGGTTGTCGCACCGATATAGGAAAGCATCTTCGTTCCTCTATCTTTACGCTTTGGAAAAACAAAGAGCTCACTGCTTGTATCAATGAAAGATGTATCATAATCACCTGACAAAAACTTTTGGTGTGTGACTACATTCTCAAGGAAAGCAATATTTGTTTTGATACCTCGGATACGAAACTCTTTTAAGTTTCTTAACATTTTAGAAGCGGCTTGCTCATACGATAATGCCCAAGTAGATACTTTCACGAGTAAAGAATCATAATAAGGCGTAATAATAGCGCCTTGGAATCCATTCCCAGCATCTAATCGAACACCAAATCCTCCACCAGAACGATAAGCCATGATCTTACCCGTATCAGGCATGAACTGATTAGAAGGATCTTCTGTTGTTACACGTGATTGGATCGCGTAACCATGGCAATAAATATCTTCTTGCTTTGGGATACCAATTTCTTTTCCGTGTAACGGGTATCCTTCAGCGATTAAAATTTGCGATTGAACGATATCGATCCCAGTGACCATCTCCGTGATCGTGTGTTCAACCTGAACGCGCGGATTCACTTCTATGAAATAAAATTTGCCGTCTGGCGTTACTAGATACTCAACGGTACCTGCATTGATATACCCTACATGCTCCATCAAAGATACAGCAGATTCGCAAATATCATGACGAAGCTCATCAGATAGCGAAACACTTGGTGCTACTTCAACGACCTTCTGATGTCTTCTTTGTACAGAACAGTCACGCTCATATAGATGCACTAAATTGCCTTCATGATCTCCAAGGATCTGTACTTCAATATGTTTTGGATTCTCAACGAATTTTTCAACATATACTTCATCTTTGCCAAACGCGGCTTTTGCTTCTGATTTCGCACGGTCATAACTTTCTGCCAAAGAGTTTTCACTTCTGACGATACGCATTCCGCGTCCACCGCCGCCCATAGAAGCTTTGATGATGATCGGAAAACCATTGCTTAGAGCAAAGTCTCTCACTTCTGAGAGACTATTAACAGGTCCATCACTCCCTGGAATTACAGGGATGTTAGCATCAATAGCCGTTTGTCTAGCTTTGACTTTATCACCGAAAACATCGAGGTGTTTTTGATTTGGACCAATAAAAATGATTCCTTCCTCATGACAACGCTCTGCAAATTCTTTGTTTTCCGACAAAAAGCCGTATCCTGGATGAACTGCGTCAACACCATTCGTCTTAGCGATCTGAATTATACCTTCGATATCAAGATAAGCATCGATCGGTTTCTTGCCCTCACCTACAAGATAGGCTTCATCTGCTTTATAACGATGGTAAGATCCCGTATCTTCTTTTGAATAAATAGCTACTGTTCGTATGTCTAGTTCGGTACAAGCTCTGAAAATTCGAATTGCAATTTCTCCTCGGTTTGCTACTAAGACTTTGCTGATTTTTCTACTCATACAAGTTCCTCTCCTTTTACCGTTACATGATAGCTTTTATCTTTCTGTTTACTTCGGGCTTTCTATCAGGCACTTTTTTGTTCAGATTTACTTTTGCAGAAATATTTATGAGAATCCCCATCGATGTTAGAAACAACAGAAGGGATGAGCCCCCGTACGAAATAAATGGCAACGGAACACCAGTAATAGGTAATAACCCAACTGCCGCACCTAGATTGACCACTGTTTGAATACCTATCATTCCAGCGATACCAAAAGCTAATAAACTTGAATATGTATCAGTACTCTGCATGCCTATATAAAATCCTTTTAAAACGATATACCCTAGTAAAGCGATGATTGAAAATACTCCGATAAATCCAAGCTCTTCTGCGATGATGGCAATGATAAAATCAGTATGAGGTTCTGGGAGGAATCCATATTTCTGAATACTCTCACCTAGACCTGATCCTGTCATTCCACCCGCAGCGATTGAAATATATCCATTCACTAGCTGATATCCATCGCCAGCAGGATCTTTGAATGGCGCAAAAGCTGCATCAAAACGGGAAAGCTGCTCTGGTGTTAATCGAAGGAATATCCCTAATCCTACGATACCCGCTAAAGCCGCCATTGAAAAAATATGTTTGAATTTTATTCCGGAGCAAAACAGAATAACTCCAGCAACACCCGAAACGATAATGCCTGTCCCTAAGTCTGGCTGCCTTAAAATCAATAGAAACATGATGGCAAAAATCGTTAGTGGCGGGATGACTCCTTTTTTGAAATCTTGCATCTTTCCTTGTTTCTTTGAATAGATCGCAGCCAAATAGATAGCTAGGGTCAGCTTGATAAATTCAGCAGGCTGAATACCGATCGGACCTATGTATAACCAGCTTTTTGCATTGTTTACTTCTCGTCCGAACAATAAAACAAATATCAATATTAGAATTGAGAAAACGACGATAGGCATCATTAGCTTCTTATAGATTTGAACATTGAACCTCATGGTAAAATACATGAGTCCAATCCCAACTAGCAGAAAGACAAGTTGTCTTGTAAAGAAAAAGCTGCTGCTATAATCGTATTTATTGATCGTTACCCCTATACTCGCGCTGTAGATCATGACTAATCCTACACTGCACAATAATAGTACGGCTACTATCAACGAATAGTCATAGGGTCTTACTGCTTTTTTCACGTTGTTCACCTTTCTCCTCTCTTGTGAAGTCTAGAAACTGCATCTTTATAATTATTAGATATTGTAACACATAAACCTTTTTTATTTATGATACAACACTACAGCTTCAGCTTCTTATACTATTTCGAAGGATGTGTCGGCTTTTTGATGAACATCCTCTCATTATTGAGAATGTCACTCCGGAAATGCGGAACTTGTACGAGAGATCAACTTCTCACAAGAACATGCAAACAAATGTATGTATATAAAAAAATCCAGTCCAATTTACATTCTCGGACTGGGTGTCGATCATTTTTTCATTGATGCATCGTGCAAAGCAGTTAACTGCTTTTCAAGTGATTCTAATAACTTCTTACCTGCCTCTTCTTCGACCAGGTTTAAGCGGACTGCAAAATCTATTTCACGGGATAAACCAAACATTTGCGTATCCAATACTTCCTCATAGAGGGGACATTGTGGCATTGTTAAGTTTTCCATTTGAACTTCAATTAGTTTCAGGATTTTGTCTGCATCTGCTTTTAATAGTTCAAATGCCCTTTCCCGATGTCCAGTTGCCATCTCAGCTGACAATGATCATCCCTCCGTTCGACACGATTTCTACCTTTAAATATAAAGGTTTGCATAAAAAAAATCAACATATTACAGTATTCTTATAATCGTGCTATGCTTTTCATAGCGTTTTCAAATTCAAGGAGGTTTATATGGAATTCATCGTTGCATTAAACGGAAAAGTAAACTATCCCCTTACATTAGATCCAGGTGTATGGATTTTTGATGATAGAAAAGAGGATTTACACACATTGTTCGATTTAGATAAATCGAAGGAAAACGAGCAAGAAAAATACTTAAAAGAAGTATCTGCACACTGGGATCGCGAATTACAGGAAGGCGCTATCCCTCCTTCAGAACAAAAGAAGCAAAGCTCAAAGAGCACTTTGAAAGAAACACTGTTAACAAGTTCATTCGCCATTTCTTTATCACATTTTATCTATAATGCACAACCGCACCCTGACGCAAAAAAAGTTAGGATAGAGTCAGGGGACGGCAGCGTTGAAATCACACTTGAGGAAGCTCAAAACGGCTATTTCGCCTTTTCTAATAATGGAAAACCGCTCAAAGAAGACGGCCCTGTTCATTTTTATTTTGGTGATGGGCGTAACAAAGAAAATCCGATCAAACACATTACAGCCGTTACTATCCTTTAATTGAAAATGCAGACAGCTCATATATGGGCTGTCTTTTTTTTCTTATCATTCACATTATCTATAATAAGTCAGCAGCGATCTGAGCCAGAGATGAACGTTCTCCTTTTTCTAAACGAACATGACCACTCAGCGCCTGATCTTTAAACTTCTCTACTACATACGTTAATCCATTCGTAAACTCATCAAGATAAGGATGATCGATCTGTTGAGGATCTCCTAAAAGAACGATCTTACTGCCTTCTCCTACCCGCGTTAAGATAGTCTTCACTTCATGTTTCGTTAGATTTTGTGCTTCATCAATAATAATAAATTGGTCTGGCAAACTTCTTCCACGAATATAAGTAAGGGCTTCAACATGAATTGAACCTATTCCAGCTAGGATCTTTTCAAGTTCTCCAGATTTTTTTGTATTAAATAAATATTCTAAGTTGTCATAGACCGGCTGCATCCACGGTTTTAATTTTTCTTCCTTTTCCCCAGGCAAGTATCCAATATCTTTCCCTACCGGAACGATCGGACGAGCAATAAAGAGTTTTATATAATCCTTTAAATCTTCTGTTTGAAGCAGTGCTGCCGCGAGAGTAATCAGTGTTTTTCCTGTTCCAGCTTTACCTATCAGCGTCACGAGGGGTAGATCTTTTCTGAGAAGTAACTCAAAGGCCATCTTTTGCTGAACATTTCTTGCTCGAATTCCCCATATTTGTTCTGAATCATATCGAAGCGGCTTTAACGTTTTACCGTGTTCATCGACTTTTCCAAGAGCAGAAACCGATGATCTGAACACATCTTTTAAGATTACAAATTGATGAGGGTGGAAAGAGTGACCTGTCAACTCGATCAGTTGAAGTTCGTTTTTTTCGTAAAATTTATTTAATAGATCACCTTGTACATATATTTCTTTGTAACCTGTGTAGGTTTGATCATTCTTGTCTATAACTCGATCGCTCAGAAAATCTTCAGCTTCAATTCCAAGTGCGTCTGCTTTTACACGAACGAGCACATCTTTTGAGACAAGTATAACTTTGACGCCGCTCTTCTTTTCTTCTTCTTCCTCTTTAAGGTTTAGAGTAACAGCGAGTATTCGATTATCGTTTGTTTGTTCAACAAAGGTTTCCTGAAGCCTTTTGAAGGATTTATGATTGAGTTCTACACGAAGGGTACCTCCATTTTCAAGCGGAACTCCTTTATGAAGCTGTCCTTTTTGTCTCACCCTATCGATCAAACGAGAAACCTCACGTGCATTTCTTCCAATTTCGTCCATATAACGTTTTTTTGAATCCACTTCTTCTAACACGACTGCAGGAATGATTACTTCACTATCTCCAAAAGATTGTATGGAATACGGATCCTGCAACAGTACGTTCGTATCTAGGACGTATCGTTTATTCAACATTCAGCCTCCTGACTTAATGTGTTCTAGAGATCGTTATTTAAGCATGTTTATGGACTGCCTATTAAAAATGTATGTACAAAGGAATAAAGTTAGAAGAATGTACAAAAAATAACGAAAATGAACTGGAAGGATGAATGTCATTGAAAATATTCCGAATCGTAGCCGTCCTAAGTGCAATATTCGTACTTTTTGGCTGCATGAACAATAATAATGATAATGCTCAAAATGACCAGAACACTCCTAGGCTTACAAAAGTGAACCAAACAGCAAACAGCAAAAAGCCTCACCAACCAAAAGGCTCTCAAGAGATATCAAGGCACCTAGTAGGATTAGCTACTGGAATTCCGGGTGTAGAGGATGCTACAGCTGTTGTATTAGGACCTTATGCCGTAGTGGGGATTGACGTAGATAGAAAGCTTGATAATTCTAAAGTTGGATCGATCAAATATTCAGTTGCTGAATCATTGAAGAATGATCCTAACGGAAAGAATGCTCTCGTTACAGCTGATCCTGATACAGTAGAAAGACTTCGTCAGATGGGTAAGCAAATCCGTCAAGGTCATCCGATCGGAGGAATTATGAAAGAGCTAGCAGGTATTGTTGGAAGATTAATGCCACAAGTACCTCATAGCATACAGACGAAAAAGCCGTCTCCAACCGAAACGAACGATAGCCAATTATCAAAGAGAGAACAACAAGAGCTTAAAAACCAACAACAAAAACAAGAAAAATCAGATAAAAATCAGCCTCAAAGATTGAATGAAACGTGATTTTTGAGAATGAAAAAGACTCATGAAGCCTTCGCTCATGAGTCTTTTTTACATGTTTACACAGGGGTTTTGTGGGAAAATCGGATAAAAAATTTTATACTCGTAATTATGGAAGCTTTCTTCGGATAAAATACAAATCACCTCGTATAAACGATTTGTGTTCGCTACCGATAGACACTCCGTTAATTTTGTTCACCTGAGAATTACGTATACTGCATTTTCTTAAAAACTTTTTGTTACATTACGATCTACTCGCATACGAAGCATCGTTCATTTAATTTTCCAATTTCTTTATGGTATACTGATTGAAAGAGGTGAAATACAATGCGTGTAAAATGCGTATTATGCGATACGATCGAAGTTATTGAAAATGAATGCTCCCTTGCAAAAAAACTAAGAAACCGTCCTATACACACGTTCATGTGCGAATCTTGCAGAGAACGCATAACGCGAAAAACCGCGGAGCGTGAAGCTACCGGTAATTTCACATTATATCGAAGCCCGGATACAAACAATGATTGGTAAAAACATAAGGATCATTTCATGGATTTTATTTGGTACCATCGCCGGCATTCTGCTGGCTTGTTTTTTTTACATTCCAGAAGTACTTTTTGGAATAAATCTTTACACATTTCTGTTAAATATTGATTTTCTGCCTCTTCCTGATTACGTTCTCTATAATGAGCCTTTTCAGTTTGTTCTTCATATCATCATCGCGATCTTCCTTATCGCTTTTGTAGATGTTTTTTGCAATGTCTATAACCATCCATATCAGATTTCTTTAGTCATCAACGGAATCATGTCTTTCACATTCTTCCCTCTTTACCACTTAGCTGTTGAAAAACCTTTTTCAGCCCCACTAACGTTACCTTTTATCATTTGGCTGCTCGGCCATCTACTATTTGCGATCATCATTGCTTTTTTCGTTACACGATTGAACAAAAAAAGGAGTACTGATTAATCAGTACTCCTCGTTAAATCTTGGTTCACTTTGAATTCCTTCGTATAAAGCATCGATGCTGTCGATAAAAAACTTTTCAGAGTTTTCTTTCCCGTTCACCTCATACATTACGATGTAAAACGGACCTGAAGTCGTTACAGCAGAAATGTTCACATGATGATCTTCTGTAAGAATCTCAGAGAAAAATTCAAAAGTCTCCTTAGCTGCTAGATCATGGGGTCTTTCTTCATGTACTTTCTTAATGCTCAACCAATTGGATAGAGCGTCAACAAGTTGCATAACGAACCCCCTATCAGCTTTTTTCTTTCTTGCTCTGATGAAGCCGGACTTTATAGATGATTAAAATGAGTGCGGCAACCATCAATCCTTCAGCAACCGGCAAACCGATACCGAAAAATGCTAGTGGCAAACATCCGATAATCAAAAATAAATAGATCACTACCGCTTTTAACGGCGGTAGTTTTTTTGCAAATCCTAACTTAAAAACAATGATGCTTAACACTGTTATGATGAGATATAACAGCAGAAAAGCTCTGACAGGGTCGCTCTCAATCCCTAGCAGTAATGCCATGGAGGACGAATCTTCTCCTGTCGCTTTCATGATTTCTTGTTCCTCCACGATTCCCACTCCCGATCGTTTTGTTAAGAAATATGTTTAGCCTTGAGCAAGTTTCTTTTTCTTTTCTACTCTTTCACGCTCGTTCTTATCAAGTACTTTTTTACGAAGACGGATGCTTTCAGGTGTTACTTCGCAATACTCATCATCGTTCAAGTATTCTAATGCTTCTTCTAGTGACATGATACGAGGCTTCTTCATGCTTACTGTTTGGTCTTTGTTCGCAGAACGCATGTTAGTCATCTGTTTTACTTTTACGATGTTTACTGTAATGTCATTCTCACGAGTGTGTTCCCCAACGATCATACCCATGTATACTTCTGTTCCTGGCTCAATAAAGATCGTACCACGGTCTTCAACACCCATGATTCCGTATTGAGAAGCTTTCCCGTTTTCCATTGAAACGAGTACACCTTGGCGACGTCCACCAACGTTTCCAGCAACCATTGGCTGATAGCTGTCAAACGTATGGTTTAAGATTCCGTAACCGCGTGTTTGTGTTAAGAACTCAGTTGTGTAACCGATCAAACCACGAGCAGGCACCATGAATTCAAGACGCACTTGCCCAGAACCATTGTTCACCATGTTTTTCATTTCACCTTTACGGTCTCCTAAAGATTCCATGATCGCACCTGTGTACTCTTCAGGAATATCAATTTGAACATGTTCAACTGGCTCACATTTTACGCCATCAATTTCACGAACGATTACTTCAGGTTTTGATACTTGAAGCTCGAATCCTTCACGGCGAAGATTTTCAATCAAGATTGAAAGATGAAGCTCACCACGACCAGAAACTGTCCAAACATCCGGAGAATCCGTGTTTTCAACACGAAGACTTACGTCTGTTTCAAGCTCAGACATCAAGCGCTCTTCAATTTTACGGCTAGTTACATATTTACCTTCGCGACCAGCGAAAGGTGAGTTGTTAACTAAGAAAGTCATCTTCAATGTTGGCTCATCGATACGAAGAACAGGAAGCGCTTCTTCTTGACCTTCAGGACATACTGTTTCCCCAACGTTGATCTCTTCCATTCCAGAAACGGCGATCAAGTCTCCCGCTTTTGCTTCGTTGATCTCGATACGCTTTAATCCTAAGAAACCAAACAGCTTTGTAACACGGAACTTTTTAACTGATCCATCAAGCTTCATTAATGAAACGGCTTGACCTACTTTGATCGTTCCACGGAATACACGACCGATACCGATACGTCCAAGGTAGTCGTTGTAATCAAGCATCGTAACTTGGAACTGAAGTGGCTCAGCACTGTTATCTTCTGGTGCAGGAATCGTGTCAATAATTGTATCAAGAAGAGCTGTCATATCTTCATCTTGCTTGCTTGGGTCCATTGAAGCAGTCCCTTTAAGTGCAGATGCATAAACAACAGGGAATTCTAATTGATCTTCTTCAGCACCTAGTTCAATGAATAGATCGATTACTTCATCTACTACTTCTTCTGGGCGTGCAAAGTCACGGTCAATTTTGTTTACAACTACGATCGGCGTTAGCTTTTGCTCTAGCGCTTTTTTCAAAACAAAACGTGTTTGAGGCATACAACCTTCATATGCATCTACAACAAGTAGAACACCATCAACCATTTTCATGATACGTTCTACTTCACCACCAAAATCGGCATGTCCTGGAGTGTCCATGATGTTAATGCGTTTCTCGTTATAGTTAATCGCTGTATTTTTAGCTAGAATTGTAATCCCGCGCTCACGTTCTAGAGCATTGGAATCCATAGCACGTTCATTAACTTGTTCATTGTCACGGAAAGTTCCTGACTGATGTAGCAATTTGTCCACCAATGTCGTTTTACCATGGTCAACGTGGGCAATAATTGCTATATTGCGTAAATCATCTCTTCTATTCAAATGTATTCTCTCCTTATATCCTATCTCTTTTTCTTATCATTTTTTGTTCAACTCGACTATTATATCACAAATTTACAGAAAGGCTTTTTCTTTTTATGTAAATTCGGTACACTTAATACAGTATAGACAAGTTTTTGGCTTTGGAGGTCATCATGAATATTATTTTCTTTTTTATAGCTCTATTGACGGCATTTGCAATTTGCGGCATCGGAATAGCTATTGGTGAAAAAAGCTGGTTGATCTTTCTTATATCGATCGTTTCTGTATTTTTACTTATGGGATATGGTTTTACTCTTAAAAAGAAGCAAAGAGAACGTTCATAATCGAACGCTCTCTTTTTTTAAGACTCGTTTTATATTAAGTGATCTAATATTTCTTTATGCAATCCAGGCTTTGCAGCCAGAATACTGTTCTGTTCGAGAAGTTGAACAGGTTCACCGTCCGCTCGGCTCACAATTCCACCAACTTCATTCAAAAGGATTAAACCCGCCGCAAAGTCCCACGGTGATAGTCGCAGTGTCATATATGCATCTAATCTACCGGATGCAACATAAGCAAGTTCGATCGCTGCAGATCCGTATGAGCGAGTCCCTCTAGATTTTCTGATGATCTGTTGTACATGCTCATGATTGATGCGTCTGTTCGGACTAACCCAAGTTGCATTAACACCAACAACAGACTCTGATAAAGTTACTTCTTCTAACTTCGGTAATTTCTTACCATTTAAATAAGCTCCTTCACCCTCTTTAGCAAAATAAAGATTACTTCCTTCCACATCGTAAATGAGTCCTAATTTTCCTATACCATCTTCATATATTCCTATAGAGATCGCAAAATTAGCTTGTTGATGAATAAAGTTTGTCGTTCCATCGATCGGATCGATAATCCAAATGACACCTTTGGAGTTCCCTTTTATTTCATCTCCATATCCTTCTTCCCCAAGTACTCTATGATCCGGGAAGGTTTGTTGGATCTTCGTGATGAAAAATTTCTCAATACTCTTATCCATATCTGTTACGAGATCAGCGATATGTGATTTATATGTAATCGTTAATGTGTTCTGAAAAGAATCTTTTAAGAGCTGTGCGGCTTCAAGTGTCCATGTCTTCAAGTGTTTCTCTACCGTTATCATTTCTTCGTTCGTCATGTTTTCACTCCTTACCTTTCTTATAGTATAAGTCAATTTCATTCTCTTCACAAAAAAACGAACCATCCGTTCATGATGGATTCGTTTTTGTTATCCGCTATCAGCTTGGATCATGCTTCTAATCTCACGAGCTCCAGCCTTAATCGTTCGAGCTTACGCTTCGATTCGTTGATCTGTTTTTGATCTTTCGCTTTTAAAGCATCAAACAAAGTAGCTAGTTCATAATCAATCTCAAGTTTTAATACAGGAATTCTTCTTTCTGCATCCGTTCTTTTCAAAGTGTTCATTACTTGTTTCATTTCACCGGCACATCCTTTCTTTTCTCGTTATCTTCTTTTCTTCATTTTATGAAGCAGCCATGTATATGGAAACGGCACTTTGCGGAATCTAATGCAAACATTTTTTTATAAAGCTTTTCATATGTTAAAATTCTTTGTAGCACTTGACGACCAGGAGGATTTTTAAATGACATTTAACGGATTCAATGATTCAGACTTTAAGGTTTTCCAAACAGAAGGACTTGATGAGCGTATGGAAGAAATCATCAACCAGATTCGCCCAAAACTAGAGGCCTTAGGGAATAAATATGCAGAAGAACTTACTGCTCTTACTGGAGAAGAGATGTTCTTTCACGTTGCTAAACATGCAAGAAGAACGGTAAATCCTCCAAAGGATACATGGGTAGCCTTCGCACCTAACAAAAGAGGCTATAAGATGTTGCCACATTTTCAGATAGGACTTTGGGAAACACATGTATTTTTGTGGTTCGCGCTCATTTACGAAGCACCAATCAAGGATGCATTCGGACAAATAATCCGAAAGAACTTAAACAAGATTAAGAAGAATATACCTAACGATTTTGTATGGTCTGATGATCATATGAAACCTGATAGCTTTCCACATCGTGAGGTGAAAAAGGAACGTCTTGAAGAAATGGCAACCCGTCTTAGCACTGTTAAAAAAGCAGAACTACTTTGTGGCGTTCGTATTGATAGAGATGAGGCCGTAGCCATGACTGAGAATGATTGGTACGAACGAATTGATGAAACGTTTAAAACATTGTTGCCTCTATATGAGCTAAAGAAGAAGCTGTAGATAAAAAATAGTGGCAGGAAGCAGAATATTCGCTGCTTCTTACCACTAGTATATTGCCGTACAACATAAATGTATGGGTAAGTATCCTCATTGTTAGAAAAGTGTTAGAAAAGGTTGTTTAATTTTTGTTTAATGGTTTCAGCTTCTGCATTCATCCTGTTGAACAACTCTTCTACTGAAGGTACATCGTTGATCCTTCCAATAATTTGTCCAGCCCAACCATAACCTTCTTTATTCTTCCCTTCATAGATTAATTTTTTATTCGCTTCCCCACTAATGTAATCTTTTAAGTGTTGATATGTACCACTCTTATTTTCTTCTTCTAAAATTTTCAGTGTGAAATCTGTTCGAAGTGTTCTGCCGGGTGCTCCTAGTGTTCTCTTGATAACCACTGTATCTAATTCCGAGCTTTCAACAACAAGCTGTTTATATAAGGGATGTGCGTGAACACATTCTTCTGTCGCTATAAACCTTGTACCCATCTCAACCCCTTCCGCCCCCAGAGCAAGCGCAGCCATCAGTCCTTTGCCGTCACCTATACCACCTGAGGCGATTACTGGAATTGAAACATTCTCAACAACTCTAGGGACTAAGACAAATGTTCCTGTGTCATCCTTTCCGATATGGCCACCGCCTTCTTGACCTACTGCCATCACAGCATCAGCTCCCAATTGTTCTGCTTTCACAGCTTGTCTGACGTTTGATACAAGTACTAATGTTTTAATACCTGTATCTCTTAAACGATCTAGTACAGGCGCAGGATTCCCTCCAGTTACACTTATTACTTCAACCCCTTCTTCGATTGCCGCCTCAATCATCTCTTCATACGGTCTTCCATGTTGTCCGATAGCAAAGTTAACTCCAAAAGGATTTGATGTTAATTTTTTTGTTCTTTGAATTTCAATTTTTAACTCTTTTGAATCTGGTAATGACATAGCTGTAATCTGACCTAGACCACCCGCGTTTGATACAGCTGAAGCAAGTTCAGAATACGCCAGGTATGCGAGCCCACCTTGTATAATCGGAAATTTAATATGTAAAAGTTCAGTAAGTCTAGTGTTCATTTATTTCCTCCTTGAAAATTAAATCATTTACTTACATCTTCATGCATTTTCTGTTATACTTCTTTTGTTTTATAAAAAGATGAAATTCATTATAAGTTAACGATAGATGAGGTGTAGAATACAGTGTCTCAACACGAAACTCCTTTATTTACTGGTTTGCGTGAACATGCAAACAAGAACCCATTACAGTTTCACATTCCGGGTCACAAAAAAGGACAAGGAATGGATGAAGAATTTAAAGATTTTATTGGACCGAACGCACTATCAATTGACCTGATTAACATTACTCCATTAGATGACCTGCATCATCCAAAAGGTATGATTAAAAAAGCACAAGCACTTGCGGCACAAGCTTTTGGCGCAGATCACACTTTCTTTTCTGTACAAGGAACAAGCGGTGCCATCATGACGATGATCATGTCTGTCGTGTCACCAGGAGATAAAATTCTTGTACCTCGAAACGTGCATAAGTCAATCATGACAGCAATCGTTTTTTCAGGTGCAACACCAATTTTTATACACCCGGAAATCGATCCAGAGCTTGGGATCTCACACGGCATCACCCCAGACAGCGTAGAGAAAGCTTTAAATCAGCACCCTGACACAAAAGCAGTACTGGTCATCAATCCGACATATTTTGGTTTTGCAGCTGACCTCAAAGGGATCGTTGACATTGCCCATCGGTTTGAAGTACCTGTGCTTGTAGATGAGGCACACGGTGTTTTGATCCACTTTCATGATCACATGCCACTATCTGCGATGCAAGCTGGGGCTGACATGGCAGCAACAAGTGTTCATAAATTAGGCGGATCACTGACGGGAAGTTCGATATTAAACGTAAGAGAAGGGCTTGTTTCACCAGAACGCGTGCAAACCATTCTTAGTATGATGACTACGACATCTACATCCTATATCCTTCTTGCTTCATTGGATGCAGCTCGTCGCCGCCTTGCAACTGAAGGATATACACTCATTGAAAAAACGATACGACTAGCCAACGAAACACGAGCAAAGATCAATGATATTCCTAATCTCTATTGTGTAGGAGAAGAAAAGCTTGGCACATCCGCTACATTTGATTATGACCCATCTAAGCTTTTAATCTCCGTAAAAGATCTTGGCATTACAGGGTATGAGGCTGAAACATGGCTTCGTCAAAACTTTAATATTGAGGTAGAGTTATCTGATCTGTACAACATATTATGTTTGATCACAACGGCTGATCATGAAAAAGATACGATGGTCCTCGTTCAAGCGTTATCTCAACTTTCTGATGAATTAAGTCATTCAAAGAATGAAGAGATTAAATCGATACCTGTACATGTTCCAGATATACCTGTGCTCGCACTATCGCCTCGTGATGCATTTTACGCAAATACAGAGAGTGTACCTTTCGAAGAATCTGCCGGTAGGATTATCGCAGAGTTCGTGATGGTCTATCCGCCAGGAATACCGATCTTCATCCCTGGTGAAATCATAACGAAGGAAAATCTGGATTATATTAAAGAAAACCTTGAAGCCGGTCTGCCCGTCCAAGGACCAGAAAATGCAGATTTAAAGTATTTGAAGGTTATTCAAGAACAAGTTGCTATTCGATAATTATCCAAAAAAAGAAGACCCTTGGAGGTCTTCTTTTTTCTTACTTATCTAAGTTCGTTTGCTCATGACAATGTGGGCATGTGTTTGAATATAAAGTGGTCACTTTTTCCTCTTCAAAATGTTCAATTGTTGTTTCACACGTTTGGCAAATGATTACTCCCATCCGTCCCATCTCCCTTCACATTTTGAAAGCGCTTACGTTTATATACTTATATTATTATGTCACATTTGATTTGTCAACACATTTAGTATAACACATTAAAAAATATGTTATTTAATCATATTGTTCTATCGTTTGAATGTTCGGTACAGCTTCTTCAAAGAAAAGCGCCAGATCCTCAGCTTCTTTAAGGGTTTTAATGTGAAAGGCCTGCTTGATATATTCAAGATTTCCTATATCATTTGAATCTAATAGTGCTGACCTTCCTGTTTGCATACATACTACTAATGGTTTACCAAAAAACATATTCGTATAAACAATCCCAAAATCATACCTAACTGTATCTGTAGTAAAGCCTACAAACCGAACATTTACGGACTCACTCTCGTCATACAATTTTTCAAACCATTCCATATTACCCCTCCTCGTATGATTACCTCGTTCATCGATCGGGTCGTTCATTACTGGAATTAAATAAGTTATACTAATAAAAACTTCATTGAATGTAAGAGTAATTCCCTCTTTTAAGAACCTTTAAACTTAATTGTCAAAATCTTCTTATAATATGATATACTATTAGTATGTTAATAAGACGATAAAAATTACAAATTGGAGTGGATCAGATGTCTCAAAGCGCCTATGTCAAACTTGTTCCCGCATCTTTAAAACAAGTGATCACTATAGAGGAACTAAAAGACCTTCTGCTTTATTACCGTTCTATCACGACTAAAACAGGCGAACAATTATCATGGGGCTATGCAGACGCAGCTTTTCCTTACACGATTGAAGAAAAGGATGAAGCTAAAGGGAAATGGTTTTACTTAAAAGGATTAGACCAAAGAAAAAATAAATATATTTTAGTTGGTATCGGAACAGATAATAACGATGATCCTAACCTTGAACAATGTTACATACAATTTACTTTAACTGACATCTCAACTCATGGCGATAAGGGGAAGGCCAATGAATTTTGTAAGTTTATCGCTTCAAAACTTAAGGGTGAACTTCACCTATTTAACGGAAGAGTAATGTATTATTATCCCAAAAAGTAAAGAGCATCAAGGTTTTTTTCTATAGGAAGTCCAATCATATGATTGGACTTCCTATTTTATTTTTACTACAATGTAAACTTTCGGGCCCTTAGGGGAAAATAAAATGAATACATATCATGAAAGGATGTGAAGAAATGAAAAAACAACCGAATATTGTTTTTATCGTTTCACTAATAATTTCTGTCGTTTTTGTTATCATAGGAAGTTTATTTCCTACCGAATTCCAAGCTAAGGCTACCGTTATCCAAAATTTCTTACAAGAGAAATTTGGATGGTTCTACCTGCTTTCAGCTACCAGCTTTTTAATCTTTGTACTCTACCTGGCTTTTAGTAAGTACGGAAAAATTAAACTTGGAGAGCCTGATGACAAGCCCGAGTACTCAACAATCACTTGGTTTGCTATGCTTTTTAGTGCTGGTATGGGTATAGGTCTTGTCTTTTGGGGTGTAGCTGAACCAATCAGCCACTTTTATACACCACCATCCGGCGAAGGAGGAAATGCCGCCTCTGCTCAAGCTGCGCTTCGATACAGCTTCTTTCATTGGGGATTACACCCTTGGGGGATATACACATTAATCGGATTGTCCCTTGCTTATTTTAAATTTAGAAAAGGCGCACCGGGTTTAATCAGTGCAATATTCACTCCATTGTTAGGAGACAGAGTTAATGGACCGATTGGTAAAACGATAGATATTGTTGCAGTTTTTGCCACGATCTTTGGAGTTGCAACTTCTTTAGGACTTGGTGCTGTACAAATTAGTGGTGGTGTTTCTTATTTAACGAACATCTCAAATAACTTCACCACACAATTGATTATCATCGCCATCGTTACAGTATTATTTACTCTTTCTGCTCAAACAGGGTTAAACAAAGGAATAAAATACTTAAGTAACTTGAACATTGTGATAGCTGTTCTTTTAATGGCGTTCTTGCTTTTCGCGTCATCAACAAACTTTATCATGGATGTATTCGTACAATCTCTTGGTAACTATCTGCAATACCTTCCTAGTATGAGTTTAAAACTCAGTCCGTTCAGACCAAGTGAAGCCGGCTGGATTCAAGGTTGGACAGTCTTCTATTGGGCATGGTGGATTGCATGGGCACCGTTTGTTGGTACATTTATCGCCCGAGTATCAAAGGGTAGAACCATTCGTGAATTCATTATGGGTGTATTGCTCGTCCCGACCGTTTTTGGAGCACTTTGGTTCTCGATTTTCGGCGGTGCAGCTCTACATTTAGAAATTTTTAATAATGTTGGTTTAAACAAGATCATTGCTGATAAAGGTACTGAGGTAGCACTTTTCGCACTATTTGAGCATCTTCCGTTCGGAACTATCATGTCGATCTTAGCTATTTTCTTAATCAGTACTTTCTTCATTACATCTGCTGATTCTGCTACGTTCGTCTTAGGAATGCAAACAAGTGACGGTCGATTGAATCCGTCATCTTTAACAAAATTCATTTGGGGAATCGTTATCGCAGCTTCCGCATCCATCCTATTGTATACAGGTGGATTAGAAGGATTACAAACAGCATCGATCATTGCAGCCTTTCCATTTGCATTTGTATTGATCTTTATGATGATTTCTCTTAAAAAGGCTCTTTCTGAAGAGACAAAATTAAAATAAGCTGTTTATGATATACATTGTTGCTTTCCTAAAGCAGTTGATAATTGTTATATAAGCGCGCTTTCTATCAAGCGTATGGTGAGCCTCATGGTGGTTTTGCGCCATTTAAGAGTCTCGCCACATTGCTTAGAAAGTATCTGCGATTATCCGATCATCAATTTACCTGTGACATAAATAAGTGTTAACGATATTGTCATGTTTAGAGCAACTGATTTGTTTATGTTCAATCGCTGAGCTACAAGAAAGTTGAAATACCCAAACATCAACATTAATATTGATTCAAAAAAATTATGGTCATGATGTGAGAGAAACAGTACGATTGAATAACCGCACCACATTGTAATTTGAATGAAAGTGCATAATAAAACTCTCATCGTTTCCTCCATTTTTATTTATATTAATTATTTTGATAGGGCTTAATCAAATTAGAAATTTCCACTGTCTGAATCCATTTTTTATAGACAAGTGCTTCTAAATAAAGATTATGATGCGTTTACTTATATATGATTGAACAGAAAAAAACCCCATGTGAGCTGTATTACAGTCACATGGGGTTTTCATTTGTTTATTTATTTTACAATGTGTACAGGAAGTCCGATTGCAACTTCAGCTGCTTCCATAGAAATCTCCCCGAAAGTCGGGTGAGCGTGAATCGTCATAGCGATATCTTCAGCAGTCATACCCGCTTCGATTGCTAATCCTAGTTCCGCAATCATATCAGATGCATTTCCACCTGCAATTTGAGCTCCTAGTACAAGTCCATCTTCTTTACGAGTGATAAGTTTCATGAAACCATCTGTCTCGTTCATAGATAGAGCACGACCGTTAGCTGCGAACGGGAATTTAGATGCTTTCACATCAAATCCTGCTTCTTTAGCAGATTTCTCATCGTAACCAACTGTTGCAAGTTCAGGATCTGTAAACACTACAGCAGGAATAGCCATGTAATCGATCTCTGCAGCATGTCCTGAGATTACTTCCGCTGCTACCTTACCTTCGTAAGAAGCTTTGTGAGCAAGCGCTGGACCTTCAACTACATCACCAATTGCATAGATGCCGCTAACGTTTGTTTGAGCTTTTTTGTTGATCTTGATTAGACCGCGTTCAGTCATTTCAACACCAACTTGCTCAAGACCAAGTTCTTCTGTGTTTGGACGGCGTCCAACTGTTACTAACACGTAATCTGCTTCAAAAGTTTTAGACTCACCTTTGATTTCAGCAGTTACAGTAACTCCGTCTTTTGTTTCTTCAACGCCTTTAGCCATAGCTTCAGTAAATACTTCTACATTGCCTTTTTTCTTTAAGCGTTTAGAAACGACTTGGCTCATCTGCTTTTCAAAACCAGGAAGGATTTGTTTGCTTCCTTCTAGGATTGTTACTTCTGTACCGAAGTTCGCATAAGCTGTTCCAAGCTCCATACCGATATAACCGCCACCGATCACTACCATCTTCTTAGGGATTTCTTTAAGAGCAAGAGCTCCTGTAGAAGAGATAATACGGTCACTCCATTTGAAACCTGGGATTTCAATAGGACGTGAACCAGTAGCGATGATCGCATTTTTGAACGTGTATGTTTGAGAGTTCTTCTCATCCATGATACGTACAGTGTTTTCGTTTACGAAATAAGCTTCACCACGAATGATCTCAACTTTATTTCCCTTTAAAAGTCCTTCAACTCCGCCAGTAAGCTTCTTAACGATGCCTGCTTTCCAGTCTTGAACTTTGCTGAAATCAACTGTTACATTATCAACAGTAATCCCCATATCTTCAGAGTGATTCGCATGTTCTACACGGTGACCTGCATTAATCAAAGCTTTTGATGGAATACAACCAACGTTCAAACAAACGCCGCCCATTTCTGCCTTTTCCGCAATAGCCACTTTTTGTCCTAATTGTGCTGCACGAATTGCTGCAACATATCCCCCAGGACCTGAACCTATGACAAGTGTGTCTAACTCAATTGGAAAATCTCCTACTACCATCGAATTACGCCTCCATTACTAATAGTTGTGGATCGTTCAATAAACGCTTAATGTGATTCAATGCATTTTGAGCTGTTGCACCATCGATCAGACGGTGGTCAAAGCTAAGAGATAAAGCTAAAACAGGAGCTACTACTACTTCTCCATCTTTAACAACTGCTTTTTCAGCAATACGACCGATACCTAAGATCGCTACTTCTGGGTGGTTGATTACTGGTGTAAACCATTGACCGCCTGCAGAACCGATATTCGTAATCGTACAAGAGCCGCCCTTCATCTCTTCACCAGAAAGCTTACCATCACGTGCTTTAGTAGCTAGTTCATTGATTTCAGAAGAGATTTTGAAGATGGATTTACGATCAGCATCTTTAACAACTGGTACCATTAGTCCGTTATCTGTATCTGCCGCAATACCGATGTTGTAATAGTGCTTGTATACGATTTCTTCGTTTGCATCGTCGATTGATGCATTAAGCACAGGGTATTCACGCAATGCAGAAGTTAATGCTTTTACCACGTATGGAAGATAAGTAAGCTTGATGCCTTTATCTGCAGCAACTTGCTTAAATTTCTTACGGTGTGCAACAAGATCAGTAACGTCCACTTCATCCATTAGTGTAACATGTGGAGCTGTATGTTTGGAGTTAACCATCGCTTTTGAGATCGCTTTTCTAATTCCTTTGATCTTTTCACGAGTTTCCATTTCGCCAGCAGGAATTGCTTTAGGCGTTTCTTTCTTCGCTTCAGCTTTAGGCGCTTCTTCAGTAGCTTGTGGTGCTGCTTCTGCTGCTCCTCCGCCACTTACGAATTTGTCGATGTCTTCTTTAAGTACACGTCCGTTATCTCCAGAACCTTGTACTTTACGAATATCTACTTCTTTTTCACGAGCATATTTACGTACAGAAGGCATTGCGATTACACGCGTAGATTCGTCTGCTGGTTCTTCTTTAGCTGTATCTTCAGTTTTATCTGTTTTAGCTTCTGATCTGTCAGCTTCTTTTGCTTGATCAGCAGTAACATTTTTTTCTTCTTCAGCTTTAGGTTGTTCTGGAGCTTCATCGCCACCGCCATGAGCATCAGCAGGAATTTCACCTTCTGCTTCAATTGTTACTAAAACATCACCAACTACAGATACTGTTCCTTCATCTACTTTTAATTCAAGAATTTTACCGTCTACAGGTGATGGAATTTCAACTACAGCTTTATCGTTTTGTACTTCAAGCAGGATATCGTCTTCTTTAACTTCGTCCCCTGCTTTTACAAACCACTTTACAATTTCACCTTCGTGAATTCCTTCTCCAATATCGGGAAGCTTAAATTCAAATGCCACGATTAACGCCTCCTATTTTATAACAATCTTTTCGTCACTGATGTGAAAGAGCTGAAAGAAACAGTCTGATACAGACGTCTCTTTCAGCTAACATTCATTTTTTTAGAAATTGTAGACTTTCTTTGCTTTATCTACAATATCACGATGATCTGGAATCCAAACATCTTCTGCAGAAGCATATGGGAATACTGTATCTGGTGCAGTCACACGCAGTACAGGTGCTTCTAAGTGAAGGATTGCACGGTCGTTGATCTCAGCTACAACGAACGCTCCAATACCAGCTTGTTTTTGTGCTTCTTGTACAACAATCGCTCGACCTGTTTTTTCAACAGACGCCATAATCGTTTCGATATCAAGCGGGCTGATTGTACGAAGGTCGATCACCTCAGCAGAGATGCCTTCTTTTTCTAATTCTTCAGCAGCTTTTAGTGATGCGTGAACCATAGCACCATAAGTAATGATAGAAACATCCTTACCTTCACGTTTCACATCTGCTTTCCCTAGTTCGATCGTGTATTCTTCCTCAGGCACTTCGCCACGGAAAGAACGGTATAGTTTCATATGCTCTAGATAAACTACAGGATCGTTATCACGAATCGCAGAGATTAATAGACCTTTTGCGTCATATGGAGTTGAAGGGATAACAACTTTGATACCAGGAGTTTGGTACATTAAACCTTCAAGGCTGTCTGCATGAAGTTCAGGTGTTTTAACGCCTCCACCAAATGGTGAACGGATTGTTACTGGAGAAGTGTAAACTCCGCCTGAACGGTATCTCATACGACCCATTTGTGCAGCAACTGAATCAAATACTTCAAATACGAAACCAAAGAATTGTATCTCCATTACTGGACGGAAACCTGTAAGCCCTAGACCTATTGCAAGTCCCCCAATTCCAGACTCAGCTAGCGGAGTATCAAAAACGCGATCTTCTCCAAATTCTTTTTGAAGTCCTTCAGTAGCACGGAATACTCCACCGTTTTGGCCAACATCTTCACCGAAAACAAGAACTTGTTCATTGCTTTTTAATTCATTGCGCATAGCGTCTGTAATTGCTTGAATCATAGTCATTTGAGCCATATTATTTCGACTCCTTTGCTGTGTATTCTTCTAACTGCTCACGAAGGTTGAACGGAAGGTCTTCAAACATGAAGCCGATAAGATCGGTAACCTTTTGCTTAGGCGCTCCGTCTGCTTTCTTGATCGCAGCTTTAATATCTTCTTTTGCTTCTTCTACAACTTTGTTTTCTTGCTCTTCAGACCAAAGGTTCTTCTTCTCTAAGAACTTACGGAAACGAACAAGTGGATCTTTCTTTTCCCATTCGTTATCAAGATCTTTTGTACGGTAACGAGTAGGATCATCTCCTGCCATCGTATGTGGTCCGTAACGATAAGTAAGAGTTTCAATCAATGTAGGACCTTCACCAGAAACTGCACGCTCACGAGCTTGTTGTGTCGCTGCATAAACGGCAAGAACATCCATTCCATCAACTTGAATTCCTTCAATACCAGCTGCAACTGCTTTTTGAGCGATCGTTTTTGCCGCAGATTGCTTTTCAACTGGAACTGATATCGCAAAACGGTTGTTTTGAACAACAAAGATCGTATTAGCTCGGTATGCTCCTGCAAAGTTTAATCCTTCGTAGAAGTCACCTTGTGATGCTCCACCGTCACCAGTGTAAGTGATACATACGTTCTTTTTACCTTGTTTCTTAAGTCCAAAACCAACACCAGCCGCTTGAATGATTTGAGCACCGATGATGATTTGAGGCATCAATACGTTTACACCCTCAGGAATCTGTCCACCTTGGAAGTGTCCGCGAGACCATAAGAATGCTTGTGTTAATGGGAAACCGTGGAAAACCATTTGAGGGATATCACGGTATCCTGGAAGAATCCAGTCTTCTTTATCTAAAGCATAGTGAGTTCCAAGCATAGAAGCTTCTTGTCCTGCTACTGGAGCATAGAATCCAAGACGTCCTTGTCTGTTTAAAGAGATAGCACGCTGATCCCAAATTCGAGTGTAAACCATGCGGCGCATTAGTTCTTGCAGATCTTCATCAGACAAATTCGGCATTGCCGATTCGTTAACAACTTCTCCGTCTTCAGAAAGAATCTGGAACGTTTCAAATTGATCTTGAACTGCATCAATTGTTTTCGTCATGAAAAGTCACCTCTTCCTTTCTTTTACCCTGTCAATTTTCCCTAATCTTAAAAACATGCACATATTTAACAGGTTGCCCAAAGTGAAACATTTTTAAGACAGGTTTATATTATTAAAAGGCTTTTAGGTATGCCTTTGTGTACCCACCTGAAGTTTTCCCTTGAATTCAAGAGCTAAACCATCTTACGGCACCCTAACTGTATTACTAATTAATATAAATAGAGTAACACAACAATCCTTTTCACGTAAATTAGTTTACACCACTGCACATATACAGTCAATCTATAGGTTGCATATAGATATCACATATTTAAGGCCTAGTTCATCAAACGTTTATCCAGTCTCATTAACCTAACTGTTTCATATTAATTTTTCCGCTGTATCAGTCGTTATTAGCATATATTTGATAACTATAGACCACCGTACAATAAAAGATTGAACGAATATATTGAACAAAAATATTTTATTCCCGTTCTTTTTTATTAAAAATCCTCTATGTTATGATAAGAGGAAATTAAATTAACTTAAAAGTATATCGGCACGGAGGTTTTGCTTGTGTTAACAATGAAAGATGTAATAAGAGAAGGTCACCCAACACTTAGGAAAAAAGCGGTCGAAGTACCTTTTCCATTCTCAGATGAAGATATTAAGACGGCTAACGAGCTTCTTGAATTTGTAAAGAACAGTCAAGATTCAGAGATTGCAGCAAAATATAATTTAAGACCTGGTATCGGAATTGCTGCTCCACAAATTGGGATCTCAAAACGAATCTTTGCTTTTCATGTTTCTGATGAAAATGGGAATTTATACAGTTATGCACTGTTAAATCCGAAAATCATAAGTCATTCGGTTCAGATGACTTATTTAGACGGAGGAGAAGGGTGCTTATCTGTAGACAGAGAAGTGCCTGGACTTGTACCTCGTTATGCTAAAGTTACGGTAAAAGGATTCACACCTGACGGATCAGAAGTGAATTTGAAACTAAAAGGACTTCCTGGTATATGTTTTCAACATGAACTTGATCATTTAGACGGCATCATGTTCTTTGACCGAATCAATGAAAAGCAGCCCTTTGAACCTCCTGCAAACTCTGTAGTAATAAGATAACGACCAACAGAAAAACTCACTAATCGGCATTCCTGATTAGTGAGTTTTTTTATTCTATGACGCTCGTTTTTATATCTAATGATACGATTTTATTGAAGGATCCTCATTTAAGCTACATTGCGATCATCATCAACGAGCATTGCTTCATGGTCGCTTGTTTTACTTCGCACGAACAAGAAAGTTGCTATTACTGTTGTTATTGCTGCAATCGTATAAGCTACTCCGTTCGAGAGACCGAGGCCGATTGGAGCATTACAGATGTAAGTAACAGTCACCATCGTCATAAAAATGGCGGGCAGCGTTGCGATCCAATGATTCTTCTTCGACCTTTTTAAGTACATGGCTCCTACCCAAAGAGCTAACATAGCAGTTAATTGGTTAGCCCATGAAAAATAACGCCATAGTAATGTAAAGTCAATCTTCGTTAATAAAAATGAAATAACGAACATTGGAACAGCAATCCAAAGTCTCGAAGATAGTTTCTTTTGACCAATATTGAAGTAATCAGCTAGTATCATTCTAGCACTACGGAATGAAGTATCTCCTGAAGTGATTGGTAAAATGATGACACCGATTACTGCAAGCGTTCCTCCAATTGCTCCAAGCATCGTTACTGACACTTCACTAACAACTGCTGCAGGTCCACCTTCTGCAATAATGCCTGCTAGTGATTTTCCATCGAATAGACTCATTGCAGCTGCTGCCCAGATCATAGCAATAACAGCTTCTGCTATCATCATGCCATAGAAAATTTTTCTTCCTTCTTTTTCATTTTTAGTCGTTCGTGAAATAATAGGCGACTGTGTAGCGTGAAATCCTGAAAGTGCTCCGCATGAAATGGTCAAGAATAAGAGTGGGAAAATCGGTACGTTATCAGGATGCATATTCTCAAATGAGAGTTCTGGAATCGGTGCACCTGTAACTACTAATCCCCCACCTATTCCAATCGCACTAACTACGAGCAACGCACCAAAGACTGGGTATACTCTCCCAATAATCTTATCGATTGGTAAAAGCGTAGCTAGAACATAATAAACAAAGATCAATCCAATGATGAGACTTAAACTTATCCAATCACCCGTAAGATCATGAATTAGTGCTGCTGGAGCACTAACAAAAACTGTTCCTACTAATAATAAAAGAAGAAGAGTAAAACCATTTACAACATGTCTCATCGCATTTCCTAAAAACTTACCTGCTAGTTGTGGTAAATGCGCCCCTCGATTTCGAATAGAAATCATTCCAGTTAAATAATCATGAACAGCGCCTGCAAATATTGCTCCCAGTACGATCCAAAGAAATGCTACCGGACCATATAGTGCACCCATGATAGGTCCAAAAATCGGACCTACTCCTGCAATGTTTAATAACTGAATAAGAGAGTTTGTTTTTGTACCCATCGGGACATAATCAATTCCATCTTCTTGTGCATAAGCAGGAGTCTTTCTTTCCTGCTTAACTCCAAACACGTTTTCAACGTACTTTCCATACGTAAAATAACCAACGACTAACAATACAATTGAAACTAAGAATGTAATCAACCAGATTCCTCCTCGCGTTGTATACGCTTACATTCTACACGAAACAAAAAAAACACTCAATTTTAAATTGAATGTTTTCAAGCTGTTCTATCACGTTCCAAGTGTAAAACGTCTTTTTTCTTCTTTTTCTTACCTGTGAGATAGACTCCCACAAAAATAAGCAGCAAGCCCCAAAATGCACTTGAGTGTATTTGTTCATCTAACAAGACGCTACCCCACATGACGGCAGATACAGGCACTAAGTAAGTGACTAGTGTAGCAAACTCGGCTGAACCAGCAGAGATCATATAATAATATAGCAAGTATGCTATTCCTGAACCAAAGACTCCGAGACCGATAAGGGACAATAATATATTGTAGTTAATAGGATTTTCAGGCAATGTCCAACTCTCCGTCAATAACATCATGAGAGCACTTAGAAGCATACCTGCAAATAGTGTGGAAGAAGCCGTAATCCAAACCGTTGTATTCTGAAGATGTTTTTTTGCATATTGTGAACTATATCCATAGCAACACGTAGCTATGAGCATCAAAACAATCCCTAAGCCCAACTGATTCTTAGTCAATCCAGGAGCATCAATATCCATTAACAATAAAATCCCTATAAAACCCACGAGTACCCCAGCCCATTGTTTCCATTGCAATGATATGGAAAAAAAGAATACACCCATCATTGACGTCCAAATCGGAGTAGTAGCATTTAATATAGCCGTATACGCGCTATCTAAAAAAGTTTCGCTCCAAGCAATCAGTCCCCAAGGAAGACCAGCATTCAAAAAACCTACAAGAAGCAACTTTTTCACGGGAAGTGTTTTCCAATGAACTGCTTGCTTGCTAATCATAAACAAAGGAACGATTGTCAGTATTCCTAGTAAACAACGAATAAATACAATCTGCCATGGATCGAAAATACCAAGTAAGACTTTAATAAATAAGAAAGACATCCCCCATATCAAACTTAATACAAAGAGGGCAGAATATAATTTCATTGGATAACCCCTTCTCATATAAAATATAGCAAATAAAAAATGTAACAATTTCCCTCTAAAAATATTGATTCAACTACACATACTAGTAATAAAAAGAGCGGTGGAGGGTAATAAATGAAGATGAGAACGCACTTATTAAAGAAATTAAGGAAATGGGTAAGACAACAAAATAATAACGGAAAACTAATTTTTAACTAAGTTAAGTTTTTCGATTAACTAACGTCATTATATAGGATAAACCCTAGAGCTTAACAGTTATTATTTTTATATTTTTGTGGTTTTCCAACGATGCATTATGAAAAAACATGAAAAACATGTCACTTTCCTTTATAATAGAACGAAGAAACTCAAAAACTACAGACCGGTAAGGAGACATGAAATATGATTTTCAAAGTATTTTTTCAAACTAGCTTAACAGAGGTTCCAGTTCGTGAACACACTCAAACAGTATACGTAGAAGCTGAAACGATTAACGACGTACGTAAAAAGCTTGCTGACCGCAAATACAACATTGAATACATACAAGAAATTAACGGTAAATTTCTAGAGTATGAAAAAGACACGAATTCATTGGAATTGGAGAATGTATAATTTATGAAATTTGTTAAAAATCATCAAGCCGCTGTATTCGCGCTAGGCGGTCTAGGAGAAATCGGTAAGAATACGTATGCCGTTCAATTTCAAGATGAGATCATCCTTATTGATGCAGGAATTAAATTTCCTGAAGATGAACTCTTAGGCATTGATTACGTAATTCCAGATTACACGTATCTTGTAAAAAACGAAGAAAAGATCAAAGGTTTATTTATCACACATGGACATGAGGATCATATTGGAGGTATTCCTTATCTCCTAAGACAAGTGAACATTCCGATCTATGGTGGTAAACTTGCACTTGCTCTGATCAAGAACAAACTAGAAGAACACGGTTTGCTGCGTCGTGCACAGTTACATGAAATCACTGAAGACGATGTGATCAAATTCCGTAAAACATCTGTAAGTTTCTTTAGAACTACTCACAGTATTCCGGATTCTTATGGACTTGTAGTGAAAACGCCACCAGGAAACATCGTTCATACTGGTGATTTTAAATTTGACTTCACGCCTGTTGGTGAACCTGCGAACTTAACAAAGATGGCAGAGATCGGAAAAGAAGGTGTACTCTGCTTACTTTCTGACTCAACAAACAGTGAGGTTCCTGGGTTTACACTTTCAGAGAGACGTGTTGGAGAAAGTATTCAAGACATCTTCAGAAAAATGGAAGGCCGAGTGATCTTCGCTACATTTGCTTCAAACATTCATAGATTGCAGCAAGTCGTTGAAGCTTCTGTTGCAAACAACAGAAAAATTGCTGTGTTTGGGCGTAGTATGGATTCTGCCATCACAGTTGGACAAGAGCTAGGCTTTATTAAAGCACCTAAAAATACGTTTGTTGATGCAAATCAGATCAACCGTCTGCCTGATAACCAAGTTACGATTCTATGTACAGGAAGCCAAGGTGAACCAATGGCTGCTCTCTCAAGAATCGCTAACGGAACACATAGACAGATTCAAATCATTCCTGGAGATACAGTTGTCTTCTCATCCTCTCCTATTCCAGGGAATGCATTAAGTGTTAGTAAGACGATCAACCAGTTGTTCCGTGCAGGTGCAGAAGTGATTCATGGATCATTAAATGATATCCATACATCTGGTCATGGTGGGCAGCAAGAACAAAAGCTTATGTTACGTCTTATGAAGCCTAAGTTCTTTATGCCGATTCATGGTGAATATAGAATGCTTAAGATGCACACGAAACTTGCTTCTGATTGTGATGTTCCTTCTCAGAACTCATTTGTAATGGATAATGGCGAAGTTTTAGCACTTTCTCATAACGAGGCGATGGTTGCAGGAAAGATTCCTTCAGGTTCTGTCTATGTCGATGGAAGTGGAATTGGTGATATCGGGAACATCGTTCTTCGAGATCGTAAAATTCTTTCAGAAGAAGGACTTGTAGTTGTTGTCGTCAGTATGGACATGAAAGAATTTAGAATTGAAGCTGGACCTGATATCATTTCAAGAGGGTTCGTTTATATGCGGGAGTCTGGAGACTTGATCCACGATGCTCAAAGTCTTCTTAGCAAACATTTAGAAACGATCATGAACGAAAAAAGAACCACACAGTGGTCTGAGATCAAGAATGAAATTACAGATACTTTGGCTCCTTTCTTATATGAAAAAACGAAGAGACGACCAATGATTCTTCCTATCATCATGGAGATCTAGTTTCATAATAAAAACCGTTCCCTGTTCAAGGGTAACGGTTTTTTTATTCTTCATTTGCCATTTGTTTTTCTAAACGATTGATATCTTTATCTCCACCGATTACGATCAATACATCTCCTTGATGAATGTTCTGGTCAGCCTGCGGGGAAACGAATATGTCTTTTCCTCGTTTAACAGCCACAACATTACAACCATACTTAGCCCGTATATCTAACTCGATCAATGACTTATTGTTCATCTTTTTGGTCGCGACCAATTCAACGATGCTATGTTCATCGGATAGTTCTAAATAATCAAGAACGTTGTTCGAGACAATTTGATGAGCAATCCTAACACCCATATCACGCTCTGGATGAATGATTTTATCTGCTCCGATCTTTCTTAATACCTTTTCATGATAATCATTTTGTGCTTTAACCGTGATCTTTGCTACACCCATCTCTTTTAGAATCAGTGTTGTAAGAATGGATGATTGCAGGTTGTCACCAATCGCCACCACAACATGCTGAAAGTTTCTGATCCCAAGACTTTTTAACACACCTTCATCTGTAGAATCAGCAATTACAGCGTGCGTAACAACGTTGGAAAACTCATTTACTCGATCTTCATCGATATCAATCGCTAGGACTTCCATTCCTTGATCGGCCAATGCTTTACACATACTACCGCCGAAACGACCTAGCCCGATTACAGCATATTGTTTTTTCAAAGTCCATCACTCCAATCTTTCGCGGTATAGCCTTATTTTACCACATAATTTTAGAATCAATATCTATCTAATACCTCTTATGTAAAGTTCACAGAATGTGTTCGCGTTTTCATTATTAATTACAAAAATAACCCAAGAACAACGTCTTGGGTTATGAATTGTACGCTATTTGAAGATTAAAGAGTCTTTTGACCAGGCTTCCAGTTTGCTGGGCAAAGTCCACCTGTTTGAAGTGCTTGAAGAACACGTAATGTTTCATCAACATCACGGCCGATGTTGTTATGGTTAACAACAGAGTACATTAATTCACCCTCAGGAGAGATGATGAACAAACCGCGAAGAGCAATACCTTCTTCTTCGATTAGTACACCGTAATCACGAGCTACAGTGTGGTTAGTATCAGCTGCTAGAGAATATTTTAACTCACCTAGACCATTCATGTCACGTGGCGTGTTGATCCAAGCTTTGTGAGTGTGGATTGTATCTGTAGAAACACCAATTACATCAGCATCTAAATCTTCGAACTCGTCAAAACGGTCGCTAAGTGATGTGATTTCTGTAGGACAAACGAAAGTGAAGTCCATTGGATAGAAGAAAAGAACAGTCCACTTGTCATTCTTCATGTTTTCTTCTAAGCTAACTTTTCCAAATTCTTTGTTTGGTAATACTGCATCCATTTCAAATCTAGGTGCTTGTTTTGCTACCATACGTTCTGCCATAGGTGAAAATCCCTCCAAAAAACTGTTTTATTTACATGGGTAATTATAGTACAGTCCTTATTTTTAGTCAATGTTAAATAATAATTAATTTAAATAAGGAAAGCTGTTCCCACGTCTTAATTTCTCCTTAATCATAGCAACTTAAACTAAAAATGTGAAATTATCCGCTCATTTCAGATTCTATTCATTCTCAATAAAGCGTTTATATTGAGGATTTCACGGGAACTCTTTATTCTATAGGAGGGATTCATATGCCGTATGATTCACTTAAAGATCTGCCTGAGGGAGTAAGAGAGCACCTTCCTCATCACGGTCAGGAAATATATAAAGAAGCATTCAATTCTGCACTTGAAGAATACAAAGAAGAAGAAGAGACCGCTCATAAGGTAGCATGGAGCGCAGTAAAACATAAATATGAAAAAACAGAAAATGGCCAATGGAAAAGTAAAGACTCCTGAACGATGTTCAGGAGTCTTTATTTGTATCAGTATTCTTTTCTTCTGATATCTTCTCAATTCCGATTTTTTTAATCTGTCTCCCATCCAGCTCTAAAATTGTAAATCGATAACTTTCGTAATTAAACGAATGGTTTGTTTCTAGATCAACAGACCTTGTTAGTACCCACCCACCGATCGTATCGATTTCGCTGTTATCAATATCGAGTGCAAATAATTCATTGATCTGTGAGATGAGCACTTTGCCATCCACTACGGTTTTATTTTGATCGATTTGTTGTATTTCGGGTTCTTCATCAATATCAAATTCATCTCTGATCTCCCCAACGATCTCTTCTAAGATATCTTCAACCGTAACTATTCCTGCAGTTCCTCCGTATTCGTCTACGAGCACCGCCATATGTGTCTGATCTTTTTGCATTTTGACTAACAGTTTTTGGATCGGAATAGATTCATGAACGGTTATGATCGGACGAATATAATCATTTAAGTCAAAATTTTCTTTGCTGAAATTTTCATTAAAGAATTCTTTAATGTTTACGATCCCTACAATATGATCTTTATCATCATGCCCAACAGGATATCTCGTGAACTTTTCTTCCCGCATGATCGCCATGTTCTGTTCACACGTGTTTTCTAGAAATAAACAGACCATCTCTGTTCGAGGGATCATGATTTCTTTCGCTACACGGTCATCAAATTCAAAAATTCTGTTCACATAACGGTATTCTGATTGATTGATCTCTCCACCCTGTAAACTTTCAGAAAGAATAAGACGCAACTCTTCTTCTGTATGTACGACCTCATGTTCACTTGCTGGACTTATGCCAAACACCCGTGTCAAAAGATTCGCTGATCCATTTAGCAAGAAAATAAAAGGATACATGACCTTATAAAACAGGATAATTGGTTTTGCTGTAGCTAACGAGACCATCTCAGCTTTTTGAATCGCAACTGTTTTCGGTGCCAATTCACCTAGTACCACGTGTAAGAAAGTAATTAAGAAAAAGGCGATTGAAAACGAGAGCGTGTGCGTGAGCCCTTCATTCAATCCAGCATTTTCAAACAATGGTCTTAAAAAGATCTCAACAGTCGGTTCACCCAACCACCCAAGTCCTAATGCTGTAATCGTTATTCCTAACTGACAGGCTGACAGATAACCGTCAAGATTTCCGATAACTTTTTGTGCAGCGATCGCTTTACTATTACCCTCGGAAGCTAAATGGTCGATTCGCGTTCTTCGTACTTTTACGATGGCAAATTCAGTGACTACAAAAAATGCGGTTAATACGATAAGTAAAATAATCATGATTACATTTACGATTGGCATATGGACCTCCCCATCTGCTGCTAAACAACATATATTTTTGTGATTGGTCATTTTATTCCCTGTTAAAACGTGCGTTAAACAGAAATAAAGGGGCAGCAAGGCTGTCCCCAGGAGTGTTATGATTGTAATCTGCTTTCAACAGCCTGACATACTTCATCCGCTGACATGCCATGAGCATTTAATACAGAACCTTGTGTCGCTGCATTTTGAATGCCCATAACGTTCTGGTCCTGTCCGGAAATTACACAGCAATCACAGCCGTTCGCGTCTTGTTCTTGACGAAGTTCTACAACATCATATCCCTTTGATCGCAAAGCATCTGATACATTTGATAACGATTGTTCTACACCAATTCTAGCCATATTCCCACCTCCTTACTTTTCTTAATGTTTCCAACTCATATTGGGAATATGTAATGAACAATGAAGTGTTGCTAGCAGAACGCGTATGTCGATATATAGCGTCACGTGTCGACTCGTGGATATATCATAAAAATTTTTGGATTGAGCACCGAAACTTGTGGATTGGGTATTAATTTTTTGGATTAACGGTTAAAATTTCTGGATTGAAAGTTAACATTCGTGGAATGAGTGATATTTGGAGACTGAAACTAGGTAAAAAAGCAAGAAAAAAACGGCCGAATTGGCCGTTTTCCTAATTTCTATTCCCTTTGAAGATAAAATATTGAACTAACAGATCTACAGCATGTTGAATCGCTTCTTCTTGCGGCTTTAATTTTGAATGATGGAGACCGTACGGAGTATCAACTCCTAGCCAGAACATGAACCCCGGAATTTTCTCTAAGAAATATCCGTAATCCTCTCCTGTCATAGCTTCTTTACATTCAAATACATTCACCTGCTGTTTAGCAAATTCCATGAATTCTCTAGTTAAGGTAGGTTCATTATCCACTTGGCGATAATTAGAACCATAATCGATCACTGTTTCACATTCAAATCCGCGCGATATACCTTCAACTAAAGCTTCAATCCTCTTTTTCACTTTTTCCATCGCTTCTGGAGATAAAGTTCGAATGGTGCCTTCTAGCCTTGCTTTTTCAGCGATAATATTTTGCTTCGTTCCACCCGTTATCTTGCCTATCGTAACAACAGCAGAATCCAGTGGATCAATATTACGTGAAACGATCGATTGCATCTGTGTAACCAGATGGCTTGCGGCAACTACCATATCGTTGCTTAAGTGCGGATAAGCAGCATGCCCGCCTTTTCCGATCAGATCGATGAACAGTTCGGATGTATTCGCAAATAATAATCCTTCTTTTACAGCAATCGTACCGACCGGATATTCCGGAGCGATGTGAAGCGCTGTGATCATGTCAGGTTGCAGCTGTCGAAACAGCTCACTCTCTCTCATCGGGAGAGCTCCGCCTGGTCCTTCTTCAGCAGGCTGAAAAATAAATAACAGATGGTCATCTAACGGGTTCTGTGCAAAATGAGACAATAAACCGATCGCAATCGTCATATGAAGATCGTGTCCACAGGCATGCATCATTCCTTCATGAAGAGATGAGAATTCATAGCCGGTTTCTTCGACAATAGGCAGTCCATCCATATCTGTTCGATAAGCAATCGTTTTAGAAGGATTTCTACCGATCACTTTTACATATATGCCCGTTTCCCACGTGTGAACTTCAAGATGATTCTGAGGAAAAGTGGAGATGAGATCAAGGATATATCTTTGAGTTTTAAACTCTAAAAATCCTGGCTCCGGTATACGGTGCAAGTCTTTTCTTATCTCAAGCAACGATTTCATCTTCTCTCATCCCCTACACTAAAATTAGTCGTTTAACTGACGAAGCTCTTGTCTGATCTCTGTTTTTGATTTAGTTTTTTCATCGATTTTCTTTAGTACACGAGCAGGAGTTCCACCAACTACTGTGTAAGGTTCTACGTCTTCGATCACTATGGCACCTGCAGCTACGACAGCACCTTTACCTACTGTAACACCTTCAAGAACAACTGCGTTCGCTCCGATGACTACATCATCTTCTACAACTACTGGTTTTGCTGAAGGTGGTTCGATTACACCTGCAAGCACAGTTCCTGCACCGATGTGGCAGTTCTTACCTACAGTAGCTCGTCCACCAAGAACAACGTTCATATCGATCATCGTGCCTTCACCGATTACTGCTCCGATGTTAATAGAAGCACCCATCATGATTACGGCATTGTCACCGATCTCAACTTGATCACGAATGATTGCACCTGGTTCGATACGAGCTTTGATGTTCTTCATATCTAACAATGGAATCGCTGAGTTGCGGCGATCATTCTCGATCACGAAGTCTTCAATGTTGCTTTCATTTGCTTTTAGAGCAGCTTCAATATCTTTCCACTCGCCGAATAGTACTGCCGTGTTGCCTGAAGGGAACACTTTCGTTTCTTGGCCAAAATCGATATTTTCAAGATTTCCTTTTACATAAACTTTTACTGGTGTAGATTTTGTTGCGTTTTGGATAAATGAGATAATTTCGTTTGCATCCATCATTTTCATGTTTGGTAGTTCCTCCTTAAAAGTCATTCTGTATTGTATTAAACCACTAAATATAGAAAGATTCAAACCTTATTCATTCGTTAGTTTTCGAATCAAATCCATAAAGACATTCACCTGTTTGAGTTCAGATCCTGTGCCGTGATGGATGAGCCAAGTATCTCGTTTAATGGCATTACCCTTTTTATCTGTTAATGGGATCTTATAGATATCGTCCTCTGGCCGCAGACTGATCGATGGGAGAATTGCATAACCAATTCCATTTAGAGCCATCTGTTTACACGTTTCAATCTGATCAACAACAATCGTTTTTTGTGGCGTTGTTTTAAAATGAGTATGCCACCAATCTTGTATTTCTTGATAATAGGTTGAGTGACTCCTAAACTGAATAAATGGTTTCGTCGTATCAGAAAGCTCGTCAATGGATGAGATCGTCGTATCGACTAAATATAAGTGGTCTGACAAAATATGTTCTTTGCTGCCTCTCCACTCCGGGTTTCCTCTTACAATTCCGAGGTGGATCTTATCTTCATAAAGATGTTTAATGATCTCCGAACTCCAGCCCGTTATCAGTGATATATTTACATGAGGGTATAGATTCACATACTCTTTTAGCACATGAGGCAACCAATATTGACCTATGATAGACGCCACCGCAAGCTTTAATGTGCCGTGAACATGCTCTGAGAGAGATTGAAGTTCTTCTTTTACAAGCTCCTCTTTTTGAAGAACTTCCGTAACAAAAGCTAGAATCTTTTCTCCAGAAGGTGTTAGATTCAACCCCTTTTGAGAACGGATAAAAATAATGGTTCCCCAATTGTTCTCAATCGTTTGAAGCCTCTGACTAAGAGCAGGTTGAGATACATAAAGCCGCTCAGAAGCTTTCCTCATATTTAATTCTTCAGCAAGAACTTTTAATATACGAAATTCAGATAACTGCATTACTTCTCCTTTTGGCATTCATAAGTTTTTCTTATTGGAAATTATCTAATATATGTAATTTATTTTAAGTATACCTTAACATAGGATAGATATGTAAAGAGAAAATGAAGGGATGTGAATACTTTGTATATCCTCATATTCGTGGGCTTTATCGCTACTTTTATCGGCACCCTTTCTGGAAGTGGGGGCATGATAAATTTTCCGATCATGTTATTATTAGGTGTTCCTGTTCACTCTGCGATCGCAGCGAATAAATTTGCCAACATGTTCAGTTCTTTTTCCAGCTTTTTTGTTTTCTTACGAAAAAATGATACGAAGCTAACCCCTTACCTCATTTCAGGTGTCATCAGTCTTTTAGGAGGAATTGCAGGCGGCTTGACTGCTTCCTCAATCTCTAGAGAAAATTTAACCATCATCGCTCTTTTCTTACTCACAGGTGCACTCTTCTTAACCTTTCTTAAAACAAAAAGAGAAACAGATCCTAATCATGAGATCAAACAGCTGCCTGTAAGTAAATATCCCTATCTTTTTGGTATCGGAGCTTACGATGGCTTATTTGGTCCTGGTCAGGGAACCTTACAGATGCAGCTTTTTTTGCGAAACGGTTTTACATATATTCGAACCCTTTCGTTTACACGATTCAATACTTTCTTAAGCTGTACGGGAGCTGTATTCACTTATTTGTGGGCTGGTCATTATATGTGGAACGTAGCCATACCGCTTACGATCGGAAGCATCTGCGGAGCACAAGTTGCTGTAAAGCTTGCACCTCGTTTAAAAACAAAACAAGTTACAATCCTCATGAGGACTGTAACTGTTCTGCTGATTCTTCAACTAATTATTCAATGGAGGTAATAAGTCATGAAAATAACAGGCATCCATCATGTTCAAATATGTATTCCACGAGAAAAGGAAGATGAAGCACGAACTTTTTATGAAGGAATTTTGCAACTTGAAGAAATTCCAAAACCAGAGACTCTTCGAAAAAATGGTGGGATGTGGTTCCAATTCGGTCATCAACAACTACACATCGGAGTAGAAGACCAGGTTTATAAAGGTAAACATCACCCCGCATTTTTTGTTGATGACCTCTCAAGCTTCAAGGAACATTTAGCTCTCCACAAAATAAAGATACATGAAGAACTGCCGATTCCGGGATTTTCTCGGTTTACGATAAGAGATCCATTCGGAAATCGTATAGAATTCATACAGTCCTCTTCACTTTAATGGGTTATCTTTGTTCTTTCCGTCCTCTGGTTCAACGTGAACTTGTATACTTTCAACATTATAAGCTTCTTTGATCGTGTCTTCTATCTTCTCTGTGATCTCGTGACTTTCCACCACATTAAGGGAAGGATCAACTTTAATCGTTACATCGATAATAGCTCGGTTTCCGTGTTTACGAGCTTTCAGATCTCCCACGTTCTCTACACCTTCAACATCAAGAATCTTGTGCTCCATTTCCTTACCTTCTTCATAATCAAAGCCATCTGAAAGGTTATGGGAGGTTTCAGTGAAAATCTCCCAACCTGTTTTAATGATGATCAGACCTACAAGAACTGCTGCCGCAGGATCTAGCCACGGTAAACCGATCTGTGCACCAAAGATTCCGACTGCTGCTCCAATACTAACAAAAGCGTCTGAACGGTTATCAAGAGCGGCTGCTTTTAACCCTTGGCTGTCTGTTTCTTTAGCTACCTTAATATTATAAAAATAAACGATGATCATCACTGCTGCACCAAACAGTGCGATCAAGGCTGCCGTCAGCGAAGGCTCGGTCTCCACTCCGTTAAACATCTTTTTAATAGAAGATATCAATACTTCTATACCGATAACTACCATAATAAAGGAAGCAACCATCGATGCAATCGTCTCTGCACGCAAGTGCCCATAAGGATGATCTTCATCTGCTGGCTTCCTTGAAATTTTTAAACCTATTAGTACTGCAATAGAAGCGATTATGTCAGTAGCATTGTTTAATCCGTCAGCAACTAATGCATCTGAATTATAGAAAATACCGGACACAAGTTTAACTATTGATAGAAAAATATATGCTCCTAGACTAAGATAAACACCGCGTTCCACTCTTTTTTGCTGATCAGATTGCATTCTCTATTCTCCTTCGTTAAATCATACCTTTTACATCATAAAGAATGGATTCCGGGTGGGTCTAGAGCAATCTTTTTCCCTATAGGAAACATTAATGTTCATAGATCATTTTTCTAGTCATCCCGCCATCAATCGTAATATTTTCCCCGGTAATAAAATTATTATCAGACTGCGCTAAGAATAAGCATGCCCTTGAAATATCAGCTGGTATACCCACTCTTTTTGAGAGATGTTGATCATGATCAACTTCACGCAGCTCCTTATAAACTCCAGTATGTATCCATCCAGGACTAATGGAGTTTACGGTAATAAAATCTTCAGAGAAAGATGCAGCCAAGGCGTGAGTTAAAGCAACAATTCCTCCCTTTGTTGCCGCATATGCTTCGGAATGAGGCTCAGACATTGCTGCACGAGTGGAAGCCATATTGATGATAGAACCTCCTCCAGACTGAGACATGTACTTAGCAACTTCTCTAGAAAATAGAAAAACACTTCGCAAGTTCGTGTTTAAAATATCATCCCATTCATCTACTGTTAATTCATATGGCGATCTCCATTTCGAAACACCTGCATTGTTGATCAAACATTGAATGTCACACAATTTATCATGTGTTTCTGCTACTGCTTGAATGATTTCATCGGGATTCTTAACGTCACACGTTATTGCGATTGCATCCTTTTGAATCGATGTAACCTCAGATAAAGTTGATTCAAGTTCATTTTTATCAAAATCTATTAAGGAAGGAATATAACCTGCTTTGGCAAAGTCGATTGCGATTTGTCTACCTATCCCTTTTGCTGCTCCTGTAACAATTACAACCTTTTTATCACTGCTCATTTTTCATAACCTCCCAAAAATAATATGTATTATTCTATTCATTCCCCATACTGTTTTATTTTCACACAAACTCAATAAAAAAAAGGAATAGAAAAACTGCCGACAGTGTCGACAGCTTCACTATTACTTCTTTCTCCACGGACCGCACGGGCCACATGGCGGGGGACAAGGTGCCATGATTGGTTGTACCGTTCCACAAAGGTTTTGCTGCGTTGCTTGGTTTACTACGTTCGTGTTCTGAGGGAAGTAATGTACATATTTGTAGTTCATCTGATTGACTTGAGTCGTTTGAGTTGGATGAATCATCGGAACATATACATCTTGCTGGTTATATTGAACTTGTTGATTCGTAGGACTAAACTGTGCAGGCATAACTTGTGGAGGATAGTATTGAGACGGTGATACTGCTGGGTATCCACATCCACCCATCTGTGGCATCTGTTGCATAGCTCCCATCGTAGGCGCCATCTGTCCCATTGCTCCCATCGTAGGTCCCATTGCACCCATATTAGGAACCATTCCCTTTTTGGCAAAAATGCCAGGGCGTTTAAATAAAGCCAAAAAAATGTTCTCCTTTCAAAAACCTTATATCCTATTTCTCTATATTTTATGTAGGACGACTTAAAAAGTTCGTCCATTTATCAATAAGTATTAAAAGGATTTTGTAGAATTTAATCGAACTGTACTTGAAATACATACTATTCAAATATCATTTAAGAGGAGAGGAAGAAGAGATTTGAGATTTTTAATTTCATTTTCAAACAGATTGATGCAAAGGTATATGCCCGATCCTTTTCTGTTGGTCATCTTACTGACATTCTTCGTATTTGGTTTAGCACTTTTTGCGACGGATAGTACCCCTGTAGAAATCGTTAATTATTGGGGTACAGGTTTTTGGAGTTTATTAACGTTTTCCATGCAGATGGTGTTAATATTAGTGACCGGACACGTTATGGCAAGCTCCCCGCTATTTAAGAAACTATTAGGTTCTTTAGCTAAAATTCCAAAAACACCAGGACAAGCTATCATACTCGTAACGTTAGTCGCGCTCGTCGCATGCTGGATCAATTGGGGGTTCGGACTTATAATAGGTGCTCTATTCGCAAAAGAAATCGCGATGAAAGTAAAAGGTGTCGACTACCGGTTATTAATCGCAAGTGCTTATAGTGGGTTTATCATATGGAGTGGAGGTCTATCAGGCTCAGTTGTCTTAACAATCGCTACACCGGGACACTTTACCGAAAACATTATGGGTGTTGTTCCGACGAGTGAGACAATCTTTTCATCATTCAACTTAATTATCCTAGGTGGCTTATTCATATTGGTACCGCTCATCAACAGATTAATGGTTCCACCAATTGAAAAAGCGTTCATAATCGATCCCGCATTGTTAGAGGAAAAGGATTCTTTAGAAGCAGCAAGTAAAGAAGAAACACTTCAAACTCCTGCTGACCGACTTGAAAATAGTCAGATATTATCTATACTCATTGGGCTATTAGGAATCTCATACTTAATCTATTATTTCACTAAAAATGGATTTAGCTTAAATCTGGATATCGTAAACTTTTTATTTCTATTCATCGGAATCATCTTACATAAAACACCACGGTTATTTTTGAGAGCGGTTACGGATGCTGTGAAAAATGCGAGCGGAATTATTATACAGTTTCCTTTTTATGCCGGATTAATGGGTATTGTTACTTCATCTGGATTAGTAGCCGTTCTGTCCAACATGCTTATTTCTTTTTCGAACGAACAGACTTTTCATTTATTTACTTTATGGAGTGCAGGTCTCGTTAACTTTTTTGTTCCGTCTGGCGGTGGACAATGGGCGGTACAAGGACCCGTTATGTTAGAAGCGGCACAAAACTTAGGCGTTTCTTTATCAAGAACGGCTATGGCTGTAGCTTGGGGTGATGCATGGACAAACATGATCCAACCATTCTATGCGCTTCCCGCTTTAGCCATTGCAGGATTAAAAGCAAAAGACATCATGGGTTATGGCCTTGTTATGATGATCATTACAGGAGTCTTTATTTCTGGAGTGTTTTTGCTGCTGTAACACTTTAATGTTGTAATTAAACACTGTACAAAAAAACCTCCTTATCACATAGGAGGTTTACTTATTATGTATGGTGACTCGAGAGGGGTTCGAACCCCCGACCTCTACCCTGTCAAGGTAGCGCTCTCCCAGCTGAGCTATCGAATCAATGTCTTCATCTAACAAAAGTTATTATATATCCTTTTTAGGAGTATTGACAACACTTAAATTTCGGTTACTTAAAAAATTTTTTTATTCTTTAAATTACGGATCAAAAAAGACACCTCCGATGATCGAAGGTGTCTTCTTTTAATTTTGTTATCCGATCTTCTCTTCCTCATCTCGCATTTTTATCTCTTCTGTATCAAGGCGCTCTTGTTTATCTCGAAGTCTGTGTGCGAGTCGACTCGATGCGTTAGCTGCAATACTTGCAACTAAATCATCCAAGAATGTATGCACTTTACCATTCGCTATCTTTGTATCTAATTTTTGAATAATACCCATTTTAAATTTGTCTAGATGACCAAATGTTGTAACAGCTATAGAGCCATATCCGAAAACAGCACCTAGTGCGATTGTTTCATCTACCCCAAACAATCCTTCATCTTGTTCAACGATACTTTGTAGAGGTTCAGATAATTTTCTTTGTTCGGCAAGTATATCAAGTTCTACACCGACTAGAATAGCATGCTGAATCTCACGCTTCATTAGAACAGCGTCAACGCTCTCGATACACTCTTCTTTCGTTAAGCCAGGTGAGAATGGGATCTGCATCTCATATACGATTTCAGCGATTTCAGGAATTGTGACGCCTCTTTCATTCAACAGCCTTCTAGCTGCTGCTTCAACTTCTCGACTGTGCACTCTATTATTCAACAGACTTCACCTCTTCTTAATGTTCGATCTCTTATGGCAAAACGAATTGATTCTTTCATTATATCATTATGTGATACAATAAAACGAGTTGAATGAAAACGCTTATAATTTAAAGGACAGTCAGCATAGGAGGTACTTTTTATGGCCATTCTTAAAGGTTCTATTACAGATGATAAAATATACAGCAACTACTTGGATGAAGAGATTGACTTGCTCATCTATCTGCCTTCTAAGTTTACTCCACTCGTTAAATACCCTATTCTAATTGCACAAGATGGCAGAGACTACTTTCAGTTAGGAAAGCTGGCGAAAACGGCCGATCGACTAATGGAAGAAGAGAATTTACAGAGCTGTATCATTGTTGGTGTAAATCATAAAGGAATAGAAGATCGAAAAGCAAAATATGACCCAACAGGAGAAAAACACGAAAAGTACATTCGATTCATGGCTTTTGAACTTACCTCTTACCTTAATGAGAAGTTTAATACGCTCCAACTTGGTGCAGGCATGGGGTTAATCGGTGATTCCCTAGGTGGTTACATAGCTTTTAAACTGAGTATTCTGTATCCCAATACGTTCGGTAGAGTGATTGTACAGTCTCCTTACGTTCCTGAAAGTCTTATTGATACCATTGAATCCATAGAACAAATGCAAACGTTGACCATCTATCACTCAATAGGTGATGAAGAAGAAAAGTTTACGAACCCTGAAGGAATAACAAAAGATTTTTTAACACCCAACCGACAGCTGAGTAAGCTTTTGAACAATTTGGCTCTCGATTATGAATACGCTGAGTTTCAAGGAAATCATCTCTGGGTAAATTGGCAGAAAGACTTAGTTCCCGCGTTAAGGTTTCTTTACAGCGACTAGTAACTGTGGGAAATAAATAGAATATTTGGTATACTAGTTCAAAAGATGAGGGAGGAAGAAATATGAAATACGGTATTGCCATTTTTCCATCAAAAAATTTACAAGATAAAGTGAATTCCTATCGAAAACGGTATGATCCGCATTATGCCCTTATCGCACCTCACATTACGCTTAAGGAGCCTTATGAGGCAACCGAGGAAGAAATTCAAGAACAGATCTCTTATATTTCTTCTGTTGCAAAAAATATAGATCCATTTTCTATCTTGATTAATAAAGTAGGATCTTTCCATCCTGTGAACAATGTAATCTTTTTAAAAGTTAATGAAGCAGATGAAATTAAATCACTTCATGAGCAGTTATATTCTGGTCCGCTTGAACACCAACAACCGTACAATTTTGTTCCGCATTTAACACTTGGACAAAAGTTGTCTGATGAAGAACATTCAGACGTATTAGAACGTTTGCGTATGATAGATATTGAACACGAAGAACGAATCGATCGTTTTCAGCTTCTCTATCAACTTGATAACGGTTCTTGGACGGTCTATGAAACATTTCGTCTTGGAAAAGGAGTACAATAATATTGATTAAGACGTTTACAACGAGCGAGCAAGGCTATCAAGATGCTCTAGCTGTTAGAAGAGATGTTTTTGTTCGCGAACAGCAGATTGATGAAAAAGAAGAAATTGACAACAATGAAGATGTTTCCTTGCATTTTGTTCTTTACGATGAAGACAAACCGATTGGTGCAGCTAGACTTCGTGAAGTTAATGGAGAAGGAAAAGTAGAACGTGTCTGTATATTGTCTTCTCATCGAAAAAAAGGACTAGGAGAAGAATTGATGAACGCTATGGAAACAGCAGCCATCAAACGTTCTTTACCTAGCCTTATATTATATGCACAAACACAGGCAGAAGACTTTTATAAAAAACTGGGGTATCTTACAACCTCCAAAGAACCATTTCTTGATGCTAACATTCCGCATGTTGCTATGAAAAAAGCATTGAAATCGTCGTAATGGCGATTTCAATGCTTTTTTGTTTATTAAGGTCTAATCTCGTCAAAACTGTACAATAAAACGTACGTTGAGGAGACTAAGGTTGATGGACATTCATGTTGGACAATTGACAACCGAATTGATCGTAGGGTTTATCGCTCTCTTTTTGTTAACAAAAGTATTAGGAAAAACGCAGATCTCTCAGATAACACCCTTCGATTTTATTTCGTCTATTTTCTTGGGTGAATTAGTCGGTAATGCTATGTATGATGATGAGACTTCTATATTTGTTATCTTGTATGCCATTCTAATCTGGGGCTCCATGGTTTATGTAGTTGAAATTATATCTCAGAAATTTAAAGGTACGCGAAAATTTCTGGAAGGCGCCCCCACTATCGTCATTCGTAACGGACTGATCGATCGTGATATGCTCAAAAAGAGCAAGCTCGATATCAACCAGCTTCAAAACTTAGTTAGACAAAAAGGGTTTTTCGGTTTAAGAGAAGTTGAATATGCCATATTAGAATCTAATGGATCTTTAAGCATATTGCCTAAATATCAATACGGCCCTCCAAACAGACAAGATTTGAACCTGCAAAGTCAGGAGCAGCCGGAATTGCCTGTTACACTTATATTAGACGGTGAATTAAACCATGATAACCTCTCAACAGCTGGACTCTCAAAAAATAAACTATTAGAACAAATTCACAAACAAGGTTATTCGGATATAAAAGAAATTGTGTATGCAGAATTCTCAGACGGTAAACTGTTAATCATGCCATGTACGAAGCCGAAAAAATGACCGGCCGTCCTTTTATGATCTGATATCCTGCGCTTCCATTCTCTAGCAAGTGTATAACATGAGCAGCGATGGCCGTTCGAAACAAAGAATATGCCCCTAGGTTTGCTGGTTCAACTTCGTATTTCATTAACATTGCCGCCACCATATCCTCTAATGATATTCCAGAGTTACCTGAATGGTTGACCACATTCTGTACTCCTAAAGTAATTGTTTCATATATGAGGATATTTTCTTGAATAACATCCTTATACTCAGTTTCATACTTACCATGACCAGGGATCATCCCTTCCACATCCATCATCTTAAGCTTCTTTAAAGTTGCTATGTTTTCACCAGCATCAACAATAAAGGGAATCTTATGCTTTCGGATTACATCTTTTCCTAAAAACGCATCGGCAGCATATAAAATGCCGCGGAATAAGATGCCATGTTGATTATAACTATGACCTGGGAGATGAATAATTTGAACTTCTGGAAATTCTTCTACATTTCCTTCTGAACATATTTCATCAACACGTATAGCGGGTGCTTCTAAAAATTTATTGCGCATTTCATTTAAAGGAAAATTCCCATGAGATAAATAGATCGGTTCAAGTACAGGATTCCTCATGATTGCTTCCTCTAGTAGAGGGGCGATTGTATGTACATTAACCTTCTGTTGTAAATAGAATGCACCTCCAAAGTGGTCCGCATGAGCATGAGTAATGAATAGATGGGTTAATGGAAGCTTTTCATTATGAAGATGCTTTATCACTTTTTTAGCTGCTGATGAATCAAGTCCAGCATCTATTAACATACCTTTGCTTTTATCATTATTTACGATATACCCGATGTTAACGGCACTCTTGAAGTAATAACAATCAGTCGAAAGTTCAATAAATTCCACTTTAAACACCCCAAGTCTTTGTGTTATGAACAAAAAAAGAAACCATCATATGGTTTCGTTAATTATATTCCCTTTGCCTTCCATCTCACTTAAGATCTGATCAAAAGAACACTTTTCTTCAAATGTCAATCTCTTCTTATTCTGAAATGAACGTAAGTCTTCATTTTGGATCGGAGGAACGCTAGTAACAACAGGTAATCCTCTTTCAGCTTTCTCCATCCTACTAGCATATTGCAACTGCTGAATTGGTAGGTACGGCAAGATATAGCCCATCGATATCCTCTCCTTTATCATTACTTCTATAATTCTTACCCTAATCCTTCTAAATCTATGTTTTTTAAGTGTAATACTAAAAAAAAAGAGCACTCTGTTGAGAGTACTCTAAAGAAACATTTAGATTGCTTAAACCCAAGGATCATAGTGGCAGCCGTTGCTTGAGCTTGAGCTTGAGCTTGAGCTGGAACTTGAGCTTGAGCTAGAAGAAGATTCATGTTTTGAAGAAGATTCATGCTTTGAGCTAGATTCATGTTTATGACTAGATTCATGTTTAGAAGATGACTCATGTTTGTGGCTAGACTCATGTTTATGACTAGACTCCCATTTGCTAGAGCTTGATTCGCACTCTACCTTCTTTTCATGAATAATAACTTTATCTGCTTTAATGATTACTTTATCAGCATAAACCTTCTTATGTTTTTTATGCTTCTTCTTCCTTTTACAATAATAACAATCTTCCATGTTACAACCTCCTCGTATAGTACATCATATGCAAGTCTGACGAGTTGGTTATAGGCTGTCTCACTAAAAGTTAATAGCTATATGATTAACTGCTTTTGTTCGATAGTTTTGTTTATTAAAATAAACAAACGCTTCTACCGTAATATTTTTATCAATACCACTCTTAAAAGGAATTTGGAAATCATCCAAAGAGAGTTTGTCACCACTTTTAAACTTGGTTTCACGTAGTGGACAGATCCACATCTCTCCCCGTTCTTTTGCTTTTTCTGCCCACTCATTATCCATATACATCCAAATAGACTGGGTCATCTCTTCCTGTGAGGGTGACGCAATCAACGATATGATTTTTCCTTTTAATGCGCACGCTTCAGCTGGTTGGAACCTGAAACAAATATAAGGATTTTCCATCGTCTCTGTTCCAGTGTTTTCGATAAAGAATGAGCCTCTAATAAATCCCTTCTTATCTTTTGTGAAAATTACCGAATAATCAAAATAGCACGCACTGTTAAAACCTTCTTTTTTCTGAGGTTCTGAGTTATTTTCCGTATCAAGCTCTTCAAATACCGGTTCAGATGTGCGGTTAATGTTGATCCGCTTTTCCATACTTTTAATGCGCTGTTGATACAGATCGATCTGTTGGTCTTTATCGTTCATTTCTTCTTGTATGCTTTTTAGTAACTCCTCATAATCCTGCATCCTTTTCTCCATCTCATGTTCTTCTAGCCGTTTTAATTTTCTCGTGAGTTCTTCGACTTGTTTTCTCAGTTGTTGAAGTTCTTTTTCATTCTCTTCAATTATTTTAAGGGATCGATCATTGTTCGTCTCATTCTCGAGTCGTTCAATAGTCTCTTCAGCAAAGACAAGCTTTTTTTCAAGATCAAGTGCTTTATCTTTGTAATAGTCCACCCTAGAAACGAGCCGCTCATAACTTAATTTATCCTTCGTCCCCATGCATCTTCCCCCTTGCATAATTAGGCTCTTTCCCTATTGTATGTAAGCGACAATTATTCGTTCACTTTTTTTTCATAAACAAGAAAGACCTGCAGGCAATCGCCTGAGGTCTTTCTGTTCTTCAGATCCATTGATTATTGATGTTGAAGGCAATTTTCTATAGAAATTTCTCCAGAATCTGCTTTTACAACACCTGTACTAAATACTTTATTTCCTGCTCTGTCAATAAGTTCTACCTCAAATTGGTTTCCATCTTCTGTCTCAACGATAGCCAGGTTAAACTTATACTGTTCTCCAGAAGCATCCATCGCGCCTCTTCCTGAAACAGTTAATCTTAATCCACTGTTATAATCATCACAACAAAGTGTATCCTGGGTAAATTCAGATGCTGTATATCCTGTATCGTTTAGACTGAAATGAAATCTACTTCCTGATAGATTATAGTTCGGACAGATATCAACAGATACTGATACTCTTCCAGTTTCTGTAGCTCCATCCTCTTCACTCGTTAATCCGCTGGCACTTCCTCGTGATCTACACAGGCAGCCTGGCCTGGGATATATGTCCGGGCATTGTTGTGGAAACACTACCTCTGGACACATTTCTCCCTCGCTTTCCTCTGCATTTAGGTCATTTTCACGAGGCGAGCAGAACTTCGCCAATACCTCTAGTTTAACTTCTGCTTCAACTTGGATATCCACACAGAATGTAATGTCTACAACGAATGAAGTTGGTGATGGACTATTCAACAATACAGTCCCTGTTGGGATGCGAGCAAAGATTTTAGTAATTCGGCAGTATAAGTCTGTTCCATCTGGATAACACAAGACGAAAGATTCGAATACTGATGCATTAACCAACTTTTCTACAACGATTGCACCGTTACGGTCGACAACTTGAACTTTGATATCTGTTGTAAAGAGTAGCTCTACAAGTTGTGCTTCAGCAAAACCTCCGTTAAGTGCTACTGTAACATCTCTCTTATCTCCAACTTGCTCGCATAGATATAATTCAGGGCATGCTGCTTCATTTGTTTCACCTGTTAGTGGGAATGCTGGAGGAGTTTTAGGTACCTTCGTAACCAATCTTAACGGACGGCGTGAAGGATCATCCAATGCTTCTTCTATGGCTTTAATTTGTTCAGGAGTAAAAGAAACGGTCTTTCTTACGTTTAGTGTATCAGTCACCCAGTCGTAAACTTTCTGAACGCGGATACACTCATCCTGCAAGTGTTTATGATTATTTCCCATTGTTTCCCTTCCTTTCCTCATCATGATCTGAAGATTCCATACATACTATGGAAATAGAGTGGGTTATGACACAAGAACGAAAGCCTATTTTTATAGATAAGCGTTAAGGAGGAAGCTATCATGAGACCAATCTGGTATCAAGATCAGAAAGTGTGTGAGTTATCATCCATAGAATATGAGGCTTTATGTCTTTTATTGCCTTATTGGGGATTGCAGATCTCTGATGACGGAGAAACCATTTCAGGAGCTCTTTCTACATTTATCACTGGTATCCAGGGGCTATCACAAAAGAAAGTAATGGAACTCAATCAGCACTTAAGTCATACAGGAATTAGAATTACGACAGATGATCACGTTAAATGCGATCATCGTTTCTACGTAGATTTTCATAGCGGTCATCCTATGCCACTCGCGCTGAATACACCTGAAAAACAATTGTATTATTTGAACCCTTCACCCACATTCAGGCTTCCCGTTCAAGCGGGCATTCACAAGGGGATTACCTTAAAAAGAAAAGATGGACCTCTCTTCTTAGCCGTCCAGCCTTCTTATGAAGAGAAAGTTGTAGAGTGGATCAGTTACTTAGTCATTCAAACCTTTTTACGTGTTTCTTTTGAATCTCTTTCTTCCGTTTCAGAATCAACTTTCTTTTCTTGTGCGAACAAAATCTTAAAGCCTATTAATCCTTATTTTGCAGCCGCTCAAATTCCATTAGTAGATGGTATTGAAGAAAGTCCAAATGTAGAAGCGAAACAGAAGCCATCAACTTCTTCTCCTGTACAAAACAAGAGGGAAGATCTTTTTTATGAGGCAACCGAACAGGAGCCTGTTAATAAACGATTAGATGCACCAAAGGCCACTGTTCCGCAGATTCGACCCTTTTCATCTGCGGGTTCACTCATCACCAACCAGATTCCAAAATCTTATGAGCAAAGTAAGGTTTTATCAAGAAACGCAAGTCCGATCAGTCCTTTTAAATCAAACAGCCCCACTGAAAAAACCATTCAACCATTTAATAAGAATACTTCTGATGCAAAGAAAACATCAGTCATTCGTCCATTTCAACCGAATAAGAACACCCCGTCCTCAGATTGAGAATATAATGCTATTGTTCAAAGATATCCAATCATGAGGAGAGATCATAAGTGAATAAAGAAGATCTACAGAAGCTTTATGCTGAAATCAAAACAAAGAAATTGAACAACGCAGGAAAGAATCAATCTTTAATTAATCCTCCTGTAAAGAAGGGCTGCAGTTCATGCGGAAAAGTAACGTGGAAACCCAATAAATCTAACTAAAAAGCTGCCACCTAAGGGTGCAGCTTTTTCATTATGAAATATATTGATTTGTCACCAAATAATTCATGATTTGTTCAGCACTTTCTTTTACCTCAAGAAAATCGGTTTTCACAATAATTTCAGGAGAAACTGGTGCTTCATACGGATCAGAGATACCTGTAAAGTTAGTAATCAATCCTTCTCTTACTTTTTTATAGAGTCCCTTTGGATCTCTTTTTTCACATTCTCTAATACTGCAATCTATATAGACCTCTACAAATTCTCCATCAGAAAACAAACTTCTGACTGCATCTCGATCTGCAGCAATAGGAGAAATAGCTGCAACTAAAACAATCGATCCGCCTTCCACAAATAACTTGGTTACTTCTCCAATTCTTCTGATGTTCTCCGTTCTTGCTTCTTTTGAGAAAGTTAGATCTCGATTTAATCCGTGTCTAACATTATCACCGTCAAGCAACATGGTACTGTGCTGCCTTTTGTATAACATATTCTCAACTTCAGAAGCTATCGTTGATTTTCCAGAACCAGATAATCCTGTAAACCAAAGTACAAAGCTCTTGTGACCATGAAGTTTCTGTCTCATTTCCTTCGTCACATTATGCTGTTGCCATGTTATATTTTTATCTTCTTGAGTCAATTCGTTAGCCTCCTTATCATTTTATTTAGCATAATAATCGCGTAATATTGAAATGACTTCACTGCGGCTAAAATCTGTTGGTATCGGCTCGTTATTTTTAAGCATTTCTCTTACTCTTGTTCCTGAAAAAGTAAGTCTGCCTTTTTCGTCATGAGGACATGTTTTAATCGTGGCCATTGTTCCACATTTCGTACAATAAAAACTATTCTCGAAGAATATAGGGGTTATTCCTATCTCATCCTTTTCAAACTCTGCAAAAATATGCTGCGCATCATAAGGACCATAAAAACCTCCGACTCCGGCATGATCTCTTCCTATTATAATGTGGCTGCATCCATAATTTTTTCTTATGATGGAGTGAAAGATCGCTTCACGAGGACCCGCATATCTCATTGATCCAGGAAAGGCACTTAACAAAACGCGATTCTTTGGATAATAATGCTGAAGAAGTGTTTCATAAGATTCCATTCTAACTTCAGCAGGTATGTCATCTTGTTTTGTTTCACCAACTAAAGGATGCAATAAGAGCCCGTCCATCTGTTCTAGAGCAGTTTTTTGGAGATATTCGTGTGCACGATGAATGGGATTTCTTGTTTGAAACCCAACGATTTTTTCCCAGCCGCTCTTAGTAAATTGTTCCCTCGTCTCTTGTGGATCTAAATAATAGGGAGAACCAACTTTTCTTGGCGGTTTGTTTACCAGCGTAACTCGTCCGCCTACGTACCAGCTTCCTCTATTCATTACATTCTGGACCCCTGGATGGGTTTGATCAACCGTACGATAGACCTTCCTTACTTCTATAAGTTTGTCAGGTTTATAAATATCCGTGATTTCAATTTTTCCATAAATTTTATTCTCATAAATTAGTAAAGCTTCTTGGTGCTTTATTAATTGTCTGGCCTTTTCATCAGTAACAGGTAACGTTATAGGTACACTCCAAGGAAGTCCGCTAGATAGCCTCATATTGTGTACAACACCTTCGTAGTCAGCTTTGTTCATAAAAGAATCAAGAGGACTAAATGCACCGTTAGAAAGACATTCTAAATCAGATAAACTGATTGGATCTAATTCAATTTTAATTTGGTTTTCATTGTAATCGAAGTTAGAAAACTGTCGATTGATTAAACTTCCACCATGAGGAAGAAGGAGCATCGATTTCACCTCAACTATTAGTCGATTAGCTCTTGCTAATCATTACTAGTGTATGAAGGTTAGACAAGTTCTGTGAGTAAACTAATTACACTACAGATGGTATTTTAAGCTATTGGGTTTGTAAACAGCATGTATTACTTTAAATAATTTATTTACCAAAATAACCAGTCCGAACCATGAATAGACGAATAGAATGCTAGTATCGCACTATGACAATATCAATCATAGAGCAATTGAACTAAGGAGGAACTTTAGTGAAAGTAGGCGTAGTACTCCCTGTATACCATCAAGAAAGGGAGTATATTTTTGAATGTATACAATCAATGGAGAAACAAACATTTCGTGATTATAAACTTGTAATCGTACTCGATGGGCCTAACGAAGAAACTGTAGCAGCCATAAAAGAAGCGAGTAAACAATTAACCATCCCCTACCAGATTGTTGATCGAAAAATCAACCTTGGAATCTCTCCTACTCTAAATGAAGGCTTTCAACTTCTGCAAGATTGTCCTTATCTAACATGGATCTCGAGTGACAACAGACACGATCCAAATTTTTTAGAGCGTTTAGTCGATACAATGGACAAAGCTCCAAAAGAAACTGTTTTAGTTTATTCTTTTTATAGAAGAATTGATCAAAATGGAACACCGATCACTTACACAAAAGCTTGGTATGAATATGTAGAACATTTTATGACTAGAAAAAAAGAGGAGATTTTTCAAAATTGTTTTATTGGCGCTTCATTTCTATTTACGAATGATGCATTTTCTAAAGCTGGCGGATACAGGACAGATTTCCCTAACGTACAAGATCATGATTTCTGGATTAGGTTGCTACAGCATGGAGATTTTGTTTTATTGCGTGAATATATAATGGAATATCGCTTCAATGGAAGATTTGCATTAACAACGAACATTCCGCCTGAACAGCTAACGATGGAAAGTATGGCTAGCAGCATCGATGTTCAAAAAAGAATCGGCAAATTGCCAAAAGTAAGTGTTGTTCTCTATGCACATAATCATGTAAAGACGATTGATCATGCGCTAAACAGCGTTCTTCAACAAACGTTTAGCGATTTTCAGCTTGTTGTCATAGATGATGGATCAACCGATCATACACCTGATGCGATACACCTTACACATGATTCCCGAATGGTTCCATTATTGCTAAATCACCGCGGTAAATCCGATTCAATCGGTATAGCCCTAGAATATTGCATCGGAGATTATGTTCTTTTTATGACTGGCGAGGATTGGCTAGATCCACAGGCTTTGCAATTAATGGTGCAAAAGATGGATACTCTACCTTCTAATATTGAGATGTTACTAACCAATCATAAAGTATGGTTTGATCGTCAACGAAGAATGATTGCAGGACCTATAATACTAGGAAATCTATATGGAAAAGTTGCTCTTAACAAAACCACTCAACCATACGCAGTTCTATATAGACTTAGATCCCTGCAGAAAAATTTAAGCGGCGTTTTAGATGATCAAATTGAATCCCACTTTTATAATCAGCATGCTAAAGCAGATCATATGCATTGGATGAATATGGCTCTGTACCATAAGCGAATGAAATAAAGAAAAGCGTCCCTAGAAAAAACAGGGGCGCTTTATTTAGTGTAGGAACTATACATTACGAATTGGATTTATAGTAAGAGAGAATTTGTTTAATTGAAATTTCTATAGGATAGCTTTTTTGCCAATAAAGTTCTTGTATAAGCTTTGAGTTCATGACATGAGGTCTCTTGTCTGGAGCTGTGTTGGTCTCGATAAAGGTAAGTTTTTCTTTCGTTTGTGTTTGAAAGATATTTGCAACCTCTTGCAATGTTGTCATCTTTCCTGAACCAATTTCGTAGGTCATATTTATTGATCCCAACTTCATTAAGATTTCATAAGCAGATATTGCATCTCTTACATCTAGGAACTCTCGCTCGTTTTCAAGGTGACTGATGCTAATAGCACTTTTATCCTCAAACTTCTCCATCTGAATAATACGGTTTGCTAAAAAAGAAACGAAACCAGGTGATCTGCCTGGTCCGATCAAATTACATGGTTTTGCTACCATAAGCTGAAGATCAAATAGATGCGCCCAGTCCCTTACAAGGTCTTCTTGATATTTTTTACTCACTCCATAAGGATGATCTGTTCCTGAGAGGGCTGAGCTGACAATAACTGTGCGGCACGATGGAACCGCTTTACGTATAGCCTCCAGCAAATAAAGGGTACCTAGTACGTTAGCTTCAATCGTTGATGCAGGATGATCCCATGACCGAGGTACAGAATTCTCACCGGCCAAATGCAGACAGAAGTCAGGTTTATAGGTTTTAAAGATCTCGTTCACTTTTTCTTTGTCTAAAAGATCACATGTTACTGAACGCACCTTTATGTTAGACAGATAACTCCTTGAGATCCCTATCACTTCATATCCTTTATCTGCAAAATGCTGACATGCATGAATTCCCGTAAATCCTGCTGCACCCGTAATTACGATTCTTTTTTTCATTTCAACCAATCTTTTAAATCTTGCACCTGTTTTTCGTAAGTTGCCACTTTAAATACAGAATCTAACCTCGTGTTATAGAGTGTTCGATCTAATCGTGGCTCGGTATGCGGAATAATATCAACGTCATCCTTTTGAAAGATATCCTTGATAATCTTTAAAAGTTCATATTTTGAAAGAACTTCTGGAGCTGTTAAATGGTAAAGGCCCGTAATCGGATTATCGATGGTATGATCAATAAATTTAGCTAGTTCTAACGTTGTAACACCGTTCCATTTCACATGCGTAAAACCTTTGATGGTTCCTTTTTGTTGTATAAACCAATGAAATAGACCGATACCATTCTTTAACTCAGGACCAATAATGGAAGTTCGAATCGTTAGATGTGGTTGTGTTCTTATTTCTCCAAGCTGTTTTGTTTTAGCATACATCGTGAGTCCATCTGGTACAGATTCCTCGTTGTAGTTGCCTTGGTGTCCACTGAACACACAATCTGTACTTATGTGAATCAGTTTTCCTCCGTACACATTTAGCTGTTTAACTAACTCATGAGGAAGTAAGCTGTTAACTAGAATGGCTTCTCTTTGATGAATGGAGGCATACTCATTTAAAAGACCGATGCAGTTAATGATTAGATCTGGCTTGTGATGCTGCACAACTTCAGCAATTTGAGTTAGATTCGTAGCATCAAGCTGAATATGGCCCTCCGTCCCATCTCTAGAAGTCAGAAGGAGCTCATGTGTTGTCTTTGTTTTAAAATAGGATGCAATCATATGACCAGCCATCCCATTCGCCCCTAAAATCATGATCTTCAAGACAGAAATCCACCTTCAACAAGCATCTTATGAATCTCTTCCTTCGTCATTAGATCAGACTCAGAACTATAGCTTTCAAGCTCTACTTTTTTGTAAGAAGCATAGTGCTGATTCAATCCTTCAATATCAATAGTCGGAAGAATAACGAAATATTCGTTATCAAAGAGAACGGTTGTTGCACTTTCGTATTCAGATAAAAGGATCTCATGAAGCTTCTCTCCTGGACGTTTTCCAAGTTCGATCATCTTTACCCCTTTTTCCCCTGAAGCATCAATAAGAACTTGTGCTAGATCTGTAATCTTGCATGTAGGCATCTTCATAACAAAGATCTCACCGCCTACACTTTCATAAGTGGCTTTAAATAATAGACTGATCGCTTCTTCTAATGTTAAGAAGAAACGTGTCATTTCAAAGTCAGTAATGCCCACTTGACCTTTGTTCTTAATCTGACTTTTAAAAACATGAATAACGCTACCATTCGTGCCTAAAACATTACCGCCTCTTACGCAGACAAAGCGTGTATGCTTACTTAAAAGGTTTGCATGAATGATTAATTTTTCACCGATTGCTTTGGTCATTCCGTAAAGATTAGAAGGATTCGCTGCTTTGTCAGTTGATATATAAATCACTTTTGTTACCTTATGATGAATAGCGGTTTCGATTACGTTTTGTGTTCCTTGAATATTGCTCTTTAATGCTTCATAAGGCTGGAGCTCACAGATTGGTACATGCTTTAATGCTGCAAGATGATAGATATAGTCAATACCTTCACTCGCTCTCATCAAAGAATCTTTGTCTCTAATATCCCCAATCATAAATGTGAGCTTGGGATTATAATCAAACTGTCTTTGCATCGCTACTTGACTTGCTTCATTACGTGAGAGGACGATGATTTCTTTTGGTTCTTTTGGCAAAAGCTGTTTAACTAGCTCATGACCCCAAGATCCCGTGCCCCCCGTAATTAGAATTCTTTTATTAAACAATACTATTTCCTCCTAAAATAAACTTTACAACTCGATCTGAAACATCTAGATCTCCATAGCCTTCTGGAATGGACCATTTCTTCTTCTGATTTGTCATTACCTTTACTGAAGCCAAAATCTGTTGGGCTGAAACACCCGATACACAATTGCTGCCGCACTCAACGGTTTCAGGTCGTTCAGTACTATTTCTCATCGTTACAGTGGGTACTTGGAACAAACAACATTCCTCCTGCACAGTCCCGCTATCTGTTAGTGCACAAAATGCGTGCTTTTCTAACTTTACAAAGTCAAAAAATCCAAATGGTTCGTGAAACTGTACGAATGGGTGCATCTGTAACGTACTGCTCTCAAGAATCCTTGATTTCGTACGTGGATGAATGGAACAGATGATAGGCATCTTAAAATGTTCAGCAACTAAATTTAGACCTGTTAATATTTCTTTTAAATGAAGCTGATTGTCCACGTTCTCGGCTCGATGGGCTGTCACCAACATATACTTTCTTTGGGAAACCTTTAATTTTTCTAGAATTCTGCTATTATCAATCTGTTCTTCATATTGAGTTAACACTTCATAGATCGGGTTACCTGAAACCATGATTCTGTTCACAGGAACACCTTCTCTTATTAAGTTCTCTCTGCTGTATTTGGTATACGGCAGATTAAAGGTAGAGATGGCGTCGATTACTTTTCTGTTTTTCTCTTCTGGTACATTGAGGTCAAAACATCTGTTACCCGCTTCCATGTGAACTACCGGTATGTTCAATCTTTCTGTAACGATAGAAGAAAGAGCACTGTTCGTGTCACCTAGAACCAATACTTTATCAGGCTTCTCGTGTAACAATATTTTCTCTAGCTCTGAAAACAGATGTGCAATTTGATTTCCGAAAGAAAATTGTTGTTTCATTAAAATATAGTCTGGCTTTCTGAGTTGAAACTCTTGGAAAAACACATCGTTTAAAGATGGTGTGAAATTCTGTCCCGTATGAATCAATACATGTTTATCCGCTAATTGATCTAATTTTTTGATGATCAAACTTAGCCGTATAATCTCTGGACGTGTTCCAAGAATAGTTACTATTTTCAATGAAACTCTCCTTCCTAATTAAAATTAATTCTTTATATTAAACTATGATTGTGTTCCCGATGTGGACTAGACCTCTACCCGTTTCATAAAAAAAAGGCGGCTATTTAACCTACCTTATTTAACAACTTTCCAGGATGTTCATATGATGGCTTATAAGGTAAAAAGGAGCTATCAAATGACAAAATCAAAAATTCTCTTTGTCTTTTATTTACCGAGCGGCGGAATGGAAACCCTAAACCGTCAACGCTGTAAAGCACTACAAAAATATGATATTGAATGCCACTTGCTTTATTTACAAAATGGAACCGGCATGCAGAATATATCTTCAATTCCTACGTATATCACTAATGCCGATGCTGAGATTAAGAAAATTCTATCCAAAAACTTTGATGCCATCTTTGTTAGCTCTGACATGTATATGCTAAAAAGAATTCGTGATGTTGGATACAAAGGAAAATTAATATACGAAGTTCAGGGACTGGGCAGTGTAAAAAATGCGGAAAAAATTTTAACTCAAGCTATACCATTCGTAGTAAATTATTCGAATGGAATCCTATATCCAAAAACATCACACTTAATGAGAATAATAGATACTCTTTATCCCTCCACTCCAAAATATTGTTTTCACAACTGTTTTGATAGTAAAGAATTTGGATATCGTTCCATTACTCGTACGCCTTACCCAATCATTGGCTGGATTGGAAGATTAGAGCTAAATAAAAACTGGGATGAATATCTTATGTTTGCTATGCGTTTCATAAAGCAGAAACCTAACGCAAAATTTTGGATGTTTATCGATGATACACTTGGAAATCACCATGAGAAAGCACGATTTAATAAATTGCTAAACAGATATAAACTAACAAACTCTGTAGTCGTTCACGCCAATATTCCTCATAAACAGATGGCGGACTATCTTTCAATCATTGGAGATAGTGGGGGATTTTTATTATCTACTTCTAAAGTAGAAGGTTTTGGCTATGCTGTTGTAGAGGCGATGAGCTGTAAATGTCCGGTTCTCACTTCAGATTCAGATGGCGTAAAGGCGTTTATCACCCATAATGTTACTGGGAAATTCTACATGAATGAAAACATTGGATCAGCCGTTACACAGGGAATTGAATTAATAGATAATCTTGAGCTTAGAAATAACATCATTAAACATGCACTAAATCATTTGTCTTTATTTGATTTAGATACTTATGCAAATGAATTCATTAAAATCTTAAATTAAAAAAACCGCCAAATAGCGGCTTTTTTAATTTAAGATTGTTTTAATGAAGGAAAGACTTTACTAAAGCATTCATTTTTGTTAAGTGCCGTTGAATCGTTAATTGGAGTTCTTTCCTTATCTCTATTCTGTGTTGTTTTGATCCCATATTCTCATGCACTCTATAATGAACAAGTGCTTCTGGAAAATAATAAAAATGAAAGTGAGGCAAGATCCGCAGCCAAAAATCATAATCTTGTGTGTAAAGTAAACTTTCGTCGAATAAACCAAAATCTTTGAATACGTTCATATTTAACATAACCGTACACCCGTTTATCACACATCCTCTTCGCATCCGTTTGAAAAATTGGACTTGATTTGAAAAACCCATACCTTGAGGAGGAGAAACAATGGATCCCTGATCATTAATTAAATAAAAGTTTGAATAGCTGGCCATTGCATTGTTTTGCAACATAAAATGAAGCTGTTTTTCAATCTTAGTTCGCTGAAAAGTATCATCAGAACTAAGCCAGGCAAAATAATCACCAGTGGAATTCTGTATACCAAAATTTAGTGCTGAAGCTGTACCACCATTTTCTTTTTTAATATAAGTAATTCTATTTAAGTATGGGATTATTTTCTCATGGTGCTTAGTAGATCCGTCATTCACTACAATAATCTCTATGTTCTGATAGGTTTGATTTATGGCACTTTCTATGGCTTGTGCAATAAATGGGCAATTGAAAAATGGGATAACAATAGTTACTTTGTTGTTCAATGGAAAAGAACCCCCTCCTTACCGAGTAGTATTTTGTAAGAATTGTTGAATAGTATGAACCATTTCTTTAGCTCTAATTTCAGTCGTATGTTTTTGACGTATTAGTTGTAAGCCGCTCTGGATAATTTGTTCACGATGATAATCATTAATTAAGAAGTAATCTAGCTTTTCTTTAAAATTTGTTTCATCTATTGCCACAAAAGTTTGACCATCAATAAAGCCTAGGTCTATTAATTCATCTGAAGATGGAGCAGCTAGCAATGTTCCACAAGCTAGCACTTCAAAGTACTTAAGTAGAGGGAAATGATGAATAGAGTCACAAGTTAGAAAGATTTTAGCTCTACTTATAGTTGTAGCGTAACTTTCACCAGCAATACCCATTCGTGCTATTCCGTATCCTGGGTGAGAATAATACACAAATCTAGGATCACTTTTTAATTGTTGAAGAAGATATTGACGAAAAGGATAGATGTGTGAAAATGTAGCTCCCATTAGTAAGAGCGGAATCTCTTTAGGTATTGAATATGGTTGGAATATCCCCTCAGGCACATGATGCGGAAACCAAACAAACCGGTTGATATGGTCTGGCAACCACCTATTAAAAGCCTCACGGTAATGGCAAAAAATGAGCGCAGGTTTTTCTTGGTGAATCAAAACATTTCGTTTTGATAATTTATAATGAAGATCATGCATCAATGTGCCATGGGGTATCGACAAATTTTTTAATCCTCTTATAAATGGCCGGTACTCAGGTTTATAATCATTTAAAAGAATGAAATCAGGTTTAATAGAAAGTTGATCTAGTATAAATTTAATTTCGCCATCATGTTGCCATGTTATGAGATTAGTAAGTTTAGCGAGTTCTTGTTCTAAATAAAAACTGCTTCGTTCGAGCTGCTGTGAACGGTCTTTAGTAATAAATAGAAGGTTAATCTTCCTCATTTCTATCTCCCTTTCAAATTAAATAACTCCACGCTTAAGCGTGGAGTTACATTTTAATCTACAGCTCAACCAATAGAATTTTGTCTAATGCAACGTAAGAACGAGTAGCACCTGCTGAACCTGCTTGTGTAAATACTACAAAGTCTCCCCCAACTTCTAGCACTCTTACACCTGTTAAGTCAGGTGTACCTGCTGGTTGGTTTGAATCAATAAGAAATACTTCTGAAATCAATTGTTGAGATGCTAAAAGCTGAACAAAAAAGTAACGGTAAGGACCAAAATAATTTGACATTGTTAATAAACACTCCTTTAACACTTTGGGCATTTAATAAGCCCTACTTTAATATATTCTTTTCATTCATATTGGTTTGGACAAACGTCTTTCTTTTTAAAAATGGACTATTCTAGCAAATGCCCATTTAAAGTAAAAATGGTTTAATATCCCATTCCATTTCGTACAAACATCCATATAGTATAGTAACCTGATAACTGAGAGAAATCAGGTACATGTATCTATTTCAAAGGAGGAAATACATTGAGTTTATTTAATAATGGCTCATGTTGTGGCAACGGCAATACAGCTGGCACAACGAAATCTAAGTGCGGTGGCTGTGTGTGTGAACTTTTAAACCAGCTTGCTAACGCTAGAATGAACGGTAACTTCTGTACAATGGGACAGCAGCAAGTAGTTCAACTTGTACTAAAAGGTGCTTCAGAACCGTTGAGCGTAGCACCAGGTCAAGCAACTGACTTTACTGTTGTAAGTTTCGACCCTGAAACTTGCTGTGCAGTCTTTTCATTCCGTCAAACTGGTAACGAAACACGCACAATCGTACTAGATTGTCGTTGCATCTGTGCAATCATTTGTGTTCCAGAACGCAATGGCGGCGCGCCAACAGCGCTGTAATCCACTTCACTCTCCACTAGGCTGAAGAGTAAAGGATACAGCCACAACAAAAAATAGGACTGATGAGAATAGGATACAGTCCGAGGCACGAAAAAAACCCCGAATCCCATTGAGAGCATTCGGGGTTTTGCCTATTCATTTTTATTAACGTGCGATTGTATTATATCCACTGTCTACATGAAGAATCTCACCTGTAATACCACGAGCCAAGTCACTCATTAAGAACAGTGCAGCATCTCCAACTTCTTCTTGCGTATTTGCTTTTCGAAGTGGTGATCTTTCTTCGATCTCTTTTAGTACAGAGTTAAAGTCTCCGATTCCTTTTGCAGCAAGAGTACGTATAGGTCCAGCTGAAATGGCGTTAACACGGATTCCGTCTTTACCCACGTCACTTGCAAGATATTTAACACTTGCGTCTAGAGAAGCTTTTGCTACTCCCATAACGTTGTAGTTAGAAACCACTCTTTCTCCACCTAAATATGTTAGCGTCACGATGCTTCCGCCTTCTGTCATAAGTGGACGAGCTTCTTTTACTACAGCAGTCAATGAATACGATGATATATTATGAGCAAGAAGGAAACCTTCACGTGTTGTGTTTAAATACTCGCCCTTTAATTCTTCTGTGTTTGCAAAAGCGATACAATGAGCAAGTCCGTGGATCACGCCAACTTCTTCTTTTAACGTAGCGAAAGTCTTTTTAATTTCTTCATCATTCGTAATATCACATGGAAGGACGATTGAATCATTTCTTCCTAAAGATTCTGCTAAATCTCGTACGTTCTTCTCTAATCTCTCTCCTGCATATGTAAATACTAGGCGGGCACCTGCATTTGAAAGAGATTGAGCAATTCCCCAAGCAATACTTCTTTTGTTTGCAACACCCATTACAACAAACGTTTTGTTTTCTAATGAAAGTTTATACATATCAAAAATCCTCCCCATCTATCTGTTCATTTTATTTATTAGTAATTGTTATTAGTACCAAGTCCTAATTAGTATAACAGAAGTAGAGAGGATTTTCACTATTAACCTTTACTAGTTTGAATATCTTTCACTTCAAAACCGCATGAATCACAGCGATAGATTACATTTTGATTCGACTGAGCGATTAAGACCTCTTGGTTTAGATCATGATCTTTTCCGCATTTTGGACAATGAACAACTGGCATCATATCATTTCAACTCCCTTTTTTTTTATCGTTACTCTTAGCATGCTCATCTTTTTAGTAATTTAGGACTTATCTTTTAACGGCAAATAAAAAACACTGACTTTAAAAGCCAGTGTTTTTTGAAATTAACCAAGTATTTGTCTCATCTGCAACACTTGTTGCTTACTGCCCGTCACAACCATCTTATCTCCTAATAATATCTCTGTGTCCCCATGCGGAACGATCGATTCTTTCCCTCGGTAGATTCGAACGATAATGCTATCACCAAGAAAAGGAAAGTTTCTTAAAGCTGTTCTGTGATAAGCACTATTTTCTACGAGAATTTCATTCAGACTATTATCAGAGGTTGTAAGGATATCCACTACTGATGGATTCTCGATTAAAGCTTTTAACAATACTTGAGAAGAAAAGTATACAGAATACACTTCAATCCCTTTGTCTTTGAGCGCATCCCTCTTTAGTGGATTCTCTATACGAGCGACAACTCGTTCCACACCTTCGTCTTTTGCGATCAAAGCAAGGCTTTCATTCGTCTCATCGCTTCCAGTTGCCAATACAATTATATCTGTATCAAAAACATTCTCCTGAACCAACGTTGAAGTTTCGTAATCATCCAGTTCTTGAATTTTAAAGCTATCCAATTGTTTCTGGTCTTTTTCTTCTTGCTTCGTGTGATACAGACGATATTCAAACCGTGATTGATCGAGCTCAGTCGTTAATGGTAGTGTAAATTGATTCGCTCCAACAAATACAAGCTGTTCTTTCCCAACTTCTTCTTCCTCTTTTTTAGGAAACAGCTTCTTAAAGAATATTGGTGTAATGATGGCGCTAATAACAGCAGTTAAGATTAATGCTGATGATGTACGAGCATCTATAACATTGATTCGTTCCCCGATCTTTGCTGCTGCAATCACCAATGAAAGTGTAGAGGTCAATAAGAACCCTGCAGCCGTTACCGTTTTCCAGTCATACCATTTTCGAAGATACAAAATAGGTAAAAACTTAGAAATAAGCAATGCGATCAATAATAACGGGATGAGCGCTAATGCTTTAGGATCCGCAAATATGGAGCGAATGTCGAGCTCAACCCCTACCATGACGAAGAAGATGGGAATTAAAAATCCATATCCGAAAGAATCGAGTTTGTGAACAAGCTGTTTATTCGGCGAAAGAAGAGAAACGAGAACGCCAGCTAAGAAAGCTCCTAGTATGTTTTCAGCCCCTACAGACTCAGACAGTCCGACCAAGACGATAATTAATGTGAAAACAGCTCTAGTATCTAACTGTATCGTTCCTTTAGACATCGTATCTAAAAACGAACGATTCCTCATTTGTTTTCCGATGAAATATAAAAGTATACCCACTGCAAACAGAATAAGTAGCAACCACATTCTGCTCGGATCTCCTGATTCCATAGAAACAAAGAGAGCGAGGAGGATCATCGTTACTAGATCTGCAATAACTGCAACCAGTAAGATGATCTGACCAATCGTTGTCTTAGATAGCTTCTCTTCTTTTAATGTCGGTACGACTACTCCTAGGGATATGGTCGAGATCACTAGCGTCATAAAGAACGCACTCTCTGTAAATCCACCCCAGACAAATAGAAGAGATAATCCATACGACAGGATAAGTATGAAGAGAAAGATGATACTCGAAACAACAAGTCGATTCGGTTCTTTCTTTTCTTTCTTTTTCTTAGAATTAGATTCACCTGCAAAGATACTAAAATCAATTTCAAGACCACTTAAGAACATTAAGAAAATAAAGCCGAGTACGGATAAGATCTCCAGCCATGCGTCAGAATGAACGACATCAAATCCGCTCTTTCCTAGAATAATTCCTACAATAATTTCAGCTACGACTACAGGTATAACACGCAACCGAAATTTGTTTAGCAGAATAGGAACAAAAAATGCTGTAAGAATGACTAATATTAATGAAGTAAACGATGCATGTTCTTCCATAAAACCTCCGTCGTTTCTTTAGATTATTGGTTTACTATAGTAAAGCAGAAAAAGAAATGTCAAACGATTATGCTCAAAATGATTTGCAAACCCACTGATTTTAGGTAAGATAATACATGTTATTGTTTTTCTTTTAAGGAGTCGATCCACATGCAAAATAACCACAAGTCACCATGGCAGCAACTCGATTACAATCTTTTGTTTCTATTGTTCTTAATGGTCATCACGAGCTGTGTTGCCATCTATAGCGCGCAGATGATGGATCAATACGGCAGCAACTTCGTCATAAAGCAACTCGTTTGGTACTTTATCGGTGGAATCGCTGTAGTCGGAGTTATGGTATTAGATTTCGATCAGTTTAGAAAATTATCTTGGTACGTATATGGGTTCGGTATCCTATTACTGCTTGGCATTCTAGTCGCTCCTGAGAGCATCGTTCCAAATATCAATGGTGCGCAGAGCTGGTACAGATTTGGTCCTTTCGCATTACAGCCTTCAGAGCTTGTAAAAGTGGCACTCGTTATTGCGATCGCCAACACAATTGCTACTCATAATGAAAAGTATATTGTCCGCTCTTTGCATGAAGACCTTTTATTGCTAGGAAAAATTGCTCTAATCGCTGGTTTTCCTACACTTTTAGTTCTTATGCAGCCTGACTTAGGTACGAGTCTTGTATTTATGGCGATCACCGGTAGTCTTTTACTCGTATCAGGAATCAGATGGAGAATTATTGTTATCCTTATTCTTTCCTTTATCTTGTTCATATCAATCCTAGTTTGGATATATTTTACCTTTCCACAATTTTTCGTGGATCATATTCTTGATCAATATCAGCTTAATCGTTTCTACGCTTGGCTTGAACCTTATGAACACAAAGATGCAGGATATCATACAAGAAACGCACTACTTGCGATCGGCAGTGGAATGCTTTTCGGTAAAGGCTTTACAGAAGGTTCAGTTTATCTGCCAGAAGCTCAGACTGATTTTATCTTTTCCATAATTGGTGAAGAGTTTGGTTTCTTCGGAACAAGTATTGTGATCTCCCTATTCTTCTTGATGGTTTACAGAATGATTAATACGGCTCTTGAGAGTAATGAAGCTTTTGGAAGTTATTTATGTGCAGGCGTAATTGGCATGCTAACTTTCCAGGTTTTCCAGAATATTGGTATGAACATTCAAGTAATGCCGATCACAGGTATCCCCCTACCGTTTATCAGTTACGGAGGAAGCTCGATTCTCGCTTATATGATAGCCTTTGGTCTCGTTCTAAACGTTCGGTCGAGGACCACTAAATATATGTTTGAATAGCACCTGATATTTATCAGGTGTTTTTCTTTAGTCTTTGAAGTATCCTAATGATTGTGAGGTGATAGATGTGAAATTTGATATTGTCGGTGATATTCATGGATGTTTTACAGAATACAAAGAGCTATTAACGAGGCTAGGATATGAATGGACTAACAACCTTCCTGTACATAAAGACAACCGAAAACTCGTATTTTTAGGTGACTTGATGGATCGAGGCCCTGAATCAATAAAAGTAATGGAACATGTCTATGAACTAGTACAAAATAATCTAGCCCTATACTCACCAGGTAATCATTGCAACAAATTGTATCGATATTTTTTAGGCCGTAACGTTCAGATTCAGCATGGACTTGAGACAACAGTTGCAGAACTAAAGGCGCTCTCACCTGCTGAAAGACAAAGTGTCAGAGACCATTTCTGTATCCTTTATGAAAACGCTCCACTTTATCTGCATCTCGATCACGGTAAGTTAGTCGTTGCTCATGCTGGCATTCGAGAAGATTATGTTGGGCAATTCCATAATAAAGTGAAAACTTTTGTCTTATATGGAGACATTACGGGGAAGTCAAATCCTGATGGAACCCCTGTACGAAGAGATTGGGCAAAAAAACACTCTGGAAAAATCACCATCGTTTATGGACATACCCCAGTCGAAGAAGTGCGTCATGTTCAAAACACTTGGAACATTGATACGGGATGCGTTTTCGGTGGTAAGTTAAGCGCGCTTCGATATCCTGAAATGGAGACAGTAAGTGTCCCGTCAACTATGCCCTATGTTCCTGAAAAATTCCGGTCATTCTCCGATTAAAAAAGAGGAGTGTTCTGCCTTTAAGCAGCACTCCTTTTTTTTGTATGAGCGTTAACGATGTCTCCAAAGAATTTTCATATCTTCAGGTAAATCAGCAACTAACATGATGTGTTTCTCTGTAAAAGGATGAATGAACGAAGTTTTCTCACTATGCAAAGCCTGACGCCGAATCCGTTCTAATTTACCTCCATACATGTCATCCCCAAGTAAAGGGTGGCCGATTGAAGACATATGTACTCTAATCTGATGAGTTCTCCCTGTTTCTAAACGTAAGGAGACAACCGTGAAGTTTGTTTCTTCCACATAATCAATCTTTTCGTAATGAGTGATAGAGTGCTGGCCATCTTCATTTACCATTCTTTCAATAATACTCTCTGGATTTCTTGCGATTGGACGATCAATAGTACCCCTTTCATCCTTCAATTCACCATGAACAAAAGCAATATATTCTCTCTTAATGACTTTATCTTTTTGTTGTTTTGACATGAGTGAATGTGCGAATCGATGTTTCGCTATCAACACAATCCCTGAAGTATCCTTATCCAATCGATTTACCGCATGAAATGTGCCCGGAATATCATGTTGATGATAATAAAATAAAACAGCCGAAGCAAGAGATCCATTCGGCTGATAAAGCGAAGGGATGGTTGGCATACCAGCAGGTTTATGAACTGCAATAAAATGTTGATCTTCATAAATAATATCTAAAGGGATATTCTCTGCTTCCATTGAGGAGCTCTTCGTTTCTGGAGGAAACCATACAGTGACCTCGTCACCACCATGAAGTTGTGTCCTTACAGTTACTTCTTTTTTGTTCACAAAAAGAGCGCCGCCGTGAAACTTAATATCGGTCAGCGCTGCTTTAGAAATCTGTTTCTTTTTTAAATACTCCCTTAAAAGAACGGGAGCTTCTTCATTTTGTACATGCCATGTAATTGTAAATGTATTCATATTAATCTCCGACGAACGATTCTTTAACTCTTTTCCAGAATGGAAAAGGACGAAAGCGAGCAAAACGAATCTTTTCTTCAGCTACTCGATATTGTATGGACTTTACTTTTTTCTGAACTAAGAACCGATGGTCGATCGTTATATGGAAATCTACATCGTTTACGGGTTTTAGTATACACGTATGATGCTGTGGCAGAACGAGCGGTGAACCTATCGTTCGGAAAACTCGATTGTTTATAGAAGCCATTTCTGATAATTGTATGGATGCAAGGGACGGGTGGATGATCGCTCCACCGAGTGCTTTATTATACGCTGTACTCCCTGAAGGAGTTGAAATACAAAGGCCGTCACCTCTGAATGTTTCAAATTTTTCTCCTTTGATCTCAACATCCATGACAAGAGAGCCTTCCACACTTTTAACCGTACATTCATTAACAGCGAGATATCTCTTCTCATCTAACCCATCAATATACCTTACAGTAACTTCGAGTAAAGGATATTCAACAATCTGAAAAGGTGTTTTTGCAATATGTATAACAAGCTTTTCCACCTCTTCAGGTAACCAGTCTGCAAAAAAACCAAGGTGACCGGTATGGACACCAACAAAAGCGGTCTTGTCGATGCGATGTACATAATGATGGAACGCATGAAGCAATGTTCCATCACCACCAACTGTTATCACAATCTCAGGCTCTTCTTCTTCATAAACCAATTCAAATTCTTCAAGATATGCCCGAATTTTTTCTGTTAAGATATTGGATTTATTATCTCCTTTTGATACGATGGCAAATTTCATTCTCTCTCCATCCTTTATGATCCTAAATTAGTTTCATTGGATTTATCATTGCGTTCCAAAAACACAAGCTGAGCTTCTTGAATTTCCCCTTTGATCTGAGACATCTCTTCGTCTAATCTGTTTGCAGCTTCTGCCGCTCTCTGTAACCTTTGACGAATATCTTCAGGAATTTGTCCTTGATACTTATAGTTCATAGAGTGTTCGATCGTAGCCCAAAAATTCATAGCTAGTGTTCGGACTTGAACTTCTACAAGAATCTTCTTTTCTCCATCTAATACTTGAACGGGATACTCGATAACAATATGGTACGAACGATAACCACTTGGTTTTTTATGTGTTATATAGTCTCGTTCTTCAACAATCGTAAAATCATTGCGCTGCCTGAGAAGATTAATTACTGTCTTTATATCATCAGTAAACTGACACATGATTCGAAGTCCCGCTAAGTCTTGAATTTCCGTTTCTAAATGTTGATCGGGAATGTTCTTTTGATAAGCCTTGTTCACGATTGACTTGATGGGTTTCACTCTTCCAGTAACAAACTCAATCGGACAATGCCTATTTGACTTTTCAAATTGCTCACGCATTCCTCTGAACTTAATCTTAAGCTCATCAACAGCTTGCTTGTACGGAATTAATAGCGCTTCCCAGTCCATGCTCATTGGGCTTTTTCCTCTGTTCCAAAAATCTTGATCACTTCATCTTCCATCTGTTGCCCATAGTTAGCATTTCCTTGTATGTTGTCTGTTAAGAAGTCCATTTCTCTAGAGAAAGCAGTAAGTTCAAGCTCTTCTCTTTTGTCATTTTGAACAGCGAAAACGGCATCTTTTTGAAGAGCACTCTTCACTTCGTTCCAATGATTATGATTAATTGAGATATAAATGAATCCATCTTCATCCTCAAGAACATAGATGAATGCTAACCCATCAGAATCGACCAGCATTCTTTCGCTGTCTTTCCAGTCAGAAATTCCTGTGTTTTCTTCACTCTCAATAAGCAAAACGAGCTTATTTTCTTTCCATGCAGTTGACTGCACATTCAATCGTCGTGGCATCATGTTAACAACCTCCTGTTTCTTCTTTTTTAGTGTAACACAAAATAGGAGTTTAATAAGAAATTGAGATGCAGGAATCGCTATGAGATAATAAGTTTACTCAAGTATAGCTACAGGGGGATAAACCAAGTGTCTCAAGAAATTGAAATTGAATTTAAGAATTTGTTATCACACCTTGAATTTTTAAAACTTATCGACGAGTTTGATGTGAAGCAAGAAGCTTTTCACAAACAGACCAACTATTATTTTGATACCCAACAATTTGACCTTAAACACCACAGAAGTGCTTTGCGTGTTCGAACAAAAAATAACGAATATACACTCACGTTAAAACAGACATTAGATAAACATATTCTTGAAACCCATCAAACTGTCTCTAAGGATATTTTTAAAGGTTTATTAAAAGGGAAACCATTGCCTTCAGGAGAGGTATCTGATCAGATACAAAAAATGAATATTGATGTGAAGAAAATTACATATTTAGGAGAACTCACAACATTTCGTGCTGAGTTTCCTTACAAAGATGGCCTTCTTGTTTTAGATGAAAATCATTATTTAGGTAAAATCGACTATGAAATTGAATACGAATCTGCCGATTATACAAGTGGACTAAATAAATTTAATGATCTGCTAACGATTAAACAGATCCCTGTTAGAGATACAGACAGCAAAATTGCTCGTTTCTTTAACGAAAGCCTTAGAAATAAGTAAACTGATCATTTTAATACGTTAATCGATTTAGGAGGATTTCTCTTGAATATTCAATCGTATAAAGCACTAATGGAAATCCAAGCACTGCAGCAGTTGAATGTAAATACTTCTTCTGTTTCAAGTATGCAAAATAACGTTTCAAGTCCTTTTGCAGCCTTGTTGCAAGAGGCCTATTCTAACGTTGGTAGTACAACCGGGTCGGAGGATGTAGCAACTTTTAACCTTAATGCTACACAAATGCTCCAACCTCTCACTGCGAATACTAGTGCACAATATTCATTACCAGCAACACCATCTGTTCCAATCACAACTGAAAAGTTAAACATTCCATCAAAAAATTTAGATACGTTGATCGAAAACACAGCTAGAAAATTTGGTGTGGATCCTAACCTCATACGTTCCGTCATCAAACACGAATCTAATTTTAAAACGACGGCAGAAAGTCATGCAGGTGCTCAAGGACTAATGCAACTGATGCCCGCGACAGCCAGATCGTTAGGAGTTACAAACCCTTTTGATCCGATACAAAACGTGGAAGCAGGAACAAAATATTTAAAGATGATGCTTGATAAATATGATGGCAATCAAAAGCTTGCTCTTGCCGCTTATAATGCGGGTCCCGGAAACGTCGCAAAATATAACGGTATTCCTCCTTTTAAGGAAACCATTTCTTACGTAAATAAAATTATGAATACGTACCAATCACTCGTATAACTCTCACATGCTGAGGGTTATTTTTATGGACTTTGTATGTTAATACAAGCCATTTTTCAAGAGACTTATGAAAATACAACTATCCTTGTCTGTTCATATTGTTTGCTTACCATTCATGAACCTTGCTACAATAAAATTACAAATTGACGCAAGGAGCTTTTGGACCATGTTTGACGAATCAAAAACACCATACGATCTATTAGGAAAAAAAGAGGGCATTGAAAAACTAGTTACGACTTTTTATAGCTTAGTTAGTCAAGACTCATTGCTTTCTTCACTTTTTCCTGATGACTTAACTGAGACTGCCTATAAACAAACTCAATTTTTGAGTCAGTTTTTTGGCGGACCGCCACTATATACTGAGGAACATGGACATCCTATGCTCAGAGCGCGTCACATGCCTTTTCCGATAACGAATTCTCACGCAAAAGCTTGGATAGCTTGCATGGAAAAGGCGATGACGATTCAAAAAATAGATCCTGATTTGCAAAACATACTGTTAAGCCGATTAAAAATGACTGCTTTTCATATGGTTAATACAGAGGATTCAGAAAGGGGCGAGAATGCTGACACTGTATAATTCCAATTCCTTTTATGACGAACAAGAGAACAATAAAAACTATGCCTGTCAAAAGCCATTGGAAATCTATTCTGTCATCGATCCGCTATGCCCAGAGTGCTGGTCATTAGAGCCTGTTCTAAAAAAATTGCAAGTTCAATACGGCCATTATTTTACATTACGCCATTTTGTAAGTGGCAGTCTTGAGTCACTCAATACGTATGTTCCTAGAAAAAAAGGTATAAACACTGCTGAACAGATTGCTGAGAAGTGGGAAAAAACAGCTTCAATTTCTGGTATGAGCTGCGATGGAGATGTATGGTTGGAAAATCCTATTTCTGCTCCTCATAAAGCAACACTTGCCATAAAAGCTGCTGAGCTGCAAGGCAAGCAACAAGGCATGAAGTTTCTAAGAAAACTTAGAGAGAACTTGTTTTTGAATAAACAAAATATCGGAAACGATGACGTCTTATTAGATATCGCCCGCTCAGTAAACTTGGACGAGGATGAATTTTTAAGTGATCTTTCATCTGAAGCAACGATTAAAGCTCTTCGTTGTGATTTGAAATTCTCCCAAGAAATGGATGTTACTCAAATCCCAACACTTATTGTTTTTAATGACAAAACAGATGACGATGGGATTAAAATTTCCGGCTGTTATTCTTATGAAGTGTATGTAGAGATTTTAAAGGAAATGTCTGAGGTTCCATTAGAGCCCTCTCCGCTTCCTGATTTAGAAGACTTTCTTTCTTCTTACTCATTTGTAGCGACAAAAGAGGTCTCAGTAGTATATCAAATCAGTTGTGAAGAAGCTGAAAAAAGATTAAAACGCCTTGTTCTGCAACAAAAAGTGGAACGTGTACCGGTAAAGTACGGGACTTTTTGGAGATACCTCCCAAACCGCTGATTTTTTTCAGCGGTTTTTTATTACGTTTATAACAAGAGCCTTTATTATTCGGACACGCATTGCATATCCTGTCCCTACATGAATAAACATGTACAAAGGGAGGGAGATTTTTATGTATTTGATTATGTTTTTGCTTAGCTTACTTTCACTTGCAGGGAGTTTTTATTTCTTTGTGCTCTCTCTGCTAAACATGGCACCAAAAATAATAGCAATACCTGGACTCTTTATCGCCGTACTACTCACAACACTCTGCTATAACTATCGATCAAAACTAAGAAGAATAGGCTAGAACAAACATAACAAAATCCTGCCCAGAAAATTGGACAGGATTTTTTTGTTTATTTCTCAAAAAGCAGTTCTTCCATCTCATCAAGAATCGATTCAAAAACTTTAAGAGCATTTTCAATTGGTTCTGGTGTAGTCATATCAACACCAGCTTTTTTCAATACTTCGATCGGATAATCAGAGCTTCCTGCTTTTAAGAAATCTAGGTAACGGTCAACAGCTGGTTTTCCTTCATCTAAGATTTGTTTCGACAAGGAAGCAGCTGCGCTAAATCCTGTAGCGTATTGATACACATAGAAATTGTAATAGAAATGAGGAATTCTAGCCCACTCTAGACCAATTTCCTTATCAATTACGAGATCTTCACCGAAATATTTAACATTAAGATCGTAATAGATTTTCGTTAACAGTTCTGGAGTTAGCGGCTCACCATTCGCGGCACGAACATGAATTTCTTGTTCGAACTCTGCGAACATCGTCTGACGGAAAACAGTGCCTCTAAATCCTTCTAAATGGTGGTTTAACAAGTACAACTTTTCCTTCTTATCAGATGTTTTCTCTAACATATAATGATTCAATAGAGCTTCATTACAAGTCGATGCGACTTCTGCAACAAAGATCGAATAATCCGCATAAGGATAAGGCTGATTCTCACGTGTGTAGTAACTATGAACAGAATGTCCGATCTCATGAGTAAGTGTGAACAAATTGTTTACGTTATCTTGCCAGTTCATAAGGATATACGGCATTGTTCCATAAGCCCCTGATGAGTAAGCACCACTTCGCTTACCAGCATTCTCATGTACATCGATCCAGCGCTTCTCATAACCTTCTTTTACGATCTGTTTATACTCTTCACCCATTGGATCCAAACTGTCTAAGACAAGCTGCTGAGCTTCCTTAAAGCTCACTTCCATCTTCGCATCTTTAACAAGTGGCGTATAAAGATCATACATATGGAGTTCATCTAGTCCTAGTGCTTTTTTACGAAGGCGAACATAACGATGCAACAAACCAAGGTTATCGTTTACGGTTTTGACTAAATTATCATAAACAGCTTCAGGAATGTTATTGTTGTTTAGTGCTGCTTCACGAGCTGAACTAAACTTTCTTGTTTTTGCAAAGAAATTATCTCGTTTAACTGTTCCAGCAAGTGTGCTCGCAAATGTATTTTTGTAAGAATCATATGTGCCATAAACAGCTTTAAAAGCATCTTCTCTAACTCTACGATCTGAGCTTTCTAAAAAGCGGATATATCGACCATGAGTAACTTCGATCTCTTCCCCGTTTTCATCTTTAACAGCTGGGAATTTAAGATCAGCATTATTCAGCATACCGAATGTGTTGCTTGACGTATTGGCTACTTCTCTAACATCCGCTAGGAGAGCTTCTTCTTCTTTAGAGAGTACATGAGGACGTTGACGATTAATCTCATCTAAAGCTTGTTTGTACAACTTCAAAGGTTCATGACTTTGTAAAAATTGAACCAATGACTCTTCAGATAAAGAAAGAATCTCTGGCACTGCAAACGACACTGTACTGCTAACTTGTGTTGCCAAGTTCGAAGCACGGTCATTCAACCCTTGGTAAAAGGAGTTCGTTGTATCTTGGTCGTATCTCATATGAGCGTATATATAAAGTTTACCAAGCTTTTTAGTTACTTCATCTTGCTTTTGGAAATACGAATAAAGGATTTCCGCAGATTCTCCAAGTTTACCTTGAAAAGATTTTAATTCAGGAAGCAAGTTTTTCGTTTCATCAAATTCTTTTTCCCATACATCGTCCGACGCATATATTGCTTCTAAATCCCACGTATCTGATACAGGGACTTCATTACGTTTTGGCAATGATTTTGTTTTAGTTTGAGACATTCATACACCTCCAGGTAGATTAAAGAGAATAGTAGGAATACTTTCTCCTTATGTATATCTACATATTACCAGAAAATGCTTATGCAAAGTCAAAAATTACGACTTTTCACTGAAAATTTCGTCTAGTTTAAACGCCTCATCCAACGTTTTTGGATAATGAACATACTGAAGCCTTCTATATGTTTTCTCTGACACCTTTTCAAGCAAATGGTGATTCACTAAAAAAGAAAGATAGTTCTCAACGGCATCTCTCCACGATTCTTTAAGATAAGGAAAATCTCGTATCTGAAGAATACGTTTTTGAATCAATCGTTGAAATTCCTGTTCGATAAAATTAGTGGAAAATAGTGAGATCGGCAACTTTTCAATCAGGAACAAGATATATGTCTGCCATAAATAAGGTGATGTTTCGATGTGATAAAAGTTATTAGTGGGAATACCCGCAATAGAGGGAAACAATGTTAGGGAATGATGATTGAAATACAAAACTTTCTTCATATACATAACAGCTGGAGATGTATTCTTAAAAGCTGTTGTTCTCCACGTGTATTTTTGCTTTTTCCAAAGAACGTTGTGATTAACGTTATGAGTTTCTAGATTCAAAAACGTTCGTGACAACCATAGGACATCACAACACTTCTTCGTTGAAAAAGCATAACCATGGGCAGCAACTTTCTTTTGTGATAGAGGAATAATATTTCTAAGCAGAAAAAACTGTTCTTTAAGAGGACAATAATAGTTGAGATATAACTGGCCATTGCTATCTTTTTTAGCTGCCGATAGATCGGAGCTTTGGATATAATAAAGATATGGTCCTTTTTGTTTGATCCGTTTCATACCAAAGATCCAGTCGGAAGCTATGTTAAGAGACTGATAACCGGATATTCTTTTTCTAAGATCTTCAGGTGTGACCGTCGCACACTGAAACTCGATGACATGCTGATTTTCTTTAAGAAACAAATCAGGACGCTGTTTCATCTCGCGGATATAATACTCCAGAATCGTTTTTTCATTTCCTATTGTAAGCCACTTATACAAGCCTTTTTTCCCGAGGAGATGATAATCTGTTTCTCCTTCATGAAGACCTTCACATTCTTCAAAAGATTGATGAGCAAAGTGCCAAGTCTTTTTTGTTCCACATTTCGGTATTACTTTATTTTGACAGACGGGACATCGTAATTTTCCTGATTTATTTTTGAGATACCATTCTTCCTTTGTTATTTCTCCAACCATATCAATGTACTGATCATCAAAAAGAGCGACTAACAATTTGTTTCACCTCCACATCCATCATGATGAACGATGATTGCAGAAACTTCACTTCGTCATTTTCTCTAGATTGTTATTGAAATGATGAATTCTTACTAAAAACTACTCAGTAAAATAAACAAAAACCGATTTCAAGGTAGCTGAAATCGGTAATATCTTATAATTTAAAATATTGTTGTACGTGATCTAATGCTGCCTCTGAAACAATAGTTTTTCCATACTCTTGTATACGGTAAACAGATAGATCAGAGTCATTTCCGTATTCCAATAGCTGGGCTAATAGATCGTCTTGTTCTCGATCGGAAGTTTCAACATTAAATGTCACATACAAATAATATTTACCCTCGAAATGAAACAGCGAATTCTCAAAAGACGAAGAATCAATCGTATGACTTAAAGAGATAACATCTTCAAAGTCACCAAAAGAAATGAGGAAGGATAAATAGTCTTCTTCTGTTTCTTCTAATTCATCAAAATCTTCTTCTACTTGAAACTGTTGATCTAATATTTGTTCAATATTCTGATCAACCGGTAAATCCAATTTATCATCGCCTATAGGAAGCTCAATCTTTTTACCGTCTTTGGACATTTGAGCACGAGTTACAATTATTTCAAGACCTTTATCCAGAGCCTGAACTTGAATCCACAGTGGACCTTCTAATGGAAACTGCTCTTGCTGATGTGCTTCGTCCATCATTTCCCAAAAGAGTTCTTCTCCTCTTTCGCGATCAGACCATATTTCTTCACGATCGAAACCGCGATCTTCAATATCTCTGTACGTAATGAAAAATTTAATGGTGAACTCATTCACTCTTTCAATTTCCATTTCTGCTTCTCTCCCTTCTCTCCGGTTTGTTCGTGAAGGGATAAATACCCCTAGAAAAAAGCAATTCTTATTTCCAATCGGTTCTCCGTCGAAAATTACATCAATCACAATTAAACCTCTTGTACCTTATTCTATGACAAAACGGAAAATATGGAAATAAAAAAGGCCTGTATAAACTGCCCTTTTTTGCACCTGTACACACGTTGAATCTTAAGCTCTCAACTTGACGGAGCAGGTCAAGCTAGACTATAATTCAAAGGTCTTTAAGGTTAACATATTGTACCATAATACAAGTGAAATTTCATTATTTACGGGGGGTTTACGTTTGGAAACAGAATTTCTGATATCATTGTTGCAGATCATTGCAATTGATATCCTTCTTGGCGGAGACAACGCTATTGTAATTGCCCTTGCCAGTAGAAACTTACCAGAAGCACAAAGAAATAAAGCCATTTTCTTAGGAACTGGACTAGCTATTGTTGTTCGTGTAGTACTAACCATTGTAGCTGTTTATTTATTAAATATTCCTTTCTTATATCTTGCAGGAGGAATTTTACTTCTAATTATTGCTTATAAGTTGATTTTAGAAGAAGATGACGAGCTTGATGTTAAAGCGGGCAAGAACCTATCTGATGCTGTAAAAACAATCGTTTTTGCAGATATTGCGATGGGACTTGATAACGTACTAGCAGTCGCTGGTGCTGCACACGGAAATATCGTGTTAGTGGTGATTGGGCTTTTAGTATCAGTTCCTATCATTATATGGGGAAGTAAGATAATATTGCACTTTATGGAAAGATTCCCGGTTTTAATTTATATTGGTGCTGGAGTACTTGCTTTCACATCAGCGGGAATGATTGTTGAAGAACGAATGATCCATTCCGTATTTGAAGGTAATGATGTTTTGAAATACGGATTATATGTCTTTTTAGTTGTAGGCGTGATTCTTGCGGGTATCTTAACGAATAACTTCAAGAAGAAACGAGCCAATTAGTCTAAAAGGAGTCCATGCGTTGTAAGTGCATGGACTTCTTTTAAAAAAGTACAATAAAAAACTTCCGCTATCTGATAGCGGAAGTTTTTCTTTATTCATTGACAAGACGCTGTGCTTCCATAAGCTGAAATGTACGTACACGTCTTGGTAAGAAACGACGAATCTCGTCTTCGTTATAACCAACTTGCAAGCGTTTTTCATCCAAAATAATAGGTCTACGTAATAATCCTGGATGGTCTGCAATCAATTGGTATAAGTCTTGCAATGGCATGGATTCGAGATTGATGTTAAGTTCCTGGAACGTTTTTGAACGAGTAGAAATAATCTCGTCTGTACCGTCCTCTGTCATTCTCAAGATTTGCTTAACTTCTTCTATTGATAAAGGTTCTGAAAAAATATTTCTTTCTTGATAAGGAATGTCATTCTCTTTTAACCATGCTTTTGCTTTACGGCATGATGTACAGCTCGGCGAAGTAAATAGTGTGACCATAGTGGAACTCTCCTTCCCCTCTCTCTGATTTAGGCACTTTAAAAAAGTTATTAAATCATTCATAGTATACTACACATTTTACATTTTCGGTAGAGGTTATACAGACTTTTGTACATTTTTACGAATTTGTCATACAAATGTAATACATCTACAAAATATTCTACACAACTTTTCCGTATCTACATATATATAGACGTATTACCCAAGAATAAGTTTCATAAAACATAAAAAAAGAATAAGTTTATCACACATCTGTCTCTTAACGTATTTAATCATGATCAAGGCAGATCAAAAAAGGGGCTGTTAGAAGAAGCATACCCTCCTAATAACAGCCCTATCTTATGCAATGGTTTTCTTTACTTGTGAAGCAGGGCCTTTTCTAGAAATGCTTGGGTTAAATTTCTTAAGATTTTTCTTAAGCATTTCTTTCCATAGTTCTCGTTTTGTTTTTTTCTTCTTGTCTTTTTGTTTCATGACATTTCATCCTCCTTTAAAAAGGAAAATCGTGAAAATTGTATTACTCTGAAACAGGTTTTCCCGAATCATCTGTTGACTCATCATCAACGACCTCAGGCTTAGGTACTGCATTCTCTGTATCTAAAGTTAACACTTCACTTGCAGGCTGATAGGACTTGCCGTACAATTCACTATCTTTGTACGTGTGTATTTCATTATACGTCTTTTTCATGTTTTCATAAATAGTTTCTTCGGATTCTTTATTTGGTGACCAAAAGAGAATCTCCATCTCATTCACTTCATTCGTGGCGAGTGAGCGTCTTCTGTACCCTATACTAGATGCATGTTCAAATCCTTCACGAGTATAGAACCGTAACCTCTTTTCTGTATCTGTATCTTCGTAATTGACCGGCTCAACTTCTAAGATGATCGGTTTCCCTTTTGCTTTTAACTTTTCGATAAGTTTATGGCCGAGACCTTGACCTCTAGCATCTTTAGACACAAATAAGTAATCAATAAAAACAAAATCAGTGAGTTCTACATACATCAAAACGTGATATTGTCCTTCATCTTTATGATAGATATCACTCTTCTCGTCTAATAATAACTCCATGTGTTCTTTAGATTTCATCTCTTCAATCGGAAAATATTGATTTAATTTCTCATACCAGTTCATTTTTTCCCCATCAGCTCCTTAGATTTTGGTGATAATATATAGTTTTCCCTCTTTCTTCCTTTGTTATCATGAGATACAATAAAGAAATAGGTACGTGGTGAACTCGTTGTGAAAAGGAGGAGTCCTCATTTGATTTCATTCTTTACCGATTTAACCTTGCTAGCACTTTGTGTTGTTGGAATCACAGCTCTAATGGGAAGCATCTCCCAATTCATTGCTGTAAAATTGTTCGGCGGTAAAAAAGTTTTTCACTTTGTGGATAAATCGAAGTCTTTTCAAGAAAACTGGAGTCCTGTTAAAAGAAGATAAAATGCGAACAACCCGTGAATTTTGGGTTGTTTTTTACATTTCAAGTCCGAACTACTTTATAATATAAGGGTAGCATACATAATAGAGGTGTACAAATGCATAGAAATCTTAGAACGTTCATCAACCAATTAAGATCTGAAAAAGAAATTGTAGAGATTCATACAGAAGTTGATCCTTATTTAGAAATTCCTGAAATCCATAGACGTGTGATCTCAGAAGAAGGACCAGCTCTTCTGTTTACAAATGTTAAAGGAAAGAATATTCCAGTTGTAACAAATCTATTTGGGACGATTAAGCGAGTAGATATGGCTTTCGGTCCAAAGCCAGAGCAGCTAGTAAAAGAACTAGTCGGATCGATCGATGAATTAATGCCTCCTTCTCCTTCTGTATTATGGAAGAAAAAAGGCATGATCAAGGATGTTTTAGCTCTCGGTACGAAAACAGTAAATAAAAACAAAGCACCCTTATTAGAAACGTTTACGACAAATGTGAATATGCAGGACCTACCGGCATTAACGGGTTGGCACTTAGACAGCAATCCATTCGTAACACTGCCACTCGTATATACAGAACATCCAGATAAACAAGAACATAATCTTGGCATGTACAGAATTGAGATCAAAGAAAAAAATAAGACGGGAATTCACTGGCAGATTCATAAAGGTGGAGGCTTCCATCATTATGCTGCTGAACAAAAGAATGAAGCTTTACCTGTGACGCTGTTTCTTGGAGGGCCGCCTTCTCTGATGATCTCAGCGATCGCTCCTCTTCCTGAAGCGGTTCCTGAGCTTATGTTTTCATCTATGTTAATGGGAGAAAAACTAAGTCTTGCACAAGTAGATGGCCACCCTCATCCATTAATCGCAGAAGCTGAATTCGCGTTTGGAGGAACTGTTCCACCGCATGTCAGAGAACCTGAAGGACCTTTTGGCGATCATTATGGTTATTATTCATGGGCCCATGACTTCCCAGTATTCAACGTTGATAAAATGTGGAAGCGCAAAGATGCCATCTATCCTGCAACAGTGGTCGGAAAACCAAAACAAGAAGATTATTTTATCGGTGAATATCTGCAAAGATTGATGAGTCCACTATTCCCTGTTGTTATGAACGGAGTAAAAGATCTTTGGACATATGCAGAAACGGGCTTTCATGCGCTAGCAGGGGCTGTTGTTCGTGAATCCTACTATAAAGAAGGTTTAGCACATGCTTTCCGTATCATGGGTGAAGGGCAGTTGACACTTACTAAGTTTTTGATGGTAACAAATAAGCCTGTAAACCTTCAAAATTTCGCTGAACTTGCTGAAGGTGTACTAGAAAGGTTCCTACCTGAACGTGACCTTTTGATTATCCATGATACTTCTATGGATACTCTTGATTATACCGGTCGTAAGTTCAATACGGGTTCAAAAGCAATTATGACTGGGTTAGGAGAACCTGTCCGAGAACTTAAACGCACTTATGATGGTGGTACCATTTCAGGCATCCTTGACGTTGGCGTATTTTGTGGTGGCTGTTTAACGGTAAGTGGACCGTCATTTGAGGAAGCACCTGACTTTGCAGAAAAACTTCTTGAGAATGGTCACAATTCTTTCAAAGAATGGCCGTTAGTTTTCCTTGTTGATGATGCCTCCATTGCAGCAACACAAGCTGAATTTTTGTGGACAACCTTTACACGATTCGATCCAGCATATGATGTATACGCAAAGAGTACGATAGACAGAAATCGTATTAAATATGAAGGAACAATCATTATAGATGCTAGAATGAAGCCATTCTATCCAGATGTGGTTGAAACTCGTGAAGACATAGATAAATTAGTGACTGATCGTTGGGATGAGTACTTTAAAAAGTTATCCTGATTATACCTCAGCAACGAAAAAAGAAGCGAATCGCTTCTTTTTTTTGTTTATTTTAGTTGATAAATTGTCCAAAGGGTGTTAATGTATATAACAATATACATTTTTAGAGAAAGGAGAAATCATATGCGAAATATTAGCTTACTTGATTTATATAACCACCCTCATGTACAAAAATATGTTAAGCGTTCTGGAATGGTCCATGCCATCTCAACAGCCTATCATGCATACCGTTTGTCTCAAAAATATGGTGTGGATCCTGATTTAGCGACAAAGGCTGCTTTTCTTCATGATATTGGTCACTATACTTGGTATAAGAACGGTCATTGGGACTATGACATGTACAAAGAAAATGATATTCATGCGATTAAAGGTGCAGAACGCGCACATCGAATTTTAGTGTCTCTTGGTGAAGATCGTAAAAATGCAAAAGAAATTGCTCTTGCTATTTTACTGCACACCGATTCCTATCTACCTGCTGGCTCACTTAACCTTAATCCGTTGCAAAAAGTTGTTGCATTGGCTGACGAAGCAGATGAAGAACCAGGCGGAAGCCACCACTATCGTACGATTAGTGATATGAAAGCTATAACCATGATCAAAAAATTAGATGAAATGGTAGATGAATATCATGAAGAAGAAAAAGTAAAACACTCTGTTTCCTAAGGAAGGAAAAGAGTGTTTTTAACATTTCTTTATTTTAATAAGCTACAAATCCAATAGCCTTTTCACTAGAATACGTTCCGATCGTGCTTCCAAAACGAGTATAGATCACTTTAGGAAAACTAGATAATGAGAATAATTCTTCAAATTCTTTTATCACTTCATCCGTAGAAGGAAAACTATGAATGAGGTAAAGTGTCTTTTCAGGGTTTTCTTCTCTCCATTCAAAGATATATTCTTTCATCTTCGAAAGACCCTTCTTACTTCCTCTAAACTTACCAATCGTTTCAACCACGCCATCAATGATCGAAATCATCGGTTTAATGTTTAACATTCCAGCGATAGCCCCTTGAACAGCAGATATTCTTCCACCTTTTTTCAAGTTTTCCAACGTTTCAAGCAGCACATACGCTTTAATGCCTGATTTCGTCTTCTCCAAATTATTCACGATTTCATTGATTGCCTTACCTTCACGTGCTAATTCAATGGCTTCGTCTAATAAAATTTGTACACCACCTGAAGCGATACCGGAATCAAGAATGATTACTTTTTCTTGTTCTTCTTCAGTTAACATGCTCTTTCCGATCGTAGCACTTTGAACCGTTCCACTTAAATTAGATGAGATGCCGATGTATAGGACATCATGCCCTTTATCTACTTCTTTTTGAAAGGCTTCATAAAAAGATTGTGGAGATGGCTGACTTGTTTTAGGCAGTTCTGGTTCCATACTCATACGTTTATAAAATTCATCTTCAGTAATATTCACGCCATCTAAATAATGGTCTTCTCCAAATTGTACATTCAAAGGTACAACGGTTAACGAATAATCCAGTTTCTCAAGATCTATTTTAAGGTCACTTGCGCTATCAACTATAAAACTAAGGTTCATATTGTTCTACCCCATTTCTGCTTCTCAATCAATTATTAGGGATGTATAAAGAATTGTATACGCTTTACACACTTCTAATAGTTTAACATAAAAACGACCTCCTGTATTATAGGAGATCGTTTTAAATGTGTTAATTCTGTTGCTTTACAGCTTCTTCATCATAAAGGTGACATGCTACCCAATGACCTTCTCTAGCTTCTTGCCATTTAGGCTTAACAGCTGCACACACATCCATTGCGTGTGGGCAACGTGTACGGAAACGGCAGCCACTTGGAGGGTTGATCGGACTCGGAACATCTCCTTCTAAGATGATACGTTCACGACTTCTTTCAAGTTCAGGATCTGGAACTGGAATCGCTGATAAAAGAGCTTGTGTATACGGATGAAGCGGCTCTTCATAAAGCTCATCACTTGTTGTAAGCTCTACGATATTACCTAGGTACATTACACCTACACGATCAGAAATATGTTTAACCATAGATAGATCATGGGCAATAAATAGGTAAGTAAGTCCACGTTCTTTTTGCAGTTCCATCATCAAGTTAACAACTTGAGCTTGAATGGATACGTCTAGAGCTGAAATTGGCTCATCGGCAATAATAAAGTCTGGATCTACTGCTAGAGCACGAGCAATCCCAATACGTTGACGCTGTCCGCCTGAGAATTCATGCGGGTAACGGTTTGCATGCTCTTTATTTAATCCTACTGTTTCAAGTAGTTCATAAACTCGATTTTCACGATCTTTCTTTGTTTTCGCCAATCCGTGGATATCGATACCTTCAGCAATGATATCCTTAACTGTCATACGCGGGTTAAGAGACGCGTATGGATCTTGGAAAATCATTTGCATTTTGCGGTTAAATTTCTTTAACTCGGAACGAGACTTTTTATCATGAACATCATCGCCCTCGTAAAGAACTTCACCTTCAGTAGCATCATATAAACGAATAATTGTACGTCCAGTTGTAGATTTACCGCAACCTGACTCACCTACAAGTCCAAGTGTTTCTCCTTTATAGATATCAAAGGAAACATCATCTACAGCTTTTAGTACGCCCTTTTTTCCAGCTGGGAAATACTTTTTAAGATTTCTTACTTCTAATAATTTTTCTCTTTCTACTACTGACATTATCGAGCACCCCCAACTAATGCCTCTTCCGGCGGTTCAACTTTTGGTGCTCGCTCATCTAACAACCAGCAAGCTGCTTTGTGAGAAGAAGACACCTCTGTAGCTTCAGGCATATTCTCCAAACAAACTTCCATAGCATATGGACAACGTGCTGCAAACGGACATCCTTTTGGAGGATTCATAAGGTCAGGCGGTGTTCCCGGAATCGCTAAAAGTTCTTTTGATTCTGCGTTTAATTTAGGCATTGAAGCCAATAGTCCCCAAGTGTACGGGTGCTTCGGCTTATAAAAGATTTCATCAACTGTTCCAGTCTCAACGATCATACCACCGTACATGACAGCTACACGTTGAGCTAAGTTAGCTACAACTCCAAGGTCATGTGTGATCAAGATAATCGCTGTACCTGTTTTATCTTGTAGATCCCGCATCAAGTCTAGAATCTGAGCTTGAATCGTTACATCTAGGGCTGTTGTAGGTTCATCTGCGATTAGTACTTTTGGATTACAAGACAGCGCAATCGCAATAACTACACGCTGACGCATTCCACCTGAAAATTGGTGAGGATATTCATCCACACGAAGCTCAGGATTCGGTATACCAACAAGTTTTAATAAGTTAACCGCACGTTCTTTTGCTTCACTCTTGCTCATGTTTTGGTGCTTACGAAGACCTTCCATGATCTGTTTACCGATTGTCATCGTTGGATTTAGAGATGTCATTGGATCTTGGAAAATCATTGAAATTTCAGCACCACGAATTTTTTCCATCTCACGTTCAGATGCTTTTGCAAGATCTTTACCTTGAAACTTAATGGATCCTTGCTTGATCGAACCAATTTTATTTGGTAAAAGTCTCATGATTGATTTAGATGTTACTGATTTACCGGAACCAGACTCACCAACGATGGCAAGTGATTCACCCTTTTCTAATGTAAAGCTAACGCCACGAACGGCCTTAACTTCTCCCCCATACGTCTGGAAGGAGACATGTATGTTATCTAACTCTAATAGTTTTTCCATCTATATAATCCCCTTCCTATCTTCTCATTTTAGGATCAAGCGCATCGCGAAGACCATCACCAAGAAGGTTAAAGCTGATCATCAGAATACATAAAACTGATGCAGGATAGATCGCTAAATGCGGATAGATCCTAATTGATCTAAAGCCATCTGCAATCAATGAACCTAGGGACGCGATCGGTGGCTGAATTCCTAAACCGATAAAACTTAAGAATGATTCAAAGAATATTGCCCCAGGAATAGTAAACGTACTTGTTACGATGATTGCACCTAGTGTATTAGGTAAAAGGTGTTTAGAAATTAGTCTACCGTTTGTTGATCCAAGGGTTCTGGATGCTAATACGAATTCACGATTCTTTAATGAGATAATCTGTGCACGTACGATACGTGACATACCTATCCAACCTGTAATTACAAGTGCGAGTGTTATTGAAAGTATCCCAGGATCAAGTATGATGATAAACAAGATGATTACCACCAAGTTAGGAATACCATATAAAATTTCTACGAAACGCTGCATCACATCATCTGTTCTACCACCGTAGAATGCTGAGATCCCACCGTATGCAACACCGATAATCAATTCAATTGCAGAAGCTAGAAAAGCGATATACAAAGAAATTTGAGTACCTTTCCAAACACGAGTCCACTGATCACGTCCTAGGTTGTCGGTTCCAAACCAGAAATATTGATCCTTAGCTACATTTTTTGTTTCATATTGATTAACTCCACGAATATCTACACCATTAACTCCTAGAAATTCAATTTTTTCAAGGCCAGGAACTTTAGGTGGTAAGTTTGATCTCATCAACTCTTGATCATCAATTCCGTATTTAGTAAATGTTGGTGCTATTAAAGAAAATACGATGATAAACGCGATAGCGAAAAGTCCCAGCATTGCTCCTTTGTTTTGTTTAAGACGTCTAAAGGCATCTTGCCAAAAGCTTAAGCTTGGTTTAGAGATTTCTTCTGCTTTGTTCGAATCAAGATTCGCTGGACGGAATAAATCAGGTGTTAGTTTACGTTCTGACATGCTCATTATGATTTACCTCCTGCTACACGAATACGTGGATCGATAATTCCGTATAAGATATCTACGACTAAAATAATCGCTACGATTAAGAAGCTATAGAAAATTGTTGTACCCATAATTACTGGATAGTCATTAACTTGGATTGCTTTTACGAATTGCTCGCCAATCCCAGGAATTGCGAATATATTTTCAATTACTAGAGACCCTGTTATTAGACCGATTGCCATTGGTCCAAGAATAGTTACAATTGGAATTAAACTATTTCTTACAGAGTGCTTAAAAATAACTGATGATTTGCTAACCCCTTTTGATCGCGCCATTAGGATATAATCTGTTCCTAATATTTCAAGCATTTCAGTACGCATAAAACGAGCTACTGTAGCAATAACTCCTACGGATAAAGAGAATGCTGGTAGGATGTGATATTCTGGTCCGTTCCAAAATGCAACAGGAAGCCATTGTAGTTTCACACCAACGTAGTATTGCAAAAGTCCCGCAAAAACGAAAGAAGGTATTGCTATACCAAAAACAGCCACGACCATTGCACCATAGTCTAGGAATGTATTATGTTTCAACGCAGCCATAATTCCTAGCAACAATCCTACTATTGTACCAAATAGTAGTGCTTCGAATCCTACCGTAGCTGACGGTCCCATACCATTGACAATTAATGAATTGACGGTACGTCCATCAAACTGAAACGTATATCCTAAATCACCCTGTGCCAATTTCGTAATATAGTTAATGTACTGAACAGGCACCGGGTCATTTAACCCGTATTTTTCATTTAGTGCGTACCTTTGAGTTTCCGTTAACTTATCTTGGTTGTTAAATGGAGAACCCGGTAACAACTTCATTAAAAAGAATGTAATCGTTGCAATGATCAGCAAGGTTAAAAGCATGTATAGTACTCGCTGTGTAATATAACGCAACATTACAAACACCTCCCCCAAATGTTTCAAGCCATAATATTTTGAAATCTTTCTGTAATATCTATCTTAAGGGACAAAATATTTTATATCAATAGAAAATATTCTTTTTTCGACATTTTCTGATTTCTTTCTCAATTATAAATATTTTTCCTCGGCCCTTTTCATGGCAAAAAAGAGAGTACATGTCAGGAACACATGTACTCTCCTGAGAAAAACTATTTACTATTTTTCAATAGTACAATTATTGTTGCTTACCATCGATATAGATCCACTTGTAAGAAACATCAGCTCCGAATAAGTGGTTTACTACACCTTTAACGTATGGCTTACGAAGGCCAGTTACACCATTTTGGTATAATGGAGAAATTGCTTGATCTTCAAAAAGAACTTTTTCCGCTTCAAGCATCATTTCCCAACGCTTGTTAATATCAGTTTCTTTCTTAGCTCCACTAATTAGCTCATCATACTTAGGATTAGAATAACCCATTTGGTTATGTGCACCATCAGTAATGAACATGTCTAGGAAAGTCATTGGATCTTGGTAGTCAGGACCCCAGCCAGCGTAAGAGAAGTCATACTCTCCGTTAGACTCTAACTCAAGCTTTTGTTTGAAAGGTTGAGCTTTAATTGAAACTTTTAATCCAGGTAGGTTCTTTTCTAATTGGTTCTTAATATACTCACCAGTCTTTTTAGCGCCATCAGAATCGTAGTTTAAAAGCTCAAGAGTTAGCTCTTTCTTACCGATTTCTTCAAGTCCTTTTGCCCATAGCTTTTTCGCTTCTTCAGCATCGAACTTACCAAGGTCTCCGTTAGTTTTACGGAAATCTTCGTTACCTTCAGGGCTGAACGAGAACTCCCCAGGTACTAGATAGTAAGCTGGTTGTGAACCATTGTTAAGTAATACATCAACTAATGCTTTTTTATCGTAAGCCATATCAATAGCTTTACGGATATTTACGTTTTTAAGTTCTTCTTTCTTTTGGTTGATACGAAGGAAGAATACAGTTGCTTCACCACGAGTGTAAAGATCTTCATTCCCTTGGAACTGATCAACAAACTCTGAGTTTAATCCAACAGTATCTACTTGCCCTGTTTCATATAAGTTAACACCAGTAGCTACGTCTTTAACGATTTTAACGTTAACTTCGTCAAGCTTTACAGTGTCTTTGTCCCAATACTTATCGTTTTTCTTGAACTGCCATCCTTCGTTATGCTTCCACTCAGAAAGAACGAAAGGACCGTTATAGATCATCGTGTTAGCTTCAAGTGCGAACTTGTCAGCTTGTTTTTTAACATATTCTTCTTTTTGCGGGTAGAACGTTGCGAATCCAGTTAGTCCTAAGAAATAAGGAGCTGGAGCTTCTAATGTAACTTCAAGAGTCGTGTCATCGATTGCCTTAACACCTAGCTCTTCAACTTTCCCATATAATGGGTCTCCATCCGTTTGGATCGCGTTAGCGTTTTTAACAGGTCCCATGATGTAAGCATACTCAGAAAGTGTATCCGGGTGTAATGCTTTTTGCCAAGCGTAAACGAAATCTTTCGCTACTACTTGTGAACCATCGCTCCATTTAGCGTCTGGGTTTAGTTTAAACGTATAAACTGTACCATCATCACTTACTTTATGGCTTGCAGCTACACCTTCAGTTGGTTGGTTGTCTTTATCAAGACGGTACAAACCTTCGAATACGTTGTTCATTACTTCGAATGAAACTGAGTCTGTTGCTTGTGAAGAATCCATTGAAGGAATCTCAGATGAATCAACAAGATTAAGTACTTGTGGCTCATCAGGTGTTTCTGTACCTGGCTCATCTTTACCTTTGTCCTTACCACCTTCACCAGCTTTGTCGTCTCCGCCACTACAAGCAGCTAAGAACATGCTCAAAACTAGAACTAGAGTAAGAAGTAAAGACCATTTTGACTTCTTCATGAGTCGACCTCCCCTTTTTATCCTGTTAAATTGTTAGCAGATAAAAGCATCAAGAATTATCAGACATTTTCATCTACAAGTTCGATTATACAAGTTTTCAAACAATTGTGCATTTATTTTTTTTAAGAGTTTTACAAAAAGCCCATTATATTTACTTTTTCTTAACAAAAAATAGGTATATGTGCCTATTACTATACAGGGGTTATTTTCTGATAATTCTACAAATTTTACCAAAATTATGTGTAAACTAGCATGAATATTACATTCTCGATTTTTTGTGAGGATAGAACATGCTTAACTTTGTAAGATAATTCGTCATTTTTATATTTCATTTGTTACAATGGGGATAAAGTCTGACGGTATAATTCAAAAAATATGGTACATTTCTTAATGTTTATGGTGTAATTCTTACTAGATGGAGGCTTCTATAGATGAACATACTTTTTAAGAGAATCCTGATCATATCAGCGTTCCCTATCGTGATAGCATTTGGCGTTAGTTTGATATCTTCCGGACCTTTTACCCTTGAAAAATACATAAATTCTTTATTTTATTTTTCATTGTCGATTGCTCTCATTGGCATTGCTTTATATGTAGCCAAAGGTGGATTCTTTGATTTTATTACGTATAGCTTTAAAAAAGTGGCTCGAACTTTATCAAGACATCCAGAGATCGATGATGTGGTTTCATTTAAGAGTAACTTTCAAGTTTCAGAGCGGATTAACGTCTCTTATATGAAGTCGTTTTTATACAGCGGCCTTCTTTTAACTTTTATAACAATTGCCGTTGCATATCTTTTATAATTTGTGTATACTACTAAAAATAAATGTTATATGCGATGAGAAAGAAGAGTACATGATGTGAAGCTCTCAGAGAGCCTGTGGTTGGTGAGAACAGGCAGTGAATCATGATGGAATGGGCTTTTGAGCATTCTGACCGAACCTTTTTAGTAGGCTCAGGCGTGTAGATGTCCGCACGATATAATGGACAGCGTATCGGTCTTTACCTGTACGTGTTAAAGTGATTTTCGGTATGTATGAAAATTATAAGGGTGGCACCGCGGTCCATTCGTCCCTTGCATGAGGCGACGAATGGGCCTTTTTATATTGATTTTTTAAATACAAAGGAGAGATGAATCATGTCTGTAATCTTCTCAGGCATTCAGCCGAGCGGAAATTTAACGATCGGTAACTACATTGGAGCGATGAGACATTTTGTTGAACTTCAAAATGAACACGAATGTTATTTCTGCGTGGTTAATCAGCACGCTATTACGGTGGCACAAGATCCGGTTGAATTAAAAAGAAACAGCCGAAATTTAGCTGCTCTGTATTTAGCAGCAGGAATCGATCCTGATAAATCGACAATCTTTATTCAATCTGAAGTTCCCGCTCATACGAAGATGGGATGGATGATGCAATGTGTTACGTATATTGGCGAACTAGAGCGCATGACACAGTTCAAAGACAAATCAACTGGAAAAGAAGCTGTATCTGCCGGACTATTAACGTATCCTCCTCTTATGGCAGCAGATATTCTTCTTTATAACACGAGTATCGTTCCAGTCGGAGATGATCAAAAGCAGCATCTTGAGTTAACTCGAGACATCGCTGAACGCTTTAATAAGAAGTATCGTGAGATCTTTGTGATTCCAGAGCCTCGTATTGCTTCTGAAGGTGCAAGAATCATGTCACTTGTGGATCCTGAGAAAAAGATGAGTAAATCAGATCCCAATCAAAACTCATTCATCTCTATGCTTGATGATGAATCTGTTATCTTAAAGAAGATTAAGCGTGCTACTACTGATTCAGAGGGCGTAGTTGCTTATGACAAAGAAAATAAGCCAGGCATTTCAAACCTCTTAACGATCTATTCGCAGTTATCAGGAGAAAGCATCAAATCTCTTGTTGAGAAATATGAAGGCAAAGGATATGGCGACTTTAAACAAGGTGTAGCAGAAGCTGTCATCAATGCTCTTAAACCTATCCAGGAACGATATAAAGAATATCTAGCATCAACTGAGTTAGATGACATTCTTGATCGTGGTGCTGAAAAAGCCAACTTTGTAGCGAATAAAACGTTAAATAAAGCAGAGCGTGCAATGGGATTAGCTCGTAAAAGAATTTAATAACTGATTCTGAGCAGTTTTCACAGAATTATATAGATACCTAGCAGTCAATAACAATAAGCCAGTGGAGAATATCATTGCAGTTCCCCACTGGCTTATTTATTTTAGACTGTTTATTGCAGAGGATATTTTTTGGAATGGGATTCGTTTCGTATGGAATCGCTCATAAACTTCGGGAATCGCTCATAAACCTCTGGAATCGCTTGTTTCTAGCGACTTATATCCCACTCATGAAGATATTCCTTCTTCTCCATCTGCAGACCCTTATCCTTAACCGTAAAAAGCTGGCTCCCCGTTTTGGGAGCCAGCTTATTTAAGTGCTTTTAGTTCACTTGTGTACCGTTCTCAAGTTCCCAGATCTTTTCAAAATACGGTTGCCCTTTTACTAACCGTTCACACATATCCATATGCTGTTTGGACCATCCGCTTTTCAACTCACAGTATAACGCATCCCAAGCTTCGTCAAAATCCATTCTTTGAATTCTTCCGTATTGCTCTGGCATCCATTCTGTACACCAATACCTCATCTCAGCAACATTTTTTGTTGAATGAAGCTGATCTAAAGCCATGAATAAAAGTTGCTTCAGCTGTCTCTCTTTGCGAGTTAACCCTCTCATGCTGTCTGGATTTGGTGAAAGTATGTGATATTCTTTACTTAACTGCTTCTCACTGAACGTATAGACTTTTGTCTCCGTCTGCTCTGCCATCTCAAATACTAGTTGTTCTTGTCTTGGTATGAGTCTGCTCTTGCGGATTGGTATTCTATAACCCATCGTATCTATGATGAGAGATTTTTTTTCATCCGTAATGATAAAGCAATGTTCTAATTGCACCCGTTGGTTGTTCTTTCTAACGTAAGCTTTTTGGTGCACCTCTTCAAGTAGGGAATCCGGCAGGTCATTTAAATCATTCTCGATGTAATGAAAGAGTGTGGATTCTATTTTAATAATTGGTACTTGATCCAATAGTTCAATATAATCGTCTTTTCTCCATTCATGAAACTCACAAACGTTATAGCCGTTCTCTTCTCCTTCAAACCAGTTGACCCAAACATCACGTAAATATAACATCTGTACCCCTCACTTTTTTGCCGATTTGTATTTAAAATCAGTATAGTCAGAGGTTGTCCTTTTTATTCTAAATAAAGGTAATTAACTCGAAGTATGCAAAACCCCGCTTTCAAAAGAAAACGGGGTTTGATCACATACTATTCTTCAATTTTTTTAAACACTAATGATGCATTATGTCCACCGAAACCTAGTGAATTACTAAGAACAGCTTTCACTTCTGCCTGTCTAGCTTTATTCGGGACATAGTCTAGATCGCACTCTTCATCCGGTGTTTCATAGTTGATCGTTGGAGGAAGAATACTCTCTTGAATCGCTTTTACAGAAAAGATTGCTTCGATCCCACCTGCAGCACCTAATAAGTGACCTGTCATTGATTTTGTAGAGCTTACCGGAATCTTATAAGCATGCTCGTTAAACACAGCTTTAATAGCAGCTGTTTCAAACTTATCGTTGTAATCGGTACTTGTACCATGCGCGTTAATGTAAGAGATTTCTTCTGGAGCTAGACCGCTATCTTCAACAGCTTGTCTCATCGCACGTGCTCCGCCTTCTCCGCCTGGAGCAGGTTGAGTAATATGATACGCATCACCTGTTGCTCCGTAACCTACGATCTCTGCGTAAATCTTAGCTCCGCGTTTTTTCGCAAATTCGTATTCTTCTAGAACTAAAATTCCAGCTCCTTCACCGATGATAAAGCCTGTTCTATCCTTATCAAACGGACGGCTAGCTGTTTTTGGATCTGGATTCGTTGAAAGGGCTCCTGCTTGGCAGAATCCTGCTAATGCCATGTCTGTGATCGGTGCTTCTGTTCCACCTGTAACCATTACATCTGCATCTCCGCGCTGAATCACTTTGAATGCATCTCCGATTGAGTTTGCACCAGATGCACAAGCCGTTACAGTACATGAGTTCATACCTTTCGCACCGATTGTAATTGAAACTTGACCAGATGCCATATCTGGAATCATCATCGGTACGAAAAACGGACTAACACGTCTTACACCTTTTGCTTCAAAAATACGGAATTGTTCTTCATGAGTGTCCATACCACCGATTCCAGAACCGATCCATACCCCTACGCGAGGTGCAATTTCTTCAGTGATATCTAAGTTTGCATCTTTAACAGCCATAATGGATGCTGCAACGGCAAACTGCGTGAAACGATCCATGCGGCGTGCTTCTCTTTTATCCATAAAATCTTCCGGATTAAACGCTGTTGCTTCTGCAGCAACTTTAACCGGAAATTTTTCTTTATCTCTTCTTGTAAGTGGCCCTACACCACTTTGACCTTCAACAATCTTTTTCCATGTTTCTTCTACACTGTTTCCAAGAGGAGTTACGGCTCCTAGACCAGTTACGACTACTCTTTTTTTCATTGTAAAACCAACTCTCCTTTGTACACATTTGCGGTCATTGATGTTATCTTCCCCAACGAAGTGCAACAGCACCCCAAGTTAAACCTCCACCAAAGCCAACAAGTACGATTGTATGATCTTCTTTTATTCTACCATCTTTTAGTGCTTCTTTTAATGCCATCGGTATGGAAGCTGATGACGTATTACCAAACTTGTCGATCGTCATGACCATTTTTTCTTTCGGAAGCTCTAAACGCTCTCGAGAAGCTTCCATGATTCTAATATTCGCTTGATGCGGAATTAAGAAGTCAACGTCTTCTTTAGTCAAACCTGCTTTATGAACGACATTTAATGAAGTCTCACCCATCTGACGCACGGCAAACTTAAATACTTCTCTGCCGTTCATATGGATAAATTCATCTTGATATAGATGTTTTGCTCCTGTTCCATCTGAACCAAGTTCAAACGAAAGGATGCCTCTACCTTCGCTAACATTAGAAAGAATAGCCGCTCCAGCACCATCTCCAAATAATACTGCTGTATTACGATCTTTCCAGTCCGTTATTTTAGATAGCTTTTCAGCACCAACGACTAAAACATTTTTATACGTTCCTGTTTCAATGAACTGCTTCCCTACGACCAAACCGTAAATAAAACCTGCACATGCAGCACTTACGTCCATACCTACGGCGTTCTTTGCACCTAATGATTCTTGTAATTGGCAAGCTACTGATGGAAATGGATTGTCTGGTGTAACCGTCGCTACAACGATAAGATCAATATCTTCTGCAGAGATGCCAGCATCTTTTATCGCTTCTTCCGCTGCATATCTAGCCATATGAGACGTTTTTACCGATTCTTCTGCAATTCTACGTTCTACGATTCCTGTTCGAGTTCGAATCCACTCGTCACTTGTATCAACCATTTTTTCCAGGTCGGAGTTCGCTAGAATTTTTTCAGGGATATAGCTTCCCATCCCTATGATTCCTGCATTCATAACATTACCCCTTTGGTTTCGTTTATTTTTTAATAAAGGTTTCTTACCCGTTTCCACTTGAGATGAGTAATTTGAAATAACGATTTACTAAAATAAATAAAAAAATGTTTTATAATCAAATATTATGACCTGGTACTAATTTTATGATATCTCTTATATTTTGTCTAGTTAAAGTTCTTTTCTTTCACCAATATAAGCCGTAGGGCATATCCTGTATGGAAGAAAAATGTAAGTTTAGTGAAATTGATATTAGGAGTGGTTCAATATGCATAATCCCCAAGCTAGACAGCAACCGATGTATCCTCCGCAGTTTCCTGGACGTTTTCCAATGGGCCAAAATCAGCAGCACATGCAGCAAGGTTTTCCACCACCACAACATTTCGGTGGCCCTGGTTTCAGAGGTATGCCGGCACCGTTTCATCAACCGATGCCTCGACCATTTCTACATTCTTTTCGAACGCAGGAAGGCTCTTTAGATTACAATAAAATTTTTTCTGTTATCGACCAATCGGTAAAAGTCGCACAACAGATCTCACCTATCTTTTCTGCGTTTAAGAAGAAGTAAAAAAAGCCAACCCGAGCTGGTTGGCTTTTCTTTGTTTATTTCTTATTTTTCTTCTTTTCCAAGTTCGTAAGCATCATTCATCACGTTCATTAAGAGCTGAAGCATCGGCTGAACATCTTCCATGCCGATCTCAATTCCTTTCTTCTCTAAGAATGCTTGTGCTTCTGGCATATGCGACATAGCGATCTGCATAAATTTCATGTTGCGTTCTGTATCCATCTTTAAAATCCTCCCTTACTATATGTACAGAGTTATTAACCCTTACCTATTATAAAGAAAAATGTGCGATGGATAAACGTTTTATGATTATTTTCCGGCCCACTTTGCAGCTTTCCCTAGAGCGCGGTGAATTTTTTGCTTTTTTCCTCGATAGATATCTACTCCTGCCCCGTAATCCCAAGGATTCATTATACTGGCTGGGGTATCTTTACAATTAATTCAAAAAATTTTAGAAATAATCCTAGAAATATTGATTATATTCCGGCGAGTTTTTGCATTAATTCAGCGAGTTTTCCTCGTTTATCTGCGAGTCGACACATAACGACAAAGATGAGACCTCTACATACCCTCTCTCCAACAAACGTCATTCACTAAACTAAAAACTTAAAGGCGATCCTGTAAACCTCCAGAATCCCCTTCATCTTTTATATTTCTTTAGAATTCGGCTTTGATTTTTTATTTCTATTCCTAAAGTGCATTATTTGTTTCATGATGCCTTCTTTTATTTTGGTCTTAGCACGAAACCCGAGTTCATTTTCTGCTTTCTCACCTTTTATCCGCATCTTTCTTTTTTCCTTGAATGTTAATTGATCGGCTTTTAATTCTGTTAATCCTTCAAGCCATTGGTTCTGATTGCCACTTGATATGTTGTAGATTTCATTTTTGGCAGCTGATTTACCTGCCAAGAATAAAGCTTCAGCAGCATCATCCACAAAGAGTACATCTTCTGTGACTGTATCTTTTGATATCGAATCGTTCCTTTCCTGTTCTTGATCTTCTGTCGATATTACCTGTTGGTACGTATGATGTTCAGGCTGACCAGGTCCATATACAGTTGGCAATCTCATGATTACGAATGGAAAATCATGCTGTTCAGCAAGTTGTTTCACGAGATTTTCTTCTGTTAGCTTAATTAGACCAAAAAGTGACTCGGGATTTTTTGGTGAAGTTTCCAAAACATCTCCTTGTCGTTTACCATATACATCATAGGATGATACATAGATCAACTTCGTTTCATTGTTGGCTAACGTTGCGACTTTTTTTAGAACAGAGACGTTCCGCTGTACTTCATCTTCTATATTAGCCCATGGTGCTGTTGGCTTGACTGAACAAGCGAGATGGAAAATCACATCACAGCCATTTGTATGTGGTTCAAGATCCGTTTCGTTTATATCATAAGGAAGGTACTTGAATCCGGCATGACGAGCAATGAAATCAATCCGGTCTGGAGATTCTGCCATATCTATGCCAACGACGTCCACTTCTTCATCCAACAAACGGCTGCACAAATGATAACCGATAAACCCTGCCGCTCCTGTTACAAATGCCTTTTTCATGTAAGAGCCTCCAGTCCATTTTTCTCCTCTTACTATCCTATGGTCTTACCCAAAAGAATACGATACTTTTTTTATACACAAAAACCCCATTACAGATTTCACGTAATGAGGTTTCTACAACACTTTTTCATGGTTTTTAAAATATTCTTGAAAGGCCCTTGCCGGATTGAACGTAGCTTCAGGAACATGTATTGAGAGTGAAATAGGTGCTGCTAATTCTTGTCTTCTCTTCTCATAAGGTCTGCTATGGTCTTTAAAATTAAATGCAACACCACGTGCCGCATGCCATATTTGAACTGGTGTAGTCGCTGTAAGATGATTCGTTTGAGGTAGATTATGGATTAGTAATTCAATATCTTCTGTATCGTAAGCTGTTATGATTTCTCGAATCAGTCGTTTGAAAAATAACCTGTTCTGTCTTTCATGATTGAAATGGTGCTGCAAATCGATACATGGATTGATAAATAAGGCTGAGCGTATATTTTTTTCCATATCCTCCATGAGCTGCAGTGCTACAAGTGATCCCATACCCTCTGCGATCAAATGAATATTCGGGTTTAAAATTTCATGCTTCATTACATAGTGGTAAAGTCGTTTTGCCAGAATGACTGCTTTCGGACTACCCCAATGTCTTCCGTATAGATTAGAATAAAAAATGGTATAACCTTGATTTTTGAGGGATTGGATGAGGTTTGCACGTTCAGTGTTTTGTTTCCAAAGACTCGTATGCTCATCAACATAATGACTGCAATCACCGATGATCATCACGGCAAAACCGTTCGGCTGCTTTGGTAGGTGTATGATATTCCATTGATTGTCTATTTGGAAAGTGCGTTTGTCGATACTCACATTTCTCCCCTCGAATTCGCTTTTCTTAACTAATGTATGCAGGGGAAAAAAATTAGCTAAAGTTATCTGCCTAAGAATTTAGTTCTTTTTTCAGTTGTTCTAACGTTTGTTTTCCTTCAACCGTTAAATTCTTCTCTTCCTGTTCTTCCAACGCTTTCAATTCTTCCAATTTTTCTTCCATACTAAAAGATCCCTCCATGAAACCTGTATTAAGTATGTACCTTCTTCTTCGCATTCGTCCCTTATCCTGTTAAGCTTGAACAATTTATGAAAATTTTTAACATTTATGGCTTATTGGACGATTATTTACATAAAGAATCTTTCCCTTTATCTCAACTTTTGTTACTATACAGAAGGGTAAAGAATTCGTTTACATAAAGAGGTGAATGTGGCATGCGTTATATTTGGACGTTAATCTGGTCTTTATTATTAAGTAATATGATTTTTTATGTGCTCGTTTCAATGCAAGGCGGAACATTCGATTTCGTTAAAGCTTGTATTTTCGGAGTAGTGTTTACAGTCATAATTTCTATTCTTGGTGAGTTATTGCCAGCAAAAAGCGAAGAGATATAAAAATAAAAACCCGGTTTATATGCCGGGTTTTTATTTTTGCTATGGCTTTCGTTTATATGTCCAAACTCTGTTATGATTAGTTGTTTCTGGAAATCGATCTCCGGCTGATAAATGGATCTGTTGCGGATCATTTACCATACTTCCCGTCTCACCGATTTCTACATACATCCCGTTATTGGGTGCTTTCTGACCATGTTTAAAATGTTTATGCTGCCCCATATGTTGATGTACCTCCTTTCTTTTATAGGTTACCCGCGCTCTCATTGATAACTCTTGCTAAAAAAAGAAGGATTCCATCAAAATTTCCCTTAAAATGCCCCGTTTACCCCTGCCACAGCATGAAGCGGAAACATACATCGATAGATCTGATATCCCCTTACATCATACTGCGCTTCAGGGTTTCGATTTTCTTGCGTTTCTTCTACATAAGGTATGGCAAAATAGACGTTTTGCTGGTCCACATATTCAATAAAACCTGTATATGCTGCACCATCCATCAACATTAGTTGCACATGCTGATTTTTGTTTTTTAAGCATGTTTTATATATTTTTTTTAATGGTGACCGACCCATTCCCGCCGATTGTCCACCAAAATTTTGTGATGCTCCATATGGATATGGTTGTGGATACATATTACCCCCTCCTTCTACCACATCCTATTCAGAGTAAAAGAAGATGGTACATTTAACTATAGACAGATATTCAGCAACTTGAAGGGATTGAGAAAAGCGTGGAGAAAGGTACATGTGAACTTTGTAGAAGAGAACCAGTAGAATTAACCGTTCATCACTTGATTCCAAAAGAAGAAGGCGGCAGATTTTCAAAAACAGCATATCTTTGTGTGCCATGTCATAAACAGATTCATTTTTTGTATACAAATTCTGAACTAGCATCCCTATACAGCACGGTTGAAAAACTAAGAGATACTCCCGAACTTAAAAAATTTTTAAAGTGGCTTCGTAAACAGCCGGCATCAGCGCTTCCTCGTATGAAAAAGTCAAATCGTTTAAAGCGAAGGAGATGAAGGTATGAAGGAACTAGTTGGAACATGTTCAATTTGCGGTGTGCAGTTATTTTGTATAGATGGTTTTTTTCAAGGACATATCGTTAATAATCAAAATTTCTGTCTTTCTTGTGGGCCTAATAAAGAGCATGATAATTCGCGAACGAGCATAAAAGCACAGGAGTATAAAAACTCTTGAGCAAATCAAAAAGAAACCTGCATACTAACAAGTGGCAGGTTCCTTAGACATCCCATTTTTGAATTGGCGCATTAACCCCCACTAACAGGAGGTATGAACGCTACAGTGTCACCATCGTTCACTTGATCTGTTAACTCTACATATTCCTCATTTACAGCAAGTAGTGCATTTTCAATACCAGAAAGTTTACCAACTTCATTCTGCAACAAGGTTCTAACTTCTTCTACATTAAGAGGAGAATGAACTTCAATCGAAATTCTTTCTGTTTCTGCCTGCTGAGCTAAATCCGCAAACAATAAGATGTTGATCATCATTTCACTACCCCCTCTGGATGTCCAGCAGGATAGGTTCTTGTACCTTTTTGATTACCTACCCACTCTTCCCCATCCGTATAATGCTCCTTTTTCCAGATGGGCACTATCTCTTTGATGCGCTCAATCGCATACCGACTTGCTTCAAAAGCATCGTGCCGATGAGGAGTAGATACTGCGATCGTTACTGCGATATCGGATATTTGCAGCGTTCCAATTCGATGTGTAATCGCCGTGATGGCACTTGGCCATTTTTCTTGAATTTCGGTTCCAATTCTTTCAAGTTGTTTTTCGGCCATAGGTACATAAGCTTCATAATGAAGGAATTTGGTTTGTTTTTGTCCTGTCATTTCTCTAACCGTACCGATGAATACAGAAATGGCTCCTGCATTATGGTGAACGACAGAATCAATAACGTCTTGATTATTTATGAGTTCAGATGTTATCTTAAACATTTTCATGATCCACTCTCCTTCGATATTGCTGAGTGATGTAGGTGATTAAACAGTTTATCCATCCTTCTTCATCGTCCCTCATGAATTGGGGACTATTTGATTTCTGCAAAATAGTACCCTCAGGTTTTTTGGAATGGATAGCTGCAATCACTTCATGAGAATTCAGCACAAGATCCATATCTTCTATCTCGTTTCGCAAAAGGACGACTCGAGGAAACGGATGATGTTTATACCCTTCTATTAGAATACAATCCATTTCAAGTGTTTCATATAGGGCAATTGCTTTATTCAATGGTAATTCTGAATCCATGGTTAATATAGAGTTATTAGAAGAAGTAACGCATGTTATATAAGCGCCAGCATTTCGATGTTGCTCTGTATCTTTTCCAGCATCATTAAAATCTACGCGATCTCCGTGACCATGGTGTTTAATGACTCCAACCTGAATATAGCGTTTCCCTAACTCCTTAAGTAGCTTACTGATTAAAGTTGTTTTTCCGCTGTTCTGATAGCCGACGACTTGGAGAATAACGGGTGATCCCACGGCCATTCGCTCCCTTCGCCATGCCAAGTGATTACACCAACTTCACTTCCCTTTTCCCACCCCCGCGTACCGCCAGGCAAAACGATCAGGCAATTCGCTTCAACTAAAGAAGAAACAGAACTAGACTTATCTAGACCAGCAGGTGTTACAACATTTCCATCGATCTCCTCTGATAGAGTAGCCCTAACAAAACGCGTAAACGGATTTGGTTTTGGAAAATCACTTGAAAGTGTTGCCTTTGTAACTCTGCAGTGTGGCTTTATCCTATTCATTCCTTTTAAAATCACAGGCCTCACAAAAAGTTCAGCGCCAACAAAGCAAGCTGATGGGTTTCCAGAAAGCCCAAAAAGCCATTTATCTTCGAAGATCGCAACCGTCGTTACACTGCCTGGTCGCATGGCAACTTTATTAAATAGAACTTCTGCACCAAGCTTTTTGTATACTTCCGGAAGAAAATCGTAATCTCCAACAGATACTCCCCCTGTTGTGATCAAAACATCGGTCTCTTGCAGTGATTCCTTGATACTTTTATACAAAGAGTCAAAATTGTCTTCACGATGTTTATAAAGTTTAACTTCTGCACCCATCGCTCTAACTTGAGCTGCACACATGTATGCATTGCTGTTTCTTATTTTTCCTGGCTCTAGATCTTCATTTACGTCAAGTAGTTCTGTTCCTGTTGAAAGAATGCCAACAACAGGTCTTTTGTAAACCGAAAGAGTGTGGTATCCGAACGTGGCAAGAATTGCAACAATTCCTGGCGTGATTTTAGTTCCTGCTTTCACTAAAACAGTACCATCTTGTGTGTCTTCACCTTGAAAAGAAATGTTATCATCCTTTTTAACAGATCTTTTTATTTGGATATGGGTTTCACCATCGATAACAAGCTCTTTTACTAGTTCTAACATGATAACTGCATCAGCACCATCGGGAATTTTGGCTCCTGTCATAATCCGAACTGCCATTCCGCTTTCTACATCATGTTCAGCAACTTGTCCTGCTCCAATTGTCTCTACAACCCTCAATGTGATGGGATGATCCATTGAAGCATTTTTAGAATCACCTGAACGAATAGCAAACCCATCATAAGGAGAACGATTAAAAGGAGGAACATCATGGGTAGCTGTAAGATCCTCTGCCAATATACGATGATCACACTCAATGATCGAAACTTTTTCGATTTCCCATAATCGGGTATGATTCATGATTTTATTTACTGCCTCTGCAACTGGTAGCGGTGTTCGTTTTGTAACTGGCAAAATTTCACCCCTTTTAATTTTCAGAATATAAACACTTTTCAGTTTACTTTTACATCTATATTTGTTATTATTTTTTTAAATTATGGAAAGGATGTTGATCGAATGAAGGTTTCTTATGAATATTACCACCGGTCCGGCTATAAAGTAACCATTACCGACATCCCAGAAGAATTTAATGAACAGGGAGTTTTTTCCCTTCGCATCATGCATTCTCTGCAAAAGCAAATTGACGAAATCGACCATATGTATCAACCTAAACGAACATATCGGCTAAAACTTGAAGAAACGGGGTAAAACTTACACCGTTTCTTTTTTTGCTTTTAATTGTTGTGCGATCCACTCAACTGCGTTTAAATAGGCAGCACGTGAAACCTTGTGACCAGAAGTTTTGTCGTTCATGTACACGGATGCTCTATTTTTCTCGGTTAAGGATTGTACGTATGGTTTTGCAAACTGATACGGAATTACAGCATCAACTTCACTATGCCAAATAAATAACGGACGATTGTTTAACTTATCAAGGTTACGTGTAAGGTCGTAATCCTTTAAGGAAGATATAGAATTCTCAAGCTCTTCGACTGTGAGGGGAATATCGTAACCTGCATTTTGAATTCTTTCGATCTGCCATCTTGCAAATTTCTCATGAGCTGGCGTTCCCATAAGTGCACATCCAGCACTGATTTTCGGATTGTTGACGAGTGATCCGTAAGTGATGATAGCCCCCATTGAAGTTCCACCGACAGCTACTTGATCTTCTAGTACAAACTCGTTTTCTTTTGCCCAATCCATAATACGGTTTACATCTTGAATGCCTTGTTGAACGATGTTCCAAAAGTCATATTCCATCGACTTGGGTGGGTTCGCCACGATTCGTTCTCCATGATGTAAGGCATCTGGTAAGATTACTCGAAAATCTTTTTCAGCTAGTGAATATGCAAAATGTAAATTATGTTCTTTGGCACTCGTGTATCCGTGTATGAAAATGAAAAGCGGCAACGGTTTACCCGCATTCTCTTTTTTTTCTGCAAGTAAGAAAGGAATATCGCCGATCGTTCCTTTTTGTATACATACCATGTGTATATCTCCTCTTTCTCTTTTTTTCCATCTTATCATGAGACATGTTTCTTTTTCATGAAAGACGCCCTGTATGAATAGACTTTTTGTAAGTAAAATAATACACTTTATATAAGCATCCTAAAAAAGGCAGGTACTTTCGTGACACAACCTTACTTAATTGCATTAGATCTTGATGGAACTTTATTAAACGATGAGAAAAAAATTCCTAGAAAAACAAAAGAACTACTTTTTCAATTGATCGATCATGGTCATCATGTTTGTATATCTACTGGTCGCCCTTTTCGGTCATCTAACATGTATTACGAGGAGTTAGAACTCAACACTCCTATAGTGAATTTTAATGGAGCCTTTGTTCATCATCCACATGATGCAAGTTTTGGTATTCACCATTCCCCACTTGAACTGGACGTTGCAAAACGTATCATTACAGCATGTGAGACGTTTAAAGTTAAGAATATTATGGTTGAGGTTCTTGATGATGTCTATCTAAAGAAACCTGATGAAGTTATTGTTAATACTTTCATCATGAATGAAAATCCTCTTCAAATTGGTGACCTTCATAAAACTTTAAAAGATGACCCTACGGCCATTCTGGTTCATCCAGAAGACCATCATATCTCGGAATTAAGAGCGATGCTCCAAAAGGAACATGCTGAAGTTGTCGACCAAAGAGTTTGGGCAGCTCCATGGAACATTATAGAGGTCATTCGCTCAGGTATCAGCAAAGCTTCAGGTCTAGAGAAAGTCGCCGCATACTACAACATCCCACAAGAACGTATTGTAGCTTTTGGAGATGAAGACAATGATTTTGAAATGATCGAATATGCAGGTCATGGAGTGGCAATGGGAAATGCGATCGATGAACTTAAATCACGCGCTAATTATGTCACCCTCACAAACGAAGAAGAAGGTATTGCACATTACTTAAAAAATATTCTAAAACTTGTTTAAGCACGTTAAAGATCTTCAGCTGACTGTTAGCTGGAGATCTTTTTTCCATTTCTTTTTTAAAGCGTTTGAAGTTTCTAGCTACATATTGTACTTCTTACGGTAAAAACTAAACGTACGGGAGAAAAGGAGGAATTCCAATGAGTAAAAAAAGTCGTTCCAAACGTTCAATCAAGCAAGGTGCTGATATGGTAAGTCAGGAAACAACAATGGCTTTCAGTAAAGATGAGCAACAAGATCGCAAACGTGAAAAAGAAGAAAGAAATTCATTAGGAGGCATATAACGATGGCTAACAGATTATTTCAAATCGCGAGAAATGCCGTTCAACAAGCTGTAGGAAAGGTACAACATTCAACCCATGATTTAAATAACCAGATTTCTAACAGTGAGCATGCCCCTCATGCTGAACTTTCTGGTCATGACAAAGAAGTAGCACAAAATGCTCTTTCTTCTGCAATGGCTAATTCTTCTGATGCAGAGCGTGCTCAGTTGGCAGAATTTCAAAAAGAATTGGATAGACACACGGGTGTTTCGTCTCATGTGAATTCTGGTTCTCAACATGCTGAAAACCAACACTCGGAGACAAGTCAGCCTCAGTCATTTACGCAAGCGACTGGCTTAAGTTTAGAAGACGCCGAGAGCTTATTAGAAGAAAACCCTGATCGCCTAAATTAAATGGTTAAAAAGGAACAGCTTTCTCTTTTTCAAGGAGAAAGCTGTTTTTTTGGAAATGTGATGGAAGTCAAAGTTTTGATTTTTCTTAACACAAGTTCACTAAGCTGTTCATATCCCATTTTATTAAAATGAAGACCATCATCAATTACGTATTTTTGAATGTTCTTATCAACTAGTATTTCAAACAATGGTATATAAGATGTCCCCTCTTGTTTCGCTACTTTTTTTACGGTTTGTGCGTATTTTTTCATCCTATCATTCGTTCGAGCTTTCTGTTGGTCTTCAAACACGGGAGCTGGACTGATCAGGATGACTTTATCAGCTCCGATTTTATTCACCATATATGTTAGGTTCTTTTCGTATTCTGCTAATGGAATAAGTCTATGATCGCTTGAATCGTTGGCACCAAAAAGAATGGTGACAATATCAGGATGATGCCGAAGAACGTCATCTTGCAGTCTCACAAGGGCAGCTCTCGTCGTCTCTGCAGGTATCCCAGCATTCATTACAACCCACTCGGTTAATTCTTGTCTCAAACGGGAAGTTAATCTAAGTGAGCCATCTTTACTCTTTTCTTTTGATGTGATGCTGTCTCCAAAACATACAAGAGTCTTCATTTTCTTCTCATCTCCTCTATCGATTATCTCTAATTAAACTATTCGAAAGAAATTACCATTTATCAAACGTCAAACCGCTATTATTTTTGTTATAATGTGTTATGTGAAGAAGATATCTTATGTTTTTAGAGTAATTTTGGGGGCATTGTATGAAAATATATCGTGTAACGAATGAAGCTGAAACTCATATCATTGAAGAAATTGCCCATTTATTCTTACAGCAGCGTACGATGGACGGTGAGCCAGAAGAGAAATCCAGAACGTTTGCTGGTATTAAGATGGCGCTTGAAAACCCAGATAAAAGCGGAATCATCATTGCAGAAGAAGAAAACTCCGTGATTGGACTTGCCTTTTTTAACTTAGGAGTAAGTCTTCGGATCGGTGGACCTTACCTTTGGTTAAATGAGCTTTATGTACATGAGGAGCATCGAAACAGAGGAATCGCCCGTAAACTTTTGCTACACTTGATCTATTGGGCTGAGAGAGATGGTATCAAATCCATTGAACTTGAAACAGGAATCAACAACTCTGTTACGAAGCATCTGTACAATTCATTGGATTTCCATGATATCATCTCTAAAAGATATGCATTTCATTTTTAATACTATTATTTTAAGGAGTGTTCGTAATGGCAGTAGAATTTTCGATCCAACCAACACCGAATCCTAACGCAATCAAATTTGATGGTTCAGAGAAATTTCTAGAAGGAAGACTTTCTGCACGTGTAGGTGATGATTCAGACTCCCCTCTAGCTAAAGCACTATTATCCATTGATGGAGTAGAATCGATTTTTGGTTTTGAAAACTTTATTACAGTAAATAAAACAAATGACAGTGACTGGAACGAATTGATGCCAGAAATTCAAAAAGCATTAGAAGAAAATGCTTAAGTTGTTTACACCAGCCTTTACGACCGGGCTGGTTTTTTGTTGGTGATTTTTTGTGAAAAAGCCAGTTTTCGTAAACATTGTTGCCTTTGGAAGTGTTGATTTCCGTTCAAGGCTGCTCGCTTTCCACGGGGCAGACGCTGAGCCACATTCGTACGTATCACTCTTAAGTGTCTAAGCTGTCTAGTTACAGTGGCTAGACCCTCTAGGTGAAAAGTTTAACGGTCTGTGATGAAAAGTGCGCCTTCATAGCCCATTCAACTTTTGCTTGTAGGGGCTGAACGAGCCACTTCCACTTTTCGAACTGTCCGCCTTTATGCTCCTTGCTCCTGCGTCTACAAGTTAATGCTAGCGGAGCAAGCTTCCTCGTCGCATGCCTTGCGAGATGCATTTCAGGTGGTAGGCACGCACCTTCCACAGTTGTCAAAGGTGACAAGGAGTTAAAAGCAACAACCTTTTAATAAAGACCTTATTTAAAGGACTCAAGCGGCACTGCTAGTGTATCTGCTTTTTCCCCGTTCTTAGGACTATAGTAAAACAGTTCGAGCATGAGCGTACCGTTTATCGGCAGATCATCCTCCGGAATTTTAACTTCAAACGAAAATGGAGCCCAATCTGGCCCGCCTTTCTCGACTTGTTCATTCTTTTCGATAAAAACGTTATGACCATCAGAAACAGAATAGGCAAATGAGCCTTCAAACACTCTTGCCTCCCCTGATACTTTATATGTACCGTCTTTACCTGAAAAGTGTATATTTCGAAAAGCATCGTTTATCATTTCTTCAGATCCGCCTTGAAGAGTAAGCGTTTCTTCTACTGTTAGACTCTCAGTCCTCAATGATCCTGGTGCTATTTTATTAGGTAGAAAATTTGCTTTAACTGTATATATGCCTGCTTTATTATTCTCTGCAGGAATCTTCCACTTTGTTTTCCAAATATGACTTGCGTGAGCTTTGATATGTACGTCCTCTCGTTTCTTCTCATAGTTCTTTCCTTTAGAATGTCTGAAAACTTCTTTTTTCGAAGAATCCAAGATCGCCACATCAAACATTTTTGAACGATTAAAAGATAGAGTAACCGTATGATTGCTATGATTCTCAAGAACGGCGAGCACATCAATCCCATCGTTTCTTTGCTGGATGGATAGAACGGGATTGAGTTGAGAAGTTACTTCAACGTCTTTAACTTTAGGCTTATCTTCTTCTTTGTTACAAGCTGACAGTAAGAAGATAATGGTGCAAACAGTTAGTAAAGCGATAATCGGTGTTCTAAATGACTTCATATTTTCATTCACCTCACTTTCATTTTTACCTTTATATGGAGTTTTTATTGAAAACATTCACAAAAAAAACACACGGAATGGATCTTGTCCATACCGTGTGTACAAAAATGAATGGTTTGTAATTGTGTGGGGTCAGACCCCTTAGTCATTTCTGAAGAAGCCGTAGATGCCTGTTGTGTGAACGATATTTGTGAAGGCATTCGGATCTACCTCTTTAAGCACTTTCTCTAGATCATAAAGTTCATAGCGTGTGATCACGATGATGAGCATCTCTTTATCTTGCTTAGAGAATGCGCCTTTAGCCGGTACTATTGTAATGCCTCGAACCATTTTTCCGTGAATGGCCTCTTGGATCTCATTTCCCTTCTTCGTAACGATCATCGCTGTTAGTTTTTCATGACGCGTATGTACAGCGTCAATAACGCGTGATGATACATAGAGAGCTACAAGCGTATATAACGCCTTCTCCCAACCGAATAGGAAACCTGCTGCAAGTATGATCAAACCATTAAGGATAAAGAAATAACCACCGATCGGCTTGTTCTTCATTCTTGATAAGATCATGGCGATAATATCAAGTCCTCCTGTTGATGCTCCATACTTCAATGTAACACCAACACCTAATGCAGCGATAACCCCGCCGAAAACCGCATTCAAGAGTATATCGGATGAAACGACTGTAATAGGTATGATCTCTAGAAACGCCGTGATCATGATGACACTCAAGAAACTATATACCGTAAATGACTTTCCTACTTTCAGCCAGCCTAAAATCGTCACAGGAATATTAAATAATAAGTACAAAATACCAGTGCTGATCGGAAAATCCGTATTAACGAGCAGTGATGAAATCAGCTGAGAAACACCTGTAAATCCACTCGCATAAACCTTTGCCGGTATTAAGAACATGTTAAGTGAGACGGCATTAAGCAGGGCTCCTACGATTATAAAAAAGATCTTTTTAAGTTCAGTTATCCCTAGATCATTTAAACGAAAACGTTCTGTCATGAGTGAGAGTCCCTCCTTTTTTCATTAATCCAAGATTCATTTTTAACAGATAAAGATACCCCGCGTCAATAGTCATAAGAGCTATTTTTTCAAACATGGTCATTGCCTTTTCATTCCATCACAAGTTAAACTAAAGAAAAAAGCCAAGCAGGTGAACAATAATGACTACGATAATATCCGATACAGGATCTGATCTACCTAAACAATTATTGGACGAATACGAGATTATCATGCTGCCTCTAATCGTACAGGTCAATGATGAAGAGTATTTAGATCGATCTAACATCGAACCAAAACAGTTATATACATATATGAAGGAAGGCGCCGTCCCAAAAACAGCTCAAGTTCCTCCGTCGATCATTAAAGAAACTTTAACTTCATGTGCGAGAAATGGACAACCTGCCATCTATATCACTTTATCTTCAGGAATCAGTGGAACGTATCAAACAGCTGTACTTATGAAAAATGAAGTGCTTGAAGAATATCCAAACGCTCAAATAGAAGTCTATGATAGCCAAGCCGCATCATTAGGCTATGGTTTGATGGTCTATGAAGCAGCTAAAGAAGCCAAGGAAGGAAAATCCTTTGATGAGATTCTTCACACGCTTCAACACTACCAGAACCACCTTGAACATATTTTTACCGTTGATGACCTTGAATATTTATTGCGCGGCGGCAGAGTGAGTAAAACGGCAGCTGTCATGGGGACACTTTTAAAAATTAAGCCTGTTCTTCACATGGAAGATGGAAAACTTTTTCCACTTGAAAAACTACGTGGAAAGAAAAAAGTTCTAGGACGCATGGTAGAAATCATGAAAGAAAGAGCTTCATCTCTCGATGACATTACGATCGGCATCAGTCATGCTGATGACACTGAAACGGCAAAAGCTTTAAAGAATTTGATTATTGAAGAAACAGGAAACAAAAACATTCTAGTTACGATGATCGGTTGTGCGATCGGCGCACACGCAGGTCCTGGAACAATAGCCTTGTTCTTCTTAAATACACCTAAAGAAGTATCTTAAAACATGATGAATAATGAGACCCCTTCTGACAGATGTTAGAGTCAGGAGGGATTTTTATGACGCACCATAATACAAAAGACAATAATAAACGTCCAGAAGATAATCAGGCAATGAATCAATTGAAAAATGAAGCAGAACTCCAGAGTAAACAAAAAGGAAAACAGCCATACTCAAAAAAACCTGATCATCTTTAAAGAAAAAGCCCCCTTACAAAAGGGAGCTTTTTTTCATATCCATATTTAGTTGGTCAGAAGGTAAGAATTAGATGATCGGAAATTTAATCGTAAAACAAGTGTCATCTCTTGTTGAATTTACTTCAATCGTCCCGTTATGTTTTTCAACGATCTGTTTACAAACAGAAAGTCCAAGTCCTGTTCCGAGTGACTTTGTGGTAACAAATGGTTCAAAAACGTTCTCAAGTAAATAATCAGGAATCGGATTCCCATTATTACAGATTGATAATTCTGCCACATTGTCTTCGTTTTTCATTAAAGAAACCTTAATCTTTCTCTCACCACTCCAGCCACTTAATTCTTCGACGGCATTCACTAGGATGTTCAATAACACCTGCTTGATCTGTGAACTGTCGCCCTCTGTAAACACGTCATTTTCAACCTGAGAAATGGTTACAATATTCGTTTCAGTAAAACGCGGATACATAAAGTTAAGCATTTCTTTCAAAAGTGAGGATAACGAGACTTTCTCGAGCTTATCTTGTAAGCCTCTCATCTTTGATAAATAGAGAAACTGTGTAATCTTTTCTTCAAGGCTCTGCATCTCATTTTGTATGATCTCAAAATAATACTCGGATTGGTCCGTCTTATCTAATTCTTTTTGTAAAAGATAGATGAAGCCCTTAACGGAAGTAAGTGGATTTCGAAATTCATGGGCAAAACTGGCTGCAATCTGTCCAAGCATGGTTAACCGATCGTGGTGCATCTCTTGGATAAACTGGTTTTTGCGGTCAATGATCGTATCCTTAAGCGCTGTATATTCTTGAACACTCAAGAAGACAAGTTGATCAAAATACCTTTGCATTTTTAGAACGCCATCGCCTTTTAATTGGTCATTTAAGAGCGAACACATTAAAAGTTCATAGACGATGCTCCGGCCGACGTTAATGTTATGAACAAAATCTCCAACATTCGCTTTTGCTTCAATTCGTTCCTTGGCGATCTTACTCGTTAGAGCTTGCAGTCTATCCAGTGAACTTGTTTCCAAAAAGTGAATCAGTTCTACAATCGTTTGATGACCGTTCTTTTTTACTTCTTCATAGAAAGGGTCATTTTGAGGCAACAGTACGTTTTCCAGCCATTTTTCTACAATGCTTGTTCTTTGGTTGTTTAAGAATTGAGCAAGTTCTGTATTTGATTGTGTGTTTGTACTGCTATCCAATGTTTATCACCCTTTTATTGAAAGGCTGTTTTCGTTTACATTGTTGCTCTTCGATAGTAGTTGATTTCCGCTACAGGTTGCTCGCTTTCCAGGAGCGTGCGGTGAGCCTCCTAGCTAGTTGCAGTGACTAGCCCCCTCGAATGTCAAAAGTTGATCAGTCAAGAAGGCAAACTGTGACTTCCTAGCCCATTTACCTTTTGCTTTTAGGGGCTGAACGAACCATTTTCCACATTTCCAACTAACCGCTCGTCCCATAGGAGTCTGCACCTTACGCTACAATCACTCCCATAGGAAGTAAAAAGAACATACAAATAAACAACAATTTTTAGGAAAAAGCCTATTAAAAAACTCTATTCTCATTATGAATGAAATTGCATGTTTCTACAATGCATTGTCGAAATCTGTTTAAACTATGGAAAAATATACATGATGTCGATTCGTATGGAGAAACTATCTGTAAATGAGTTTTGAAAGGATGGTTGTCATGCACACGATGTGGAAAGGCGCAATCAGCTTTGGTCTTGTAAATATTCCTATCAAGCTGTTTGCAGCAACTGAAAATAAAGATATTAAAATGAGATATTTACATGAGAAATGCCATAGTCCCGTTCAATATGAAAAGATTTGCCCTGTATGTGAAGAGACTGTGGACTCAAAAGAAATTGTAAAAGGATATGAGTATGAACCCGGTAAGTTCGTAGTGGTGGAAAAGGAGGAACTCGATGAACTAGCAGGTGTTTCTGATAAATCGATCGAGATCATCGATTTTATTAAGTTAGAGGAAATTGATCCTATCTTTTATAACCGTTCCTATTTCGTCGGACCTGGCGAGAACGGTACAAAATCTTTTGCCCTCTTAAAAAAGGCAATGGAAGACACTGGGAAGATCGGACTTGCCAAGTTCACACTTCGATCAAAAGAACACCTTGCAGCGGTTCGTGTATACAAAAACGGTCTAGTCTTGGAAACCATCTTTTATCCCGATGAAGTAAGGAATGTTGATCATGTTCCTGGTTTAACAGATGAAGTATCACTTAATGAAAAAGAAGTTGAGATGGCCAAACAGCTTATTGAACAATTAACCGCCCCGTTTGAGCCTGAAAAGTATGAAGACGAGTATCGTGAAACGGTTCTCGAATTGATTAACTCAAAAATTTCTGGTGATGAAGTGAAAGTTGCGAAAGAAAAACCGAGAACAAATGTTGTAGATCTTATGGAAGCACTTCAAGCTTCTATCAATGAAAGTAAAGGAAAAGAAACTGCTGATAGAGGTAAAAAGACGAAAGAAACAAGTTCTAAGAAAAGCAATGATTCAACAGAAACAAAGCCTAAAAAGAAAAAGTCAACAGCAAAGAAGAAAGCTAGTTCATGATCCAACCCTTTTTAAAACCGATGCTCCCTTCTCTTTCAAATGAATTGCCCATAGCAGATCAGTGGGTATATGAAGTGAAATATGACGGGTTTAGATGTTTACTTTACTGGGATCATTCAAATGTGATCATGACATCTAGAAATGGTCATCCTCTGCATGGTATTTTTCCTGAGGTTGCAGATCACCTTAAAAGCATTGAGCAACGTGTTAATCACATGTTTCCTCTTTTATTAGATGGAGAACTTTGCATTCTTGAAAACGAAAATAAAGCCAACTTTGAACACATTCAAAAAAGAGGCAGACTAAAACAATCTCGTAAAATTGCACAAGCTAGTAAAACAAATCCTTCTTCTTATTGTGCATTCGATCTGCTAGCCATTAAGGATGAATACATTTATCGGCGGAGTTTTTTTGAACGAAAAGAAAACTTGCAGAGTCTTCTTCAGGTTGCAGGAGTTCAAAGTAATATAGTTTCACCTGAGAGTTGCCTTAATTTTATTCCGTTTACTTCGGCAAGATCGGAAATAACGAAAAGAGTTCAAGTTGACAAGAGTGAAGGAATTGTAGCAAAGAGTCTTTCTAATAAATGGACTCCAGGACTTCGAACAAACGAATGGATCAAAGTGAAAAATCTTAAATATCATCCCTTTATCGTATTGGGTTATGATACGGAAAACGGTTTTTTCCATGTTGGCATAATGAATGAAGGGACCGTTCAGTTTGTTGGATTATTCTCTCATGGCATATCTCCTCAAGAGAAGGAAGCGTTGATTCAAATCATTAAGAAAAACATGAAAGACAGGAACGGTACGCTTATTATGATAGAACCTTCGATTTGTGTAGAACTTTCGTATTTAGAACTATACAAAAATCAATTGAGACAGCCAAGGTTTGTTTCATTTCGTTTTGATACAAACTGGGAGGAATGTACATGGGAAAGTCTTCAAAAGAACAAGTAGATCTTCCTGTTAACGGCGAGATCGTAACGTTAACAAGCCCTAACAAACCATTATGGCCGGATCACGATATTATTAAAGTTGAATACATCAATTATTTAACCCAAATAGCGCCTTATATGCTACCTTTTTTGATGAATCGATCTTTAACGGTCATTAGATATCCTCACGGAGTGAGTGAGGAAAAGTTCTATCAAAAGAATTGTCCAGATTATGCTCCACAATATGTACATACGAATATGGAAGAAGATATTAATTATATCGTTTGTAATAACTTACCTACATTGCTCTGGTTAGGAAACCAGCTTGCATTTGAGTTTCACATTCCTTACCGAACAGTTGAAAATGTTCACCCTTCAGAGATCGTGATGGATTTAGATCCTCCCTCTCGTAAGGAATTTCATCTATCGGTAGAAGCAGCGCTTTTGATAAAAGAAGTTTGTGATAAGTTACATCTCTGCACGTTTATCAAAACAAGCGGTAATAAGGGAATGCAGATCTATATTCCTTTGCCCGAACAAGCCGTTACATTTGATGAGTCACGTCTATTCACAGAGTTTCTAGCTCAGTATTTAATCGAACGTGAGCCGAAATGGTTTACGATCGAACGATTAAAAAAGAATCGTGGCAACCGTTGCTATATTGATTACATTCAGCACGCTGAAGGCAAAACCATTATTGCTCCCTATTCTGTAAGAGGAAACGACGATGCTTTAGTGGCTACTCCCCTATATTGGAAAGAAGTAAATGCTTCATTAAATCCTGAACAGTATCCACTTACTTCAATCATAGATCGGATAAAAGATGTAGATGATCCCTTTAAAGATTTTTTTTCTTGTAAAAGCAAACAGCCGATCCTACCTGTAATTAAGGCTCTTAAAGAAAAAAGTCTCTGAGAAGATTTGAAGTTATCTTCCTAGAGGCTTTTTTTGGTTTACTTTGTTGGTATTGAAAGTTGTTGATTTCCACTCCAGGTTGCTCGCTTTCCAGATTACCCATGGTCATTAAAACCCCGTTAAATCCATCAGACTGACTATTACTTCTTGCTAACTTTACTGCACGTCTGTCTTTCGATCAGCTGAAAGGGTACGACTACTCGTTTTGCTTCTTTTTCGGGACATTGAATGCATTCTAAGAGTCCCTTAGCCGCCTCATAACCGAGTTTAAAGATATTGATGTCTACAGATGTTAGTGAAGGTGATGAGAGTTCGGACAGCATAACGTTGTTGAAACTTAGTAACGAGATGTCATCGGGTACGGTCACACCTAGCTCGTTTAAAGTGCTCAAGACACCGAAGGACATAACGTCATCTATAACAAGAAGTGCTGACGGTGGCTCTCTTAATGCAAGAAGCTCTTTTACTGCTTCTTGCCCTCCTTCTTTTAAGAACTCTTCATGAACGATGTACTCATCTTTATAAGGCAGTCCTGCATTTCGTATCGCTTTTTCATAGCCTAATAACCGGTCGATGGTTACGACTAGATTCAAGTTTCCTCCTACAAAGCCGATTCGTTCGTGACCGAGCGATATGAGATATTCAGTCATTTCTTGAGCAGCTTTGAAGTTATCATTATCTATATGTGTGATACTTTCAGCGTTTTTAAACGGCTTACCAATTACTGTGAACGGGAATTTCTGTTCTTGCAGGTAGCACATAATCCGATCATCTACACGTGAATACAACATAACGATGCCATCCACTCGACGACCTTGTACCATTCGTACAACCCCTTCAAAGATTTCATCTTCTGTATGACCTGTCGACATGTATAGGGCGTATTCTTGTTCATGTGCAATCGTACTGATTCCTCTGATTACTTCTGGAAAAAACGGATTTTGAAACGCTTTGTCTGCAGAACTAGGCATGACAAGACCGATCGCCTGAGTGCTTCGGTTTGCCAAACTTCTTGCATTAAAGTTTGGATGATAGCCAAGATAATCCATCGCTTCTTTAACTTTTCGTTTTGTTTTTTCAGAAATTCGAGGATTATTAGCAATTACTCTTGAAACGGTTGAAGGTGCAACATCTGCTAATTTTGCTACGTCTTTTATCGTTACTGACATGTATAGTCCTCCTTTCAGACTATTTGGCATAGTGTATACGCTTACTTTATTCCATCAATTATTGTATAGCGTTCGTAGGAAAAAAGAAATATTAATTCCTTTCCACTTTTAATGTTTTCGGCTCTTTTGGTAAATTGATTTGTTATAAGACTTTTCAACTTTATAAAGTGCGTTTTTTTCTTTTTTTATAAATATAGAAAGAACTCAACAATAGAACGATTATTGCTGCCGCTATTAAGTAAAGCTTCCAATCGGAATCTGCTTCTTGTACAGAATAAATGTCAGCTGATTCCGAAGCCATATTCATTTCAACAGAAGTATCGTTCACCTTTATCTCTTCTTCTGATAACAGACTCACAAGTTTTTTATTATGAAGGCTTTTATCCGAAAAAGAAATAGCTGACTTCTTCTTATCATTGTTAAAAGCGATATAAAGTGTTTCATCCTGATATTTCCGTTTAAAAACGGCTTTCCCCTCTTTATCAACAATCATCGAATAATCGCCACGTCTAAGTGCAGGATGTTTCTGTCTAAGCTTTCCTAATTTTGAAGCGAACCTTTCAAAATTCTTATTCTGAGTAAAGTCCATCATGCGACGGTTGTCTGGATCTTTGGCTCCATCCATCATATGCTCTGTTCCTTGGTAGAGGATAGGAATACCAGGTGCAGAGTAAAGGTAAGTAAGAGCTAACTTCAACCTCTTTTCCGGATCTTCTTGCTTCAGCAGTGCTTCCCGCACAAATCGAATGTTATCGTGATTATCTATAAAATTTCCTAACATATACGGATCCCTATAATAGAACTTGTTGCGCTCCCAAACAGCGTTCAGCTCTGAAAGCGATTGCCCGCTTTGTCTAAATATACGGACCATCTCATTAAACAGTGGATAATCTACAAACGATTGAATTCCTGCTTTATTATACTCAGCAATATATCTTGGATCATTGTGCCAAACTTCACCGATCAAATAAAATCCAGGCTTAGTCTTATTCACTCGTTCTGAAAATTCTTGCCAAAAATCTTTTGGCACATGTTTTACAGTATCTAACCGATAGCCATCGATGTCAGTTTCTTTGATCCAATATTCAGCCATGTCGAGTAAGTACTTACGCGTTTCATTGTTCTCTGTGTTCAGATCGGGCAAACCAGCGAGCCAGCCGTTCTCAACTTCTGTTTGGTTATCCCAGTTGCCGATCTCCATTTCTGGGTGAAACCAATTCTTTTTTGACGCCTCTTCTAACCAAGGATGTTTATACCCTGTATGATTTACAACAAGATCTAATATGACTTTTATATCTCGATCATGCGCTTTTTTGACAAGCTGCTTTAACTCATCCTTTGAACCGAAATGTTCTTCCGTTTCATAGAAATCCTCCGTCCAATAACCGTGATAGCCTCCTGGTTCGTTCTTTACGACAGGCGTTAGCCAAATTGCCGTAACTCCAAGGTCATCAAGATAATCAAGTTTATCCATGACCCCTTTAAAGTCTCCCCCATGGTAAGCTGTGGGGTCATTAAGATCTACATCAAAATCGTTTTTCTTGTCTCCATTGTTGAACCTGTCCACCATGATAAAATAGATCGTTTCATCTTTCCATGATCGTTCTTCCTTTTTTTCTGCAAGCGCTTTATTTTGAACAGATAAAAAAAGAAGAAACGCGAAGCTTAAGAATACAATCCTTTTGCCCATCGTCGTTCCTCCTATATTGAGGTGCTGTGATTAACCTTTTGTACCACCAGCAGTTAAGCCAGAGATAAAGTAACGTTGCAGTGATAAGAACAATAGACCGATCGGAATCGCTACTAATACAGATCCCGCAGCAAATAGTGTGAAACTGTTCCCGAACTCATTCTTAATCATGTTAAACAGACCAACCGCGAGAGTCATCTTTTCATCTGAACTGATCAGAATGGACGCTAAGATAAAATCAGCGAACGGTGAGATGAAACTGAAAAGTGCGATTACCGCTAAGATTGGTTTTGAAAGCGGCAGGATGATCTGCCAAAAGATACGAAAGTGACCAGCGCCATCAATTCGCGCAGATTCGTCTAGTTCTTTTGGAATCGTATCGTAATAGTTCTTCGCCAAGTATGTGTTCATCGGAATCAATCCACCCACATAAACAAGGATTAAGGCAAAGTGTGTATCAAGCAAACCTACTTGGTAAGCTAGGATGTAGATAGCTAGAATCGCTACGAATTGTGGTATCATCTGCAAGATTAGGAAAAGAAGCAATCCATTCTTACGTCCAATAAACTTATATCTTGAGAATGCATAAGCGGTTAGGCCGATAAAGATAACAGAAAGAACCATCGTAATAAAACAAATCTTCAATGTGTTCCAATACCAGATCAGATAATCCGTCTCAGCAAATAGCTCTTTATAATGAGCAAGAGTCGCATTTTTTGGAATGATCGTAGAACTGGATAGAGTGTTTCCTGGATTAAAGGAAGAACCTATTACCCAAAGGATCGGATAGATCACGATTGCGATCGCTGACAATAATACTAGATAGGACAGAGTTAATCGAATTCTTCTTGCTGTTTTTATACTCATATTAAATCATTCCTTCGTCCTTAAATGATTTCGTTTTTCTAAACTGCCACAATGCAAGTGACACGATGATCAACGATAATAATACAGTTACAGCTGCAGCCTTGCTGTATTGAGCTGAAGTCATCGTTAAGTTGTAGATCCAAGAGATCAAGATGTCTGTCCCACCTGCATTTTGATCTGCTACTGCAGGTCCACCGTTGTTAAATAGATAGATAACGTTGAAGTTATTAAAGTTGAACGTGTATTGCGTAATTAATATTGGTGCTGTTGTAAATAAGACCATCGGAAGCGTGATCTTACGGAATTTATCCCAGTTCGATGCCCCATCCACAGTTGCCGCTTCATAAAGTTCACCAGGAATCGACTGAAGTACGCCCGTTGTCATTGCCATGATGAACGGGAAACCGAGCCATGATTGGATAAAGATTAAAGCCACCTTCGTATAGAACGGATCAGTCATCCACGGTATGGAATCGATTCCAAGTGGTGCTAAGATAGATTGGTTAATCGCTCCGAATGTGTCATTGAACAATCCTGAGAAAATTAAGATTGATACGAATGCTGGTACAGCCCATGGCAAGATTAATAGTGTTCGAATGATCCCTTTAAACTTAATTTCTTTTTGGTTCAATACAACTGCTAAGAAAATACCTACAGAAACTTGAAGTGTAGTCGCTGTAAATGTCCAGATAATTGTCCATGCAAATACAGAGATAAACGTCTCACGCCAAATGTCTAGAGAGAAAATTTCAATAAAATTCTTGAAACCAACCCAATCAACAAGCTTTGCAGGTGGTGAGTTGTATAAATTGTAGTTCGTAAATGCGAGCAACAACATAAAGATGATTGGAAAAATAACAACGAAGATCAACAATAAGAATCCAGGTCCAACCATTAAATAAGGAAACCCTTTGTCTACTACATTGTGATATTGCTCTTTGAGTGTGTTAAGTTTAACGCCGTTATCCCGTTTCTTTCCGTTTTGAAAAGCATCATAGATATTAAAGTAGTAAAATCCTAATCCAATGCCTACTACAAGTATAGAGATTACGCCGTTAACAAGTAAGAAGATGGAGTGATCTCTAGGCACTTCTGTTCCAAGTGTTACAATTCCCCAAAGTCCAATGTTTAGAAAATCAAGAAATGCTATAAAATAACAAATTGCTAAAAACAAGAATGCGAAACCTTTAACAAATTGCTTGTTATAAAATTGCCCCATTCCTGGAATGATTGACAGCAAAGCTGCAGTCTTACGGTGTGTCATTACAGGTTTCCCCTTTCTTTTCCCCACTTTTGTGTATTGTTCGAAAGATTTTAGGACCCATTTATATGTGAAATCTTTCCAACACACACAATAGTTAGAGAAAGCAGTACCCGCGACGTCTGGGTACCGCTTTCCAGTTACTGCTTATTATTTTTTACCGTGGTTCGCTTCAATGTTTTGTCCGATCGTCTTAACTGCGCTTTCTAGAGCAGCTTTTGGCTCAGACTTACCAGTTGCAGATAATTGAAGTGCGTTTGCAGCCGGAGCCCAAACTTCTGCCATTTCAGGAATGTTAGGCATTGGAACTCCACGTTCTGATTGAACGGCTACAGCTTTAGCTGCTTCGTTGTCTGCGATGATTGGGTCCTCCATTAAAGATACGATTGGAGGGATCTCTGCTGTTTTCTCAAAACGAGTCTTAGCATTTTCTTCGTTTGTGATGAACTCAACAAGCTTTGCAGCCCACTCTTGGTTAGGAGAGAATTGGCTTACGTTGTAACCTTTAACACCGATAAACGTTTTTACATCTTCACCGTTTGGAAGTTTAGGCATTGGTGAAACACCGATATCAATTCCAGCATCTTTATAGCCTTGGAAAGACCATGGTCCGTTCATAACTGAAGCAACTTTTCCTTCTTGGAAAAGACCGTCGATCGTAGGGCCAGCTTTTTCACCGATGATTCCTTTAGGGAATAAGCCGTCTTTGTACCAGCTAGTGATATAATCTAAACCTTCAACAGCACCTTTGTTAGAAAGACCAAGGTCTTTTGCATCTAAAGTTCCGTTGTCGTCTTTGAATACATAGCTTCCATATCCAGAAAGCACGCCATTTGCAAAGTAGAAGTCAGTCCAGTTAGCTAAGAAGCCATACTGTGCTCCACCTTTGTCACCTTTAGAGAATGCAAGTACATCATCAAAAGATTCAGGTGCTTCAGGCATTAATTTTTTGTTGTAGATGAAAACAGGTGTTTCAGTTGATTTTGGAAGTCCGTAAAGCTTTCCATCATATGTTAATGCGTTAATTGAAGATTCAGTGTAAAGCTTTGTTACATCATCAGATACTTTAATTGGTGCGATAAGACCTTCGATCGCTAATGGTCCAATACGGTCATGCGGAGTTGTAATAACATCCGGTCCTTTTTTAGCTGGTCCATCAAGACGAAGCTTCTCTTGTTGATCTAACATTGGGATTTCTTTCAGATCAACTTTGATGCCGTATTTCTCTTCGAACTTTTTGATCGCGTCTTTCGTTCCAGCACCTTTTTCTTGGTCTTCCCACATTACTAATTTTTCGGGCTTGTCTGCAGCCGAGTCTTTCTTACCGCCTGTAGAAGAACTGTCTTCTTGCGGTCCGCAAGCAGCTAAAGCACTTGCCGCTAGAGCAAAAGTTAAAGGCAAAGCTAATAACTTTTTCATCAAATTGTACCCCCCATTATTGTTAAAAGATCAAAGCATACAAACGTTTGCACAAATTAGCAAAAAAATATTTTCTGTCTTCTTATCAAGTTTTTGCCGTTTATGAAAACGATTGCATTACCTGCTCAATTTCATTATACCTATGCTTTGAATTTTTACAATACTTTTTTAATTATTTTTGGTTTCGCTTTCATTTCTCTTGATTTTATTGGTGAAAGCGGTTTATACTATCACCATTACAAGTTGAAGGCAATGTACGTTCCTTAGGGGTACAACCTAGTTTCTATAGGTTGTGCCCCATTTTTATTGCCCAAAACTGAGAGGAGTTTAAAATATGTTAAAAGAAGCAATCTACCACAGATCAGGCAACAACTTTGCTTATGCATATGACGAGACTACCCTACACATCCGACTTCGTACTAAAAAAGGTGATGTTGATTCTGTAACGTTAATTCACGGTGATCCTTATGACTGGACGAAGGATGGCTGGCAGACGTCTCGATCGCTCATGACACTTTCGGGTACAGACGAATATTTCGATTACTATTTTATAGCGATTCAACCCCCGTTTAGGCGTTTGCGGTATGGATTTGAACTAAAAAGCGGTGATGAAACGTTAGTGTTTACCGAAAAAGGCTTCTATAACGAAGCTCCGTTCGATGACACGGCTTATTACTTTTGTTTTCCATTCTTAAATGGCATTGATGTTTTTCGTGCCCCTTCTTGGGTGAAGGATACGGTTTGGTATCAAATCTTCCCTGAGCGTTTTGCAAATGGAGATACGAGCAACGATCCTGAAGGTTCTCTTCCGTGGGCAAGCGAAGAACCGAAATTCAATAATTTTTTTGGTGGAGATTTTCAAGGTGTGATTGATCACATCGATCACCTCGTTAAACTTGGTGTAACAGGAATCTACTTCACACCTATCTTTAAAGCAAAATCTAATCATAAATACGATACGATCGATTATTTAGAGATCGATCCACAGTTCGGTGATAAAGAAACGTTTAGGCAATTAGTGAAAGTATGTCATGAAAACGGTATTAAAGTTATGCTTGATGCCGTGTTCAATCATAGCGGGTACTATTTTGAACCGTTTCAGGATGTGTTAAGTAATCAAGAGAATTCTTCTTATAAGAATTGGTTCCATTTAAGAGAATTTCCAATCCAGACTGAACCACGCCCTAATTATGATACGTTTGCTTTTGAAAAAGCTATGCCGAAATTGAACACTGAAAACCCAGAGGTTCGCGAATACTTACTCAAGGTCGCTCGCTATTGGGTGGAAGAGTTTGATATTGATGGATGGAGATTAGATGTTGCAAATGAAGTGGATCATTCATTTTGGAGAGAATTCAGAACAGCTGTTAAGTCTGTCAAGCCAGATGCATATATCTTAGGTGAGATCTGGCATGATTCGATGAATTGGCTTCAAGGCGATCAGTTCGACGCCGTTATGAACTATCCATTCACAAATGCTGCCCTTGATTTTGTAGCAAAAGAAACGATCGATGCAAAAGTTTTTGCTGAAAAGATCACTGCCGTTCTTCATATGTACCCTGAAAACGTCAACGAAGCCGCGTTCAATCTTTTAGGCTCACACGATACAAAACGTGTTCTAACGTTCTGTGATGAAAATAAAGATAAGATGAAGTTATTGTTCTTATTGATGTTAACCTTTAAAGGAACACCGTGTATCTATTATGGCGACGAGATCGGTATGACGGGTGGTAATGATCCGGGTTGCAGAAAATGTATGGAATGGGATGAAACGAAACAGGATCTAAAACTGTTCAATCACATTCAAGCATTGCTTAGCCTTCGTCAAGATCACAAAGTATTAGCAAATGATGGGGAAATAAAGTTTATTAAGGCTGATGAGCAAACATTGGTTTATGAGCGTTCAACAGAAGAAGAAAGTGTTTGGATTCTTTTGAATGCTAGTGAACACAGCGTGGAACTTTCCATTGAGATCCCTGAAGATTACTCCCACGTTTTGGGGTCATCATTCTCAGGTTCTCTCCCTGGATATGGCTTTAGTATATATAGAAGAAAATAAATATGTTCCCTCCCCTCACTGTAAAAAGTGAGGGGATTTTATTTCAGTAAGTACTCATACCTGTTACAATAGGTAAATGTTAAAACCATACAATATAAACACGATGGAGAGGGATTCACATGAAAGGCAACAAAGCTGCTAAGCTTTCCCTTTTTGCCATAACGTGGCCAATTTTTATAGAGATTATGCTTCATATGTTGATGGGGAACGCCGATACTCTTATGCTCAGTCAATATTCCGATCATTCTGTAGCCGCTGTTGGTCTTACTAATCAACTGTTATCAATCGTAATCGTTATGTTTGGATTCGTTGCTACCGGAGCCAGCGTCGTTATTGCTCAGGCAATAGGTGCTAAGCTTGAACGAACGGCTGCTGAGGTAGCTGTCGTTGCGATCTTAGGGAACTTGCTTTTTGGGTTGCTCTTAAGTGCTGCATTATTAATCTTTGGAGATGTGTTCTTAAAATGGATGAATACGCCACCAGAGTTGATGGCGGAAGCATCTAGCTATCTTATGATCGTAGGAGGATTTTCATTTATCCAATCGGTCATCATGACGATAGGAGCTGCAATTAGAAGCTACGGTTTTACGAAAGATGCTATGTACGTGACGATTGGAATGAACATCTTAAACGTATTTGGAAACTATTTATTCATCTTCGGTGCTTTCGGCTTCCCTGTACTAGGTGTTGAAGGTGTAGCGATATCAACATCTGTTAGCCGCTTTTTAGGATTAGTTGTGATTCTTTATCTCTTGTTCAAGCGCTCTTCTATACCACTGCCCTTTGCGAGTTCAATCAAACTATTTCCTCTTCATATTAAAAGTGTATTAAAAATCGGATTACCCTCAGCTGGAGAGCACCTTTCCTACAGCGGTTCTCAGATGCTGATCACGTTCTTCATTACGCTGCTCGGTACAACTGCACTAACGACTAAAGTGTATACCTTTAATATTATGATGTTTATCTTCCTTTTCGCCGTAGCGATCGGTCAAGGTACACAGATATTAATCGGTCATTTAATAGGTGCAAAATCATACGACTCTGCTTATAAGATGTGTCTTAAAAGTCAGACGTATGCCATGATTATAAGTTTTCTTATGGCAGGTATAGCTTCTCTATTCGCAAAGCCACTTCTGTCTATTTTCACAGATAACCCTGAAATTATTAAGGAGGGTACTATTCTTTTATACTTAACGCTCCTGCTCGAACCTGGCCGTTCTTTTAATCTTGTTATCATTTCTAGTTTGAGAGCTGCAGGTGATGTGAAATTTCCGGTCATTATGGGTGTCATCTCTATGTGGGGAGTAAGTGTCCCTCTTGCCTACTTGTTGGGAATTACCTTTGATCTGGGGTTAATAGGGATCTGGCTAGCTTTCACTGCAGATGAATGGCTGCGGGGGTTATTCATGCTGTCGAGATGGCGTAATAGAAAGTGGCAAAAACAATTAGTCGTGGAACAAGAAGCAACTGCATAAATACAAAAAACCGGAGAACAGTATGTACTCCGGTTTTTTGTATTTAATCTACAATATTAATATTATAGTCTGTCAACCAGCTGTCGATCTGCGCAAGATGAGCCATTAATTGTGGTCCTGTCATAAGCTGGCCGAACCAAGGTTCTTTAAACGTCTCTCCGTTCGTTTGAATGATATCCTGAACGCGTGCTCGGTTTAATACTTCAAACAATGGTGAATTCTTTTTTGCGACAATGCTTGTTAGCCAATCTTTTACGCCGTTCGTATAATCCGGATGGAACGTTTTCGGGTAAGGACTCTTTTTCCGATATAGAACATCATTCGGAAGAACACCAGTAAGTGCTTTTCTAAGTATTCCCTTCTCTCTTCCATCTAACATTTTCATGTCCCAAGGAATGTTCCATGCGTATTCTACTATTCTATGATCTGCAAAAGGTACCCTTACTTCTAATGAAGCTCCCATGCTCATGCGGTCTTTGCGATCCAATAGAGTCGTCATAAACCAAATCATATTCAAATAGAAGATTTCTCGTCTTCGCGCTTCTATTTTTGATTCTCCCTCTAAGACAGGCGTTTCATTTACCGTCTCTTCGTAACGTTGCTGCACATACGAAGCTAAATTTAGTTTACTAGCCCACGAGTCTTGCAAGAGATTCTGCCGAGCTTCTGTTGAACGCATCCACGGAAACATCGGACGGTTTAGTAACTCTTCTTTATGAAACCATGGATACCCTCCAAAGATCTCGTCTGCGCATTCTCCTGATAATGCAACGGTTGACTGTGGTTTAATCTGACGACAGAACCATAACAGAGAAGAATCCACATCAGCCATTCCTGGCAGATCCCGAACAGTAACAGCTTCACGCAAATGATTGATTAATAGTTCATTATCGATCACGCAGCTATGATGAACAGATCCTGTCGCCTCAACCATCTGATTGATCCAATACGCATCTGAATTAGGCTGATAATCACTCGCTTTAAAATACTTCTCATTATCAACATAATCAATGCTGAACGTATGAAGGTCACCCTTGTTTTCTTCTTTAAAATATTTAGCTGCGATTGCTGTTATAGCACTTGAATCGAGGCCGCCAGAGAGAAACGTACATACGGGTACATCTGCAACCAGCTGTCGTGTTACTGCATCAGTCACAAGATCCTTCACATTTTCTATCGTGTCTTCTAAAGAGTCTTGATGTGGTTTACTTTCTACGTTCCAATACCGCCAAATTTTCAGCCCGTTTTTCGAATACGTTGCAGCATGAGCCGGACGAAGTTCTTTTATTCCTTTATATACACCATTGCCTGGGGTACGCGATGGTCCTAGACCAAACACTTCTTGCAATCCTTCACGATCTATTTCGGCCTTCACATCTGGATGAGCTAATATAGATTTTATTTCAGACCCAAATAATAGCATACCGCCTTTTTCCGTATAAAAAAATGGCTTTACCCCTAGTCGATCTCGAGCTACAAACAAACTTTGCTTTTCTTCATCCCAAATGCCAAATGCAAATATTCCATTAAATCGATCAATACAACTTTCTCCCCATTCCATATAAGAAGTAAGCAACACTTCTGTATCAGAATGCCCCTCAAACGAATACCCTCTTTGTAAAAGTTCCTTACGTAGATCTTCTGTGTTGTACAGCTCTCCGTTATAGCAAAGCGTATACTGTAATTTGTTCTTTGTTCTTGTCATCGGCTGAACGCCGCCTTCAATGTCTACAACAGCTAACCTTGCGTGACCAAAACCTGCATGCGTCGTACTCCATACATTGAGTGCGTCAGGTCCTCTTTTTGATAAAGGTGTGGCCATCTTAATCAATATATTTTTTTCTTGTGTGAGGTTACGATTCCAATCTGCCCAACCCGTTATTCCGCACATTGGTTTCATCCTTTCTGTACAAACTCCATTTCTAGTACGTATGCCCATTACTCAGCATATGCTTTTATCCTTGTAGTGGTGTTTTTTAAAAATTTGTGCATGTTCTCATAAGTTGTATATAATGAATACATATTTCAGAAGATAAAGGTGATCATTACATGCCACAGTCGAAATTTTTTCGTATCGGTTACGGATTTCTCCTCATTTTTTTAATCATTTTAGTAGGAACAAAGATTGATTTTATTTTCAGGCCGCTCGTCGTTCTTGTTCAAACGTTATTTTTCCCGTTTTTACTTGGCGGTGTTCTTTATTATCTGTTCCGACCTGTCGTTCAGTTCTTGCATAAGCGAAATGTGCCGAAGGTGTTATCTATCCTTCTAATCTATCTGCTTGCGATCGGACTTTTCGTATTGCTGTTCTATTCTATTGGCCCGATACTACAAAGACAGGTAAGTAATTTAATCGAGAATACACCTGCTTTAATCGATGCTATTCGTTCAAAGCTAAATGATTTACAGCAAAATGAATGGGTAAGCCGTTTCCAAGAAAGTGACCAATTTGACGTAAAAGAAATCTCTGATAAAGTGTCTGCTTATCTGTCTACTAGTGTTCAAACAATTGGTACGAACATCGCAAACTTTATTGGAATCATCACAAACATTATTATGATTTTTGTTACCGTTCCTTTCATTCTTTATTACATGCTAAAAGAGGGTGAAAAAGCTCCACAGATGGTGCTTCAAACGCTTCCAGAAAGACAGCGTAATAATGGTACAAAAATTCTAAAAGACATGGACAACGCACTCAGCTCTTACATCCAAGGACAAATCTTAGTCAGTGTCTGTGTGGGAACTATGCTGTATATTGGTTATCTAGTCATTGGAATTGAATACTCTCTGATCTTAGCTATCATAGCGATGTTCACAAATGTGATTCCGTTCCTTGGACCGATTATCGGAGTCGTTCCAGCACTGATCGTAGCCATTGTCGATTCGCCTGCGATGGTCATTAAAGTGCTAGTCGTTATGGTTATTGCTCAGCAGATCGAGGGTAATGTAATCTCTCCACAAGTTATGGGTAAAAAGCTAGATATTCATCCGCTTACGATTATTTCTATCTTGCTTGTAGCAGGAAGCCTTGGTGGTCTGCTCGGATTAATTCTTGCGGTTCCAGTATATGCGGTGCTTAAGGTTATCGCCCTGCACACGTATCGCTTGATTAATTTAAGAAGAGCGAAAGTAGAAGAATAATTTTTTAAAAAAAAAGCATATGCGTTTGACAGTAACGGGTTTCTTTTGAGGAAGAAAACGATAAAAAACAAGTCAAATTGCATAGTAATTAGCACTAAAAATCGCAGCGTAATTCGTTGCGATTTTTTTCATGGTGTCCTTATGCCACAAACGTTCAGGATTGTGGAGTATCCAAAAAAAAAACAGAAATCACTTTCTGTCTTTTTACATTCTTAAAATCTGTATGATTCACCGTCATCTGGCACTAATACACTAGACGCAATACCTTTTTCACTTACAAACTTTTTTAATTTTTTTCTGGACAATCCCCAGTGGTTCACCGCTTCCATGTGGACAGCAATTAACTTTGCGTTAGGAGCAGCCTTATACACTTCATAGACATCATCTTTGCCCATGACAAGAGAGCCGCCTTCAAAGAATTGGTTATCTCCCGCATTTACCACAATAATTTCTGGTTTATGTGTGTTGATTTCCTCTTGAACTGCTTCATACCATACCGTATCTCCAGCAACATATAATGTTTTCTCAATTTGATGTTTGAAGACAATGCCACATACTAGACCAGCAAGTTTTAAGATTTCTCCTCTTCCATGCTCGCCTTTTGTTTTAATTAATTGGATACCTTCAAAGACTGTATCTTCTTGTAAAACCTCTACACTTTGAAAACCAGCGTTTCGAATTTCTGTCGCATCTTCTTCATTTTGCGCAAATAATTGGATATCCTTTGGTAATACTTCTTTTGCAACTTCATCCCAATGATCATAATGCAGGTGAGTAACAATAACTGCATCAATCCCTTTAATAATATTTTTAAGGGAAGTCGGTAAGTCAACTAATGGATTATTTTGTTCTTGTCTTGGTGAATTCGGGAAAGGAGGATATGTCCCTTTTTCCGCTAACATTGGATCGATTAAAAACTTTTTTCCTGCGTATTCAACAACTATTGTTGCATTACGAATTTGTTGTATATTCATATTTGTTATCTCCTCTTCTTTAAAATTTCCTTTGAACAATATATATTCTATATAATACCCATTGACCGATACATAGATTAATTAAAGTCTTTTGGCTGTTTGACTTTATAATGAAAGGAGTTATATAAATGTTAGATAAGACGGACTTACGTATGTTGGATGAACTATCCAAGAACAGTCGGCTCACGATGAAAGAGTTAGGTGAGAAAGTCCATTTAACTGGACCAGCTGTTTCAGCTAGAGTGGCGAAATTAGAGGATAGTGGAGTTATTGAGGGTTATACCATAAAAGTCAATCGATATAAATTGGGGTATTTTATACATGCCTTTATTACAATCATTACGCGAAGCACTTTTCATCAGCCCTATTTGTCGTTCATAAAAACTAAAGAGCAACACATAATCAATAACTATAAAATTAGTGGAGACGGTTGTTACCTTCTAGAATGCAAATTTCCTTCTAATGAAATATTAAATGATTTTTTGAAGAGCTTAAACGAGCATGCAAACTATAAATTATCGATTGTCATAGATAAATAATGATCATTTAAAAAGAATAATCTCTGTGAATAATTACACTTAAACTAACGGAGTTGTTAGGTTTGGCGCTCGTATTTTCTGTACGGCGCTCGTCCATCGTGCTTGTCAGCCGCCGGACGAGCGCCTGAACCGCCAACTACTCTTTCATTACAAAAGAAAACACACCATTTCATTCGTAATAAAATGGTGTGCCATGTTTATTATTTGGCTTCTTGAGGCTGTTTATCGTAAATAGGTACCCAGCCTTCTTTTGATTTGAAGATGCGGACCGCTACTACTTTACGATCTTCTTGCAGCGTGAAATAGTGACGGAAATTTTCTGGAACAGAGATAAGATCTCCCGGTTCTAATTCAACATCAAAGAATCTTCCGTTTGGTCCTTCTATCGCAAAAATTCCATGTCCAGAAACGATAAATCGTACTTCATCATCTGTGTGATGATGTTCTGCTAAGAAGTTTTTCAAAAGCTCATCCAGGTTTGGTGTCGCATCTGAAAGTGAAATGACATCTTCTGTTACATACCCTCTGCGCTCAGAAATATCATCGATCTCACTTCGAAAGGTTTGAATCACTTCTGCTTTGTCCTCATCGCTTAACGAGAAATTTTCACGAAGGTGTGATGGAAGTTTTTCAATGTCCCACTTTTCGTAAATAACTTCCTGAGAATTTAAGTATGCTTCTACCTCGCTTTGTTTTTCAATTCTTTCATTATTATCATGAAATCGTAGTTGTGCCATTTTTAACGCCTCCAAATGATTGATTTTTATTTAAAAAAGTTAAAGTTTGTAACTTGAGGTGGTAAGAAAACAAAAACTCAAAAGCTTCTAAATGTTTCTTCGCTTCAAAAGCATTTCTGCCCCATACGGTAATCCCATGATTGCGTATCAAAACAGCTTTTGTATCAGGCTTTATCACCGCACCCACGGCTTCTGATAGCTTTGAAAGATCACCGTAATTTTCAACGATAGGGACTGTAATACTTCCTTCTTCTTCCCATATTCCAAAAGCTTTTATCAGTTCTTGGCCTTTGAACGTAATCTCCCCTTCATCACCATATATCTCAGAGATTAAGTTATTATCCACGGTGTGAACGTGTAAACAACAGCCTGCATCCGTTAATCGATAGACTTCACAATGAATACCTGTTTCTGCTGAAGCTTTCAAATGCGTTTCTTCTACCGGTTCACCGTACTGATCTACTAAAAGAAAGTCTTCTGAGGTACGCTTTGTTTTATCTTTTCCGCTTGCAGAAACGTAAAAAGCGAGAGGTGAATCACTTACTTTAATGGATAGGTTACCACTTGTTCCAGGAAACCAATTTCTTGATGCCAGCTCACCCTTTACATCCGCAAGCTCATTCCAGCGCTGTTGTTTACTCAACTTTTTACACCTCTTTTCTCTAAGACATGAACGATGTCATGAAAGGTTTCAAATGGTGTGTATGGTATTTGGTTTTCTTTACATTTTTCAATCAGATAATCTCTTGCAAAAACCACATCTGCCATCTTAGATGCTTGAAGATCAGTGATCGAATCTCCGATCACAATCTTTTCTGCTCCCGGATATCTCTCTTCAAGTCTTCTAATAACAGAAGGTTTACAACATCCACAATCATTGTCACATTGATCATCACATACATTCGGCCAAGTGATTTTTATCGTGTCGTTTGTAAAATCACTTGCGTTACAAAAAACATGGTCTTTTTCTAGTTTGTTCTCTAGTACAGGATGAACAAAAAAATCAATACCACCGCTAACGATGTAAAGTGGAATCCTCTCACTTTGAGTAAATGAGATAAATTCCTGAAACCCTTCTCTGATCTTAGATCGTGTTAAAACGAATTCAATGATTTCTTCCTTTTTATCCGAAGAGATTCTAGAAAACAATTTACCGACCCCTTCTCGAATCGAGATCGTTTCATTCAAGATTTCATTCACGATTGGTTGCCAGCCCTCAGGTGAAAATTCTTCCATAATCGCGACGATATTATCTTTCTCCGTTACAGTTCCGTCAAAATCACAAAAGATTACGGATTGTTCTTGAGTTGTCATTTTACTGGAACACCGCCCCAAAGCTCTAATGCTTTTTGTAGTTCTGCATGTTTTTCAGCAAAACTTTCAAAGTCTTCTCCTTTAACAACGGCATCTATCGCCTGACGGAAAGCACGTGCTCCACCTGCTGCTCCATCTGGATGACCATGTATGCCTCCACCTGCGTTTATAACACTGTCTAAGCCGAAGTCATTGTATAAAACCGGAGTTAAACCTGGATGGATACCTGCTGATGGGACAGGAAACGACTTGTTTAATGAAATTCTATCTGTTGTTAAGGCATCCGCGATATTCAGGGTTTCTTTACGATCAAGTGCTACGCTTCCATATGGTGATGGGAACAACACAAGATCGGCACCTGCATAACGAAGCAGTTTACCTAGTAAAACGGAATAACCAATTCCGTAGAGAGATGATGATCCAATAGCTCCGGATAGTGCAGGGTGTGCCATTATTGGAAGAGGGATCTCTTTATCTTCTGCTAATTCTTGCAATACATCTGGTCCATAGGATAAAACGTTGAACAATAATGCGTTAGCTCCTAATTCTGCTGCGCGCCTCGCTTTGTCTCGAAGTTCACTCGTTCTGCCTGTCAAGTTAACTGCGTAAAGCGTCTTTTCCCCTGTTCGCTCGTGAACAGACTTTAATACTTCTTTAGCGATTTTCACTCTTTCTTCAAAAGGAGTAAGTGGGTTCTCAAAAAGAATTTCATCATCTTTTACAAGATCTACCCCACCTAAAGCCTGCTCATATAATTGCTGTTTAAAGAACGAAAGATCTTTTCCGAGTACCCCTTTAAAAATACTCATAACAAGTGGACGGTTATGTACGTCTAAGATATCTCGGATTCCTGTTATCCCGAACTTTGGACCAGGAAATTTATGTTCTAGATCTTTATCAAACTCTAAATCTACGAGCTTGATCTCACCATCTAACGAAAGCTTACCGAATACTGTCGTTAGAATAGCTGGGATATCATTTGAAAAGTTTGCTGATGGATAGGAAATTTTAAGCAAGCCCCTAGTTCTTTTACTTCCTAAAAATTGATCAGCACGTGGATCTTCAGGAAGTTCGGTTACCTCTTCCACAATACCTTTATGTTTTTTTAGCTGATCTTGCTCAAGTTGAGGAAGATCTGTCCAAGAACCTACTGTAAGTCCGAGTGCGATGCCTTCTGCTTTTTTGTGTAGATTCTCTTTTTTATCATGTACTAAGTACGTCGCCGTAATTTTACTCATGTTCGTCGTTCTCCTTTCAATAACGCAAAAAACCCCTTCACGAGGAAGGGGTGTCTACATATTGACAGTTCCGCTTCCTCTTATCTCTCAGCCAATCGTTCGACTGCAAGAATTAGCACCGTTTTCAGTTAAGCTAAATTAACTGAATGGTTGCCGGGTTTCATCGGGCTAGTCCCTCCACCTGCTCTTAATAAGAGTGCAAATTGTTAGAATATAATTTTAATTGTGATTATGACAGGGTATGAAGGATATGTCAACCCTTGAAAGCAATTGATTTCCGTTCCAGATGCTCGCTTTCCGGGAGGCGTGCGGTGAGCCCCTTGCCGCTTTGCGCCCTTAAGGGTCTCACTTTCCACACTCGTCCCCCAGGAGTCTCGCATCTTGCACCCCAATCAACTTTCTTAAAAGACTAATTTAAATTAATTTAGCAATACGATCTGCAGCCTCGATCAGACGTTCTTCAGACGTTAGTAGGCCGGCACGTACATATCGGTCGCCTTCACTTCCAAATCCGATGCCAGGTGCGACGACGACATGTGCTTCCTCAAGCAAGTAGTCTGCGAACGTTTCTGATGTATAACCTTCAGGCACAGGCAGCCAGCAGAAGAAGGAACCTTTTGGCGAATCCACGTTCCATCCGTTTTCATTCAAGCGTCCAATAAATGCATTTCGGCGGCGTTCATATGTATCTACCAGTTCATCCACACATTGCTGAGAGCCGTTCAAGGCTTTAGCTGCTGCATGCTGGACCGCTCCAAACAAGCTTACATAAAAATGATCTTGTAGTAGATTGATTGATTCGATGACAGATTCGTTTCCTACGGCAAAACCAACGCGCCAGCCTGCCATGTTATACGTCTTAGAAAGGGTATAGATCTCTATCCCTACGTCTTTTGCTCCTTCGGTCTGTAGAAAGCTGATCGGTTTCTGTCCATCAAACCCAATTGCTCCATAAGCAAAATCATGGCACACGAGGATATCATGTTTGTTAGCAAGTTCCACTGTCTCTTTAAAAAAAGATTCTGTTGCAACACCAGCTGTTGGATTGTTCGGATAGTTCAAGAACATAAGCTTAGCTTTGTTCAAGACCGTTTCATGTAAATCATCATACTTCGGGAGAAATTCATTTTCTTTTCTTAAGGGCATCGTCTCCATCGTAGCTCCGGCCATTGCTACACCTGACCAGTAATCGGGGTATCCTGGATCTGGAACGAGCGCAACATCTCCTTGGTTTAAATAACATTGTGATAATTCTACTAAACCCACTTTCCCTCCAAAGAGTACGGCTACTTCTTTCTCAGGATCAAGTGTCACACCATATTCTCTTTTATAAAAATCAACTGCAGCTTGCTTTAAGAATCCGTGTCCTCGAAACGGAGAGTATTTATGGAAGTCTGGTCTTTCTGCACCTTCCTTCAATGCTTCAACAATATGCTGTGGAGTCGGTTGATCGGGATTTCCTTGCCCTAGATTAATAACGTCATAGCCTTGCTCCACATAGTGAGATACTTTTTTTACAAGCTTTGCGAAAAATTGCTCCGGCAGCTTCCCCATCACTTCTGCCTGTTCAAATCGTTTCACGACAATCACTTCCAGTCTAATTTGAATGTTCTTGAAATTCTAATCAGTTATGTTATACGCTTAAGGAAATTCTGTAAAGACTTTTTTACAATCTGGAGGGTACAATCATGAAAATTGCCTGTATTCAAGTTGTTATACATTTTGGCGATCCTGAAAAAAATTATGAACACATCGAAAATAAAATCCGTGAAGCGGTTCAACAGCACCAACCTGATACAATCGTTCTGCCAGAACTGTGGGATACAGGATATGACCTTACTCGATTAGATGAGATTAGCGATCATGATGGTAAAAAAGCTAAGGATTGGTTAAGTCGATTGTCTAAAGAGCTTAATACTAATATTGTCGGCGGGTCTATCGCGTATCGTGAAAGCAATACTGTTTACAATACATCACTCACTTACAACAGAAATGGTGAACAGGTTGGCACCTATTCTAAAGCTCATCTGATCACTCTTATGGAAGAAGAAAAGTATATCTCACCAGGAAGTAACAGTAACCTGTTTACAATCGACGACACCCTCTCCACTCTTGCTATCTGTTACGACATCCGTTTTCCTGAATGGATTCGCGCACCTTTCTTAAACGGGGCTAAGATTTTATTCGTTCCTGCCGAATGGCCGATTCAAAGACAAACCCATTGGCGGTCACTGCTTATCGCACGTGCTATTGAGAATCAATGCTATGTGGTTGCTTGTAACCGGGTAGGAAGCGACCCTAAAAATACTTTTGCGGGTCAATCATTAATCATTGACCCTTGGGGAGATATTATCGCTGAAGGATCGGCGCATGATGAGCAGATCATCACAGCAGAGATCTCACCTGAATTAGTAGACGAAGTACGCGTAAAGGTTCCTGTGTTTAACGACCGTCGAACAGATCTTTATTAAATCGTTTTAAAATTTAGTGTTGACAGATCTTCATACAACGTTGTAGTATAACGATTATGAATTGCGTGAATATTGTTACGCATTAACAAACGAATAATTTTGGTCTCTTATCAAGAGCAGGTGGAGGGATATGGCCCGATGAAACCCAGCAACCGACCGTAATACCATTGTAAGATGGGGCGCCCGCATTCTATGGGGAGCCGCTGATCTAGTCAGCGTATGGCACGGTGCTAATTCCGGCAAAACATTATGTTTTGCTAAGATAAGAGGCACGGGAAATCATCATTCCGAGCCTCTTTTCTTATACGAAAAGAGGCTCTTTTTATTTGCAAAAAATTTTCCGGGGGGAACAAAAAATGAGTGTACAAGTAAAACCTACATATGAACCATTAAATGAATTGACAGTCCTTGATGTGGTAAAACCTTTAGCATTTTTCGAAGCTTCTGAACAAAACCAATTTCAGGTTAGAGAGATTGGAGATGGCAACTTAAACCTTGTTTTTCACATTGAAAGCGCACTCTCCAAAAAAGCGGTGATCGTCAAACAAGCACTTCCTTATGCAAAAGTGGTTGGCGAAAGCTGGCCGCTCACTCTAGATCGTGCACGAATTGAGAGCGATGCTTTATTAAAAGAAGCTGAATCCGTTCCTCACTTGGTTCCGAAGGTTTTATTTTCAGATTCAGCACTTGCTGTCACAGTTATGGAAGATTTGTCTGATCATATCATCCTTCGAAAAGGTCTTATTGAAGGACAAATTTACCCTAATCTCGCTGATGACATTGGAACGTTTGCTGCTAAAACAGCTTTTTACTCTAGCGATTTCTATCTGCATCCGTTTGAAAAGAAAGAACAAGTTAGAAAATTTTCAAATCCTGAACTTTGTAAGATCACGGAAGATTTAGTGTTTACAGATCCATTCTTCAATAACGATACGAACGACTTCCCTGCTGAACTTCAACCTGATGTTGAGCGAATATGGAACGACAAAGAGCTTTTAAAAGAAGTGGCACAACTACGACTATCATTCTTGACAAAAGCTGAAGTTCTTCTTCACGGAGATCTGCATTCTGGAAGTATTTTTGTGAAAAGTGATTCAACTAAAGTAATCGATCCTGAGTTTGCGTTCTATGGTCCAGCCGGATTTGATATCGCTCACTTCATAGCTAACCTTGCGCTTAATCATCTTTCTCAGAATGCACATGCAAAAGAACCGTTTCATCGTGAAACTTTACAAACCTACCTGTTACAAACGATTGAAAAGACTTGGGAGACATACAGAGATACGTTTACAGCGCTTTGGAACGAGAAAGCTACTGATCCTTTTGCCAAGATTGACGGTGTTCTTGAAAATTTCTTAAAAAAAACCTTTCAAGAAGCGATTGGATTTGCGGGATGTGAAATCATTCGAAGAACGATCGGACTTGCACATGTCGCTGATCTAGACTCTATACCGCAAAAAGAAGTTGAGCTCTTTTATAAAAAAACAGCTCTAGCGCTAGGTGCAAAACTGATTAAAAATCAGAGAAAAATTACAAACATCACAGAACTTACTGACTGGATTAGAGGTGCTTAAATTATGACTGTAGCTGAAAAGTGGGTTCCTTCTGTTCGATACAGAGGTAACCATCTTCTTATATTAGATCAACAACAACTTCCCCATCACACGGTTTATTTAAACGTAACCACGATTGAACACGTATGGGACGCAATTTCTAAACTTAAAGTTCGAGGCGCTCCTGCGATTGGAATTGCTGCAGCATTCGGACTCGCACTATGGAGTAATGCTGAGAAAGAGGCCGTGCATTCCTCGTTTTTATCAAAATTACAAAAACAAAGAGATTATCTAGCCTCCTCTCGCCCGACCGCTGTTAATTTATTCTGGGCCTTAGACCGTGTTGTGGCATCTGCCGAACGATCTGCTTCTGTCGAAGAGGCGAAAAAAAACATTGAAGCTGAAGCACTTTTAATTCAAGAAGAAGACGAGAACACATGCAGAAAGATCGGTGAGTACGCCTTGTCGCTACTTCAAGACGGAGATGCTGTCATGACGATCTGTAATGCTGGTGCCATCGCGACAAGCAAATATGGAACAGCTTTAGCACCTTTTCATCTTGCAAAAGAGCAAGGCTGGAATCTTTCTGTATACGCGAACGAAACGCGTCCAGTCTTACAAGGATCTCGTTTAACAGCATGGGAGCTGCAAGCAAACGATATTGATGTGACCTTGATCACAGATAATATGGCAGCCCACACGCTTAAAACAAAAAATATTAAAGCCGTTATCGTTGGATGTGACCGTGTAGCGGCGAATGGCGATACAGCTAACAAGATCGGAACTTTTGGGCTTGCGCTTCAAGCAAGAGCACTTAGTATTCCCTTCTATGTAGCTTGTCCTCTATCTACATTGGATTTAAAAACTACAAGCGGTGATGATATTCCGATCGAAGAACGTCCAGAAGAAGAAGTCACTCATCTAAACGGTATTCGTATTGCACCGGAAGGAATAAAAGTATTCAACCCCGCTTTCGATGTCACTCCTGCTGAATACATTTCAGCGATCATTACAGAAAAAGGGATCGTGAGCGGCAATTATCGAGAAGCGCTAGCCACACTTAAGGAGGATGAAAATATTGAAACCTTATAGAGTCTTGGCAACCGCTTGCCTAACAACTGCCTTGTTCTTAACAGGATGCACCAATGAACAAGATGCTCTTTCTAATAAAACAGAAGCCAAACCAGCTGCTGGAAATGAGTCACAAACAAAACAAAAAAATACAGCTTCAACATCTAGCAAAGTTCCAGAACAGCTTCAGAAGCCTTTAAAAATCGCTTCGATCAACCAGTTCTCTATTGGTACTTTTTCTTCTCAATATATTAGTGGCGTAAAGAAGCAAGTGGAAGAGTTCGGTGGTGAGGTACAGATCTATAACGCTGATAACGATCTTTCTAAAATGGCAGCATATGTAGAAACAGCCGTTAACCAGCAAGTTGATGGAATCTTAATCGATCATGGTCGTGCTGATGCAATTGCACCAAGTGTAAAAAAAGCAGTTGCAGCAGGAATTCCTGTTGTCGCATTTGATAGTGATATCAACATACCAGGTGTAACCGTTATCGATCAGGATGACTATAGCCTTTCTTGGAATGCTTTACGAAGCATGGCGCAAGACTTAAATGGAAAAGGTGAGATCGTTTACGTCTGGGTAGGCGGTTTCACACCGATGGAACGAAGAAACGTTATGTATGAAGCTTTCAAGAAGCGTTATCCTTCGATAAAAGAGATCGCTCGTTTTGGTACTGCAACACAGAATACGGCACTTGATACACAATCGCAAATGGAAGCCTTGCTCCAAAAATATCCGAAAAAAGGTGACATTGATGCGGTATTCGCTCCTTGGGACGAATTTGCTAAAGGCGTAACGCGTGCGATTCAACAAGCAGGACGTGACGAGATTAAAGTATATGGAATCGACCTAAGTGACGAAGATCTGCAACTGATGCAAGAAAGTGATAGTCCGTGGGTGTCAACCGCAGCAACAGATCCCGCTGATGTAGGAAAACTGCAAGTGCGCTTTCTTTACCAAAAAGTAGCCGGTGAAGAAACACCACAAATCTATAGTGTTCAACCTCACCTTGTAGAAAAAGAGGATCTGCCTAAGTCTAAAGTATCTATGGATGAGATCGGTAAGTATGTAGAAGGCTGGGGCAAATCAGATGCCGGAACATCTCCTTGGATGGAAAACTTACGTAAGGATAACCAACAATGACGATACTCACATTAACTTCTATACAAAAATCATTTGGTGAACAGATTGTTTTAAAAGGAGTGGACTTCACCGTAAAAAGCGGTGAGGTCCATGCGCTTTTAGGAGCAAATGGAGCTGGTAAGAGTACACTCATGAAAATACTTTCAGGCGATTATGAGCGTGATGGCGGTTTTATCACGTTGGATGAAGAAGAACTGACTATCAAAACACCGGCTCATGCAAAAGCTGCTGGCATAGAAATGGTCGTTCAAGAAGTAGATACTGCCCTCGTCTCTTCTTTAAGTATCGCAGAGAACGTAACGATGAATACTTTTATCACGGGACCTGCCTTCTTCTCCTGGAAAAAAAGATACAAAGTGGCTCAAGAGCTATTGAAAAGAGTGGGCTTAACACTGGATCCTGCCATGCCACTCTCTCAATGTTCTTTGGCTGAGAAACAGTTAGTACTCATCGCAAAAGCAATTTCTCGAAATATATCTTTTATTATTCTTGATGAACCTACAGCCTCACTTAGTACGAAAGAAACTCAACATCTATTCTCTGTACTTCGTGAACTTCAGAAGCAAAATGTAGGCATTATCTATATTTCTCACCGTATACCTGAAATCATGGAACTGTCGACAAAAGTAACCGTCTTAAAAGATGGATATGTGACCCTTCAAAAAGAAACGTCTGACTGTTCATCTGAAGAAATTGTTCGCTCGATGCTAGGCAATGAATTGGTTGAACTCTTAAACGATGAAGAAGATAGAAAACTAGGCGATACCCTTTTGGAAGTCAAACAGTTCAGTGTGCCAGGTACAGGTGAAACTCTGTCTCTATCTGTTCGAGAAGGAGAAATTGTAGGAGTTGCTGGATTAGTAGGTGCAGGAAAAACGGAAACGGCTAGAGCATTGTTTGGTGCAGATCCATCGAAAGACTCTCTTTACATGAAGGGTAGAAAAATAAGAATTTCGAACCCTCAAAAAGCCATTTCGGCTGGTATTGGCTTTGTTCCAGAAGAGAGACGCAAAGAAGGAATACTCGTCGATTACAATGTGATTGAGAATTTAACCCTCCCCGTCTTAAAGCAGTTTACCAAGTTCGGGTTTATCCAAAGAAACCGCGAAAAGACGGAAGCTGAAAAATGGATTAAACAACTCGGTATCAAGACACAAAAATCTTCACTCTTGCTGAACCATTTAAGCGGGGGTAATCAGCAAAAAGCATCGATTGGTAAATGGCTTCTTACGGACGGGGATGTGTTCATTTTCGATGAGCCGACTAAAGGTATTGATGTTGGCGCTAAGCAAGATGTGTTTCAATGCATCAAGAACTTAGCTGACAAGAAAAAAGGAGTTCTCTATTTTACGAGTGAGATACAAGAACTGCTCGCATTTTGTGACCGAATCCTCGTTATGTACGATGGAAAGATTGCAGGAGAATTAAACAAACACGAAGCTACCACTGAAAAAATTATGCAGTATGCAACTGGAGGTCATTATGGCACAGTACGTTCATAAAGAACACGTTGAGAACGACATAAACACTACTAAACTCTCGCTTCAGGAAAAGATTTTTCCTTTTCTTTACCGATACGGCACCCTTCTTGTCATATTATTAACCGTTATCGGATTTAGTCTAGCAAACGATAAGTTCTTAAGTTATCAAAACTTTACAGATATCTTACGCTCGGTTTCTATTATTACGTTGCTTTCAATCGGTGTAACCATCTCTTTAATCGTAGGTGGGTTTGACCTTTCTGTTGGATCGACGGCAAGCCTTGCGACCGTTACCAGTGCTGCAGCACTCGTTCTTTATCGCCAAGAAACGATCATCGCCATTCTTATTCCAATAGCAATCGGACTATTAGTAGGACTATTAAACTCGTTCTTCGTTGTAAAAGTGAGACTTCCAGATCTACTCGCAACATTAGCCGTTATGTATATTATCAATGGATTGCATCTTACGTTCACAAAAGGATTTTCAATCTACAACAACATGCCTTTATCAGAAGGTGGAACAGCTCCTGGTGTTTTCCTTCCATCTTTCTTATTTATTGGTCAAGGTGAGATATGGTCTGTTCCGGTACCTGTCATCATCATGCTGATCGCGGTTATTGTTGTCCATGTCATTCTACAGCAGACTCGTTTCGGCAGATTATTGTATATTACAGGCGGAAATGAAGAAGCTGCTCGTCTATCTGGTGTCCCTGTCCAGCGTTACAAGATGTATGCTTATCTTTTATCTGCATTCTTTGCCACTCTTGCTGGTATATTATTAGCGGCAAGAATCGGAACCGGGCAAGTTTCCGCTGGTGCTCCTCTATTAATGGATGGTGTTGCAGCAGCTTTTATTGGCTTTTCCGTGTTTGGCGCAGGTAAACCAAATGTGACCGGCACATTTGTTGGTGCCGTTTTGATCGGTATACTTCTTAATGGGTTAACGATGCTAAACGTCCCGTACTACGCACAAGATATCGTAAAAGGTTCGATTCTAATAGGTGCCCTGGCGTTTATGTATTATGAAAAGAAAAAATAAAACGAACAAAACAGCACACTCTTTACGGAGTAGTGCTGTTTTTTGGTAATAGGAAAGTTCTTAAAAACTCACTGGCTTCACAAGCAGGCATAGGCTTACTGATTATATATCCTTGAGCAGTGTGACAGCCATACTCTTGAAGTAACTTCATCTGTTCATGTGTTTCTACACCTTCTGCCACTGTTGACAGAGAAAGTCCTTCACACATCATGATGATCGCTTTAATGATCGCAGCATCACTCGTATTAAAAAAGTCATCGCTAAGATGTCTGATAAAGCTTTGATCGATCTTTAAATAATCAACCGGGAAATCTCTTAAATAACTAAGAGAACTGTAACCTGTACCAAAATCGTCGATCGATAGTCGAACACCTAGCTCTCGTAATTCTTCCATGATGCTGATGCTATATTGAACATTTTGTATCATCGTACTCTCTGTTAATTCTAGGTGAAGATATTCAGCGGATATTCCTGCCGTTTCTATCGCTTCTTTTACTTCATATACAAATGACAACCTTTGAAACTGTCTGCCTGAAACATTTACAGAGATAGAAAGATGAGGCGCACCATCATCATGCCATCTTTTTAGCTGCTTACAAGACTCGAATAGAACAAACCGACCAATCTCATCAATAAGTCCGATCTCTTCAGCTAAAGGTATGAACTGCATCGGAGATACTAGGCCTAAGTCAGGATGATTCCATCTTACAAGCGCCTCAAATCCAAGAATTTTTTCCGTTTTTAAACAAAATTGAGGTTGAAAATAAGGTTCTAGTTCACCCTTTTGAACAGCTTTACGTAGAAAACCTTCTAGCTTGAGCCTTTCAAGTGTGAATGCGTTCATATCACCCGTAAAGAATTCACGTTTTCCTCTGCCCTTTTCTTTTGCTTTATGCAGAGCGGTGTCAGCATTCTTGATGAGAACATCGGCACTCGTACTATCATTTGGATAGATGCTGACCCCAATCGACGTACTAACCGTATATTCTTGGCTATCGAGATAGATCGGCAATTGAAGTGCTTCTTCTATCCGATCTGCTGTATCAATCACGTCAGACGGCTTTTCGATTGTTAAGATTAACGTAAATAAGTCACCAGCGAACCGGCATAGCAAATCTTGACTATGGATGACTTGTCTAAGCTGATTGCTTACATGCCTTAACACTACGTCTCCGATATGGTGACCTAAACTCTCATTTATGATTTTAAAATGATCAATATCCACAAACATCACAGCTAACAGATGGTCTGTATGATCACTTTCAGAAACGAGTTCTCTTAACCTTTTTTCAAATAAACTTCGATTTGGCAAACCTGTTAGCGAGTCGTGAAATGCAAGTTGTTCGATCTCTTCTTCTGCTTTCTGCTGCCAAGTAATGTTCTTTCCGATCCCATATACACCAACTACTTGATCGTTTACGACGATTGGAATGTTCGTGATGCTGCTTAAAATGTGGCCGCCATCTTTTTTCTTAATATTTGCAACAAAATTTTGCGGTTTATCATGTACGGCAAGCCTGAAGTGTTCAACAACCCTTTTGTGATCTTCATCGCACACAAATTGCAGTGCATGGGTTGAGAGCAACTCTTCTTCTGAGTACTCTAAAGACTGAACGAGTGCATGGTTTACACTCGTTATATAACCTTGTAGATCCATAGAATAGATCATATCTGGATTATGATCGAACAACGACTTATAACGCTGTTCAGATTCAATTAAGTTATCATTAAGCTCTTCCATCTCTTTCGTATTCATCTTGATTAAATGAGATAGCGCTAAATATTCATCCATCTCTTTCATTCTTACACCTCATCTGTCCAATGAACCCTATTTATATAGTGATACGTTTCTATCATTTATATCGGTGTATAGAAGGCATTGTTAACAAAACAAAATATGGTTATTTTATCCAAATAAAAAAAGCCGCCCTGTAAAGAGCGACTTTTAAAAGTATTAACCAAGAACAGAATAACCGTAGAATAACACTAGTAATAAAGTGATCCAGAAAAACACCCAGTTCAAGAGGCGGCTCTCACCACGTTTTCTTTGTACAAGAATGATTTCCATCAATCCGATGAGGACAACTCCTAAAGTTCCTTTGATGATAATTGGTCCTTGATTAACGATACCAGGGTCCGTTAGATAGCCAGCAAGCATGTGTCCACCTGTTGCAAGGATCGCTAAGTACAAAACGCGCAGAATCATATGCAAAATTTTCGATTTTTTTCCGGCATTTTTTTTGTATAACATATACGTTACAAAAAACAAAATTAACGCCAGAAACCATGATGTTACGTGAGCATGAATCATAAATATATCCTCCTATGTATAATTCTCCATATAACTATACCATGAACTGCTATAAACTAGGCAATCAATTGAGTTCCCTCTGTAAAGTAAGCACTTTCATTGCTATAATAGCAATGTGAGAAATCTTGCAGAATAGAGGTGTTTCCTTTGAAACAGACAGAAACGAAAAATACGGAAACTGTAATTTCAAAAACGGAACAATATGGTGCACAAAATTATCATCCGCTTCCTATCGTTATCTCGGTAGCCGAAGGTGTATGGGTAACAGATCCAGAAGGTAACCGCTACATGGACATGCTAAGTGCATACTCTGCGGTAAATCAAGGACACCGCCACCCTAAAATCATTCAAGCACTAAAAGATCAAGCAGACAAAGTAACACTAACATCTCGTGCATTCCATAACGATCAACTTGGAGACTTTTATGAAAAAGTATCCAGTCTAACGAAGAAAGATATGGTATTACCGATGAACACTGGTGCTGAAGCTGTTGAGACAGCTATTAAAGCGGTTCGCCGTTGGGCGTATGATGTAAAAGGTGTTGCGGATAATCAAGCTGAGATCATTGTTTGTGAAGGAAACTTCCATGGTCGTACGATGACTGCTGTGTCGATGTCATCTGATCCTGATTACCAACGCGGGTTTGGTCCTATGCTCCCAGGGATCAAAGTGATTCCTTACGGTGACTTAGACGCCCTAAAAGCAGCCATTACACCAAATACCGCTGCATTCATTCTAGAGCCGATCCAAGGTGAAGCAGGAATCGTTATTCCACGTGAAGGTTTCTTGAAGGAAGCTCTTGACGTCTGTAAGTCTGAAAATGTACTCTTTGTAGCTGATGAAATCCAATCAGGACTTGGACGTTCTGGTAAAATGTTTGCTTGTGACTGGGAAGAGATCGAGCCAGACATGTACATCTTAGGAAAAGCACTTGGCGGCGGCGTAATGCCGATCTCTTGTGTAGCAGCAAACCGTGAAGTATTAGGCGTGTTCAATCCTGGATCTCATGGATCAACTTTCGGCGGAAACCCGCTTTCTTGTGCGGTATCAGTCGCTTCTGTAGACGTGCTTGTAGAAGAAAACTTAGTTGAGCGTTCACTTAAACTTGGCGAATATTTCTTAGATGAGCTAAAGAAGATCGATAATCCAGTAATCAAAGAAGTTCGTGGTAAAGGCCTATTTATCGGTGTTGAATTGAACGAACCAGCTCGTCCTTATTGTGAGCGTTTAAAAGAGCAGGGCTTGTTATGTAAAGAAACACATGAAAACGTTATTCGTTTCGCACCTCCATTGATCATTTCTGATGAAGATCTTGATTGGGCGATCGAACGCATTAAAAAGGTACTTTCTGTTTAATTTTATTTATTGCGAGCTGACTCTTTTTGAGTCAGCTTTTTTTGGGACTTCAATTGAGCTCAGTTTCATATACGTACTAGGGTATTAATCCGAAGTTTGATAGATGAATCCACAATTTTTATGGATCAATCCATAAGTTTTAGCTTTTTATTCAGAAGTTTTCGCTCCCAATCCAAAAGATTTCACTGTTTATCAACGAGTCTACAAATATCGACATCTACACTGGCACCTATACCCCTCACTAAACTTAAAAAAAGCAGCAGCCACCGGCTGCTGCTTCCCCCTTTATAGTGCTTTCACCATACCGCCATCGATCAGCAGTGACTGGCCCGTTATATAAGTGTTTGCATCAGAGCAAAGGAACACGACCATCTTTGCAAACTCTCCAGGTTCACCGTATCGGCCAAGTGGAATTCCGCTTTCCATGGAAGTTCTGACCTCTTCAGCAGAAACTCCTTTTTTCTCAGCCATCATTTGATCTAATTCACCTACTCGATCCGTTCCGATTCGTCCGGGTCCGATGGTATTGATCAAAATGCCATCTTTCCCTAGCTCTTGTGAAAGACTCTTTGATAATCCGTTAATAGCTGTTCGGAAAGTGTTCGATAAGATGAGTCCGTCGATCGGCTGTTTAAAGGACGAAGAAGCGATATTTACGATGCGGCCTCCGCCGTTTTTAATCATGTTAGGCGTAACTGCACGAACGGAACGTACAAGACTGAGTAATGTTAACTCAAAAGCACCCTGCCAATGCTCATCTTCAAAATCAGTAAACGTACCCGCAGGAGGGCCTCCTGCATTGTTCACGAGCACGTCCACACTGCCAAACTTCTCTACTGCTGCTGCAACAAGCTCATCGATCTCGTTACGCTGTGTGATGTCACATTTTTTATAGAAAACATCCGTACCTGTATCCCTCTTTATCTCTTCTGCTGTCAGAGAAAGCTGTTCTTCATCACGGCTTGTTAGCATCACGTTCGCACCTTCTCGTGCAAATTCCAATGCACAAGCTTTTCCAAGCCCTTTACTTGAAGCAAGAACGAGAACATTTTTTCCTTTTAGACCTAGATCCATCTCACAATCACCTGGTTTCTTAAAAAGATTTTATAATACGAAACTTACGTATTTCGTTTCAAGATAAGCTTCCATACCTTCTACTCCACCTTCACGACCAAGACCGCTCTCTTTCATACCTCCGAACGGAGCTTGTGCAGCAGAAGGAACACCATCGTTCCAGCCTATGATTCCGTAATCCAACCCTTCAACAACTTGAGTTCCTTTGGACATGCTCTCTGTATAAACATATGCCGCTAAACCGAATGGACTTGTGTTTGCAAGGCGGATCCCTTCTTCAATACTGCTGATCTTGTGGATCGGAATGACTGGACCGAACGTTTCTTCATTCATGATCAGCATATCTTGTGAAACATTCTTTAACACTGTCGGCTCGTAATAAAACCCACCGTTATCTGCTCTTCCTTTTCCGCCTGTTACACACTCTGCACCATTTGAAACAGCATTTTCCACGTGCTCGGAGATCTTTTCATACCCGTCTTTGTTGATGATTGGACCGATATCTGTACCTTCTTCCAAACCGTTTCCTACTTTTAATTTCTTAGCTTCAGCAGACACGCGTTCTACAAACTCTTCATAAACACTTTCTTGCACGTATACTCGGTTAATACAGATACACGTTTGACCTGCGTTACGAAACTTAGAAGCTACTATACCAGCGACAGCTTTATTTAAGTCTGCATCCTCAAGAACAACTGCTGGAGCATGTCCGCCTAGTTCCATAGAAACGTTCTTTACAGTAGAGGCACTTTGCTCGATCAATTTTTTACCGATTTCTGTAGAGCCAGTAAAGGTTACTTTCCGAACTTTCTCTGAATCCATAATCGCTTTTCCAATCACAGAAGAAGATCCTGTTACAAGATTGATTACACCTTTTGGAAAGCCTGCTTGATCTGCTAATTCTACTAATTTAATCGCCGTTAATGGTGTTTCTTTTGGTGGCTTCACAATAAACGTACAACCTGCTGCGAGCGCTGGACCGAGCTTTCTTGTGATCATTGCTGCTGGGAAGTTCCATGGCGTGATGGCCGCCACTACCCCAACAGGCTGGCGTAAAACTTGCATTCTCTTATTTTCTGCACTTGAAGGAATCGTACGTCCGTAGATACGCTTACCTTCTTCTGCATACCACTTAATAAAAGATGCAGCATACATCACTTCACCTACAGATTCTTTTAACGGTTTTCCCATCTCAAGAGTCATTAATTCTGCTAGTTCTTCTTTTTGTTCGATCATTAAGTCATGCAGTTTCATAAGATAGTCAGCGCGCTCATAAGCCGTTAACTTTGACCAGCTCGGAAAGGCTTCGTGCGCAGCATCTATCGCAGCATCTGTTTCTTCTTTTCCACAAGATGCTACAGTCCCTACCACTTCACCGTTAGCAGGATTGAACACCTCTATTTTTTCAAGAGAATCTCCTGTCCATGAACCGTTAATATAAAGCAGCTTTTCCATATGAATTCCTCCTCTATGTAACTAGTTAATTCGACTTCATTCTACTATTTCATTACGAAGTGTCCCGATTCCTTCAATTGTAATCTCGATAACATCTCGGGACTTTAAAAATACAGGCGGCTTCATACCTTTACCAACTCCAGCAGGTGTACCTGTCGCGATTATATCTCCAGCTTCAAGCGTCATGCCTTTTGAAAGCTCGTTAATCATAGTTGGGATGTCAAAGATAAAATCAGATGTGTTTCCGTTCTGTCTCACTTCTCCATTCACTTTTGTCACGATCGAAAGGTTATCTGGATTTGGTACAAGAGAGTGATGTACGATCCATGGACCCATCGGGCAAGTTCCGTTGAGACTTTTTCCGAGTAAAAATTGCTTATGCTTTTGTTGCAGGTCTCGAGCTGTAATATCGTTGATGATCGTAAAACCAAATACGTGATCCATCGCTTCTTCTTTCTTTATACTCGTACCCGTTTTACCAATAATTATAGCTAGCTCACCTTCATAATCGAGTTGATTGGTTATGGAAGAATGACTAGGAACTCCTTCATCGTGACCAATTACAGATGTTGGAGCCTTTGAAAATACCATGATATCTTTCGGAATGTCTGCTTCGCTTCCCATTTCTATCGCATGGTCTCGGTAATTTTTTCCGATGCAGAACACATTTTTACCAGGACGCGGAATTGGAGCCTTTAATTGGATCTCATGGAGATCGTATGTATAGTTCGCTACGAGATCAGAGTTAACCAAACTCTCTACCTTTACCAAAAATTCGTCACCAAGAGCAATTGCCTCGAGTAAGGTTGCTGGAAACTCCATCTCTCTACTTCTCGCGAGCTCTGATACATTCACAATTTTCTCTTCTTTCACGAGGCCAATGAAGTCCTCTCCATGTTTAACAGCTGTAACCCATTTCACGATAAACTGATTCCTCCTTTAAGAAACGCTTACATCGTAATTATTACTACTATATCGGTTCCTACTTTGTACCGTAAAGAAATTTGGCTATGTTAAAAGGCAATACTCGTTTTTGATTCTTTTTAAAATATGGTAAAATAGTTTGTCATCTAAAACGCCCTTTCCTAGGGTAACAGTAATGAGGTTATTAATTATGAAAACTGTACTAAGTACGTTAAATGCTAAATATATACACACATGCCTTGCGTTGCGCTATTTAAAAGCATACAGCGAACCGGAATTCCCTATAACGATTCGAGAGTTCACGATCAAGGATCCTTCGCTAAATATCGTGACCGATCTTTATAGCCAAGAACCTGATGTGCTTGGATTCAGCTGCTATATTTGGAACATTGAAGAAACGATAAAAGTAATCCAGATGTTTAAAAAGATTAAACCGGAAACGAAGATCGTCTTAGGTGGACCTGAAGTATCTTATGATGTAGCACATTGGCTACAACAAATTCCAGAAGTCGACTTTATTGTTGTGAATGAAGGCGAGGAAACGTTTAAACATTTGTTAACTCAGATTCAGAATGGTGGTAGCTTTGATTCGGTTGCTGGACTTGCCTATCGAAAAGATGGAGTGCCTAAAATTAACGGTCCTCGTGAAAAACTGGACTTAAAAACAGTTCCATCTCCATTCCGCTTCGAAGAAGATATCGAGTCTCTATCAAAACGGATCACGTATTTTGAGACAAGCCGTGGCTGTCCATATTCATGTGCGTTCTGCTTATCATCGATTGAAGTTGGGGTTCGTTATTTTGATCCAAAACTCGTTAAAGACGATCTGATCTTCTTAATGGATAATGGTGCAAAGATCATTAAGTTTGTAGACAGAACGTTTAACATTCGGAGAGATTATGCACTCGATATGTTCTCCTTCTTGATTGAAAACAGAAGACCTGGTGTTGTTTTTCAGTTTGAGATCACAGCAGATATCATGAGACCTGAAGTCATCGATTACTTAAATGAACATGCACCAAAAGGTTTGTTCCGTTTTGAGATCGGTGTTCAATCTACAAATGACGCTGTTAACGAACTGGTACAACGCCGACAGAATTTTGAAAAGCTGACGCGTACCGTAACGACTGTTCGTGATGGCGGAAAGATCGTTCAGCATCTGGACTTAATCGCTGGATTGCCTGAGGAAGATTACAACTCATTCAGAAAGACATTTAATGATGTATTCGCTTTTGGCATCGAAGAAGTTCAGTTAGGTTTCTTAAAGATGTTAAGAGGTACAGGTCTACGATTAACTGCCGAAAAACATGATTACGTGTATATGGATCATTCTCCATATGAAATCTTAGGAAACAACGTTCTCACTTTTGATGAAATCATTCGTATCAAACAAGTGGAAGACGTATTAGAAAAATATTGGAACGATCATCGAATGGATCATACCGTTAAGTATTTGATACACCATGTATTCCAATCACCTTTTGACTTCTTCCAAGAATTCGGGACCTATTGGGAAACACGTGGATGGTCAAGAATCGGTCATCAGTTAGAAGACTTATATACGCGCTTGATCGCATTCTTAACGGAAGCTGCACCACACTCACTTCCTGTTGCAGAAAGCTTGATGAAACTTGATTATTTAGAAAGACAACAGTTCAAACCACGTAAACCATGGTGGGAGAACACACAAAACAAAGAAGAAACATCAAAAGTACTATCACTGCTCGCTCAATATCCTGAGATGATCGAAGGGTTTCCAGGTCTTTCTGAAAAAGATATGCACAAACACGCGTTTGTAACAGAAACAGCGATCGATCCATTATCAGATCAACTAGAGCCACAAGGAGAACAAGACTTCTTACTTATTGCGTTGTTTGATCCTAAGCAACAATCAACAAAAGTGTTCACAACATGTAAAAAGTCTTTGTTAACAAAAAATTCGTAAATTGTGAAAGCGGGGATCTCCGTTCCAGGGTACATGCTTTCCGCGGGGCGGGCGGTGTGCCCCCTGCCGCTACGCGCCTTTAGTGGTCTCACCTGTCCCACTTGTCCTAGCCAGAGTCAGTACCCTTCCACTCCAATCCCTAAAAGTTAGCACAAAAAAGAATTTAAGACATCAACTTAAAATAGCTAAGTAAAAAAACAAGGGTTTCGCTAGTAATATACTAGCGAAACCCTTGTTCTTCTTAAAAACGTCAAACTAGTGTAATCCCACTGGCTCTTTTATTGGGTAAAATTTCAAATCTAAAAAAGAATCATTTCTTTAAGACCGGCTGCCCTGAAACAAATACAGGCGAAGGATCCAGCACGATAACCTGACCCTTTTTAAGTCCTTTTGTGATCTGCACGTTACCCTTTTGCTCTAGACCAGTTGAAACGGCATACTTATACAATTTGTTCTTAACGATCGTTAACACATACGTTTTCCCATCGTCTTTTAAGATGGCTTGCTTAGGAACGCTAGTTGCTTTTTCTGCAAGTTTTTCTGTTACGATGATTTGAGCAGTTTGTCCTTCAACCCAAGACGCTTCATCCTCAACGAGAACGGTTAACTTAAAATTATTCTGATCAGCTGGTAAAACAGTTTGAACAGTACCCTTCAACAGCTTTTCACCGATTTGAACTGTGTCTCCTGTTTTCACGAGTGAAGCCATTTTTTGGTCGATATTACTGAGTAGTTCAAAGTTTCCTTGCCCTACAATAGTCAGAAGCGACTCGTCATCACCAACACCGTTTAATTCTGACACGATACCATCAGCTGGACTTTTCACACTAAGATCATCAAGCTGCTTTTCTAGATCAGATATTTCATCCGATAAGACGGAGCTTTCGTTTTCAGCTAAATCATTTTGCAACTCAGCTTCAGCTAATTTCTCTTGAAGAAGCACTTTAGCATCTTTGCTGTCTTTTTCTTCATCAAAATCTGAGAGTTCACTTTTCCATTCATCTATCTGTCCGGAATAATGACTGCTTCGAACATCAGCTGCTTCTTTGTCTCGCTTCAAATCGCGAAGTTCTTTTTCGATCTCTGCGTTTTCATATGTAATTAACGTTTGACCAGAAGTAACCGTATCACCCTTTGAAACCATTACTTCCTTTATTGAACCAAGTGAAGCATTTTCATAAATTTCAAAGGTGTTCTTTGATTGAGCGACACCTGTTGTTTCGTGTTTCTTAATAAAATCTTTTTGTAAAGATAGACCGGTTTTAACTCTTGGAGCTTCAACAGCGGCAGATTCTTGTTTATCAAAAATCACGATGTTCATTACAAGCAGGAGGACAACCATAATAGCTGCTGCAACCCATTTCAGTTTATTCATAAGCGTTTCTCCCCCTTAAACCAACTGTCCACTAACTAATGCAGCGTATAGTGATGATAATAGAATGAACATCACGACAAATCCAATCGTAACAACAAGGCAGTATTTCTTTTCCTTAAACGATAATTGTCGAAGTGCATAATACATAACTACTGAACCCCAGATGGTAAATATATTGATGCTGTTTAATAGTTCTTGCCAAAACCCATGTTTAAAGAACAACACACCTACAAAACCGAACCCTAACGGCTGAACAACTTCTTCAGCACCTGTTACAAACTGAACCGGAAGTTCAAAGAGTAATCCGAGAATAAATAGAAGATATACCGTTGTCATTACATAAAAGAGTGCTTTATATCCAATATCTCGGAAGAAAATATATAAAAAAAGAGCTCCTGTATTTATTATTAAGAACGGAACGATCATACCCCATGCACCGCCTACTAAAGCGATGAGATATCGTAACAACTCAAGTTCCATTCCACTTAGTTTCGCACCCTCTATAAAAGAAATCGTTTTGAACGAAGGAAACGCTGCAAAAAATGAAAGTGCATGCAACAATCCGCTAGTGACTAAAATAGCAAAAAAACGAATCCAAAAACCCTCTTTATCTTTCCACTCATTATAAAACGCAAAATATGTATTCGGCTTTGTTAAAGCAGGAATAAATTGTGCTCTTCCTGTCATGGTGCCGCCCCCTTCTCTCTTTATCTCTGTCTATGTTATCACAATTTTTTACTCATAATGACAATTTCTGACTCATTTTTGAAAAATAGTACCTTATCCGTATAAATACGTTGAGGTAGCAAAAACTAAACCAAATTATTGCGAATCGGGATGATGTTCATCATGACTTTCTTTAAAAAACCAAAAAAATTACTAGAACAAAAAAACACCCCAAACGAAGGTCAAACTCAAGGGTCTATTTCCTCTCAAAGTAATTCTAATACAAGCTCTCACTCAGAGCATGATGCAAACATTAACCAAAATCAGTCGATGGATGGTCTGCTAAAAGACATTGAAGAGAGCTTTTCTTCTTCCGAAGACTTGATGACTCATTGGGTAGAGATGCCTGCTGATAAAAGCAAAGTGGCATTAATTTTCTTGGACTCCATTATTGATAAACAGAAACTTCAAGATTTGATATTGAATCCTCTATTTGAATTGGACAAAGATATTGATCTACATACATTCGAAAAAGTGATCAACATTGACTTTAAGAAACAAACAGACTTTTCTCAGATTCAAGAATTACTCTTACAATCTTACACTTTAATATTTACGAAGGATACAACCTGCTATTTTTCGGTATTCACTCCAATTAAAACAGAACGCGATATTAAAGAACCTGATAACGAGGCCGTTATTCGTGGATCTCATGAAGGATTTATAGAGAGTATGTCAACAAATATCGCTCTCATTCGTAAGCGTCTTAAAAGTCCTAAGCTTGTAGTGAAGTATCTGCAAGTCGGAAAAGAAACACACACAAATGTTGCAATGCTTTATATGTCAGATATTGCAAACCCGGATGTGCTTCATGAGGTTGAAAGAAGAATAAATGCTATAGAAGCAGATGCTGTTATGACTCCAGGAAATATTGAAGAGAGTATTGAAGATAAGACATTTAGTCTATTTCCACAAACGTTGAGTACAGAGCGGCCTGACCGTGTGGCTGCAAATCTGATGGAAGGAAGAGTAGCTCTTCTGTACGATAGCTCACCGACGGTAAACCTTGCACCTGTAAACTTCTTTGTTTTCTATCAAACACCAGATGATTATAACAAACGTTGGATGTTAGGAAGTTTTTATCGACTAATTCGTTTGTTCAGCTTTTACATTGCAATTGGTCTACCAGCGTTTTATATTGCAATTGTTTCTTTTCATTTCGAAGTTATTCCATCCGCTCTCATACTCTTAATGAAAAGCTCACTTGAAAACATTCCTTATCCACCACTTTTTGAGGCATTAGTGATGGAACTCACGATTGAATTAATTCGTGAAGCCGCTATTCGTTTGCCAACGAGGATTGGTTCCACGATCGCTATCGTTGGAGGCTTAGTAATTGGTGATGCGGTTGTTAAAGCAGGACTTATCTCAAACCTAATGATCATCGTTGTTGCGACAACAGCGATTGCGGCTTATACAGTACCTTCGAATGAGATGAGTTTAGCTGTTCGTTTATTGCGTTTTCCATTCATGGTAGCAGCTGCAACATTTGGTTTCTTAGGTATCGTGTTCGGGTTAATTCTCATGTTCTTTCATCTTTGTCGTTTATACTCATTTGGCACACCATACTTTGCACCGGTCGCACCATTTAAAATAGGAGATTTAAAAGATACGATCATTCGTTTACCTTTTTTCAAGATGAACTCTCGTCCTAGTGACATCAAACCAATCAAAAAAGATGAAGATAATCATACAAGAAAGTGGGAGAAGTCATGAATAGCAGCCATACGATTACTCATAGACAGCTGTTTTTTATTATTACTCAATCCCAAATCGGCGTTGGTGTCCTTTCACTTCCTTATACTTTATTCGCAAAAGCAAAAACAGACGGCTGGATTTCCCTGCTATTAGCAGGTCTTTTTATTCAGGTATCCATACTTGCGATATGGAAACTATGCGAGATGTATCCAAAGCAGACGATTTTTGATTTTATGCCTAAGATCGTGGGGACTAAGTTAGGAGTAGTTCTAAATACCTTATTCGTTGTTCACTTGTTCTCTGTATGTGTCGTTATTCTAATCCTTTATAACAGCATCGTATCTAAATGGATATTTTTTCATACACCACGTTTAGTCGTCATATCCATTTTAGCTCTTACTTGCGTCTATTGCATTACCTGTACAGCTCGTGAGATCGCCAGGTTTTTGATGTTAGTCTCTCCATTACTTATTGTGTTGTTTATCTTTGTGGCATATGCCTATACAGATGTTCACCTTCTGTATGCTTTTCCAGTAGGTGCATCCGGTATCAAAACGATATTCTCAGGGTCTTCTGATGCTTTAATCTCTTTACTTGGCTTTGATACAGCGCTCGTATTTTTAGCTTATACGCAAGGAAGATCGAACAGTAAATTAAAAGTAATTTCATATGCTTCATTATGTGTTACCCTTCTCTATTGTTTTGTCACATTTACTACGTATATCTTTTTTAATCCTGTAGAAATTGCAATTGTTCCAGAACCAGTGCTGTATATGTTAAAAGCTTTCTCATTCAAAATTTTAGAGAGAACAGACCTTATCTTCCTATCCATTTGGATTGTATTCGTTACAACTTCTCTTATTAGTTATCTGTTCTTTACAGCCAAAGGCGTCCAGTCACTATTTAAACTGAAACATCATAAATCTGCTGCACCTTATGTAGGAATTATTTGTGCATTGATCGCTTCAATTCCTGCGAGTAAATTAGATGTTCAACTGTGGTCCAAGTTGATAGGTATGTCAGCATTATACTGTTCTGCGCTCTTTCCTATCTTCTTATTGCTGATTGCCGTAATCAGAAAGAAAAAAGATAAAGGAGCGGTTTCAACATGAGGGGTGTAAAGTTCATTTCTCTTTTTTCTAGCCTTTTATTATTAACGGGATGTTGGGATCAGGCTCAACTAAACGAAACAAAACTAGTCAGGGCAGCAGGGTTTGATTATTTAAAGAATGGAAAAATAAGAAATAGTGCTTCGATTCCACAATACGTTAATACGGATACAGGTGCTGGGCCAGTGAATAATCAAGTTTTTTTTGCTACAGGTAACACTGCTCGGCAAAGCAGAATTAAATTAGATCGAAAAGTATCAGAACAAGTTGAAGCATCTAAAAACTTAATCGTAGTTCTAGGGGAAGATGCTGCAAAAAAAGACATCTATCATATTTTGGATGTTTTTTATCGAGATCCTAAATCCGCTCTAAATGCAAGGATTGCTGTAGCAAAAGGAAAAGCTTCTGATGTGATCAATTCAAAATTTAAAGAAACAGAAACGACAATGGGTATCGGCCAGTACTTGAACGAATCCGTTCGATCAGCAGAAAAATCTTCTATCGTACCTTCAGAAAACATCCAAACGATATGTCCTGTCATGTTTGATCCAGGGCAAGACTTTGCTCTGCCCTATCTTGTTCCAGAAAAAAATGATGTATCTGTCAATGGCGTTGCAGTATTTCATGGATATAAGATGGTTGGTAATATTTTTGGTGCTCAAGGAGTTATGTATACGTTACTAACCGGGAAACAAAAGCACCTTTCCATGTCACTGACAAAAAAAATTACTAACAAATATAAAGACAGGATTATGAATTATGTTTCAATTAAAGTTAAAAAGAATAAACGAACATTTGACGTGAACGTTTCCCCAGATGAAAAGATATCAGCTCATATTAAGTTAGATATGAAAGTAGTAATTACTGAGTATCCAAGGGATAACCTCACTACTAAAAAGAAAATCCAAAGTATTGAACAAGCACTTTCAAAGACGCTAACAAAGGATGCAAATGCCGTTCTTAAAGATTTGCAAGACATGAACAGCGATACATTTGGAGTAGGCAGAAAACTCATTGCGTTTCATAATCCTACATGGAAAAAATTAGATTGGAACAAAGAGTATCCGAATATTGATTATACGGCTTCCGTAAATGTAAAAGTGATAGGTCATGGCATAATTGAATAGTAAAAGGATGCAAGGCTAAGCCTTGCATCCTTTTCTATTTACACCTGATCTAATCTAACACGTGTTCCCCTGCCAGAGTGCTCAGCAGGTTCTACGATCAATCGTTTCGTTAATCTAGCTTTTAGTTCTGGTACATGAGATATAACACCGATCGAAAAATTTTCCATTCTTACTTTTTCTAACGCGGTTACAACTGTATCTAACAGCTCTTGATCAAGTGTGCCGAATCCTTCATCTAGGAAGAAAAACTGAAGAGGAAACTTCCCTCTTAGCTGAATTTGAGCAGAAAGTGATAGCGCAAGTGCAAGGGATGTTAAAAATGTCTCTCCCCCAGATAATGAGGTAACAGGGCGTTTGATCCCTCCGTTGGCATCATCACGAATAACAAAACCACCCGCTGAATCTACTTCAATCGCATAACGTCCACGAGTAAGTTTAGCGAGCCTGCCAGACGCATCGCGTGTTACAAGATGCAATTGCTCTTCAGCCATGAATTCAACAAAAGCATTTCCACGGAATACACCTTGAAGTTTACCTAATTGCTCTAGTAAATGAGTGGCCTTTTGCTTTTCCGATTCCAGTTCATTGTAACGTGCATGATTCTTCTCGATCATCATATACCTTTGTCGAGCTTCTCCAACTGCTTCATGCGTAAGGTTCATTTCTAGTTTGAGACTCTGCAGCTGACATTTGGCCGATTCAACATGTTGAACAGATAAGATCTCCTCAGGAAGCTTTTCTTTTATCGCATCTAATGCCATAGCATTTGACTTACAGCGATCTTGATATTCCGCTAACTGCTTTTCCCATTCCATCTGAACGTGCTCATCTTTTAAATAGTTTTCAAAGTCTTCATAGGATTGGAAATCTGACTTACTTAACTGTTTGTTCCATTCTTGCGTTGCTTTTTCTACTCTGGATTCAGCATCATTCTTCCTTTGAACAGAGGAATGATATACTTTATCACTCTCTACGTACTGCTTTTTAGCATTTTCATATTCTTGTTCGGAATGAATGAATGCTGTCTTCAGACTCTGCAACGCACCTTGAACATCTTCAAGAACTCTTTGAGCTTTTTGATCGCCTACTCTGTTATATAACTTTTCTTTACTATCTTGAATTTCTTTTTGCAGCATTTCGTGTTGTTTAGAAGAGACCGATAAACTCGTCTTCAACTCAGATTTTTGCTCTTTGGCGGATTCCATTTTTTTCGTTTGTGTTTCTAGAAATTCTTCTGCAATATTTAAACTTTTTACGATTTCCGTTTGGCGACTCTCTTTTTGTTGAAATCGTTCTAGTTGCTCTTTAAGCTCCTCTGATGAAAAGGGAATCTCTGCTTGCTCCCATTCCGATTGAATATGATCTATCTTTTTCGATATCAAAAGGAGTTGTTGTTTTAATTTGTTAGTTGTTTCATCATTATTTTCAAACGAAATAGAAATTCGTTCATATTGTTTTTGATCATCTTCTAATTTGGATAATAACTTCAGCATGCGTTCTTCAATCAAGAGCTTATCTTGCTTAATCCCTTTTACTCTTGCTTCATGATCCTTTAACTGTTCCAAAGAAAATGCGCTGATTCCTTCTTTCTCTACTGTGATCGTGCTTTGATCTGATGCTGCAGTTTCAGCTTCAGCAAGATTAAGTTTTTTCCATAGCGTTTGGGAATCCTTTTCAAGTCCTTCACTTAGGTGTTTCAGCTCATGATAATTTTCCTTCAAACGTTCCATCGCTTCTTCTAATTCGTGAATACGCTCGTTATCATGTCCAACATTTGCATGCATTTGGTTCGGTGATGGATGGATTGTTGAACCGCATACCGAGCATGGTTCGTTCTCTTTTAATTCTGCAGAAAGCTGTGCAGCCAAATGACTGATCCTTATTTTTTCTTGTTCGTTTTTCCATTCACGCAGTTTATCCATCGAAGCTTTTGAGATCTTTTCATTTGTACGCAGAACTTCAGACACTTCTTCATACATTTGCAGAATATCTTTCAGCACTTTCTTTCCTGCATCATATCTTTTAACGATTGTTGAACTGATCTGTTTTTTTGCTTTTTCTGCAGAAATCATTTCAGCTTCTGAAACGGAGATTTCTTTTTGTATCTTTTTCTCTTCATCACGAACATCTTCTAATCGTTGATTAAGTAGAATAGCTTGTTGATATAAACGGCGATCATTTTGTGTGATTTCAATTTGAGATAATTCTTTCTTTAGCGCAGATTGTTTATCTTTCCCACGCTTAAGAACTTGCGTGGCATCATACTCAGCTCTTTCGCATTCTTCGTACAATGTCATCAATTGTTTATGCTTTTCCGTTTCGTTCTGCAAAATCTGATTTTTTCTTTCAAGATCCTTTTCCCAGTCAACTGCTTCTTTTAAGCCACTTCTTTTTTCGATTAGAACAGGCTCTTCCTCGTTGATCGCCTTCTTGGCTGCTTCATATTTCTCTTCTAGCTCTTCAACATTGGTTTGAAGTTTTTCAGTCTGCTTCTTCAGTTGCTCTTGCTCTTCCTGTAACTTTTTCTCATCTGCAAGTGATTGCTTCCACTCGTTTGCATAAGGAGCTATTTTGTCTGCATAGATAGCTTTCTTTAAATCCTCTTGAACACGTTTCATAGGGATTTCCTGTTTGTTCAGTTCGTTTTTCTCTTCGATCAGCTTTTCATATTGAACTTGAGCATCCCAATACGCCTCAAGCGTTTTGAGATTCTCTTCTTCTTCTTTGTATTGTTTTGATACTTTTTCTAACGTTTTTTCATTTTCCTTTAGATGAACGGCTGCTTGTTCTAATGCTTCAAAAGAGGCTTCGCCTAGACCTGTTTGTTCAGCTGTAATCTCATTCAGACGATTTTTTTGTTCATCTGAACGTTTCTTTAGCTTTTGATTTAATTGATCTCCGTACTTTTCAAGCTGGAACAGACGTTGCAGCATCTGTCTTCGATCAGCACCTTTAAGGGATAAGAATTCAGCGAATTTGCCTTGAGGCAGTACGACAGCTCGCGTAAAATCATCGATTGTCAGTCCGATCAGCTCTTGAACAAGACGTGTTACATCTCGTTCTTTGTCGGCATGGACGATAGATTCACTATTTACCACCTCAATTAATCGACAAGTACTTGTTCGGATGGAATGTTCGCCACTTCGTTTAAAGTTGCGCTCCACACTGTATTCTTTTTGCTGAAGACCTTCACCGATCTGAAACGTAAACGAAACAGACAGTTTGTCTTCAGCTTGATTCATGATTCCATGTGTTCCACCAGCCGCTCGTTCTACCTTTCCGTATAAGGCTAGTGTCACAGCGTCTAGAATCGTGGACTTCCCGCTTCCAGTCGGTCCAAATATACCGAAGACTCCGCCAGAACAGAGTTCATGAAAAGGAACGGATTGCGCTTCTCGAAAACTTTGTAAGCCTGAAACGGTTAATGCTATAGGTCTCATTCTCGTTCCTCTCCTTCTGTTCCCTCTTCTCCAACAAGATCAAGAAATAAGGAGATCAACTCATCGTCTGGCATCGCTCCCCCTGTCTGTCGCTTATAAAACGTTGTAAACAGTTCATCAACAGGCAGTTTTTGAGCAGATACAGAGATTTGTTCTCCGGACTTTTCTTGATACACAGGTTTGATATGAACAATGCCATCATGTGATTTTCTAAGTCGTTGAATTTCTTCCATCGAAAGTGCATCATCTACATGTATGGATAGATCAATCCAGCAATTCTGATGCAAACCATCTTGAATTCCTTGAAGCACCTCTTGGACGCCATTTTGTGCTTCCCATGCTACTAGTGGTTTTCCCGAAGTTAGATGAAGCTCTTCAACTTCTGCAATACCGTTTGGTTCAACGTCAATAATGGACACAGATTTTGCTTGTCCACTTTCAGAGAAACTATAAGATAGTGGAGAACCTGAATACCTTGCATCTGTTTTTGCTCGTTTGATTCGTTGTGGACGATGCAGATGGCCTAATGCCACGTATTGAGCTGCACTCGGAAGACTTTCTGCAGCTACCGTATACGCACCACCTATGTGAACAGGTCGTTCAGAATCGGTTTCCTTGCTTCCAGCGACATAAAGATGACTCATGGCAACATGCACGTTTCCTGGCGTAAAGTGAGAGGTGATCTTTTTAAAATACGAGTCCACCCAATCATCATATTGAGTTCTCACATCTAATTCTTCAGCAGATTCACTTAGTAGTACTTTTAACCTTGATTCAGAAGGGTACGGCAGAGCAGCGATTTCTAAAATCTCTCCCGTTCTCTTAATCGGAACACGCTGAAGTTCTAACGTTGGCAGTCCTACAAGTGTGATGCCCAGTTCTCTTAACAGAGGAAAAGAGGCTGCTAGTCTTTCAGGATGATCATGATTTCCCGCAATCGCGATGAACGGACATTCTCCGTTTCTATTAAGCCGTGATAGTGCATCATAAAACATTTGCTCTGCCGCAGCTGGAGGGTTTACCGTATCAAATACATCTCCTGCCATCAGAACAGCATCTATTTGCTCTCGTCGTACGATCTCAACAAGTTCGTCTAGAAAATCTTGTTGCTCCTGAAGTCTGCTGCGTCCTTCCAATGAGCGCCCAAGATGCCAGTCAGCTGTATGAAGTAATCGCATCATATCCCTCCTTATTTCACTTGAAGAATGTGTCCACCATCAAAAAAGTAAAGATAACTTTCTTTAACAGGCTTCTTTAATATTCTTTCAATGGCTTTTGCGTACAAATTCAGCTGTAACTCGTAACGTTTGTACAGGATATCCTTTGCTCCTGTAAAGCCGTTTGTAAAGCGGTTCGTAATTCTGTCTGTCTTATAGTCAATCAATATATATCCGTCTTCCTCCTCGATCAGACAGTCAATAACACCTTGAACTAGAACATGTTCATCTTCACCGTTCCACTCTCTTTGAATCTCTGAGATCGGGAGCGCCATACTAAACGGAATTTCTCTTTTCAGATTCTTCTCTTTGATTCTCTCGCCTAGTGGTCCTTCCATAAACTTCTGGATCTGTGGAAGCTGGATATATTGAACTTGTTCTCTTGTAAGCAACTCTTTCGTTTCCATTTCTGCAAGCTGATTTTCGAGAGATTCTAGTGTGCCAGGTTTATTAAAATCAACATGCTGCATCACCATATGCATAGCAGTACCCACTTCAGCTGCATTCAACTGCTCTTCTTGCATAAATTTTGGCCGCTCGTGTATAACTTGTTGGGCGGCTTTTACTAATTCTGTAGAACTGTATTCATCTGCTTGATATTGTTTTTTTATCTCTGTAACAGACTGTTTGGAACGGGTGTATGTCGAGTTTTCATTCGAATATCGCCATCCAAGTCGACGTTTGACTTCATCAAAGTCATCTGAAGCAAGATTCACTCTTTCATAGTTCTCTAACTGTTTCAGCAACTCTTCTTGTTTTTCTTTTTCTTCCACTTCTAACTCTTCATATTGACTCGCCGGAAGAACGGCAATCTTCCAATCTGTTTCATCGATATAGACTTCACCTCTTCCGCTCTCGCCTGTTCCTAGCAGCGATAAAAGAGGTTCAGCATTCTTATGGCGGATGACTGCTCTTCCGATCCAATCAAGATAACTCTTTACACCAGCTCTTTCAAAGTCTGGTAGAATCCAGTTTTCTTCATAAAGAGAATCACTCCATGAATCCACAGATTTTTCAATGTCATTGACTGTGCCTACTAAGTACAGTTTTTCTTTTGCACGTGTAAGAGCAACATATAGTACTCGCATCTCTTCTGCGATCAATTCCATTTTCTTTCTTCCGGCGATCGCAAGCTTCGGCAGTGTCGGATAGGCAATTCGGTACTCTGGATTTATATATTGAGTTCCGAGTCCAAGTTCTTTATGAAGAAGAACTTTTTCGTTCAGATCTCTTGTATTGAACTGTTTGTTGATGCCCCCAACGAATACAATTGGAAACTCTAAGCCTTTACTTTTATGAATCGTCATAACACGAACAACATCTTCTTGTTCACCTAAAGCTCTGGCAGCTCCTAGATCTTTTCCCCGCTCCTGCATTCTTTCAATAAAACGAAGAAAACGGAAAAGACCTCTAAAAGATGTACTTTCATACATTTTCGCACGATCATATAAAGCTCTTAGGTTGGCTTGTCGTTGTTTGCCACCGGTTAATCCGCCTACATAATCAAAATATCCGGTTTCTCGGTAAATCTCCCAGATCAGATCAGAAAGAGATCCTTGACGCGCTTGATGACGCCACTTTTCCAGCTGATCTAAAAACGTAGAAACTTTCTCTTGAATCCGAGCGTTTTCTCCTTCAGCACGATAGAGTTCTACGGCTTTCAAATAATTATCTTGTTTTTGTTTCAATCTGATCACTGCCAGTTCTTCACCTGTCATTCCGACAAGTGGCGAACGAAGGACGGCCGCAAGCGGTATGTCTTGCAGTGGATTATCGATCACTTTTAAGAGTGACATCATGACATGAATCTCCGTCGCATCAAAATAGCCAGTTGAAAGTTCAGCATAAGCAGGTATCCCTTGCTGCTTAAACTCTTCTAGTATGACCGGTGCCCAAACAGAGGTTGCCCGAAACAACATAACGATGTCTTTGTATTTTGCAGGCCGTAATTTTTTCGTATGTTTATCAAGTACGAGATGAGGAGAATTTCCTTTTGTCCCTACGATCTGTTTTATTTTTTCGGCTATAACTCTTGCTTCTAACTGAATGGTCTCAAGCTCCGACTTTTCTACTTCTCCGTTTTCAAGACCTTCTTCATCTGTTACAGGCTGACTTTTATTAATAAGAAGAAGTTCTGGTTCATTTCCCTCTTGCTCAGGATAATAAGTGGCACCTAGCTTTAATTCAGCATCATCGTTGTACTCAATTTCCCCTACTGTTTCGTTCATGATCTGTCTGAACAAATAGTTTGTAGCTTGCAAGATTCCATTTCGGCTTCTAAAGTTTATTGCAAGGTCAATGCGTAAACCGTTGCCGCCTTCTTTCGTGAACTGTTTGTACTTCGTTAGAAAAAGAAGTGGTTCTGCTAGTCTGAATCGGTAGATGGATTGCTTCACATCACCTACCATGAACATGTTTCCTGCTTCTCCATCTTTTGATACTAAACGAACTATGGATTCTTGGACAAAATTCGTATCTTGATACTCGTCAACTAGTACCTCTACAAATCTTTCGCGGTACTCTAATGCAGCATTAGATGGAACCGGCTCATCCATCGTTGACCCTTCCCCTTTTAATATTCCTAGACAAAAATGTTCAAGATCACCAAAATCAACAAGAGACTTTTCTTGCTTCGCTTCAAGATAGCGTTCTCCAAACTTTTTTACTAAGGAAGCGAGTTCTTTAACAACAGGAGCCATCTCTTCAATATGAACGATATACGAATCAGGATGCCTTTCAAAATATTCTTCTTTTAATGCACCCGTCCGTTTTTTAATGTTGTCTCTCATAGCTTTTACTTTATTTTTCAGTTCTTCATCTACATCTTTCCCACGAATGGCTTTTAATTTCGAAGGCTCATATGATTGAAATTCCTCATAAAGTTCACTCCAGCTATTCTTTGCACGAAGTAATCGTTCAATAAAGACAAGATCTTCTTGAAGTGTTTCTGCGTATGCAAGAGGTCCACCTGAAAGCTCGCTCAGCTCTATCGCTCTTAATGCCAAAGATCGAAGCCCTTCTATCTGTAGCGATATATCGATCAGAAGCTCTTTCGTCCAAGGAAGATCGTCAATGGTTGCCGCTTGCACCTGGTACGTTCCTGCCATCTGGTCTAGCCAGCCGTTCGGATCAGGGTGACTTCGAGCAAAATCATAGAGCGATAAGATCAGTTTTTGAAGTTCTATATCATTTCGGTCAGAACTATAAGCATCGACCACTTGGTAAAAAATATGGTCTTCTCCCTTGCTGTACTCTTCTTCAAATAGATCCTCTATCACTTCTTGACGAATAAGTTCCGCTTCTGTCTCTTCTGCCACACGAAAACCTGGATCGAGGTCTGTTTCATAATAGTGTTTGCGAAGCACCTCAATACAAAAAGAATGAAGAGTAGAGATCGATGCTTTGTTTAATAAGTTAAGCTGCCTTCTTAAGTGGAGAGATGAAGGATTTAAAGACAGTTCTTTATCGATTGCTTCTCCTATTCTTTTTCTCATTTCAGCAGCGGCAGCATTTGTGAATGTAACGATAAGCAAACGGTCCACATCCGCAACCTTTTCACGTATCATCGTGATGATGCGTTCTACAAGGACAGCTGTTTTACCCGATCCAGCTGCTGCAGCAACGAGAACATTTTCTCCTCTAGCCTGAATAGCTTGCCACTGTTCGTCCGTCCATGTTGCACCTTCTGGTTTTGGGATTAAAGTATTCAAATCACATTTCCTCCTTCCTCATGCATTTTTTCTAGAATAACATCATCTTTTTCTGAACGAAGTTGACGATATTGATTCTCTTCAAGTGTTTGATCAAACTGACAAACAGGCTTATATGAACAGAACGTACATGGTGTTTTTTTCTTCATCTCATATGGGGAGATATCAATTACTCCGTTTGTAATCCCTTCTCCGCTCGTTACAGCCATCTTTCGTGCATGATTACGCATCGTGTTAAACTGCTCTCTTGAGGCGATAGCGGAATGTGACTTATGAAATCCTTTTTGGGTTAGAGCGACAGGAATGATAGAAGAACGCTTTTCCATCGTACTGTCCATAAGTTGAACGGCTTCTTCCTCAGCAAGGACCAAACCTTTCATCTTAAACTTCTTTAACACTTCTTTTTCGATTTCTTCCACACTTAGCAGTTTCTTTTGATTTAAAAGCGGGTTGTGAACATGGAAATACAGAACGCCTGCTGGAACGGACTCTTCACCTAGCCAGCTTTCTGAATGTGTGACCGCAACATCTAGATAAGTCAGCATCTGAAGAGCAATGCCATGATATAACTCTGCTAAGTTAAGTCCTGTTGAGCTGGATTTATAATCGATCACGCGCATCAGAAGTCCTTTAGAACTTTTGGCTGTATCAACACGATCGATACGTCCGATCACTTCCATCGTCGTGCCATTCGGCAATTTATAGGTTAATGGCGGCAATGTTGCACCAGAAGCGAATGCTAGTTCAAGGCCTGCTGGTGTGAAACCACTCGCCTTTGCATGCTGACTTAGTATGTGCGAAGCTTTTCCGACTACTTCTTTTAACTTCTTCTTAATATAGAGATGTCTGTTGGAACTTAACAGAATCTCATGCTGAAGCTGTGGTGCCAATAATTCAACAATGTCTCCTGCTAAACGATAACAATCTCCCTTTGAAAGATCACTCCAAGCTACGCTTCTTTGCTGAAGTGAATCATTCATCTGTTTTAAAGCAGCATGAAAAAGCTGTCCGATATCAGGGGCTTCAAGCTTGTACATTTGCCGTTCTTTTAGCTTTAGTCCGTACGACATGAACTGAGAGAATGGACATGACTGAAAGAGCTCCATCCTTGAGATGCTCGTTAAGATCTTATCGCCATAAAGGTCTCTTGATACAGATGAACTGAGAGGTGTTTCTCGATTAAAATAGAACAGAGAAGACAGAGCACGCTTTGCATAGAAATCATACACGTTGTCTTTGATCACCCAATTGTATACATCCCACCAAACGGAAGAGATCGGATAGCCTTTTTTCCATTCTCTAAGCTGTGCACTTAAAAAAGAGACACTTTTTATCGGATGTTGCACAAAGTCTATATCATTTTGTAAAGCAGGTTCGTTTTGATATAGTTCTTCTTTTAAATTTGGGAAAAGGTCGTGCAACCGCTGTATGACCATAGAAGGCTGCATCGTTTTACCTTCCTCGTCTGCTAACGCATACGAAACAAACAAATGGTCACTAGCATTCGTTAACGCCAGATAGATCATAAACTGCTCATCTAGCAACTTTCTGCGAGCAGTCGGTGCAAGCACAACACCGTTTCTATCAAGGGTTTCTCTCTCGTCTTCTGAAAGTAATCCATCGTCTTTTGGTTTTAGCGGAATGATTCCATCGTTTACACCGAGAACAAAATTCACTTTTACATCCGTGAAACGAGACCTTTCCATCGTCCCTACTAATACTTGATCTAGAGAAGGAGGAACAAGAGCGAACTTAAGGCTTTCAAGTCCTGTTTCAAGCATTTGCATCCACGTCTCTTTTGAAAGTTCTTCCTCGCCAGTCAACTCTACCATCTCATCGAGAAGACCTAACACCGCATTCCAAACTTGACCATGTTCAGATGCTGCTCGTAGTTTCCCTGCTGTTTCCGCATGAATTCTCAAGCGTTCCAGCTTCATCGGCACATTGAGATCTTCAAGATACTGATAAAGACTTTTACAATATTGGACGATACTTTTGCTGTTTGATAGATTTTTAGATAGACGACTCAATGGGGATACAATCATATCCCGCATGTCATTAATCAGCTGTTCTTTTTCATCGTCTCGGGTTGTCTTTCCAAAATCTTCTGATTCGAACCCTCTAAATCTTTTATATTTCCAAGGTTTTGGATCTGTCCATCTTTTTCCTTGGATACCAAGTGCTAAAACATAGTTCTCAAGTTCATCCATACAACGTCTCATCTCAGATGTCGTTTTTCTTATCTCATCAAGCGGATAGAGCATGTCAGTTTTAACAGCTCGAAACACAGACTCATAGCGCCAATTTTTTAGTACAATATCTAACGATGAACGAATTAACTCAATCAGTGGATGGTGAAGCATAGATTTTTTTTGATCAAGAAAAACAGGTATCTCATAATCTGTGAATACCGTTTCAATCAGTGTCTGATAACTACCCGAATTTCGTACTGTTACAGCGATATCGCGATATCGATAACCTTGGTCACGAACAAGCTCAATAATTTTTCTTGCTGCTCCCTCAACTTCTGATCGAATATTTACTGCCGCCGCTACTCCAACACCTTCATGTTTGGCTGACGGGATGGCCGGTCTTCGATCATACTGATCCTCGATGTGAGCGATGGCACTTGAATTAAACTTTGGCTTCTCATGAAGATAGATCGGTTCCTCCACGAAAACACCCAGTTCTTTTGCTTGTGCTGTTAATGACTGTACAGTCTTTTTAGTCATATAAAACAAATCTAGCTCATGAGGCTCAGATTCCGAAGTTAAGAATTCATCGGTCGTAAGTGCAATGGTCACTTTCTTGGCATGAGCTAGTAATCCCGCCGCAACTTCTAATTCTTGGGGGGTAAAAGAATGAAATCCATCTATGTAAATTTCACTTTCCTTAATGCTTTCAGAAAAAGGAATCTTAGCTTGGAGCAGACGAAGGTAATCTTCTGAATCTACATACTTCCCAATTAGTGCTTCATCCAAGGAACTCGAAATAACACTTAGATCTGATAATTTATCTTGAAGCACTTTTTTATTATTTTCTTTTTGTCCAATAGAAAGCAATGTATCAGCATTCCACGAAAGATCTTCTGCAGAAATACAATATCGTTTAAGTTCTGTAGTCATCAACTCAAGCAATTCGTAAAAACCACTTTGTTCAGAAGCCTTTCGAAAGATTTTAAGATCTTCTTTTTTGTGCTCGACGATTTTCCGCAGCATCATTCTTATTCCGGTAGATGTAATGTGCATTCTTGTTAAACCACCGGTCTCGCCAAGAATACGCCAAGCAAGCCTTGAGAAACTAAATACTTGCGCACGCATCATTCCTGATAATCCTGGCGACGTGGCTAGCTTATACTCTGATTGAAAGGTCATTTGATCTGGTACAAGATAGATGATCGGATTGCCTGAAGGACGGTCTGTAAGTTCTTTTTGAATCTCCTTAAATACAGAGTGGGACTTTCCGCTGCCGGATCGTCCCAAAATAAATTGCAAACTCATTTTTGTTCATCCCCTGTTCCGCACTTTGAATTCTAACTCTATTATCTCATAATCTATTAGGACATCAAAGGCTCCTACCCTGAAAAACAACCACTTCCTCCTGGTAGTTATAGGATAGTTCTTGAAAACGAATCTTTACCTCCCATAACACGTTAGTAACCATAGAGAAAGAAAAAAGGAAACCGCTACATCGTTAGCTGATTTCCCTTCACTCTGACCGTATCTAGTTTAAACGTATTTCCTCCCGCTGCCTTTGCTTCATATAAGAGCACATCTGCTCTTTGGATGATCTGTGAAGGTTTTTCGCCTTCTACATAACTTGCAATTCCATAGCTAAGTGTTACAGGTAAAGCTCTATCATCTGACATATAAGGAAATGTTTCTAAATGCTTATTAATCGTTTCAATCGTATTTTCCACTTCTGTTCTACATGTTGTATGGAGAATCCAGGCAAACTCTTCTCCGCCGTAACGATACGCTTCTCCCTCTTTTACAGATATGAAGCGTTTAAACGTTGAACCAACAAGCTTCAGCACTTCATCACCAATCAAATGACCATGCTGATCGTTGAACCGTTTAAAACGATCAATATCACATAAAACAAGTGTAAAGGGCTTATTTTGTTTTGTGCTTTCCAAAACATCTTCTTGAAATTTCCGATGATTCAAGAGACCCGTTAAATAGTCTTGTTCAGATTGAAGCTGATACATATTCTTCTCAAGATAATGTTGTCTTTCTTTAGAGGCAATCACACCTCCGTAAAAAGCGATCAACCATAAAAAGATGCTTTTCATTAAAAATTCAAAGGAAGAAAGCGTGTTCATATACCCGATATCTCTAATGAAAAAGTAAGAGAGGATGACAAAACTCGCCGTTCCTACTATAAGGGCCCCCCTTAATCTCCAATACAGGGCGGCATGAATAACGATTAAATAACCTACGGAAACAAACGGGCTATCAGCTCCGCCAGTTAGCTGCATCAGCCAAGCATAAGCGATGCAATCAAAAACGATTCCACCTCTAGTGAAAACACGGTAGTACAGAGAGGTCTCAGGCAATTGGTGCAATACAATTTGTGTGGATGTCATATATAGGATCCCAATTATGAAAAGAATCGGAAAGGTATCCGTTTCATATTTCAGCACACTTGAAATAGGTTGATAATAAAAAACAGGTACACAAAATATTAAGAAGAACCAACGAAGTAAAGAAGATATTGTTTCAGAACGGTGTTCAGTAATCGTAAATGAATCTTTCATGCAGTCATCTTCCTTTGCATTTTACGATCTGCTATTTCAAATAGCAGAAAGGCCCTTTATTCATTTTGTTCAAATGAATGATTTTTTCTCACTTCTTGCTCTTTTATTGGTATACATCCGCTCATCCGCAAGCTGAAGATAGTAATCGATGTTCTCGCATGCATCTGCAAGCAGTTCTATGGCACCATATGCTAATGAAATCGATTCATTCCAAACGATAAGCTGGCTCTCTAACTTTTCGATTAAGATGTATGCTTCATCCTCAGTGATCCCTGGCAACAGAAAAACAAATTCATCTCCGCCAAACCTAAATCCGGAGAACAATTTTAATCGTTTAGAAAGTTCAGCGATCTGCTGAAGAATTTCATCACCTGCGTGATGTCCTAGCTCATCATTGATACATTTGAAATTATTGATATCAAACATGACAAGCGTAAGAGGAAGTTTAAGTCTGTGTGCTTTTGTAAGCTCTTTTTCTAAACAATCATAAAAGTATCGGCGATTGTATAGATTTGTTAGCGGATCGCGAATGCTAATCTCCTTAAGGTCTTTGAATTGTTGAGAGGAGAAACCGCTTAGGAAGCCTGTTACAGCTCGATGAGAAATTCGATTCCAACGATCTAACATAAATAGCTGTATGACTAATGGCTCGTTTAGCGTTGCTTTTTTTGCTTCAAGTAAAACAGATTCACTAATACTCGTTGTAAAACAGGCTAATGCTTGATGAGGAATTCGTTGATGTCTTAAAAAATGAATACCTGATGAAAATGCTTTTTGCTCTCCTTGTTTTAAAAAGGACTCGAATCGCTCTTTTTCTAAAAATATAGCATGCACGATTCCACGTAAAAATTTCTCTAATACCTTTTCATATTGCTCAACAAAACCGTTTAGAAACGTATGAAAGTCTTCATTTTTTCTTAGATGCTCTTTGTGTGTATGTATCATAGCGGGAATAGACTTCATAAATTCTGGCAACAAGTTTTTTTTGAGTGCACGTAAGTCTAGTTGGAAATTTTCCATTCTACAACCCCTCAAATTCCTCAAAAATTACATACAAAAAGCCATCACCTAATAAAGGGAATGGCTTCCATTTATGTTTAGATACGTTTAACCTCTATGAGTGCTTGATATCTAAAGTGTGAAAAACTTCACTCTTCAGAAATAAACTTCATAGAAGCACCTGTGTCTAAACCAAGTCCGTTTCCCTTTGGCAACCGGCTGCCATTGCATGTTCACCATACTTTAGGCCCATAGCTTTGCGTCCCAGCTTTTCAACTGGTTTGCCCTTAATAACAAAGGTTTCTATTGATTTATAGTTATTATATCCTACTAAGGAAATTTGCGCCAATGATTTTAATGATTCATTAGACCTATTATTTTAGACCTTCCTTTTTGGATATTTTTAACTTCCTGTAGTACCTATACCCCATCCTTACTCCATTCAAAACAAAATAAGGAATCTTAATTGGGAAGTGATACAGAGATTTCTTATAGATGGTGAAATAAGCCTTGCGCAGATCTTTCCATTTCCTGCACGTTTCGTATCGACTAAAATCAGAAACGTCTACAATAATTCCTCTGTTATTAGATATCATCACATTTTTCCCATGTACATCATTAGGAAACAACCCTTTGTCTCTCGCATGCCTCACAGCTTCGTCAATGTCGTATATGACATTCTCATGGATCTTTATCCCTTTATGCACGCAGTCATATAGAGTCATTCCTTCAATGCGTTTTAAAATTAAAAAACGCTGTTCCGAATGATAGCAAACAGAGAATCCAGGGTGTTTGCCTAGTCGATCATACACTTTCTTTTCTTCTAATAACCCGTGCTCATCTCTGCCATAGATCTTTACTACATAATCAGGATGAGCAGGATGAGAAAAAACGGCAGCATAGTTTCCACAGCCCAACATCTTCCAAGGGTATGGAGTATTCACTGGACACACCGGATCAAATGGGCTGCGGCTTTCAATCATAATCTCATTGTTTAATTGTCTGGCTAGCTGGATAAAGTGTTCCATAACGATCCTCAATTCAAATTCTAATCCTATTATCATCATCTTATGTTTATGCGATACGTTCATTGTATACAGATGTTGTAGAAAATGAAACTTGCACGCTTTATCCATTATTCAAGGTTTACTTTAAGATAAAAGAGCATAAGTGTCTCGGCTTTATTTTTCAGATGAATGTTCGGAAATCTCATAATTTCACGATAACCTCGAATAAAGATCTCATATTCTGTAATATCATCCTCGCGTTGTGCATCCATTACTTTAATTCTTCGTTTTCTCAGTTCAATCCTTACATCATATAGATCTTTGCTGATTTGATTCATAATTTGCTCCACTAGTGCAACATATGGCTGTCTCAGTTTAAAAGGAGAGCCGTTAATAATTTGTAGATCCCGATTAAAAACGGTAAGTAAAATCGGATACATCACAAATTTTTCAATAAGCGAACGCTCTTCTTCGCTTCCATATTGCACGACGATCCCTCCAATCTTAAGAAGACAAAAAACGCGAATGTACTGATAGTATGTTTCTTATATGAAAACTTCGAATCTGTTTTTTTGCTGAACAATAACCTTTGATTATATGACCATCAAAAGAGTACGGAATTACAAAACGGTGAGAGATGTCACCTTTTTGTGAGAGGTAGATCATTTCGATTCCAACTCGTTCTTGTATGCATCTCATTAATAAGTTAGTCATGAAGCAACCTCCTTTTTTTATATTATATGCGAACAAACGTTCTTTTTATACTAGAAAAAAATACCTGCCTTTATACGTAGGCAAGTATTTGAGCTTTATTTACTTTTTTGAGGGCGAATTCCCATTGCTTCAAGCTCCTGATACAAATTTCCAGCGATAGAGAATCCTTCGAAACTGATTCCTAGCGAAACGACAGTCTGAGCAAGCTCAGGACGCATCCCGCTTAAGGTTACATTTACACCTAAAAGCTTAAGAGAATTTATTACCTTAAATAAATTATGAGCGACCATCGTATCAATCACGGCTACACCAGATAGATCGATAAATAGATGTTCAATCTGTAATTCCATGCATTTTTGAAGAGAAGTTTCCATAATTAACTTAGAGCGATGCGTATCGATCGTTCCTACAAGCGGAAGAATCGCAACCGCTCTTGTCAGCCTTACAACGGGAACAGACAACTCTTCAATCGCCTCTCTAGCCAATCCAAGTACACGATTATTATTTTCAACATAAGCTACGCTAAAAGCATGGACCGTTTCATCTAGAAATGGGTCGATGATAGAGGCAGCTTTCAAAACGGTTTCAACGCTGAATTTTTCATTGCTAATTTCGTTACGTATGAAATCCCAAAGCACCATTCTATAGTATCTGGTACTGCTCAACGCTTTGTCCAACGGAACTTCATGCTGAACAGCAAGCTCGCCATTTTGTCTTCCCCAGTTAATAAAATGCTCTTGTGATGTTTTCTTATCTTCATAAAGAGCTTGTCCAAAGTATGAAAATAGTTCTCCACGTAGGTTTAACACAAATTCCGTTTGCTCTGTCGGATGCTCACCAAGTGATACACGCACCTCATCAATTTTCTTTGATAGATCATATTTTTGCTCAATAATCTTTTTACCTAATGCCCTCAATTGTTGCTCCATGTTCTAATGCTTCCCCCTATATACACAAAAAATGGCATACCTCCAACTTATTTACCATTAATTTGTGTACTTAAAACCTATTCTCCCCAAAAAAAATGGAGCTACTAATCGCCTGCCCCTCGGAAAGCCGAGCGACCTAGAATTCACATTCAACATCTCTCAAGGCTCTTTTCCCATATATTGTTTTTAAGAGTAATCGATATGGACAGCAAATCCTGCAGATTTAGCCTTTCGAGAAAGGTTCTCGGCATTTTCTCTAGATGTGAATGCTCCAATTTGCACTTTATAAAGTTTTCCTTCTGCAGTAACAAGCTCGTTAAACTCATTCTGATGAACAACAAACTTTTTTAACTCATATTTTACATTTTCAATGAAAAATGGAAATGTCTTACCATATTGGTGAAAACAATTTAAAGGATCTGTCCTTCTTTTAGGGTCCAGTTGAAAGTGACCTTTTATGTTCCGGGCCGGATCCCATTGGTACATGTCACATAAATAGGCAAAAAACCAAACATAACGGCTGTAAGCTTTGTTAAAATCTATGGAAGTCCCATAGCATAACTCAACACCAATTCCCCATTCGTTCGCATCTGATACGTTAGAGCGAACGTGCCAAGCTTTTTCATGCAATGGAATGATCATCAATATCTGTTTATCATCTATGAATACGTGCGCAGAAGCCTCTAGTTGTCTGCTGTTGAAATATTCATAGTTCTGTTGGGCCGTTGAGTCGGGATTCCCAGTGTCGTGCGCAACCGCAAAACGCGGTATACGATTACCTCCTGGACGCTGCTTCCATTCTTTCTTTAAAAATTGATTTGTAATCTGAAATTTTTCTTTCATACCTACACCTCCCATTTATTCAAAATAGAAGTGTATAATTTCACAAAAAAAGAGCCATTACGGCCCTTCTTTACATTCCACCTGGTTGTGATTGTGTTGTAATCGCCCAAACCCAATACGCTGCTCCGATTAAAAATCCAAAACCTAATAGCACAAAAAATAACGTTGAATTTTTCATAATCCGTTTCTCCCCAAACCTTTTACTTTCTTTCTTATTAAATATAAATTATCATATACTAGTAGAAGAAGAAACAAAAAGCAAGGGTGTTAAAATGGAAAATAGAGAACAAACCCCATTAAGAAATGAGTTAGAGCGTGAATTGGAAATGAGCTTACGCAGACTTTTTCGCACGTTAAGAAAAGGTTTAAACGAAGTGTACTCAGATTATATTCCAAGCAATGAGTTTGCTGTTCTTCAGACTTTATTTATTCAAAGTCCTTTAATGGCTTCCGAAATCGCTAATGAATTAAAAGTTTCATCAAGCCATATTACCGCCGTTACGGATCGGCTTGTTGGCAAAAACTACATTCAGCGTGTACGATCAGATTCAGACCGTCGGATCGTCTATTTGGAAATTACTGAAGATGGTAGAGAAATCGCACGAAAAATGGATAACATTAAGAATAACTACCTGGAAAAAAAGTTTGCCGCATTAACAGATGAAGATATAAAGCGAATGATAGATTCTTCAATAAAACTGCTTGATTAGTTGAGCAGTTTTCCTTTTCGAAAATAATTCACATTGTGAAATATTTACAACATGAATAGGAGGGTGATGCATGGAACATCTAGAAATGCGGCGGAAAGTAATTATCATGCTTTCCATCATGTCTGCTATGCTTTTTGCAGCGTTAAACCAAACCATTGTTGGTACGTCTTTACCAAAAATCATTGCTGATCTTGGAGGAATAGAATACTACAGCTGGGTTTTCACGATTTTCATGCTCACTTCAAGTATCACAGCGATATTAGTTGGAAAACTATCAGACATTTACGGAAGAAAGCCATTTATCCTTTTAGGAATCGGTGTGTTTACTGCAGGGTCACTTTTATGCGGCATTTCCGAAAGTATCTTTGAACTCATCTTATATAGAGGGGTTCAAGGTTTTGGTGGAGGTATGATCATGTCGACCGCTTTCACAGCAGTTGGTGATTTATTCCCGCCTCGCGAACGTGGTAGATGGCAAGGGATCATGAGCAGTGTTTTCGGTTTAGCAAGCGTGTTTGGCCCTACATTAGGAGGATACATCGTCGATCACTTTCATTGGCATTGGGTATTCTGGATCTTTCTTCCCTTTGGCCTTGTCGCTTTTGCCGCTATATACTTTTTATTTCCTTCTGTTCAAAGAAAAGAGAAGGAATCCATCGATTACACGGGTTCATTGTTACTAACGTTAACAATGGTTCCTCTTCTCCTTTCATTCACTTGGGCAGGAAATCAATATGATTGGGCATCTCCAGAGATCATCGGACTGTTTGCTGTAACCATCGTAGCTTTCTTTTTGTTTGTGCTAACAGAAAAGCGTGTATCAAGTCCTGTGCTACCGCTTGATATGTTCAAAAATAAAGTGTTCACCGTGTCTAACATCATCGGGTTCTTTTTAGGAGCAGGTATGTTTGGATCGATCATGTATATGCCTTTCTTTATACAAGGAGTAATGGGAACATCTGCTACAAAATCCGGCTTTGTCATGATGCCATTAACACTTGCTATGGTCGCAGGAAGCACGATAAGCGGACAGATCATTACGAAAACAGGAAAATACAAGAAATTAGCTATGCTTGGATTGTTCATTATGGTAAGTGGAATGACGAGTATGCATTTTATGGATACGCAAACGACTAATACGACAGCAATCTTTAATATGATTCTCGTTGGGTCAGGACTTGGAATCGCATTTCCGATCTTCACCTTAACTGTACAGAACGCGGTTGAGCATAAGTATTTAGGTGTTGCGACCTCTTCTGTTCAACTGTTCAGACAGCTTGGTGGTACGATTGGTGTTTCAATTATGGGGAGTGTGATGAATAACTCTCTAGCAGACCACTTTAATAAAGAATCTCAAAAGCTAGTCGCGTCTTCTCCTAGTGTTACACCTGAGATGGGTGAGCAGATTAAAGAGCTCGCAAACCCTCAAGTGTTGCTGAACCAAGAAGCTGTTATAGAAAAATTCAGTGCTTTACCACCTGAATCTTTAAACGTTATTAAACAAGTACTTGGTATACTGCGTGAGTCTTTGAGTTATGCATTAAACGGTGTTTTCTTAACTGGTGCAATCGTTATTGGCACAGCATTCATACTCACATTCTTCTTCTTAAAAGAAATTCCACTAAGAACTTCTAATGAAGAAAAGAATACTTCACATGAACAAGCTGCAGAACGAAAGCTTGGTTAGTTATCATAAGAGAAAGACGGCGGAATCGAAAGAAATCGACTCTACCGTCTTTTTATTATTTTGTTAAGCTATTTTCGTAAATTTGTTGTTTCCTGAAAGTAGTTGATTTCCGCTTCAGGTTGCACGCTTTCCATGGGGCGTGCGGTGAGCCTCCTGCCGCTTTGCGCCATTAGGAGTCTCCACCTGACCGCTCGTCCCATAGGAGTCGGCAACCTTACGCTACAATCAACTTGCCCGAAGAAGAAAAAAGAAACCGCCTTAAAAGCAGCAATCTTTTAGAAAGGAGCTTTTTTATCAGGCTTTACTAGTTTTAATCCTTATATCACTTCTTCTTGTTGGTTTTGTTTTTCAGCTGTTTGAACTGAATAGTTCATACTCCAAAATCCAATATCTTTAAAGCCTAAACGCTTATATATCGACCCTGCTTTAGGATTATCATAGAAAAGACAGAGCGTTTTCCCTTCAGCTAAAATATCGTAGCACAGTGCTTCCATACAGAGTGAAGCATACCCTTTGTTTCTTTTTTCAGGGTGTGAACAAACGCCGACAATCATCGCTGACAATGAATTTTCTGCCGTAGAAGATGCACAAGAAACAATGGTATCCTCTTCTCTTATAAAATAAGTGCGTCCAGTTTTGGTCGACAATGCTTGCTCCAAGCTTTCTTTAGCTGTTTTTCCAATTGAAAATTCTTTGATCATATATTTTAATTCCATGAGGCTACCAACATCTTTAAGCTCTGCTTGTAAGATGCTTTCTCTTGATATATTTTTCTTTATTGATGATGCATCTTTAAGTTCAGCAAAATATAGCTCTTTTGTTCGCTCAAACTGTAAATAAGGAGTAAACTGTTCCGTGATTTCCTTTTTACCTGAAAGCATCTCATAACTTTTATCTTGATTGATAATCTCTGAAAAAGCTTTTGCATTAATCTTCCCATTTGCATAAGGAAGGTAGTTTCCTTTATAACGAAGAAGGATGCCAGTGATCGCTCCGTTCTCTTCAACATCTGCCCAGATGTCTTGAGAATCTGTATCATAACCAAAATTCTCAATATCAGCGATAATGAATAAGTTTAGCGCAGGTTCTGCACTCAAATAGTCCATAACTTTTTCATGCCACGTTTGATTCATCTTAACTATCATCTCTATACTCCTCCTTATTTTGTTTAATTGTATCCGCGAATTGGAAAAATGCAACACTTTTTTAAAATAAAAAACCAGTCAGAAGACTGATTTTTCATTCATACACTATTTGTTTTAATACGACTTGACTTCACTACTATTTTTTTATAGAAGATGAGACAAAAACATTGTTGCTGTACCAAAGTATACCAAGAGTGAAAAAATATCATTCAATGTGGTGATAAGAGGTCCCGATGCTACCGCTGGGTCAATCTTAAATCTATATAGTAATAACGGAATAAGTGTTCCGGCAAGCGTACCAATTATCAATGTAAAGAATAAGGAACTACCTACAACAAGCCCCAATATTAGATTACCTTTCCATAAGAAAGCCACGATTGATATTAGGATTCCGCATGTAATTCCTATAATAAACCCAACACCAAATTCTCGGAATATTAATTTCACAATGGTCGGCCGATCGATGTCATGTGATACAAGTCCACGAACAACTACTGCAAGAGATTGTGTGCCCGTATTCCCTGTCATACCAGCAATCATTGGCATAAAGTACGTAAGTGCAACCGCGCGTTCAATCGTTCCTTCAAACGTACTTATTATACTACCGGATAAAATCCCAATAAACAGAAGTAAAATAAGCCAAGGCAGTCTTCTATAGGAAGCTACAAGGGCACTGGTCTGAAAATCAATGGATTTACCTGTTGCCGATAACTTTTCGATGTCTTCATTAGCTTCTTCAATCAATACATCTAGCACATCATCGACTGTAACAATCCCGATCAAGCGATCATGTTCATCCGTTACAGGGACAGCTATAAAGTCGTAGCGTTCAATCGTACGTGCTACTTCTTCTTGGTCTGTCTCTGCGGGTACGGAGATAACCCTGCTGTACATGATTTCCTCAATCTTCTCATCCATCTCTGCTAATAACAGATCACGATAAGAGACTACACCAACAAGCTTTCTATCATCATCAATTACATATAAGTAATAAATATTCTCTGCAAAACCTGCGAATGTTTTTAGCTTTTCAACCGCATCTCTAACGGTATAAACTTGCGGAATCCATACGAACCGGTTGGTCATAATACCACCAGCAGTATCTGAATCATATTGCATAAGGCTTTGAACCGTTTTGGATTCATCTGCTTTCATGGAAGACAGAAAATCTTGGATCTCGTTAACATCCAAGTTACCGAGAAGGTCCGCTAAGTCATCATTCTCCATTAAATTCATGATGTGAGATGAGCGCTCAATGCCAAGTTTGTTCAGAATTTCCATCTGAAGATCACTTTCTAGCTCTTGAATCAAGGAAGCAATCTGTCTTGTGGTTAAAAAGGTAACAAACTTATGTCTGTGCTTATCCGGCAAATTTTTATAAACATTTGCGATATCATACGGGTGAAGTTCATCGATTAAAAGCTGAAATTCTTTTTTTCGTAACTCTTTTAAGTTTTTTATGACATATAATAATATCTGATTCTCTGACATCTCTTTAAACAAGGAACGTCACCTCCTTATAAAAGTACTTCACCATTATAAGTGATTTTTCTAACTGTGACTATGGTATCGTATTGAATCTTTTCTACTGATCTTAATTACTTAGGCAAAAGAAAAAACCACTTTGCATAAAGTGGTCTCGTCATTTTTGTTCTGTATCCAGTTCTATTTTAACCAAAGGTGATCTAAAGAATAATCTCCTGCCCCTGTTAAGGCGACTCCTATCACTACTGCAATTAAGACTAGGTTAAATTCATAGCCGTTCGCCGTTACCCAAAAGCCGTTCTGCAAGTGAACCTTAATTGCAGCCACAAGCATCGTTCCAGCGATCAGCACAGCACCAATTTCGGTGAATAAACCTGCGGCAAACAAAAGTCCGCCGCCAAATTCAGCCAGACCTGCTAATAGAGCCATCGTATAGCCTGGTTTAATTCCGATAGATTCCATCCAGCCTCCGGTTCCTTTTAATCCGTAACCGCCAAACCATCCAAACAACTTTTGAGCTCCATGTGCTGCTAATGCCAGACCCACTACTAATCGAATAATCAATAACCCTAATGATAACATCCTTATCCCTCTTTCTTTTCGTGAATTCAACTTACTTTATGTTAGTATATTACAATTAGTAACTTGTCTATGTCAAGTTACTTTAAAAAAATAACCTTAAGAGCAAAAAAAATTACCGCTCTTCTTTAATGAATATGCGGCAATGTTTATTTTAAGCTTGTTCTGTTAAAATAATTGGCCCCTCTTTTGTAATGGCAACAGTATGTTCATATTGTGCTGAAAGACTTCCATCATAAGTGACGGCGGTCCAACCATCCTCTAACAAACTAACATGCGGCCGCCCTCCATTGAGTATAGGTTCAATGGTTATGACCATACCCTCTTTTAAAGTGATTCCCGTGTTACGCTCTCCAACATGGTGAACTTGAGGCTCTTCGTGTATGGAGCGCCCTATACCATGCCCAATAAACTCTCGAACAATCGAATAACCCTTATTCTCCGCATAAGTTTGAATCGCATGACCAATATCACCTATACGATTACCAACTCGTGCTTGTTCTATCCCCTTATATAGAGCTTGTTTGGTTGTTTCCAATAAAGCATGAGACTTTTTAGAAACCTTTCCTACTTCATATGACCAAGCGGAATCAGCCAGCCATCCATTTAGATTCACAACAAAATCAATTGTTACGATATCTCCTTCTTTTAACGCTCTTTTATTAGGAAGCCCGTGACATACTTCATCATTTACAGAAGCACAAGTCGCAAAAGGATACCCCATATATCCTTTTTGAGCAGCACTTGCTCCATGAGCTTTTAAATAAGTTTCAACAAACTGATCGATTTTATATGTTGTTGTTCCAGGGATAACAAGCTTGCTTAATTCTCTGTGACATGAAGCGAGCAGCCTTCCTGCTTCATGCATCTTTTCAATCTGCTTTTGTGACTTGATCTTAATCAATACAAAGTCTCCCTTCCTCTTTTTTAACTATATTCAAGGAAAAAGATCTTCGTGAAAGTAAAAAAGCACCTGGCGTCTCATCACGCCCGATGCTCTGATTCCTTAAGTCTTGATTCAACTATCTTTCCACCTAGCCACAATACAAATATGCCAAAAGCAATCATCCCAAGTTTCAATGGGCTCTTCAACACATCAATAAAGTCGTATCCGATAAATGAAACGATCGCGATCATCACCAATTTACCGAGAGTCAATGCTAGCAGAAAGGTTTTTATATTAATCCGTGATAATCCGCCTACTACGTTAACTAGAGCGGATGGAGTAAACGGAAAACAATAGATGAGAAAAAGCATACCGAAACCATGCCTCTCTAACCATCCAAGCATTCTTGTTGTGTTTGTATGTCTGTTTAAAAAATTCAAAAATCGCTTTTGACCAAATCGCCGCACTAATAAGAACACAATGATAGAACCAACACAAACCCCAATCCACGAATAAAGAAATCCTAACCAAAATCCGTATGCCGCTGCATTTCCCGCTACAAAAATAAAAAGCGGAAGGATCGGCAGGAATGATTCAAGCATAGGTAGCAATATCCCTGGCAAGAAACCTAAATCTTTGTATTGATCAAGCAGTTCTAATATGTTTTTTTCAGTAAAATAGCGTTCCCAGTTTCGCCAGTCCATCCACCGTTCACCCTTTTCTTCCTCATACCCTCATCGTTGCCACAGTTAACTTGTTTAAAACCGACTTTAGGAAAAACAAGGAGTTAATCATCTAATTTTATCATAAAGTAAAAAAAGTTCACTATTTGCTGATCGTTTTTGAATGTATTTTATCCCTTTTTTGCCCTAGAATTAATCCGCAGCAACATACTGAGATGAATGACATTAAAGGTAACAAGAAACTGACAAACTGCATTCCCTTTATCTGAGCATCGAACGGAAACAATAGACTATACAAAACTACCGTTCCATGTAGTAATGCCCCCACTGCAGCCAATAGTTTGTGTATCCACACAATAGCAAAACGGTTTAACGCACATAGGAATGCGACAATACCCCATAAAAGAAGAGGATACCCCAAAACATTCAAACCATCTTCTTTCGTTTCCACAAGACTCGTGATATGTACGATCCCAACCAAGATAGAAAGAAGCCCCGACAAGAGAAACAAACGGTATAGGATAGGCATTTAATCCCCCTTTTTTCATATGACACCATGTTGTAGCACACATCTATAAATAAACAAAAAACCGCCACAACTTAACGTTTTGACGGTTTGTACGTTCTTCTAGTTGTAAAAAAGTCAACCTTATTTCATAAGAGCGTCATACACTTGGACATCTAACTCTTTTGCTTTCTTTTCATTATACGTCTTTTCATATACCGGTTCTTGGACGATCTTTGCACCCCAGAACATACTCTCAAACACTTGATCAATATCCACTTCGATCTTCGCAAGCTTTAAGGGTACACCTTCCATGGTTTCTTGCAGTATGTTCGCTTTTCCATTAATGGAATACACGGTTTCAAGACCTACTACCGTGAGTACCACATGTGGATTCTCTTTAATGTTCGTTACGATGCGTGAATTGTTCGTCACCGTAAATCGAATCTTCTCTTTCGACAAACTCTTTACCCATGATATCGCGTTAACAGATGGAGCATTCGTTTCTCTGTCAACGGTCCCTAAGAGAACAAGTTGTTCGCCTTGCAGGTGTTCAAACAATTCTGGACTTAACGTTGTTGGAATTTCTTGTTTTGCCACTTGATCGCCACCTTTTAAGAAAATTATGTATGATCCCTATTTTACCATATATTTCATAAGTTGAAAGTGAAAAAGGAAGCATTACGCTTCCTTCCTTTACTCTTCAAACGTGCCCTTAATTACAGTCTCTCCGTCTCGAACCATCACTTGCCCCAACGCGAAAACTGAATCAATGTTGAGATCTTCATTAAGAAGAACAAGATCAGCATCTAGCCCTTCTTGCAGTCTTCCTTTTTGTTTAAGCTTTAAAATGCGGGCAGGATTAGAAGTGATTGTCTGCAATGCTTCATGAAGTGGAACCCCTTCTAATTGAACAGCATCACGCACTTCACCGAACAGCGAGTTCACTTTGCCGATACGCAAGCCCGTAAACTCTCCAAATTCATTAAATGCAGGCAAACTTCCTTGTGCGTCTGATGTAAACGTGATTTGCTCAATTGCCACTCCGGCATCGAGCATCCTCTTAAGCCCGATTGAGCATTTAACTTCGCCTTCTTCTAAAAATTGCTTCGTCGTACTTGTTGTGAAATCTACGATACCGCCTTTTTTCGCAAATTCAATCCCTGCTTCAAACAAGTAAGAATTTCGGTTGATATGCGTCGGATAAAATTGAGAAAGAGGCAGATCGGTCGTATCCACTACTTCTTCAATTAAAGATAACATCCTTTTGCTGTCGCCAAGGTGAATGTTCACAACACCAGCTTTTCCTGAAAGCATACCTGCAACTCTTGCTTGTGACGCTAGCCTTGCCAGTTCATGAGCGTCCGGCTGGCTGGAACGATGGTCAGAAATAGCAATTTCACCTACACCGATGATCTCATCGACCATCATGATGTCTGTTTCAATATTCCCTGTTAACGTTTTAACAGGAACTTGATAGGAACCCGTATGTACAAAGCACGAGATTCCTTCTTCTTTTAGCGCTTTTGCTTTTGCGATCAAAGAAGTCATCGTCCGGGCTATTCCGTCCGTACCGATTACACCAACAATCGTTGTCACACCCGCTTTCGTAACATCTGACAGATAGATCTCAGGAGTTCTTGTTTTATATCCACCTTCTCCTCCACCGCCAGTAATATGAACATGACCATCAATAAAACCTGGTGCTACTATTTTTCCTGTTGCATCAATTGTATGAATATCAAGAGCAGGTGCCGGCGATTCAATATTTTCCGAAATCTTGGCTATCTTTCCGGCTGCTAAAAGAATATCTTTTTTCCCAAGATAATGAGGAGCGTACACCTCACCGCCTTTTATGAGTGTAAACATGTAAATCAGTCCTTTATTTTTTCAAAGATAGATTATTTAAAACCAATAAGTACTGCTGTAACGATTACAATAGAAGCTAAGATAAACAATAATAGCTGAAACTTAATCTGGAACTTGAACCATTTGGACCACTCAATACGTGCCGCGCCCAATGTTCCCATCAATGCCCCGGACGTCGGTACGATCATGTTAGTAAATCCGTCACCAAGCTGAAACGCAAGTACTGCGACTTGTCTCGTAACGCCTGCCATGTCAGCAAGCGGAGACATTAACGGCATAGTAAGAGCGGCTTGACCTGAACCTGAAACGATAAAGAAGTTAAACACGGCTTGAAATACATACATGATCCAAGCTGAAACCGCTACAGGAACATCTGAAACGAGCCCGCCTGCCGCATTTAGCATGGTGTTTAATACGGAAGGCTCAGCAGGGTTGTCTCCACCTAACATGATAATAACCCCTTTTGCCATACCAACAATGAGGGCTGCAGGAAGAATATCTCTAGCTCCTTGTTTGAAACCATCTGATATGCCGTTTACTGTTAAATTATTAAGTTTGAAGATTACTCCAATTATACCCGCAACTAAACCGATTGTGAAAAATTGAGTTGCAATTTCAGGAATGTAGTATGCTCTTTCAACAACACCCCATACAATCCAGATTACCCCTGCTCCTATTGTTAAAAGAATAAGGATATGTCCTGTTCCAAAGTTTGCTTTAATATCCGATTGTTTAAAATCTTCTCGGAAGTAAGCATCGGACTCATATGATAATGAACGTTTAGGATCTTTTCTAATTCTAGAAGCATAAATCCATGTATAAACAATACCTATTAATGTGAAGAATGCCCACATCCCAATACGGAACGGTGCACCTGACAATACGGGAACCCCAGCAATTCCTTGTGCAATCGCTACACCAAACGGATTCATCCATGATGTGGCAAATCCAATCTGTGTGGCAACATACGTAATCATAACCGCTGTAATCGCATCATAACCAAGCGCAATTACAACTGGTACAAGGATCATCGCAAACGCAATGGCTTCTTCACCCATTCCAAAAACTGCTCCGCCTAATGAGAATAATAAGAACATAATCGGAATAATAAGGACTTCTTTTCCTTTTGTACGGTCAATCATCTTTAAAATACTATCTTCAATCGCACGCGTCTTCATAATAATTCCGAACGCACCACCGATTATAAGGATAAACGCAACAACCCCAACAGCAGATCCCCACTTATCCCCAGTAACTAAGCCTTCAAAGATATAGTTCAAGAACCCCGCACCGCCGCCTTCTTCAAACAGGCTGACACCTTTAGTAGCTGGCTCACCGTCCTCCCCTTTTACATAGGAAAAGCTGTCAGGAACAAGTACTGTTTTAGTCTGTTCTTCTCCACCTTGCGTATAAGTTGTTTCTTTCGTTTCAAACTGTCCTGCCGGTATGATATACGTTAATAGTGCCATCAAGGCTACGACAAAGAATACGATAACGAACGTATCAGGCATCTCAAACCTTCTTTTCTTCTTATCCACTTTACTTCCCCCTTTTCTAAGTTCACATTATATAAATGCAAGAATTGTGCCAACATTTAGTCTCCTTTGTTAAAGGTTTTTAAATATTTTGTTTTATTAATTGGCTAGTTATTAGATAATAGGTTTATAACCAATTAACATCCTAAAAAAGACCATTAAAGAAGGTGCGTATGATGGAGACAAAAAAAGAGATTGTTCTTTTAGCAGGTACAAAGGAAACACGCATTGCACTATCCCATCAGCTTCAATCTATATTAGGCGATTATTTTCATATTAAGAGCTTTTCTTCTGAAGAAATGCTTCCTACACGATTAGAAAACGAAGTCGTAATTCTATCATCTTATCTTATAAAACGTGAGGTAGCTCATTGTTTGGATAAATCATGTAGAGTGATTACGGCAAGACGGACCGTCAACTATGAATATCTGGATCAGCTTTTAAAGCTGCCAGAGGGTACAGATGTTATGTACGTAAATGATTTTCCTCAAACGGTAGAACAGTCCGTACAAACTCTCATTCATCTCGGAATCAATCACTTAAATTACCTTCCCTACTATCCAGGCATTCCTCACTTCCAACATGCAGATATCGCTGTCACTCCGGGTGAGATGCATCTAGTGCCGAAAGAGGTTAAGAGAATCATCAATATCGGAGTACGTCTGATTGACATTACTACAATAACAGAGATCTTGAGCGAACTTGGTGTCTTAGATGACAGAGCAACAGGCATTTCCGAACGATTTACAGAAAAAATTATTCAGTTATCTAAGAAACTTGCACATGCTAATCAAAAGGCTCTTCAATTTAACGAACACTTGGACAAAGTTTTAAACGGTGTTAATGATGGCATCTTATCATTTGATCATACGGGAATGATCACCGTATTTAACGAGGAATTAAAGCACATATTTTTAACGGACTCCAAACAAGCTGTTGGAAAACATATTAAACAAATTATTAAAGATAAAGAGCTGCTGAACTTTCTAACAGATACAGCGAGTGAGCAATCTGATCAATTTTTTACGATCAATGATACGAATGTTATGGTTCACCGGTTTACATTGACAGCTGAAAACACGATGATTGCCACATTTAAGAACACGAGTACTACAATATCGATGGAAAAAGCAGCCCGATACGAACTAAAGCGAAAAGGCTATATCGGAAAGTATTTTTTCCATGATATCATCGGTGACTCAGTGGCAATAGTTCGAGCAAAAAACATTGCAAAGAAACTGGCTGCAACAGATCTTTCCCTCCTTTTACAAGGCGAGAGCGGAACGGGCAAAGAACTCTTTGCAAGTGCCATTCATAACGAATCCGGCAGAAGAAACGGTCCCTTTCTAGCAGTAAACTGTTCTGCCCTTTCAGAGGATTTATTAGAGAGTGAACTCTTCGGATATGAAGAAGGCGCGTTTACAGGTGCTAAAAAAGGAGGTAAACAAGGTCTCTTTGAACAAGCAGAAGGCGGAACTATTTTTCTGGACGAAATTGGCGACATTAGCGTCAAACTTCAAACACGCCTGTTGCGGGTTCTGCAGGAAAAAGAATTACGAAGAGTTGGTGGAACACGAGTACTCCCTATAGACGTCAGAGTTATCTCAGCTACTAACAAGGATCTGGTATCTGACATAAGAAAAGGACTGTTCCGTGAAGATTTGTATCACCGGCTGAATGTGCTTTACTTAAAAATCCCAGCACTTCGTGAGCGGAAAGGCGATATTCCACTTTTACTTAATCATTTTTTAGAGATGCGTTCTACTAAAAAAATAAATGTGGAGAACGAAGTCGTTGGCCATTTAATAAACCGCTCTTGGACGGGTAATATTAGAGAATTAAAAAATGCCATTGATTATATGCTTGCTGTATGCGATGGAGAGAAGATTTCTGTACGGGATTTGCCTCAGGAAGTGATGAGAATAAGAGAGTTTGAGAGGAGTATGGACGCACATGTTTTCAATGAGGTTGCTGTGAGCGCAGAAGACTTGCCGCTTATAGCACCAAATGAAGAGGCTGCGATTCTGAGCTCGATCTATCGCAACCATCGTTCCGGTAAAGCGTCCAGCCGAAAATGCTTATTGGGAGATTTGGAATCACAAGGCGTAAAGTTGTCAGAAGCTCAGGTCAGGTTGCGCTTAGACCTCTTGGAGCGGAAAGGGTTTATCGTGAAAGCCAAAGGACGAAAAGGAACACGACTGACAGAGAGCGGGCTTATTTATATCAAAAATGAATTGGAGAGATCGTAAAACTTGAGAATCGCTCATAAAACTTGAGAATCGCTCATCCAGCATGCATTTCATGCCGCTGTATAAGCGAGAACGGTCCTACACCTTCTTAAAAACCTCCAAAAAAAAGCCGGCTCCTGCAATCATTAAGTGAACTGTTCCCTTAAAATTAGACAGTTTATAAAAAGACCATTTAAGCAGCTATTAGATGACCTCGGAATTGTTCCGGGGTCATTCTGCTTAATGTCCATTGATATCTTTCTGTATTGTAATATTCTATGTATTCCTCTACTTTGTACCTTAATTCAGCGACCGTTTTACATTCGACATCTACTTCGTCTTTAAAGTGCCCAAAGAATGATTCCATAGGGGCGTTATCCAAACAATTCCCTCTCCTTGACATGGATTGTGTAAATCCTAATCCTTTTACTCGTTTTTGAAATTCAGGATGTGTGTAATGGAAACCTTGATCGGAATGAAGAATTGCACCAGGATAAACATTCCCGTCCAAAGAGTCCATTAATTTTTCTAGTGTTCGATAAACAATCCCCATGCTTAGTGATGTTGAAAGAGAGTACGCTAATATCTCTCTGGTTGTACTGTCTTTTACGCAAGATAAATAAACCTTTGAACTGTCCTCCAAATATAAATACGTAATATCTGTGAGTAAAGCCATTCCAGGTCTAGACTGGACAAAGTTTCGATTCAGGATGTTCGGGCACGTTCTATGTTCTTGTGTAGCCTTTGCTAATTTCCTATAAGGATTTTTCCTGCGTATTTTTGTTTCAAGATTAAATTTTGTTTTAATTCTATATATTTTTTTGAGATTCATTTTAACATCATAGATATTTTCTAGACGCATCTTTATTACGCGTCCGCCGAGCTTTTCTTTTTTACTGTCATGAATCTGCTTAATGAGTTGATAATCCTCTTGATCTTTTGTTTCTCGTTCAAGGCGCTTTGGCTCTGCTTTTAGCCAGGCATAATAGCTCTTTCGTTTTACACCAGCTATTTCACAGAGATGGGAGACATGGCGTTTAAGGTTGTGTTTTCGGATCGTTTCATTGATGAGCTGATACTTCTCAGATGTAGTTACTTCTTTTTCGCCTGCCTTTCTAGTTCCTTGAGCTTTTTTAAGAAGTCGATCTCCATTTCAAGGAAAGCATTTCGAGCTTCTGCTTTCTTTAATTTTTCTTCTAAGGTTGGTTCCTTCGAAGAAGGACGTCCTGTACTGCCTTTTCCACGACGCTCCGTGTAAAATCCATCCTCACCATGCGCTTCAAACGAGTACCTCCAGCGTTTTAAACAAGCTTGTGGTTTATCGACTCCAATCATCTCGATATCAAAACCATGATCTATAAAAATTTCCATTGGTAATTTTCCTTGTAAATATTCTTTTACAGCTTGAACCTTAAACTCGGGTTTATAGCTGATAGAACGATCTGAAACATGGCTTACATTTGGATTGTTTTCAAGTTGTTTTCTTTGAAGTTCGTTATAGATAATTTTACTCAATGTGGATTCCCCGTTCTCCCTGTTTGGTTTGATTATAACGGGTTTCTTGTTAAAGAACACAAAAAATCCCGAATAACGGACTTTTTATAAGTGTCCATTATTCGGGATACAGTTCA